>NZ_MVOG01000002.1 GCF_002286915.1 Bifidobacterium italicum | reverse complement strand
TGTTCCTGTATCGGTATGCGAAGCTTGCCGGTGTGCAGGGTGCGGCGTCGTTTGCGCCGTCGGCTGCGGATTACCGTCGGTTCTCTGATGTGAAGCAGGGTACGTTCGGTGCCAAGGAGATCCTGTGGTGCGCGAATGCGGGTATTACGCTGGGTAATTCGGATGGTTCGTTCGGGTATGGCAGCAAGCTGACGCGTTCTGCGATGGCCGCGTTCCTGTACCGCCTCAACAAACTCATCTGATCGACGAGGCACGGTCCGCGACTATGCAAAAGCCGTGGATGCGATGTGATAGGAACCATCACGCCGCATCCACGGCTTTTCGCTGTTTTTTGGAAAGAATCACAGCATGCGCCCGCTGCGCCGTTGGGACGCAATGTCCATGATCGGCACGCAATGCAGATACACGGCGAGCGATTTGACCTTGTTCGTGTTGGTCATGTTGCGGATGCCCAATGCCTTGATGCGGGCGGTGACGAGTTTCCTCGTGGATTTGACGAAGGCCTTGTACTCACCGGGCTTGAAGCGCTTGCGCGATTCATAAGCCCAGATGATCGCGCCGGTCAGATAGCGGATCGACCAGTTGAGCTCTTCGGTGCGCAGCTGCGGATAATAATGGGACTGAGCGAAACGGTCGATGATCTGGATGAAATGCACGGTTCCCTCACACATCGCCTGGCTCTTCACGCCAAGGATTGAATTGGGGCGCACACGGTAGTTGTACAGCGGCTCAGGCAGGAAATAGACGGCGTTCGCCGCGTCATAAAGCAGATACGCCGTGCCCATGTCCTCCATCAGATAGCCTTTAGGGAACCGGATGCCCGTGTCGTAAACGTTTCGGTGCACGAGGTAGGACCATGCGAAGTTCTGCACCTTGTCGTCCCACAGCAGTTTGAGCGCCTGCTCGGAGCTGCGCCGGCCCTCGGAAGGGAACTTCTGCACGTCGTCGGAGGGCCTCACGACGCTGCCGTCGTCGCTTGCGCTGTTGTATTCGAAGACGACGAGGTCGGAATCGGTGTCAAGCGCGACGTCGAGCGCACGTTCGACGAGGTTCGGCTGGATCCAATCGTCGGAATCCACGCAGTAGACGTATTCGCCGTGCGCACGGTCGATGCCGTAGTTCCTCGCGTCGGAAAGTCCTCCATTCGGCTTGTGCAACGCCGTGATGCGTGCATCCTTCTCGGCCCATGCATCACAGATCGCGCCGCAGCCGTCCGGCGATCCGTCATCCACCAGAAGAATCTCCAGATTGGTGTAGGTCTGGTCGACGATCGATTGCACGCAATCGTCAAGATAATGTTCCACGTTGTAGATCGGCACGATGATGCTCACCAATGGCCGTTGGCTCTTTGGCACGGTATCCTCTCCTCAGATGCGCTTTCCCGATTCTCCCTACGCATACTACAGCAATGGCATGAGGGGCCTCGCCGGCGTCGAAGGACGTTCCGATGTACATTAGGTGAAGAACGGAACGCTTCGCGCCGGCAATCGGCCATGCTGGTTATACTAATCAAGGTGCAAAAGGGTCCGGTCTTGATGGCGTGCAGGCAACACCGGCGAGCCTAGGAGGAAAGAGCGGAACGATGCGACGGTACCATGCGTGGATCGGTGATGGGGGGAACTTCCAGAAATGATGCTGTATGGAATCGTATTCGCAGTGGCTGTCTTCTTCGCGTTCTGCGCGGATCTGTGCCGACGTGAGGCCATGCCGGTTTTCGGGGACACCCTCGCGCAGCGCATGCCGCATGCGGAGTTGCAGACAAGCCGACGGCTGGATCTGGCTGGAGCCCGGACCTTGCGCAGGGTGTTCATTGCGCTGTCCGCGCTTGCGTTGATCCTGCTCGCCGGTTTGCGGTACGACACCGGCATCGATTACATGTATTCGTATGTGCCTTCGCTGGAGGAGACGCGCGTCGGATACACGCCGCATTACGATGCGCTGTTCAATTTCATCATCTGGATCTTCGCCCAGTTCGAAAGCAACCAGTGGTTCTTCTTCGCGATGGCCGTATACACGGTGGCCATGATGTACTACGCGATCTGCAAGCAGTCGCGGTTCATCGCACTGCCGGTGACGTTGTACATCGTGAGCTTCCACTACCTGCGTTCGTTCTGCTTCGTGGCCCAGTACGTCTCCATCGTCACGTTCCTCGTAGGCACCGTGTTCCTGCTGCAGGGCCGGTACATCAAGGCGTTCGCGCTGGTGGCGCTGAGCTGCTTCCTGCATCTGAGCGGCATCGTCGTCATCCCGTTCTGCCTGCTGTTCTTCCTGCCGAACCGCGCGATGGCCGTTGTGTCCATGATCCTTCCCTGCTGCGCCTACATGGGGCAGTCGGTGGTGCGCGTGTTCGCCGAACGCTTCAGCATGAACACGCGATTCGACTACTACATCACCGGCCAATACGACACCGCGTACTCGGACACGCGTCTGACGATGATCAATCTGGCCGTATTCCTGATTTTCGTGGCGATCTACTTGTTGGGCACCAACGGCGTACGTCAGGACAATAAGGCGAACTGGTATCTGCTGGCGCAGAGCTTCGCGCTCGCGTTCTGCTTCCTGCAGGCCGTATTGCCGGTCGGATACCGCTTTGTCTGGTATTTCATGATCGTTCAATGCCTCTCCATTCCGTATATGCTGCGGTTTTTCCTGCGTGGCACGGCCTATTATCTCGCCGTGACGCTTGTCATTATGTGCTTTGCGGCATGGATGGTGGTGTATCAGGTGCATGGGTCCTCCGAGGTCCTGCCGTACACCTTTGTCTTCGACACTTCGACCGTATACTGGTAGCAGGTATGCATTCGTTCGCATTGGCGTTGAGAGCAACTGAGGGAAACGAGTAAATCCGACATGGATGACAGAATTCGCGTGGCCCAGGTGATGGGCCGTATGAACAAGGGCGGCGTTGAAGCCACCATCATGAACCTGTTCAGATACACGGATCATTCCCGTTTTCGCTTCGATTTCATCGTGCAGGAGGACTCGAACTACATTCCGCGCGAAGAGATCGAGGCGTTGGGCGGCGCCGTTCACACGGTGGCGCCGTACAAGCATCTGGGACGCTACGTCCGGGAGCTTTCTCAGGTTCTTGCACGGATACGGCCGGATATTGTGCATGCCAACGTCAATGCGCTCAGTGTTATCCCGCTTGCTGTTGCCCAGCATGAAAACGTTGGCATCCGGGTGGTGCACAGCCACAGCACGGCTCATTCCAGCGAAATAGCCAAAACGGCGGTGAAGAACGTGCTGCGTCCGTTCTCCCGATGGAAGGCCACCGATCTTGCGGCCTGCGGCGAGCTGTCCGCCCGTTGGCTCTACGGGGACCGTGCCGTGGACGCCGGTCGCGTGCATTACATTCGCAACGCCATCGAGCTCGATGCCTATGCCCGGCAACCGGATGTGCAGGGCAAGAAACGTGAGCTCGGTCTGGGCGACGGACTCGTCGTCGGTCAGGTGGGACGCTTGTGCGTGCAGAAGAACCAAGCATTCACACTCAGGGCATTTGCGTCGCTGCTGCATGAGCGGCCGGACGCGACGCTGCTGCTTGTCGGCGCCGGCTCCGGACGGAGCACGCGTAAATTGGAACAGGAGGCGCATAGGCTCGGCATCGGCGATCATGTGCGTTTTCTGGGGGCGAGGAACGACGTCGCCGAACTCTACCATGTCTTCGATGTCATGGTGTTCCCGTCGAAGTATGAAGGCTTGCCGCTGAGCCTCATCGAAGCGCAGGCGGCGGGCTGCCCGACGCTCGTGTCCGATGAGGTCACACGGGAGGTCGGCATCGTCCCCGGCCTGATCGACTACCTGTCATTGTCCGCTTCGACACGCCAGTGGGCCGAACGGCTGCTGGGATTGGCAGGGCGTGACCCGATGAGGGAGGAGCAGCGCCAGGGCAACGTACGGATGCTCGCCGAAGTCGGGTACGACATCAGGGAGAGCGCCCGGCAGGTGAACGCCTGGTATGAGACGCTCCTCGATGAACGGCATGCGGGAAAGGATCGCCCATGAACGGGAATTCCAAGCCCTCGGTCCTCGTCTCGGAGATTAGCGGCAACTGGGGAGGTATCGAGGCGTTCATCGAGAACGAGGTGGCGCCGCTGCAGGATGAGTTCGACGTATATTGCATCGCCCAGAACGACGATCCGGCGATTCGCGCGCGCCTGTCGATCCCGGATGATCATGTGCTCACCGTCCCCGAACGGTATGGCTCGTTGGCGTACCGACGTCATATGAAGGTGATCTACGGCCGCGGGTTCGACATCATCCATCTCAACAAGAATTCGCTTGTCAAATATCTGCCGCTCACATTGGCGCGCAAGGTCTCGCCGCGCAGCAGATGCATCCTGCATTCGCACAACACGAGTCCGTCGTCGAAATCACCGCTCGCGTCCCTGCATTATCTGATCCGCCCCTTCATGGTCAGGCGTGCGCACTGCCTGCTCGCCTGTTCGCAGACCGCCGCCTCCTATCTGTTCGGTTCATACGCGCAGGACTCCACGATCGTTCGCAACGGCGTCGACGTGCGACGTTTCGCCTTCGACGAGCGCAAGCGGCTTGAGGTGCGCGAAGCTTGGCATATCCCGGCCGACGCGACGGTGCTCATCAATGTGGCGCGTCTGAGCGACCAGAAGAACCAGACGCGCCTTGTCGAGATGTTCGATGAATACCGTACAGGCGACCCTGCGGCGTTCCTGCTGCTCGTCGGGGAAGGGGAGCGCCGACAGCAGATCGAGAGGACCGTCGCGCGTCTGGGATTGGAACCGTATGTGAAGCTCACCGGTCGTCAGCGGGACATCGGAGCCTATTACAGTGCCGCTGATTTGGCCGTGTTCCCGTCGCTGTTCGAAGGATTGCCGGTCGCGTTCATCGAGGCGCAGGCGAACGGTATCCCGGTATTGGCTTCGGACACCGTCACGAAGGACGCGGATGTGTTTGGATCGATGTGCTTCGAATCCTTGTCCGCATCGGATGCCGTCTGGGCGGACCATATCGCGGCGTTGTCCGTTCCGGGACGCGCATTGGACGAGGATGCGCGGCCGCGTGCGGCCGAGCGGATGGAGCAGGCCGGATACGACGCGAAGAACGCCAGCGAGACGTTGCGGCGCATCTACCGTCGTCTGCTGGCGTCCTGAGGAACGCTTACCGCGTCACTTCGCGAGATGGTTGTGAATCCGGTACAGGAATGCCGCCATGGCCTCGCGCGAAAGCTTCGAGTTGCCTCCGAAGGTGCCGTCGGAGTTGCCGAGCGTGATGCGTTCGCTGGCGAGCCATAGAATCTCCTTGGCCGCGAACGACCCTTGCTTCACGTCCTTGAATTTGGCGTAGTCCTCCTCGGTCGGTGTGAAGTCCGTCGCGGATTTCGATCCGGCGAGCTTGGCGAAGCGGTACAGGAAGATCGCCATGTCCTGCCGGGTCAGCTGGGCCGTGCCGTTGAATCTGCCGTTCGACCCCTGCGAGATGCCGGTCTTGGCGAGCCATAGGATCTCCTTGGCCGCGAACGACCCCTGCTTCACATCGGCAAAGCGCTTGTAATCCGCCTCCGTGGGAGTGAAGGACTCGGCGCCCTCGACCTTCTCGAGCTTCGCCATGCGGTACAGGAAGATCGCCATGTCCTGACGAGACAGCGTCTTGCCGTATCCATAGGTGCCGTCGCTGTTGCCTTGGGAGATCTTGTTCGCGGCGAGCCATTCGATCTCGTCATGGAATGCCTTGCCGTTGGGCACGTCGGAGAAACGATCCGGGATCGTCACCGTGATGCTTGAGCTCTTGCCGTCCGCGCTCGCGGTGATCGTCGCCGTGCCGACCTTGTTCGCCGTGACTTTGCCTTCAGCGTTCACCGAGGCGATGTAGTTGGAGGACGACGACCAGCTGACCGTCTTCTTCGTCGCGTCATCCGGCTTGACGATAGCCTTCAGCGCGACTGTGTCGCCGGTGTGCAGTGTGATTGCGCCGTCCTTGAGACCATCGCCATTGATCGTGACCGATTCGACGGCGATCGTGGGCGCTTCGCCGCGCACGGTGACCGTCGTGGAGACATCGCGCCCACGCACCTTGCCGTGAACGGTGAAGGTATTGCCCGGCGTCGCGTACTGCTCGGGATCGATCTTGTCCCAGACGACGCCTTCGCCGGTCACGTTGCCATCGCTCCAGGTGGCCTCCGCGTAGTTGCCCATATCCGGCGCGACGCCCGGATCGGTCCACTTCGGCCACACTTTGATCGAGGAGATCGTGGCCGTCGTGACGGTGACCCTGCGGCCGCTCCAGCTGCCGTTGTGCGCGGAGTCCTCGACGTAGTAGCGCACGCGGTACGTGCCCTCCTTGTTGATGTCCACCTCGTTGAGCGGCACGGTGATGCGGTCAGTGACGTCGCCGTCCACGTTGTCGTGCGCCTGTACGCCGAAGAGCGGGTCGTAGGGCTCGCCGAGCGTGCTGTAAGTGGGGAAGACGCCGCTGATGTCCGGTGGCGTCTTGTCCGCATGCTCGACGGTGACGTTGCGGTAGACGATGCCGCTGTACAGGTAGTCCCGGTCATCCGATTCGCTGAATTTGACCGAATAGACGCCGCTGTCCGAGACGTCCTTCCAGATGACGGTGCCGGTCGCGGCATCGTAGACGCCGCCTTCCGGAGAGATCTTCTTCGGGCGTAGATAGCCTCCTGCACGGCCCTTCGCCGTGGAGACCGTGACCTCGCCGCCCGCGTCGACGGTGACGTCGCCCATGTTGATGCCCTGATTGTCGTTCATCGAATACTGCTTGGGGGAGAAGCCGGCGAACGGGGACATATCACTGATCGCGTTGTTCTCGAGCTGCAGGCGGTCGAGCTGTGTGGCCTTCGCCAACGGGGAGACATCGGTGAAGGGGTTGCCGGACAGCCAGATGGAGCCGCAGTTCGGCCATTGGCCGATGAAGGAGACGTCCTCGATGAGATTCGAATAGACGTCCGCCCAGCCGAGCTTGGGAACGTTCGTCATTGTGGAGAAGTCCTTGATGAAGTTGTTGCCCAGCCCGATGCCCCACAGTTCCGTCTTGTTCGCCAATGCGGAGACGTCGCTGACCGAGGCGTTGTAGAGACGCACGTCGTAGAGGTGCTCGCAGTCGCGCAGCGGCGTGAGGTCGCTGATCTGGTTGTCCGAAAGATGGACCGTCTTGAGGTTCTTCAGATGTTCGACGCCGGAGAGCACGACGATGCCGGCATTGTCCGCGTCGATCTCGGTGATCGAGTCGAGCTCTTCGGCAGTGATGACGTGTGCGACGTCGGTTTCGAGTTGTTTGGCGATAACCTGCGCGAGCGCCTTGTCCGGGAAGCAGTCGGCGATCGTCGTCGTGCCGTCGCATGTCGTTGCGACGGCCTGCGTGATCACCTGCTCATGCTTGCGCGGCTGCGCGGGCACGCCGGTGTCCGTCGTCATGTCCGCTTCGTTTTCGAAGACCACTTTGACGCTGATGCGGCCGGAGAACGGACGGTCTCCGGACTTGCCGCCACCTTGCGATTCATACCGCGCGATGAAGGTGATGCCGCTGTACATGTCCGCGGTCGTCTTCCAGGACACCTGGCCGGTGGAGGCATCGAAGACGCCGTTGTTGTCGATGCCCACCGGCGTGACGGGCTTGCCGTCGTAGCCGATCGGCATCGGGGCCGTGACGGTGTCGCCGTGCTTGACCGTCACGGCAGTTTTGATTGCTTGCCCCGTCATGACGAGGTATTCCTCGGGATCGGACGTGATGTACGCGGCGCTGAGCACGCCGTTCGTGCTCAGGTCGCCGCCTTTGAGCGCCGTGAGGTTGTTGACCACGTCCGCGTTGGAGATCTCGTTGCCGGACGCCCACAGATACTCGAGCTTCGTCATGTCGCCGAGCGCGTCGATCGACGTGATGCCGTTATGCGACAGGTTGAGCGTCACGAGCGACGTGAGCGGCGCGAGCGGCGTGATATCGGTGAGCTCGTTGTCGCCGAGGCCGAGTTTCGTCAGCGCGGTGAGCGTGGAGAGCGGCGTGAGGTCGGCGATGAGGTTGCCGTAGAGTTCCAGATCGGTGAGCTTCGTTAGCGCCGACAGTGGGGCGAGCGAGACGATGTCGTTGTTGGACAGCTGCACGGTCGTGAGGTTCGTGAACGTGTCCAGACCGGTGAGGTCCTTGATGCCGGCGTGGCGTGCGTTGAGCGAGGTGAGGGACGCGATCGCGTCCGTCGTGATGACGGCGTCCGCATCGGCGTTCGCCGCGGTCGCCACGGTGTTGGCGAGCGACGCGTCCGGAAGACACTGTTCGTAGGTGTTGGTTCCCGCCACGCATGCCGATGCGCTTTGCGGTGCTTCCTGCGCGGTGGCGCCGAGCGCGGTGAACGGCACCATGGCGAATGTCAGTAGGATGCCGGTCGTTTTCCGGCGCAACGATGCAAGATTCATGATGCCCTCCATCCCTGTCGTAGGTTCTTCTCTCCATCGAGGAAATATGCGGACGAACATTATATCGACAGGCGAAGGAAGGTGTCAATCGTCGCGGGGGAGGCGTGGCCGTGGTTGTTCGGCTGCTGTTCTTCGCTGCTCACCGGTATCATGGGATGGTTTACAGGGAGATGGGCTGTGAGGAGGACGGTGGTATGGATATCGGATGTCATACACGCAAAATAAGCGTGATTATTCCTGTATACAATGTTGAGCAATATCTGTCCCGATGCTGCGACAGCGTGCTTGGCCAAACTTATCGGAACATCGAGGTCGTGCTGGTGGATGACGGTTCGACGGACGGCACATCGGCGTTGTGCGATCGTTATGCGCATGCGGATGACCGGGTGAGGGTCGTGCATCAGGCCAATGCTGGTGCGGGAGCCGCGCGCAACGCGGGACTTGCGGCGGCGCGCGGCGACTGGGTGATGTGGGTGGACGGCGACGACTGGATCGAGGATGATTGGGTCGACGGGTTCGTCAGGCAGCTGGAGGCCCATCCGGATGCGGACGCCGTCATCACGGGCACCGCCGTCGGCGTCTATGCCCATCCGGAGCCGTTGCGGCAGTTCCTGCTGGACCGGATGGTGCACACGTTGTGGACGAGCTGCGTTCGCCGATCGGTCTACGAAGGATTGACGTTCACCGACCAGAAGATCGGCGAGGACGTGCTCATGCTGATCCGGGTGATGTGGAAGGCGCAGCGTGTGGCCGTGATCCCGCGTTCGCAGGGTTACCACTACGAGGACAACGCCGCGTCGGTCACCCGCACCGGCAGCCTGCATACGCGGCTTGGATGGCCGACGCGCGCGGACCTTGAACTGGCTTTCGTCAGGGACGTCGCCCCGACGATGCTTGACTGCGCGCGCTTCGACGTCATGCGCGGCGCCGGCGTCATCATCGAATCGGTTCGGAGGTTGGAGGCGCCGCCTGAAGAGCAGGCGAAAAAACGGGCGCTCCTCAAGCGGTTGCGCGGCTATGTGTGGGACGGGCTGTTCCATCTGCCGTTGCGTTCGATGCATCGTAAGGAGTATGCGACGGCGCTGGGCAGTCTGAAGAAGGCGCTGCGATGACGGCCGGGAAGGATGGGGAAACCGTGAGGGGACGCCACCGTAGCGCGCAGAGCACGGTCATGCGGCGCAATTCCAGCGTTGAATTGCTGCGGCTCGTGTCGATGCTGATGGTCGTCGGATACCATTACGTCTATGTGGGCGGCGGCGGATGGCTGGCGCGGCAGCCGATGTCCATCGCGAAGTTCGTCTACCAGTTCGTCTATATGGGTGGCGGTTGGGTCGCCAATTTCATGTTCTTCGCAATGTCCGTATGGTTCCTGATGGACCGTGAGCATACACTGACGAGCAGCCTGCGCCGCGTCTGGATCCTCGAACGGCAGCTGCTGTTCTGGAGCATCACATTGTTGGCCGTCACGTTGGCGCTGCATCATGAGGGCGTCTATGTGGGCGATGGCTTGGCGATGACGGCTGTGCGCAGCGTGTTTCCGCTGAGCACGAATCTGTGGTGGTACGCGTCCGCCTACGCGTTGTTCCTCGTGCTGCTGCCGTTCCTCAACGACGGTCTGCGGCGGCTGTCGAAGCGCCGGCACGGGCAGCTCGCCGCCGTCTGCCTCGTCGTGTGGGGCGTCGGGGGATTGGTGCCTCACGTGGAGTTCGGCCTGACCGACGCGAGCGTCTTCGTGTTCATCTACTGGTATGTGCTCATCAGCTACTACCGCTGGCATATGCGGGAACTGGACGTGCGCTCATGCTGGGCGCTGATCGGCGCTGGCATCGTCATCGAACTGGTGTATCTGCTGGCGGCCAACGCCATATTCATGGCCACGGGACGGATGGCCGGCATGCAGATGTTCATCTTCGACCACTGGCGGCTGCCGTCGATGATGATCGGCGCCGGCATCATGCTGCTGGCGCTGCGCCGCCGATTCCACAGCGTATTCGTCAACGTCCTCGCCGCCTCGGCGTTCGGCGTGTATCTGATCCATTTCTATCCGCCGATCTTCCGATGCTGGACGACGTATCTGCCGCTGCCGAAGATCTTCGGCTCCGCACATCCAATCATCTCCGGCGCATTGGTCATCCTGATGGTGTTCACGGTGTGCCTGATGCTGGACCTGCTGCGTCAGGGCCTGTTCCGCATCACTGTGGACCGGCATCGGGGCGCATGGTTCGACCGTTTGGCGGCGGCCGTGCGGGGCCGTCGCGTGCGTCGTCGCACAGCGCCGGAGGGCGGCGCTGTGGATTCGACGGAGTGAAGGGGGATCGTCAGGCCGACTGCGAGCGACCTTGGCGCATTCTTGCGTAGAGTTCCTTCGCCGTGGGCGTCAGGTCGATTGCCTGGATGATCGCGATGACGACGAAGATGACCGCCGACCACAGCATGTAGAAGGCAGGCTGCATCGTCATGACGACCGCCTGTGCGATCATCAGCAGCACCGACGGCAGCACCGTCACCCAATGCACCTGCACGACGATGAGCCGTTTCGCGAAGATCATGCGCAGCACAAGCACGATGAAGTTGCCGAGCGCCATCGCGACGCATGCGCCCATCAGACCCATCGGGGGGATGAGGAAATAGGTGCCGGCCACGATCGTCAGCGCGCCGCAGATCGTCGTCGTGAACAACGTCGTCGTATGCATGCTCGACGTGTACACAGTGCCGTAGAACGCGTTCTGCGTATTGAAATAGAACGCCACGAGCAGAGCGGGAACGAGCGTCCACGCCGTATAGAACTCCTTCTGCAGCATGAAGCCGGCGATCCACGGGGTGATCAGGATGATGCCGGAGGAGGCGAGGACCATGCCGGACTGGAAGATGCGGTAGATCTTCGTAAAGAACAACGAGATGTCGGTGCGCTTGTACTCCTGGAACGCGGACAGCGTCCACGCCTGCTGGAAGATGCCGCAGACGAGATTGAGCAGCGTCGGGATCTTGGTGCCCACGGCGAACAGGCCGGAGGCGGCGATGCCGAGCATCGACGTGATGAAGAAACGATTGATGCTCGTGCCGGCCCACCAGAACAGCGCGTTCGGGATGAGCGGCAGCGAATAGCGCAGCATCACCTGAAGATTCGCCTTGATCCGTGCGAAGGTGATGAACGAGACGAAACGGTACAGCCTTGCGCCGAACAGATAGAACAGGATGCCCAGCGCATTGCCGATGATCATCGACCAGAAATAGCCGACGACACCGCCATGCACGACGCCGATGAACAGCCACGCGCACAGACCGGTGGACAACGCGGTGACGACGGACGCGACGGGGATGATCTTGATTTCGTTCACGGCGCGCGCCACGTTGTTGAGCAGCATCTGGAAGGCGTTCGTGACATAGGAGATGAAGAAGAACCACTGGTAATGGTTCAGGCCGCCGAAGATCTGCAGCTTGAGCAGCGGCAGGCAGCACAGCACGATGAGGCAGCTCAGCGACACCATCATGAAGCCCACCGTGATGTAGCTCTTGTTGTGCTCCTCGTCATTGAGCGCGAAACGCATCGTGGCTTCCGAGATCGACAACGTGGCCAACGGCATGACGAGGCTGATCACCGTCGTCGACATGTCCGTGACGCCGAACTCGCCGGAAGTCATGTAATACGTGTACAGCGGCACCAGCAGGAAGGCGATCAGCTTCGTCGCGACCGTATTGAGCGCGAACAGGCCGATGTTGAGCAGCAGATTCTTGTACTTGTTCGCCGGATTCGTCGACTCCGGCTTCGTCAGCCGCTCCATGACCTCATGGCCGTCCTTGCGCCCTGCCATATCCGGCACGTCGCCTCTCACCGCAGTGTCGTTTCCCCTCTCGCTCACCGCAGCACCTCGATGAGCGGTCGGAAATGTTCAAGCATCCGTTCACGCGGATAGGCGGCCGGCGCCCCCATGACGGCGTTGAGCGCGTCGGGAAGCTCATCCACGTCGTCGACGAAACGGATGTACGGCAGATCCTTGATCCACTGGTAGACGCCCTGGATCTTATGGTTGTTGTTCGCGAACACGACGCATGGCGTCTCGGTGATCGCCGCGAACACCATGCCATGCAGACGGTCGGTGACGACGGCCTGCGACGACGCGAAGGTCGTGAGCATGTCGCCGAGAATACGCCGGCGGTCGTCAGCCGTCAGATGGTTGGCGCTGCTCGCCGTATCGGTATGGGACACCTGCATTCCGCGGGCTCTGACGATATCCTCGATGCGGGCGCGCGCCTGATCGTCGAGGCTGCGCTCGCGGTCGGAGCGCAGAATGACGGTGATGCCGTCACGGATCGGCGACCCCTCGATGAACGGGGACGGGTCGAGCGTGAGCACGATGTCCGGCACAAGCTCCACGTCCGCATCTGGGTAGGTGCGTTTCATCAGTTCCTCGGAGCGGCGCTCGCGAGCGAAGATATGCAGGTCGGTGCAGCGCGCGTAGACCTTCTGCGAGTAGCGCAGCAGCGGTGAACGCCAATCCTTGTAATGGATCGTCTGCGGCATGATGACGCTGCGGATGTGCGGGAAGGTGGCAAGCGCCTCGCAACGCTCGTATTCGAACCACGGGTAGAGGTCGTTCATGTTGCCGCCGCCTTGGAAGCACAGCACGTCACGACGTGTCAGACGCCGTTCGAGCGCGCGGCGGTATTCGAGGAAACGCATGCCGATGATATCGATGACGGTTCCCGGGAAATGATCCTGCAGGAACGCCAGCTGCGCCTCGGAGATCGCGATGTCGCCGATGTTGCCGTAATCGGCCGAGCCGACGATGACGCATATACGGGTATCGGGTGAGGTCGGGAACTCATGCCCATGCATCTTCAATCCGTCATGATATCGGCGAAGATGCTTGAGTTTATGAACTCGATTAAAGCCGATGGCGTGCACGATTCGGTCGTAAAAGCGCATGTGTCGATGATAAGCTGATTAAGCGACAGCTAGAAGGAAGGTCAACGGATGCAGAAGGGTGGAAATCCCACGGTTTCGGTCATTGTTCCGATGCATGACGTGGCGCGGTATCTCCCTGATTTTCTCACAAGTATGGCACGGCAAAGCTACGGTGATTACGAGATCGTGGCATGGGATGACGGATCCGGTGACGATACGGCCGCGATCTGCGGACGGGCGGCCGCCGAGGACAGCCGGATTCGCTTGTTCCATGCCGAGAACCAAGGCGTCGCAGGAGCGCGTCGGTCCGCGCTCGCCGAGGCGAGGGGAACATTCATCACCTTCGCCGATCCGGACGATCTGCTGGATGCCACGTATCTGGAACGTCTTGTGCGGGCGTTGACGGAGCATGACGCGGACATGGCCGTATGCCGCGCGCAGAACTTCGAGGACGGCGGCGAACCATCCATATCTGTACAGGACAGCATGCCCGAAGAGGTCATCGGACGCCGGGAGGCCGCCTCCAGGCTCTGCGACCGCTTCTTCGTGGACGACGATTATGCGATACGGCCCGAACTGTGGGGCAAGATGTTTACGCGGGCCACGATGGAGTCGATGACGATTCCGCAGCTGCGCACCTGCTCGGATTATCCCGCCGTCACTGATGCGATTTGCGCGTCAAACCGGATAGCCGTCGTGCATGCGCCGCTGTACTGTTATCGCATGGCTCGTGCCGGCAGCCTGCAGACGAAGGTCTCGCAAGGCAAGCTCAACGACATCTGGACGGTGCACGAGTATGCGATCGGAGCCTGCCGGGATCTGGCGCATGTGGAACCGGTGCACTTGTACCGGGAGACGGTCGGCACGGTGTTCTATATCAACGAGAAAATCATGGCGTCAGCCGGAACGATGCCGCTTGAGGAAGTGCGCGCGAACTATCAGCGGTACCGCGCACATCTACGCGCCGCCGGAGTGCACCGGGGGCTGAGCCCCAAGGGGTATCTCAAGCTCATGCTGTACCGCGGCGCCTTTGCTCCGGCGCGGTGGGCCTTCGACCATCTGGGCTGAAGGGGAGGAACACGATGCGTCATGCATACCTGATCATGGCCTACAACAACTTCGACCAGCTCAGCACGCTGCTGCGACTGCTCGATGATAAACGCAACGACCTGTATCTGCATATCGACGCGAAGACCCCACGCGCCGAGGTGCCCGATCTGGGCCGTTATGTGCGCAGATCTAAGCTGACGATCGTCGAACCGACCCCGGTGGCGTGGGGCGGCTACAGCCAGGTGCGCTGCGAGATGAGGCTCATCCGGGCGGCCATGGAATCCGGATGCGCGTATGGGTATCTGCATCTGCTGTCCGGCGCCGACCTGCCGATCAAGACGAACGACGAGATCTGCCGATTCCTACAGGAGCATGAAGGACGTGAGTTCATCGCCTTCGTGTATCGCAAGCCCAATGACGGACGCATGGATGACATCAAGGAACGCATCGCCATCCATCATCCATGGCAGGAACGCACAGGCAGAAAGGACGATCTGCCCACGCGCGTGCTGAGCAAGGCGCAGAAACTGCTGCATGTGGACCGGCTCAAAGACTCGCGGCTTAAGGAGATCGGCAAAGGAAGCCAGTGGTTCAGCATCACGGCTGAATTCGGCCGCTATCTGGTGGAACAGGAGCCTCTGGTGGAACGCACGTTCCGGTCAAGCTACTGCTCGGACGAGCTGTTTATCCAGACGATGGCGCTCAACTCGCCGTTCGCGGGCAACCTATACGACCCGAACAGCGATGGCCATGGCGACAATCTCAGGCTCATTGATTGGGAACGCGGCGCCCCCTATGTGTTCCGGTCGCAGGATTACGACGAACTGATGGCGTCGCCGCAGTTGTTCGCGCGCAAGTTCGACGAGCGCGTGGACTCGGAGATCATCCGGAAGATCGCCGATACATTGCGCACGCGCTGATCGGTCAGCTCGCGTGCGCGCCTTTGGCCGGTTCGAGCGCAGCGGCGATCGTTGCGAAGGCTTCGCCGATCTGCTGGTGGGCGGTTTCGAAGGCGGGGAACTCCTTGCGGTACGGGTCGTCGATGTCATGCGCAGGCGGCAGCATCGGACGTACGAGAGACGAGTTCGCGAGCACCGAATCGAGACGGTCCTCGAGCGTGTCCCCTTCGATCAGGTCATTGTGCGCACAGTAGCCGCACAGGTCAGCGAAGTCGGTCAGCAGGAAGGTGCGAATGCGTGTACGTGGAGCGAGTTCGACGATTTTCTGGCGCTGGCGTTCGGTGAAACACAGGACGAGGTCGCTGCCCATCGCGAGTTGTGGCGTAAGTCGCTTGGAGCGGAACGCTGATGTATCGATACCGTCCATCTGCATGAGCCGTGCGCTCGACGGGTCAATCGGGCTATCGATGAGCCCCTGCACTCCGGCGCTATCCGTCGTAATCGAATCGTCGTGAAAGAACAACGGGAACATGAGCTCGCCCATCGGCGAACGGCAGATGTTACCGGTGCACACGAACAGTACATGCATGTGGTGTCCTTTCGGGCTATAGCGCCAATCAGCAGACCGAAATCGGTCATGGATAAGACTACCGACCAATCCGGATATCAAGATCGGTCGGTAATCGCCTATCCGTGACGTGGACGTGGCGTGTTCAGAAGCTGACCGTGTAGCGTGTTTTGAATAACTGGCGTCAGTGAAGCCGAAAAACATGCTTTGCTGCCTGTGCCATGATTTTATCGCTCGTGCTGCAGCTGCGTGCAATATGGCGAACACAATCAACACGCACTGTGTTCTAGGGGTTCGTGCTAGACTCACTCCTCAGGGTAAAGGAATTGATATAGCAATCGCCTGAATGGCAGTATAGACGCTGTATCTTTGTGAGATGGAGGTGCAAACACGTGGACGAGCGAAGCTTGCAAAGATAGCGTAAATATATAAAAATAGTATTTATGTATTATAGGTTTTTATGTTGATTTAGAATCTCGTTCGGTGGTGTCGGCCTTGGTGTCCTAGTCGTGACCGTTCTTGTGTTCAAGGATAACAGATTTGGGCATTGTGGGCTCGTTTCGATTATGTCCAACGCGCAATCCGATGGCTTCGAACCGTCATGAGGCGTGGCCATTCGTGGGAAAACCGTAAATGACGCCCGACGCGCTTACTACTGCAAGGACAAACCTGCAGCATGGTCAACGCACCCTATGCTCTATATCGAGGTCCTTGAAACGATTAGCAATCATTATGCATACGGAAACCGATGATGTGATAAGAGGAGGGATTTCGAGACTATGGAGAAAAATGATACTTTGCGATTGCAGTGTTCTAGTGAAAATAATGCAGGTATCTCCTTTTTGGGTTCAGATTTAGTGCCTTATAGCGTTCTCATGAGTGTGTACTTTCGGGAGCGACCAGAGTTTCTTTCCGCTGCTCTCGACAGCATGCTCCAACAGACTCGAAAACCAGAGCAGATTGTTCTGGTGGAGGATGGTCCGCTACCGCCAGAATTGAAAGCAGTGATTGAGTCCTTCGGCACAAGGCATCCAGATTTGCTTACTTCGGTTGTTTTAGTGCAGAACGAAGGGCTTGGGAGCGCCCTCGCTAAGGGTATGCTGTCATGCCGGAATGAAATAGTCGCGCGGATGGATTCGGATGACTATTCATTCCCGGAACGCATGGAGAAGGAGCTCGATGTCCTGATTGAGGAGGGGCTGGATTTCGTCGGATCGCAAATCGTGGAATTTGAGGACGATCCAAGTAATCCAATTGCTCAATCGACGCTTCCGGTGGACCAACGGGACATTGAAGCGTACTCAAAGCGTCGGAATCCTTTCCGTCATCCCTCTATGGTGTTTCGGAAATCAGCGGTACTGATGGCTGGGAATTATAGTTCTAAGTATCTATATTTCGAAGACTGGGATTTATTTAATCGCATGCTTGCGAATGGATGTCGTGTTGTAAATATAGACGAACCTCTAGTTGCTATGCGTGTAAATAATAACTTTTACGCACGACGAGGTGGTGTCGGATATATACGATATGTCTGGAAATTCAATGTTGGTCAGTTGAAATCCAAGTATTTCACGATACCACAATTCATTAAAACCACTATCCCACGCATAATCGTATGTTGCATGCCGAATGCTCTGAGATCATTCGTCTATACGAAACTACTCCGGAAAGGAGTTTACCGATGAACAAACGTTCTATTGCGGTGATGACATTGCATAATTCTCCAAACTATGGATCGTGTCTACAGAGCTTTGCGACACAGAGTGTACTTGATGGACTGAATCTTGATACGCAGATTGTAGATTACTATAGGCATGATGCCATACCGGAGAACGAGACGAATCGTGCTCTCAATGGGCAGCTGGTCAAGAAGATGCCGATTTTTAAGCTTCCGGGTATGAAAGCGCTGGCACGCATACCGGTAAGTAGGATTGTTGCTCGCCGGGCCGCTCCACTCAATGAGTTCCGCCGAACCAGACTGCATTTGTCTCCGACGAAGTATTACTCGTCTGAAGAGTTGGAGCGAAATCCGCCGCAAGCCGATATCTACTGCACTGGATCGGATCAGGTGTGGAACAGTGTGTGGAACAAAGGATTCAACAAGTCGTTTTATCTTGACTTCGCTCCTGAAGATGCCCCGCGGATCGCCTATGCGGCAAGTATCGGCAAAGCCACGTTGGATGATTGGGAGAAAGTTCCTATGCGCGAGGCCCTTCATAGGTATTCGCATATCTCGGTACGCGAAGAAGAGGCCGTGGATCTATTGGACTCGATCGGTGTTCATGGTGCAGTTCCGGTGATCGATCCGACACTTATGCTTACTCGCAGTGATTGGGGACGCATAGCCAGCAGGAAGCTTGTGCCCGGTCAGCCATACATTCTAATCTATCAACTCAATAAGAATCCCGAATTCGATAAGTACGCCCAAAGACTCAGCAAGAAGCTGCAGTTACCGCTGTACCGCATCGCTTATGGCGTTCATGAGAAGAGAAAAGGTGAGCATGCCATCGTGTGTCCTAAGGTCGAGGAATTCCTGGGATTGTTCATGAATGCCGAGTACGTTCTGACTGATTCCTTCCACGGCACTGCTTTCTCTGTGAATCTTCAACGTAAATTTGTCGCCATCAGTCCGGGACGCTTCTCCGGGCGCATCATGAATCTGCTGAGTATGACTGATATGGCAAACCACTATTTGGATGATTATCGTAATCTAGATATTGCGGATCAGTCCTTCGACTTTACCCATGCACAAGATGTTCTGGCGAATAAGCGTAGGGAAGCAACGAACTTCCTACTGACTGCCGTACGTGAATAAGGAGATTTCCGCATATGAATTCCATGAAAGACACGTTGAAAGAAACGTTGCCGCAGCCCATGGTCTCCTTCGGTAAGCGCGTGCTTAACGGATACCCGAGTCTGATCATGTCGTCATTACGTGAGGCGCGACGATTCAATAAGGCGTATGCCAAGGATTCGGCAACGGGTGCCGAACAGCTTGAAGCGCGTATGGTGTATTTCACACACCAGATTGAGAAAGGACTGAGTCATAAGCAATTCCGATACGGATTCGGCAAGAAGCCGTTGAGGAATCTCAGTGAAGTGATGGCCCGATACCGTAAGGCTAATCCCGATTACGAGACAAGGGTTTCGTATGTGTCGGCAATGGCCACGGTAGGTGAATATGTGCGTCGTCATGCGGGTCATGATGCAGACTTGCGTTATGTCTCATCGTTGTTCCCCCCGGATCTTCTTAGGTCGGCGGAGTGGATTGGGCATAAGGAAGGCGGCAGCCTTAGCTTCTCTCGTGATGAGAAACGTCGGAATTCGACATTGCCATTTCGACAACTCAACGAACATCGACATTCCATCCGGGAGTTCGCAGAAACACCGATTACTCTTGCGCAACTGCAGCCTGCCATTGAATCAGCCATGCGCACACCTTCGGTGTGTAACCGACAGCCGACCCGCGTACGGGTAATTCTGAATAAGGACGTCATTGAGAAGGCGTTGTCCATACAGGGGGGACTCAACGGATATCCCACGCCTCCCGCGTTGATTCTGTTGACGGCGGACAATCGTGTGTTTATGGCGCCTCAGGAACATAACGAAGGGTATACGGATGCTGGTCTATTCGGTATGAATCTTCTGCTTGCCCTGGAGGCCGAAGGCATTGGTTCATGCCCGCTCAACACCATGTTCCGTAAGGGTCCGGAACGTGCCACTCGTGCTCTGCTCGGTATCCCGGCCAATGAGTCTCTGGTCATGTATATCGCAGTAGGGCATTTCCCTGAGGAATGCACGACATGCGTATCCCGACGTCTCCCTGCTGAAGATATTGTGACCGTAATCGAGTAACAACTGATATGACTGCTACACCAATCAAAGTACTGCAGGTCGTGCCCTCTCTGAACCGCTCGGCTGGCGTGGCTCGCGTCGTCTATAACTGGCATCAGTTCCATGATGAAGCGCGTGTGCATTTCGATTATCTGCATCATTCTTCCCGTAATGGAGTATTGATGCATGATGCTCGGTATGACGAAGAATTGAAGTCCGCTGGATCCAACGTATATACTGTGAACTATGCTTCTGATGATTTTGGTCGCTTCTCCCGCGAGATGCGGCAAATCATCAGAGATATCGGTAGTGACTACGATGTGGTACATTGTCACATGCCCAATTCTGCCTTCATCGTGCTCAATGAAGCACAAAAAAATGGAGTGGAATGTAGGATTTTACATAGTCATCTCAACAGTTCATCAGATGTATTTCTGCACAGGCTTCGCAATATTCCTCTGAATATGTATGGCAAGAAGTTTGCCAATGATTACATTGCCTGCTCTCGGGCAGCCGGTAAGTTTCTTTTTGGTAAGAAAGACTTTACTGTGATAAATAATGGCATACTCCTTGATGATTTTCGATATAGCGATTGTAATCGTGATACTCTCCGTACTCAGTTGGGGATTGACGAGAATGATGTCGTGATTGGATGTGTGGGGAGATTCGTAAAACAGAAAAATTATGATTTTGCTATCAAGTTATTTTCTGCATATCGCGCATTGAATCGATGGTCAAAACTATTGATTCTTGGTGATGGTGATGAACGCAGATTCCTTGAAGAACTCATCGAGGAGGAAAAGCTGGAAGATTCGGTACTTCTTCCGGGAGTGCGAGCTGATGTGAATCAGCTCTACTCCGTAATGGATGTGTTCCTGATGCCATCGCTGTACGAGGGGCTTCCGGTGTCGGCCATCGAGGCACAGGCTTCCGGCCTTCCCTGTATCTATTCGGATAACGTTCCCAAAGAGACCGATGTAACGGGAAGTGGCACATTCCTTCCCCTGACGGCGCCTTACGAAGAATGGGTGAAGAAGATCGACTTCTACGGTACCCAAGGTCGTCTCACGGAGAATATAGTGTTGCTCGAAGAACGTGGCTATTCTGCAAAGGCTAATGCAGAGTTGCTGATGCAACATTACGAGGCAATGATTCGATAGGTGCTAGTGTGTTACCATATCTGGCCATTCTTGCGTTCATACCGCTTGCTGCAATTGCATTTAGACCTCAGTATGATAAAGGGATCCGCATTCTATATTGCTGGATTGTTTTTGGAATGCTCGCTTTCCTGGCGATGGTGCGTAGCAGCGCGGTCGGCATCGACACCCAGCAGTTCGTAGATGCCTATAGGGCCATTGGGGAAGATCCTTCGTTCTCGTTCTCGACGTACCGGTATGAGCATGGATTCACGTTGCTCTGTCGACTGCTCTATCAGATCTCACCCGATAGTCAGCTGTTACTCATGGTCACCGGTGCCTTTGTTGTTTTTTCCATCGGCTATACGGTGTATGCATTATCAATGGATGTAGCGTTAAGTGCATTCCTCTTTGTGGCCATGACCAACTATACCCTATACCTCAATGCAATGAGACAAGCAATAGCCATTGGATTCATCATGCTCGGGTATTGTTGTTTCATACGTCGTAAATGGATTCCAGCGGTATTCTTATTGTTCTGCGCGACAGAATTTCATCAGTCTGCGTGGCTTCTTCCGCTATGCCTTGTCATGACATTGTTGGCATTCACATGGAGAACACTCATCTTCTATGTGATAGCTACTCTGGTCTGTTTTGTCGGATCGGCGCAGGTCTCTGCGCTAATTACCTCCTTCTTGGGAAAGGAAAGACTTTATGATCCTACGTTCATGGGAGCAAATTATTTTGGAGCATTGATACGCCTACTGTTCACTCTTACCATTGTAACCTTGTGCTTCTTCTATATGCCTCCTCAATCGAGGCGTTCCCATGGGCAGTGCGATGTCTCACAGGTCGTAAGACTCTATCAGCACATCCTCATGCTATGGCTTCTCTTCACAGCCATCGGAGTACGAGTCGAGATTCTTGGACGTCTCTCTTATTACTTTGGAGCAATGGTTATACTTATCATTCCTCAGGCCCTTTCCAAGGTGTCCAGTCCGGAGAAGACTTATGTAAGTGTAGGATTCGGCGGTGTTTGTTTAGCCTATTTCCTTATTATAGGAATCGCACGTCCCGAATGGCATGGCGCTATTCCTTATCATGCCGACTTTGAAGCGGTAGCTAATGTTTTCAAAGATATTATCTGTTAGTCTGGAGGTTTTATGACAAGAGATTATGTGGGAGTTGGTCTTCGTCGGATTAGGGAGAGAACTAATTCGTTCTTTGCTCCAATAAGAAGATATCAATTGACTCGTACGGATTTCACTGTAATATCTAACAATTGTTGGGCCGGTTCGGTATATCGATATTATGGATTGCCTTATCAGTCGCCAACTGCGGGACTGTATTTCTTCGCGTCAGATTATGTGAAATTCGTCTCCGATTTGCGGAGATATATCAATACACCGCTTCACTTTATACAGGCGAGCGACTCGCGGCATGCTGATACGCTCTTCCGCAAGGGTGAGGATACGAAGATTATTGCACGACTCGATGATATTGAGGTAGTCTTCCTTCACTATCTAACTAAACAGGAGGCAGAAGAAAAATGGAAACGTCGCTGTGAACGAATTAATTGGGATAACGTATTCCTGAAGTTTAGTGAGATGAATGAATGCACAGAAGAGGATATCCTCTCGTTCGATTCAATTCCATGTGGGAACAAGATCTGTTTCATGTCGCAGCCAAGAGCCGGAATCGCCTGCGGAATCAATTTCCCGTATACTGTTTCGGCAGAAAGGCAGATACTGTGTGATACCGATCGATTCCGTCGTGGATTCAATCTAACGCATTGGCTGAATAGGGAGCCGATGTCCTATCCATGGTAATCTCGGTATTCGTCCATGAGGTCGATATTCCAAAAAAGTCCTTAGTGATAGAGGATATGTGAGAAAGGTATAAGATGCAGCGAGTCTTGCAAGTGGTAAATATTATGGATCGTGGAGGGGTCGAAACTCTGCTGATGAACATCTATCGTAACATCGACAGAGAACAGGTTCAGTTCGATTTCCTCACGCATCCATTTAGTGACTCGGCAAATAATTCGCAAGAATATGAAGAGGAGATTATTTCCTTAGGAGGTAAAGTATACAAGGCGCCTAGCTACACTCATAATCCTTTCTCCTATACGAAATTCATTTCTCGATTTTTCCAAGCGCATCCAGAATATACTGTTGTGCATGGTCACAATCTTGATGCTGCAGCATTATCATATATGAGAGTTGCGAAACAGCATGGACGTTTTCTTATCGCACACTCACATAACACCCATGATCGGGGTAGTGCGCTGAAGGGGGCTGTGTTGAGAATAGTGCATTCGGTGTTACGTCGATACCCAGATTGCTTTTATGCGTGCTCGAATGAAGCCGCTGAGTTTGCATTTGGAAAGCGTATTGCATCTAATTCGTGTGAAATCGTATATAATGGAATTGATGTTAATAATTATAGAATCGATCAGCGATTACATGAAGAACTAAAGGGCGAGCTCTTTCCTGGTGAAAATGGTCCAGTATTCATCAATGTTGGTCGTCTTGCAGAACAAAAGAATCAATCATTCCTTCTTGACGTTTTCGCAGAAATCCTCGCAAATGATGAGTCGGCATTGCTGCTCTTGATTGGAAAAGGACCAATGAAAAACATACTTGAGAATAGGTTGCGCGATCTGCATATTGGGGATCGTGTTAGAATGCTCGGTTCCGTTGAAGATGTTCCAACATATCTTCGGGCCGCAGATGTTTTCCTTTTTCCTTCCCTGTACGAGGGGCTGCCATTGGCAGCAGTTGAGGCACAGGCTGCCGGATTGCCGACGCTGATCTCCTCGTCCGTACCTTCGATGGTGCAGTGTAGTGATGTGGTTCGTACTCTAGATCTGAAATCGGGGCCACGGGTCTGGTCCGATACCGCTCTACAGATGTATGAGGATAATAGGGAGAAAAGGATGGACTGTGTGGATCAGGTCCGTGATGCTGGATTCGACATTACAACGACTGCACGTAAACTTGTTACAATGTATACACGCCATACATAATTATTGCAAGTATTGATGGATTCTTTGTGTGATCGTGATGTTGGTGAATAAGGAGGAGTTCGCGTGGGAAAGTATAAAACACTTTTACTGAATATTGCCCTGTTTCTGTTAAATGCGATATCCACTAAACTAATTACTTTCCTGCTGATTCCATTATATACCTACTGTTTAACTACGGCACAGTATGGAATCACTGATATGTCACTCACAGTAGTGGGCCTACTTTTGCCTGTGGTGACCTTATCCATCGGTGATGCCGTTACACGTTATATCATCGAAGACGCCCATGATGAGGATAGATATATCTCTGTTGGTTTCTGGGTTTCCCTATTGGGGTGTCTCTTGGTGCTCGCTGGGCTTCCGCTTCTAGATCTATCCATATTCGGTGGATTGGGTTCATGCAAATGGTATTTTATGGCTTACTTCATATCCTTCTGTTTCAATGGATATCTAGGTAATGTAGCGCGTGGCCTGAATCGAATCAAACTGCTGACTGTTGCCTCTATCGCATCCTCATTGGTGTCTGCTTCCTCAGCCGGTATCCTCATCGGTTTTCTCGATTGGAAGACGGAAGGATACTTTGTGTCGCTAGTATTAGGCGGATTAACGTCAATTGCCATTTACTTAATTGTAGGTAAATTCGCAAATTATATCACCTTACCGCAAATAGAGCATGATCGGATTATATTTAAGACGATGTTACTCTATTCTATTCCCCTTATTCCAAATTCTATCTTTTGGTGGATTGGGACAGGTGTGAACAGGTTCTTTATTACTGCGATGCTTGGAATTGGTGCTTCTGGGCTTTTTGCTGCAGCAAGTAAGATTCCGAATATCCTAAATATGCTCTCTTTGACCTTCTGGCAGGCATGGAGCCTTTCAGCTTTCCAACAGTTTAAGAAAGAGGATACTGGCAAATTCTATAGCAATGTTTTTGTTGTCTTTCGGACTCTTTGCTTTGTTGTAGCATCTATCCTTGTTCTCGGTGCTCCTTGGCTGGCATCTCTACTACTGCAGAAAAGTTTCTATGAGGCTTGGGTCATCGTTCCGCCACTCATTCTTGCCTTTTTATTCAATGCATTCGCCAGTTTCTACGGCACAGTCTTCACCGCAAGCATGAAAACGGCATATCTGCTGACATCGACAGTGGCAGCGTCGTTGGTAGTCGTCGCCATGACATGGCTTCTCATTCCTGCCATGGGATTGCAGGGCGCCGCCTGGGCCCTTGTGGCCAGTAACTTTGTTATGTATGTCATGCGTGTTTTTCGCGCCAGCACTGTGATGACGATCAAGGTGAACTGGTTGTTAATGGGAATCGCCATACTGCTCTTTGTCCTTCAAGTATGCATCATGACTTGGCAGCCAAGCAACTATATGACATTCTCTGCTGCAGCATTCGTACTGATATGCCTAGTCTCGTTCTTTGACTGCTATCCATCAATCAAAACCATCATTGGTGTCATGCGCACGAAATAGATAGATTGATGGATGGTCGCATGGGGAGGAACAGAGTGACTCCTTTTGTTACTGACCTATGTTGGCCATCCATCGATTCGGGTCTCCTCACCGCTTGCCGGCGTAGAGATCATGGTTGATTGTCTCGGCGAACGCTTCGTTCACCTTCGGCCGGACGACCTTGAGCGAGGGGGTCAGGCAGCCGTTGTCCTGGGTGAGCTGGACGGGGAGCACGGCGAACTTCCTTACTGATTCGGCGCGTGAGACGTCGGCGTTCGCGAGGTCGACGTAACGCTGGATCTCGGCGGCCGTCTCCGGAAGCGCGGCGACCTCGTCGATCGTCAGGTCGGTGGACAGCTTCTGCGTCGGCAGCCAGCTCGCCACGCCTTCCGGGTCGAGCGTGACGAGGGCGGAGACGAATGGACGTCCGTCGCCGATGACGACGGCGTGTTCGACGATCGGGCATGTGCTGATCTGCTGTTCCATAGGAATCGGGGAGACGTTCTTGCCGCCGGCCGTGATGATGATGTCCTTCGCGCGTCCGGTGATCGTGATGTGGCCTTCGTCGTCGATCCGTGCGAGATCACCGGTGCGCAGCCATCCGTCCGCAGTGAGCGCCTCGGCGGTCTTCTCGGGAAGGTTGTGGTAGCCGCGGAACACGTTCTGCCCGCGCACTTCAAGTTCGCCGTCCGGGGAGATGCGCACCGACGAGCCGGGCACCGGCTGGCCGACCGAACCGATCGCGAGATCCTCGACGCGCGTGAACGCGAACGGGGCCGCCGTTTCGGTCATGCCGTAGCCTTGGATCATCGGAATGCCGATGCCGTTGAAGAAATGCAGCAGGTCGTCGCTGATCGGCGCGCCGCCCGACGCGAGATACTTGATCCGGGGACCGAAGGCCGAGCGGATCGTGCGGTAGACGGTCGTCTCGTACTTCGCATGTTCGGCGCGCTGCCTGAGCGTCGGCTTGACGCCGTCCTGCTCCATCCTCGACCAATCGATGGCCGCGTCCGCCGCCTTGAGGAACATACGGCCTTTCCAACCGGTGCCGGCCTTGCGCGACGCCGCGTTGTACACCTTCTCGAACACGCGCGGCACGGCGAGCACGAAGGTCGGCTGGAAGACCTGCATGTCCTTGGGCAGCGTCTTCGTGTCTCCCAGATAACCGACGACGCCTTCGTCGGACGCAATCGTGAAGTACTGGATCATGCGCGCGAAGCAATGCGCGAGCGGCAGGAACAGCAGCAGCCGCGCCTCGCCTTCGATGACCTTCGGCATGCACTGCTGTGCCGAACGCGTGATGCTCGTGAAGTTCCTATGCGTCAGCTCGGCGCCCTTCGGCGTGCCGGTGGATCCCGACGTGTAGACGATCGTCGCCAGATCGTCGGCGCGTACAGCGGCGATATGTTCGTCGAGCTCCTCATCGGAGATCATGACGCCGATGCCCTCGAGCGCTTCGAGCGCCTTCGCGTCGAGCATCAGGATGCGTTCGAGCGTCGGGCAGGCGTCGATCACCGAATCGAGTGCGTCGAAACGCTGCTGATTGTCGGCGACCGCGAGCTTCACGTCGGCGTCGTTGAGGATGCGCTGCGCCTGCGCGGCGGAATCGGTGTCATAGATCGGCACCGTCACGGCACCAATCGCGGCGAGTGCGAAATCCAACAGTCCCCATTCGATGCGCGTCGCCGAGAAGATCGTGACGGCGTCACCCTTCGCGATGCCGAACTGGATCAGCCCCTTCGCGATCGCACGGACGCGGGCATTGAAATCGCCGGCCGTCATCGTCGTCCATGCGCCGGCGGCGTTCTTATACTCCGCGAGTGGAAGGTCGGGGCCGGTCGCGGCGATGCGGTCGGTGAGCATCGAGTAGACGGTCGCGGAATCGGAGACGGTGAGCGCCGCGCCGGGCGTCGTGTATTCGGTAAGCATGGAGGGTCCTGTCCTGAAAACGTTCGCGTAAGCTACGCCATCGTAACCGGCATGCACGCGGCGCGGCATTGTACGAAGAAACAAGAATCGCGAGAACCACTTTGTGTGAATGGACAAGTGATCTGCGGCGCCCGGAACGTGCCCGGCGTCACGAAAAAGTCGCACAGCGCCTCTGTTCAGCGCGGCGCGATGCTGCTAGATTGACGAATGGTCTCGCATCGCGCGCCGAGGAACGAACAATCGAAGCTCAGGAGGAACGATGGTCGACAAGCGGCTTTTCACGCTCGTACCGGGAGTCAGGAAACTCGTCATAGGCAAGATCGTCTTCCTGTGGATCGGGTTGCTCGCGGACATCGCGCTCGCGGCGAGCATCGTCGGCATCGTCGCGCCGCTCGTCCGCTACGCCGGCGACGATCTTGCGTTTGCGGCCGACGTCACGGAGTTCTGGCCGTCGGTCGTCGTGTTCCTCGTCATCGCCGTTGTGCGCTTCGTCGCGCATAGGTTCGCGACGAAGCTCGGCACCCTGGCCGCGGAGCGCGTCAAGCTCGGCCTGCGTTCTACGCTGTACAGGAAGATGCTGTCGCTCGGCCCGTCGTACGCGCAGCACACGCGCACGTCGGACGTCGTGCAGCTCACCGGCGAAGGTGTCGACCAGGTGCAGAGCTTCTTCGAACTGTTCCTGCCGCAGCTCGGCTTCGCGATCCTCGCGCCGCTGACGTTGTTCGCCGTCATCGCGCCGATCAATATGCCGACCGCCGTCACATTGCTCGTATGCGCGCCGCTCATCGTCATCATCGTCGGCCTCATTGCGATGCGCACGGCGAAGACCTTCCGCAAATACTGGGGCAAATACACGGACATGGGCGCTGTGTTCCTCGACGACCTGCAGGGGCTCGAGACGCTTAAGACCTTCGACGCGGACGAACGCGCGGCCGAGAGAATGAACCGTGAGGCCGAGGAGTTCCGCGTCATGACGATGCGCGTGCTGCAGATCCAGCTGCGCTCGCTGACGGCGATGGACGTCGTCGCCTACGGCGGCGCGGCGGCCGGCATCTTCGTGGCCGTCTGGCAGTTCATGCGCGGCGACAATCAGGCCTTCGGCGACCTGCTCGTCTCGGAGCCACGCCTCGCCGATCCGCTGCTCGGCCTGTCCGGCGTCCTTTTCGTCATCCTGATGGCCGTCGACTTCTTCCTGCCGCTGCGCCAGCTCGGCTCGTACTTCCACGTCGCGATGAACGGCATGACCTCCAGCAAACGCATCTTCGCGCTGCTCGACGTACCCGGGCCGCAATACGGCACGCAAACGCTGCCTGCGGGCGCCGACCTCGGCGTGCGCGCCGAATCGCTCGGATTCGCGTACGGGGAGGACGACGCCAAGCCGGCGTTGCATGACGTCACGTTGACGATGCCGGCGCGCTCGCTGACGGCGATCGTCGGCGAATCAGGATCGGGAAAATCAACGTTGGCGGCGCTCGTCGCCGGCGAACTCGAAGGATATACGGGCTCGCTGCGGTTCGTCGACGGCGGCGCGACGGTCGAGCTGCGCGACTGCAGCGAGGACGCATTGATGCGCGCCGTCTCGATCGTCGGCGCCCGCAGCCATCTGTTCGCCGGCACGCTGCGCGACAACCTGCTGATGGCGAAGCCGGACGCGACCGACGAGGAACTGCGGCGCGCGCTCGCGGACGCCCACATCCTCGATTTCATCGACGCGCAACCCGACGGATTGGACATGCGGATCGAACAGGACGCGGCGAACCTCTCCGGCGGACAGCGCCAGCGTATCGCCGTCGCGCGCGCACTGCTGCGTGACACGCCGATCATGATCTTCGACGAGGCGACGAGTTCGGTGGACGCGGACAGCGAACGGCTCATCATGGAGACGGTGCACAAGCTCGCCGAACACAAGACGGTGCTGCTCATCACGCACAGGCTCGCCGACGCCGTCGCCGCCGACGACATCGTCGTGTTCGCCAACGGCAGCTGCGTGGAGCATGGCACCC
Organism: Bifidobacterium italicum; assembly: GCF_002286915.1. GTDB lineage: Bacteria > Actinomycetota > Actinomycetes > Actinomycetales > Bifidobacteriaceae > Bifidobacterium > Bifidobacterium italicum. The sequence continues at coordinate 56,952 of NZ_MVOG01000002.1, read as the reverse complement.
ATGATGAGCTCATTGCCGCCGACGGCGTGTATGCGACGATGTTCCGCGCGCAGCAGGACGTCGAACAGGTCGGCAAGCGCAAGGAACACGCCGGCATCCGGTACGCGCGGAACTTGACGGCGCCGTCGCGTGCTGCGGAATCCGACGGTCCCGACGACCTCGCGGCGGCGACGCAGGCGGCGAAGAAGGACGCGCCGCACGAGGAGATGTCGACGATGCGTCTCATCGGGCGGCTGCTCGGTCAGGTCGGCTCGCTGCGGCCTCTGATGATCGTCGCCTGCATCTTCGGCACGCTCGGGCACCTCGTCGCGACCTTCCTGCCGGTATTCGGCACGATGGCGCTGTTCGCGGCCTTCGGCAGGCCGGTGTGGGGGATGAGCGCCGGGTGGGCGCTCGCATTGATGGTCGTCTGCGCGTTCATCCGCGGCGCGATGCGCTACTGCGAACAGTACATGAACCACAATCTGGCGTTCCGGTTGCTCGCATTGTTCCGCGCGAAGATGTTCGCGGCGCTGCGCAGGCTCGCGCCGGCGAAGCTCGCCGGCAAAGGCAAGGGCGACCTCGTCTCGATGGTCACGACCGACGTGGAACTGCTCGAGATCTTCTTCGCACATACGATCTCGCCGACCGTCATCGCAATCTCCACGACGCTCATCTACACGGTCGCGCTGTTGTGCCTCAGCCCGTGGTTCGCGCTGCTGCTCGTCGTGGCGCATCTGCTCATCGGAGTCGTCGTGCCGAAGCTGTTCGCCGGGGCGCTGCACGGCGTCGGCGGCCGCATCCGCAAGGAATCAGCCAGATTGGACGACATGGTGCTCGACGACATGCACGGCCTGGAACAGATCATCCGCTTCGGCCGAGGCGAAGCGCGGCTGTCTCGGATCGAACGCAGTTCGCGTGCGCTGGGGGCGCAGCGCGTCGAGCTCAGCGCGCGCAACGCGACCTACGGCGGACTCGACCACGTCATCATCGTGCTCGTCTCGGCGGCCGCGGCGTTCCTGACGCTCGCATTGGCGCTGACGACGAACGCCGATATGACTACCGCAGTGACGGCGCTCGTGCTCGTCGTCAGTTCGTTCGGGCCGACGCTCGCATTGAGCGCGCTGCCGGCTAGCCTGACGCAGACCTTCGCGTCGGCGCGGCATCTGTTCGCACTGATGGATGAGACGCCTGCGGTCGTCGAACGCGGCACGCTCGCGCCACAGTACGACGGCGTGCGGATGGATGACGTGACCTTCGCGTATGACAGTGCCGCGTCGCCGGTGCTCGACGACGTGACGCTCGACGTGCCGGTGTCGGGCATCCTCGGTCTGCAGGGACCGAGCGGACGCGGCAAGTCGACGATGCTCAAGCTGCTGATGCGTTACTGGGATCCGCAATCGGGCGTCGTCACGCTTTCTGGGGACACGCTGCCGACCGTCGACGCGCATGCGCGACGCAGGCTGCAGACGATGATGAGCCAGGAGACCTATCTGTTCGACGGCACGATCGCCGACAATCTGCGGATCGCGGCGCCGGAGGCGAGCGATGGCGAAATTCGCGAAGCGTTGCGCAAAGCGTCCGTGCTCCGGCTCATCGACACGTTGCCGCAGGGCGTCGATACGCCAGTCGGCGAACTCGGCGGACGGCTTTCCGAAGGCGAACGCCAACGCATAGGCCTCGCGCGCATGTTCCTGCGCGACGCGCGGCTCTATCTGTTCGACGAACCGACGAGCCGGCTCGATTCGCTCAACGAGGCATACATCCTGCAGTCGATCAACGGCTTGGTCGAGGAGAGCGGCGCCGCCGTCGTGCTCGTCTCGCATAGGGAATCGACGATGAAGATCGCCGACGAGGTGCGGGTGATGTGAGGACGTGCCTCACCGAACGGTGAAAAGCGCTGAGGGCGGCCCGTGCAACGCACGGGCCGCCCTCAGCGGTATTGGCTGCAATCACAGACTCAGGAAATACTCGTGGATGCGGGTGTCGTCGGTGATCTCGGGATGGAAGGCGGTCGCGAGGATGTTGCCCTGCTGCAGCGCGACGGCGTTGTCGCCGGTGCTCGCCATGACATGGGCCTTCGGACCCATCTCGGCCACGAAGGGGCCGCGGATGAACACAAGCGGGAAATCGCTGATGACACCGCTGGAATCGCCATTGGCGGCGAAGGTCTGCACATCCTCGGTCGTGGCGAACGACCCGAGCTGACGGCCGTACGCGTTACGACGGACGGTCGCGTCGAGCACGCCGAAATAGACGTTCGGGTCGTTGTCGAGCCGTTCGGCGAGCAGGATCATGCCGGCGCAGGTGCCGAAGGTCGGCTTGCCGGCCGCGATATGCGCGGCGATCGGGTCGAACAGACCGGTGGAACGCAGCAGCTTGCCCTGCGTCGTGCTCTCGCCGCCGGGAAGGATGACGCGGTCGATCGAATCGTCGAAATCCTCGGCCGCGCGCAGCAGCTTCCACGGCGCGCCGAGACGATCGAGCATCGCGGCGTGTTCGGCGAAAGCGCCCTGCACGGCGAGGATGCCGGTGACGCCATGCGCCACGGCATCGACGTCGTCGGAATGCTCTTTGGAGATGTAGGAAACGTCAACAACCATGGAGGACGCCCGTCACTCGCCGCGGGCGGCCATGATCGTTTCGATCTCGTCCTCGTTGATGCCCACCATCGCCTCGCCGAGGTTCTCGGACAGGCGGGCGAGCAGGTCGGCGTCCTGCCAGTTCGCGGTCGCCTGCACGATCGCGGCGGCGCGCTTCGCCGGGTCGCCGGACTTGAAGATGCCGGAGCCGACGAAGACGCCTTCGGCGCCGAGCTCCATCATCAGCGCGGCGTCGGCCGGGGTCGCGACGCCGCCGGCGGCGAAGTTGACGACCGGCAGACGGCCGTTGTCATGCACGAACTTCGCGAGCTCATACGGCACAGCGAGCTGCTTGGCGTACTCGTAGACCTCGTCGTCGCGCAGCGAGACGAGCTCGCGGATCTGCTTGTTCATCGTGCGCATATGGCGGACGGCCTGGATGACGTCGCCGGTGCCCGGCTCGCCCTTCGTGCGGATCATCGAGGCGCCCTCCTCGATGCGGCGCAGCGCCTCGCCGAGGTTCTTCGCGCCGCAGACGAAGGGGACGGCGAACTCGTTCTTGTCGATGTGGTAAACGTCGTCGGCGGGAGAGAGGACCTCGGACTCGTCGATGTAGTCGATCTCGATGGCCTGCAGGATGCGCGCCTCGGCGATGTGGCCGATGCGCGCCTTCGCCATGACGGGAATCGAAACGGCCTCCTGGATGCCCTTGATCATCGCGGGATCGCTCATGCGGCTCACGCCGCCGGCCGCGCGGATGTCTGCCGGAATGCGCTCGAGCGCCATGACGGCGCACGCGCCCGCGTCCTCGGCGATGCGCGCCTGCTCGGGCGTCGTGACGTCCATGATGACGCCGCCCTTGAGCATCTGTGCGAGGTTCTTGTTGAGTTCGTTTCTCGTGGTTTCCATCGATGACCTTCTTGGGTTGTAGATGCATGGTACGCCGTCGAAGGTGCGCGGATGTGCGCGGACTACGGCGTGGGAATCCTCTTCGGCGTGCGCTGGCGCGCGGCCTCTCTCGAGAGATAGCACATGAATGTGCATGAGTCGGGGCAGTGTTCAGCAGATGAACAGGTGCATGGGTGCGTGTGTGCGAATGGGCGCACAAGTGCATAACTCGATATTTCGGTTGGAATATCGAGTTATGCACTGACGGGTGAGGGGAGAGATGGTCTGAGTGCGAAGGGAATGATCGAAAATCATTGATTTTGTGAGTAATTGGCATGATTGGCATGTGCCATGTCCGCAAATGTGCGTATTGATGGAGCCGGTATGCATGCCACGCCGGCACATGAACGCATAGGTCGGGAATACAGGACATCTTTTGGGTTATGCGAAGCGAGGCAGCCGGGGAATATGCAGACATGAGTAGGCGGGGAAGGCGGGAAAGGGGTGCGGCCCCGGAGGGGCTGCACCTATCGGGTCAACGTCGGGTGAACCATCTTCTCATCTGATCGCTCATGACGATTGTGAAGAGCAGCACCGTAATCCAGTTTTTATCTGCATACGATGCGAGCACAACCACGATGATGATTGTGATGACATCATCCGTCGCTGGACCCTTTCCTCGTTATATTGGTTGTGCTGAATTGGGAATCGGTTCACTTCGGAATCTTGTGGCGCGCACTTGAAGCTTCATTCCGTTGGATTCTTGATTCAGTGGGATATCTCCTTTTCGGTATCCCGTTCGATGTCGACCGGCCGCCGCGTTCTTGCTGGAGCGCGGCGGCGGTTGTTTTTATCAATCTTGGCATATACATATAAACGCATGAATCTGGGGTGCTGGGCATCTTCTGATGCGTGCGGATATCCACATCGTTGTGCACATATGGTGTGGGGATCGGCGAAGGAATCCACATTCCCACAGAGGGATGGAAACGGTTTGTATGGGGAAATCTCCGGACGTACGGTGGGCGGGCCCATAAGGGTTAGGCAAAGTCGGAAGACCTTGGAAGGAGAGGGGATGGGAATCACCACATTCGGCGCCAATGAAGAATATGCGGATGATGGATATCCGTGGGATGCCGTTCCCATGGATTCGCCGGTGGATGAAGGTCTTGTGCAGCGCGGATACGGGAATCGGCGGTCGTATCCGATGCTGCGCGCCAATCTGCGGGAGCGTACTTCGCAGATGATGCGCCGCTGCAAGGACGCTGATCTTCCATACGCGTACTGCAAATCGACGGCGTTGAGATTGCTCGGGGTGGAGACGCCCGAAGATCTGGCGGGGCCGGGCAACGCTTGGGACAATGCGGCGCCGCGCAAACCGGGACGGCAATCGAATCGGCGGCCGAACGCGGATGCGCTGCACGTCATCGTCCGTAAGGCGTCCGAACGGCGCACGTTGCCGGGTGTGCGCATGCATGTGTGGAACGGGCTGGCCGATGATTGCGTGCAGATACTTGCGAACGGCATATGCTGCCTGACGCCTGCGGCCGCGTGGGCGTCGGTTGCGATGGACGCGACGATGCTGCAGCTCATCCAGATCGCGGAGTCGATGGAACGCTACGGGTTGGCGACGCTCGACGAACTGCGCGTATTCGTGGAGGCGCGGCGTTTCCACGGCAAGCATCGGTGCCGGGTTGCGCTCGCAATCGCGAAACCCGGCAGCGCGTCGGTCAAGGAGACCGAACTGCGGGTGCGGCTGGAATTGCGCGGTCTTCCGGAGTTCGCGATCAACTTCGCGGTGCCGGGCGCCGCATACGATTCACGCGTGGAGCAGACGGTGGACCTTGCGCTCGAGCGGTATCGCGTCGGGCTGGAATACCAAGGGGATCAGCATCGTTCGGACTATAGGCAGTACCGGCGTGACCGTGACAAGCTCGGCGCGTTGGCCGCGTTGGGCTGGCGGGTGTTCGAGGTGACGCAGGATGATTTGAATTCCGAGGAAGCAATGGATCGGCTCGCGATGCGCATCATGTGCGTGATTGCGTCGCAGGCCGGCGGTCAGCCGCAGATCACGCGGTTGACCTATGCGCGGATCGCGGATCCGCGGCGCGCGGGGAGGAAGGGTGTGTGAGTGCATATCTATGGGTGTGTGAGTGCATATCTCAATATTATTTTGACTGACATATTGAAATATGCACAGGTTGGGATGGGTGAGTGGGCTGTGAGAGTTTTGGTCAAGGTGAGAAGCTCACAAATAGACACAGAATGAGCGCGTGGATTGTTCAAGATGCACCATATTTGCTCATGAATCCCTGACGTGGATGGAATAGGAAGGCATACCTGTTGCATATGTCGAGATTGCGGAGGAAATACCGAGTTATGCAAAGAAGGTGAGCGACAAGAGGGGGAAGAAGGGTATCAGAATGGTTTTTAGGAAATGAAGATGCACATAGCTCAGAATGAAGATTGAAATACTGAGTTATGCGCGGTATAGGTGAAAGGAATTAAGATGTAGGAAACCGGAGGGTGCATAAATCAGGTTCAGGCATGAAGTATTGAGTTATGCAAGGATTGGGAATGTGGGGCAGTATGAAACAAGAAGCGCGGAGGTGACATGGCTGGCATACTGCCGCAAATACTGAAATCAGGATTGAAGTGTTGAGTTATGCAAGGTATGGGCGAAGAGGAATTGAGGGATGGTGGGTTGAGACTGCGCATAGCTCGGAATCAGGTTGGAAATACTGAGCTATGCAGAGTAGGAGATGGGGAGATGGGGGGTATTGGCAATCAAGGCTGCGCATAACTCTGGATTAAGATGGGAATATTGAGTTATGCAGGAAAACCAAGGAGATGCCCTAGGTGCAGTAAGGTGGACTGCATGAGCATTCCGTTGATTCTTGCCTCCAAGTCCCAGCCGCGCCGTGATGTGCTGTTCAACGCAGGCATCTGCCCGACGATCCGCGTGTCGCATGTCGACGAGGACGCCGTGCTCGAACGCAGGGCTCAGGACCAGGGCGTGAGCGTGGATGAACTGCCGATCGCCGACAAGGTGTGCACGTTGTCCCGTGCGAAGGCGATGGCCGTCTATGAGATCTACCGCAACGTCGTGCGCACGGCCTCGGAGGCCACAGGCGAACGCGTCATCGGCCGTCCGCTCGAAGTGGCCTCGGAGCAGATGGTGGTCGACGCGGGGTCGCCGGCCGCCGAATACACGGCCGAAGCCATCGCTTCGGCGCAGACACGCGATTTCTCCGGCGTCGACATCCCGACCGAATGCGAGCCGATCGATACGACCGGCGGTCTCGCCGACCGCAAGGTCGGCCCGCTCATCCTCGGCTGCGACTCGATGTTCCTGCTCGACGGCCATGCGTACGGCAAGCCGCACACCGAAGCGGTCGCGCGCGAACGACTGCGGGCGATGAGCGGCGCGACCGGCGAACTGTGGACCGGGCACACGTTGATCGATTTCGCGACCGGGCGCGTCGAAACTGCGGCGAGCATGGCGACGCTGACGTTCTGCGAGTTCACCGAGACGATGATCGACCGTTACATCGCCTCTGGCGAGCCGCTCGAGGTGGCCGGCTCGTTCACTCTGGACGGTCTCGGCGGCGCGTTCATCGATTCGATCACCGGCGCGCCGAGCGGCATCATCGGTCTGAGCCTGCCGCTGGCGCGCGAACTCGTCGAACGCATGGGCATCGAATGGACCGACCTGTGGAACGTGTCGCGCGACGAACGATTCCAGGAATCCTCGGCGAAAGCTCCGAAGACGAACGTGCGCCAGCCGGGCGACGGCTGGGTCGAATGCGCATGCGGAAGGCGGCATTGGGGGACCAACGGCGCCGCCGGGGTGCTGCTCGCGCGCCGCGACGCGGCAACCGGCAACGTCACGCACATCGTCATGCAGCATCGCGCCGAATGGAGCGCCGAAGGCGGCACGTGGGGCATCCCCGGCGGCGCGATCGCCGACGGCGAGTCGACGCTCGAGGGCGCGCTGCGTGAGGCCAACGAGGAGGCGAACATCACGCCGGAGGACATCGAGGTCGTCGGCTCCTACTGCGAGGACCACGGGCCATGGTCCTACACGACGGTGTTCGCGTTCGAGAAACCGGGGCATGCCGTGCATCCGAAGGCGAACGACGACGAAAGCATGGAGATCGAGTGGATCGCGATCGACGAGGTGCCCGACCATAGGCTGCTCACGGCGATGCGCACCGACTGGCCGCGGTTCCGCGCACGACTCGACGCGCTCGCCATCGAATACCAAGGACGCTGATGGCCGCCCCGGCGATGACGGGGCCGGCGATTTGCGTTCGGGGACGGGAACGCGTAGACGTAATGGCATGACACGCAGACGCTCCCAGCATTTCGGCCGCAAGTACCTCAACGGCGCCGGCCTGTTCGAACGTATGCTCATCCTGCTCGTCATCCTCGTCGTCATCGGCGTGACGATCGGACTCGTGCTGCCGCGAGTCAGCCCGAGGTTCGCCGAGATGACCGGCAGATACCGTGCGACGGGCACGGCCGCGCAGACGCTCGCCTCGCTCACCGTCGACGACCATCCGTCGTCGCGCGGCTACGACCGCGAGAAATTCGGCTACCGGCAGACCGACGCCGACGGCAACGGCTGCGACGTGCGCGACGACGTGCTGGGCCGCGACCTCGACGACGTGCGTTACACGAAACGCGGCGGCTGCAAGGTCCAGTCGGGCGTCCTCGAAGACCCGTACACCGGCGACGAGATCCGTTTCCGACGTGGCAAGGACACGAGCGCCGCCGTGCAGATCGACCATGTCGTGGCATTGCAGAACGCCTGGCAGTCGGGTGCGAGCGCCTGGAGCGTGAAGAAACGCTACGAATTCGGCAACGACATGTACAACCTCATCGCCGTGGACGGCGCGGCGAACCAGGAGAAATCCTCGGCCTCGGCCGCCTACTGGCTGCCGGAGAACAGCGGGTACCGCTGCGCATACGTCGCGCGGCAGATCGGCGTCAAGGACAAGTACGGGCTGACGGTCACCACGCAGGAGAAACGCGCGATGCTCGCCGTGCTGCACAGCTGCCCCGGGCAGGCGGTGCCTGAGGAATGACGACGACGATTGAGCGAGCCGCGAACAGACGTCGATTCGTTATGTTGGCCCTCTAGGACTGCTTGATAGGACGAGACGACGAGGAGCGGCGATGGCACGGCGAAGCGAAACGAAACCGGATGGCACGGCGGATGGCGTTCAGGAGCCGGTGGACATCGATACGCTCGGACTCGACGCGGAGGCCGCGCAGGACATCGCCATCGCGCGCAAGGACGAAGGCAGGCCGGAGAAGGCGACGCATGCGCTCGCCAGCATGCTCGGGCCGGCCTTCGTCGCGGCCGTCGCCTACGTCGACCCCGGCAACGTCGCCGCGAACCTCACCTCGGGCGCGAAATACGGATACATGCTCGTCTGGGTGCTCGTCGTCGCGAACTGCATGAGCGTGCTCATCCAGTATCAGGCGGCGAAGCTCGGCGTCGTGACCGGCAAAAGCCTGCCGCAGATCCTCGGCGAGCGCATGGGCGCCGCGGGGCGCTTCCTGTTCTTCATGCAGGCCGAGGTGATCGCGATCGCCACCGATCTGGCCGAGGTGATCGGCGGCGCGATCGCGCTCAACCTGCTGTTCGGCATACCGATGCTGCTCGGCGGGTGCATCATCGGCGCCGTCTCCACATTGCTGCTGTTCCTGCAAGGCGGCGAAACGCACAAGATCTTCGAGCGGCTCGTCATCGGACTGCTGCTCGTCATCACCTTCGGTTTCATCGCCGGACTGTTCATGGATCCGCCGAACCCCCTCGCGGTGGCCGAAGGACTCGTGCCGCGCTTCTCGGACGGCGCCTCGGTGCTGATGGCCGCGTCGATGCTCGGCGCGACGGTCATGCCGCATGCGATCTACCTGCATTCGACGCTCGTGAACGACCACTTCGGTACAGGCGTCGACCGGCCGAGCGTGCCCGAGATGATGCACGGCAGCCGCATCGACGTCGTGTGGGCGCTCGCTATCGCCGGCAGCGTGAACATCGCATTGCTCGTCATCGCGGCGAATTCATTGCACGGCATGGGCGGCACCGACACGATCGAAGGCGCGCAGCATGCGATCACGCAGGTGCTCGGACCAGCCGTCGGCACGATCTTCTCGATCGGACTGCTCGCGTCCTCGCTGTCCTCCACGTCGGTCGGCACCTATGCGGGCTCCGAGATCATGAAGGGGCTGCTGCGGGTGAAGGTGCCGATGTGGGCGTGCCGCATCGTGACGCTCGTGCCGGCGCTCGTCGTGCTCGCCTTCGCGAACAATCCGACCGAGGCGCTGATCATCGGTCAGGTCGTGCTTTCGATCGGCATCCCCTTCGCGATCATCCCGCTGATGCGCTACACCCATGACCGCGAGATCATGGGCAAATACGCCGACGGCACGGTCAAGCACATCGTCTGCCTCGCCGTATGCGCCGTGATCGTGCTGCTCAATCTGGTGCTCATCGTCCTCACGGCGATGGGCAAGGCGTAGTAGCGGCCTGAGGTCAAGTTATCCTTGTGGGCGGCCCGACCTTTGCGGAGGAAATGGAAGTAGGAGCCGGATTCCCTGTGCATCATGGGGGCCGGCTCCTGCGCTATGCGGATACGGCCTTGCCGTCCTTCTCACGGCGCAGCGCGCGGCGGACCGCGTCGCGGGTGGAGCCGGCGTCCTCGCCCTTGACGCCGAAGACGACGAGCAGGATCATGACGAAGTTGATGATCGCGCTGATGCGCAGCGCCCATTCGATGCCGATGATGTTAGCGGCGATCTCGGTGCGTCCGGAGGACATCTGCGCCGCGGCGATCGAGTACATCGTCAGGATCATGACCGGCGAGCCGATCGCGCCGGCGATCTGCCGCACCGTGTTCGTGACCGCGGAACCCGCGGAGACCTCGGCCGGCCTGAGGCAGTTGAGCGACCATGTGGTGACCGGCATCATGACGAAGCCCATGCCGATCTGCCGGATGAACTGGCAGATCGAGATATACCAGATCCAGGTGTGCATGCCGATCATGCTCATCATCACGGTGCCGAGGCACAGCAGCATCGTGCCGGCCATCGCGACCGGACGCGCGCCGAACCGGTCGAGCGCGCGGCCGCCGAAGAACTGGGCGATCGCCTGCGCGATGGCGCCGGGCAGCATGACGAGACCGCTGATCGTGGCCGTGTAGCCGCGGCAGTTCTGGATGTACAACGGAATGAGCACGACGAGCGAGCTGAACGCGAAGAAGCTCAGCGACGCGATGAGCGTACCGACCGAGAAATGCGCGTTGCGCAGCACCGACAGGTCAAGAAGCGCCGGCCGGCTCGCGTTGCCGGCCTTGAAACGCTGCTCGCTATGGATCTGGCGCAGCACGAACCAGATGATGCCGGCGACGCCGACGACCATCGGCAGCCAGACGACCGGAGCCGCAAGCGGATAGGCTTGGATGTTCGTGAAGCCGAACATGAGGGCGCCGAAGCCGATGATCGACAATCCCACCGAGAAGAAATCCGCATGCGCCGTCTTGTCGGACGCCCCGAAGTTATGCAGTCCGCAGGCTGCGAGCACGATCGAGATGCAGCCGATGACGGTGAGCGTCAGGAAGATCGAGCGCCATCCGTTCATATCGGTCTGCAGACCGCCGAGCGTCGGGCCGATCGCCGGAGCCACGGCCATCGCCATGCCGACGACGCCCATCGCCATGCCGCGCCGGTCCAACGGGAAGATCGAGAAGACGGTGATCTGCAGCACCGGCCACATGACGCCGGTGCCGGCCGCCTCGAGGAAACGCCCGAACAGCGCGAGCGGGAAGGTCGGGCTGAGCCACGCGAGCACCGATCCGACCGTGAACACGACCATCGACGTGATGACGATCTGCCGTGTGGAGAAACGCCGCGTCAGATACGCGGTCAGCGGCACCATGACGCCCATCGTCAGCTGGAAGATCGACGTCATCCATTGGCCGAGAGTCACCGAGATGCCGAAGTCGTCGACGAGTGTCGGCAACGCGGCGCTCAGCTGCAACTGGGTGAAGTTGCCGACGAACGTGATGAAGGTCAGGATGGCGAGCGAGACGAACGCCGGACGCGTCAGATGGCCTCCCCGGTACGCGTGTTCGCGGGTGAGGACGGCGGACAGACCGGCGATCCCGCGGTGCGCGGCCGTATCCGGTTCCGGTTCGTGGTGCACCTCGCGCGTGTACGGACGTCCGGGGCGGATGGCCGGTGCGCCTCCTCCGTCGCCGGGTTGTTCGTGCTGTGGGTGCTCCTGTTGTCCGTGTGCTGCCATGCGTTCCTGGGTTCTCGTCGGATGCGGCGCTCGCGCCGCGGTTTGCTCAGTCTTCTGCGGTGGTGTCGTCTTCGATGGTCGTGATCGTCGTCGAGGCCGTGATGTCGTCGACGACCGGGGTCTCACCGGTGGGGGTGTCGTCGGCCGACAGCGCATCGTCCTGATGCTGCGGGCTGTATTCGGCGACGTTGAGCACGGCGATGCCGTCAGCGGTGCGTACGAAGACGTTCGCGCGGCCGCCGATTTCCTCGATGCCCTCGAGCAGGTGCGAGATCGGCTCCGTATCGAGCACCGGCAGCACCTGCGCGACGCCCTTCTCATCGATGACGCGCAGCGTCTCGTCGAGTTCGCCGGTGGCGAGGATCTCGTCGATGCGGCGTTCGAACTGGTGGAGCTCGTCGTCCTCGATGGTGTCGTCGCTCTCGTCCTGCGTGGTCACGGCGTCGATCTCGCCGGTCTGGATGTCGTCCTGCGCGTTCGACGTGACGATCGTCGTCTCCTCGATCACGTCGTCGGCCCCATCCTCGACGTGTTTCGTATGTTCTGCCATCGTGGCCTCCTTCGAATCGGCATCCGCCGGCATGCGTGGAACGCAGGCTCGCGGGCTGCGGAGGTCGCGCGGTGCGTGATCTCGCATGGACGCGTGGAATCGGCGGGATGCTCGGCGTGGTTGAGATACCTCGTCTCAATATTAGACGGAAGGCATTCCCTATTCACTGTTCGAGAAACGGCGACGGGGCGGCTTCGTCGCCGGATCCGGCGCTGAACATGGTTCGCGTTATGATGAATGTTCGTATGCGCGGGGACTCGTGATCCGTGCCGTGATGCGACGTCGTTTACGCATCAGATGACCATGTCATTATCATCAGAGGGAGAATGATGAGCGGAACGCAGAGCGACGCGCAGCTGGCTCAGCAGGTCGACCGTCAGTCCGCCAAGGTCCTGCAATGGCGGTTCGTCATGAACCTTGCGCTCATGGTGTTCGATGCGCTTGTGTTCTTCTGCGTGAATCTGGGCGTCATGGCGATGTACAAGGAGATGTACGTCTTCACGACGCGCCTGCAGTGGAACGTCACGATCAACCCGTATCTGTACGCGGCGGTGTGCGCGGTCATCTGGGTGTTCTGCGCACGCGTCGCCGGCGTCTACCATCGTCATGTGTTCGCCGACGGCTACCAGCTCAACGTCCTGCTGCTCAAAGCGACCTGCATCAGCTGGATCAGCATCTGCGCCGTCAACTACATCATGCAGACGACCATCTCATTGGCCGACGTCACCGTGACCTGCCTGTGCGTCTGGGTCGTCGAGATGATCGTGCGCATGATCGCGAGGATGTTCCTGACGGTGCGCCACCGCAAAGGCGAATACGCCTATCCGACCGTCATCGTCGGCTCGCCGGAGGGAATCGGCCAGATCCTCAAGTTCCTCAACCAGCGCAAGCAGCTCAACTACAAGCCGGTGCGCGTCTGCCCGATCCGCGTGAACCCGGCCACCGGTCTCATCGAAGCCGATCCGGACCGCAACCTCCTCAAGGCCGAGGTGGAGGAGTCGTGGGGCGAGTTCATCCAGCCGATCACCTACGGCGACGACCTCGCCGCGCGCATCGCGCAGACCGGCGCGCAGACCGTCATGGTGACCGACGTGCTCGACCGCTTCTCCGACAACCTGAGCACCTTTGCCGTGCAGATGGAGGCCCTCAATCTGGAGATCGCGCTGATCACGTCGGCGCTCGACATCGCCGAACATGCGACGCAGATGCGCAACATCCAGGGCATGAGCATCATGACGATCAGCCTGCCGCAGTATTCGCCGGCGTCGCGCATCAAGAAGCGTATCTTCGATCTGGTCGTCTCGTCGATCGCGATCATCCTGTCGTCGCCGATCATGCTCATCGTCGCATTGGCGATCAAGCTCGAGGACGGCGGACCGATCTTCTACAAGCAGGAACGCATCGGCCTGCATGGCAAACCGTTCTACATCCATAAGTTCCGTTCGATGCGCGTGGACGCCGACAAGCACCTCAAGGAGGTGCTCGAGGCGAACGGCCAGGAGATGGGCGCACGCTACAAGCTCAAGCACGATCCGCGCATCACGAAGGTCGGCAATTTCATCCGCAAGACGAGCCTCGACGAGTTGCCGCAGTTCTTCGACGTGTTCGCCGGGTCGATGAGCGTCGTCGGACCGCGTCCGCAGCGCGACTTCGAAGTCGAGGAATACGATCAGGTCTACGCGACGCGCCTGCTTGTCAAGCCGGGCATCACCGGGCCTTGGCAGGTCTCGGGCCGCAACGACCTGAACGAGGAGGAAAGCCGCCAGCTCGATGTGAGCTATGTGCAGGACTGGAGCGTCCTCGGCGACGTCGTCTACATCCTGCGCACGATCGGCATCGTCGTGCATCCGCATGGCGCGTACTGAGCACAGCATTCAACCAATCAACCAAACCAACCGAAACTAGAAGAATCGAGAATGAGATGAAAATTGCGGTCGCCGGAACCGGTTACGTAGGCTTGTCCGTGGCGTTGCTGCTCGCGCAGCACAACGAGGTGCATGCGTTGGACATCGTGCCGGAGAAGGTCGAGATGCTCAATGAGTGCACGAGCCCGATCGTGGATGTGGAGATCACGCGCTTCCTCGACGGCAAGCGCGACGGCACGATGTCGCTCGACTTCCAGGCGACGACCGATCCGGCCATGGCCTACACCGGCGCCGACTACGCGGTCGTCGCGACGCCGACGAACTACGACCCGAAGAAGAACTACTTCGACACCTCAAGCGTCGAGGCGGCGATCAAGGCGATCCGCGAATACGATCCGGACTGCTGGATCGTCATCAAGTCGACGATCCCGGTCGGATACACGGCGCAGCTGCGCGAGAAGACCGGCGACGAGAAGATCATCTTCTCGCCGGAGTTCCTGCGCGAAGGCCATGCGCTGTACGACAACCTGCACCCGTCGCGCATCGTCGTCGGTGCGCCGATGGACGATCCGCAGGCCGTCGAGGCGGCGCACGTCTTCGCGAACCTGCTCGCGCAGGGTGCGGCGCCGGAGGAACATGAGCGCGTGAACGCCGACGGCACGACTGGTATTCCTGAACTCGTCTGCGGCACGACCGAGGCGGAGGCGATCAAACTGTTCGCCAACACCTTCCTGGCGCTGCGCGTCGCCTACTTCAACGAGCTCGACACCTACGCCGAGTCCCGCGGCCTCAACACGGCCGAGATCATCCGCGGCGTCTGCCTCGACCCGCGCATCGGCGGCCACTACAACAACCCGTCCTTCGGATACGGCGGCTACTGCCTGCCGAAGGATTCGAAGCAGCTGCTCGCGAACTACGCGGACGTGCCGCAGAACCTCATCGAGGCGATCGTCGCGTCCAACGGCACGCGCAAGGACTTCATCGCCGAGCAGATCCTGTCGAAGATCGAAGGAGCCGAGAAGCCGACCGTCGGCATCTACCGCCTGACGATGAAGTCCGGCTCGGACAACTTCCGCCAGTCGAGCATCCAGGGCATCATGAAGCGCATCAAGGCGAAGGGCGTCCCGGTCGTCGTCTACGAGCCGACATTGGAAGACGAGGAGTTCTTCGGCAGCCCGGTCACGCATGATCTCGACGCGTTCAAGGACGAGGCGACGATCATTGTCGCCAATCGTTGGAACGACGAACTCAACGATGTGACGGACAAGGTCTACACGCGCGACCTGTTCAAGCGCGACTGAGCATCATCTGTCATCCGATGGGCGTTGGCCGTCCCGCGAGGCGGCCAACGCCCATCATGATATCGGGGCATGGGAAGGAGCACGATGGGAAAGATCGGCACGAAACTGCAGTACGTGCGCAGCGCGACGCGCCTGTACGGGCCACGGATGGGGATGACGAGCCTGCTGCATCATCTGGCGCATCGTAATATCGGGGCATATTATGAAAAGCTCGTCGAGGCGTCATGGAACCGCTTCATGAAGGACATCCCCTTCGATGCCGACGCGATCGCCACACTGCCTGCGACCAATGACGGACCCATATGGGTCATGTGGTGGCAGGGTCTGGACGGATCCGAGCCGCCGGTCGTCCGCGCCTGCATCGACAGCATCAAGCGACATGCCAACGGCCGTGAGGTCCGCCTCATCACGAAGGACACGATTGATCGGTACGCGTCGCTGGATCCATCGATCATGCGCAAGGTGCACGAGGGCGCGATCACGCTCACGACGCTGTCCGACATCGTCCGCTTCGCCGTGCTGAAGGAGCACGGCGGCATGTGGATGGACGCGACGATGTACCTGACGGCCGACCTTTCCGATGACATCAGGCGGTATGCGTTCTATTCGATTCCGAATCATCAGACGGCGCCCACACGCAACTGGACCGGCTACTTCATGGGAGGCAAGCCGGGCAATCCGCTGTTCGCCTATATGCTGCAGGCCTTTACCACGCTGTATGCGTTGACGGATCACATCCCCGACTATTTCATGATCGACGTCATGATGTCGGCGGCCTACACGCACATCCCGCAGGTGCGCTCGATGATCGACGCGCAGCCGGTCAACAACCTGCACCGGCTGTATCTGGCGGACAAACTCGCCGATGCGACGGTCGAACTGCCGTCCGACACCTATGCGTACAAGCTGTCCTATAAGAACACGCGGCAAATCCCCGCCGCGCACACGGTGTACGGGGAGGTGCTCGACGGTACGTTGTGAGGCGCGCGGACGAAACGAGGTGGCTGCGTTTGCTAGGTCGGGGAAGCCGGTGCAGTGAGCCATCCGAGTTTCGTGTGCTACGATGGCCATTCGTGATCGTCGCCGATGGTGGTCTGCGACCATGCCGCGGCGCCAAGCTCATGGCGATATGCAGACCGCATACCATGCATTGATTACACTGATGACCTACAGGACGAATACGTCATCGGTGCGCGCAGCAGTGCTAGGTGCTCCCGAAAGGAATCCAGGATGCCTCAGACGAATGTTTCAGTCATCATTCCCACGTTGAACGCGGGAACGATGATTGACGAGCTGCTGACCAGTTTGGAGCATCAGCGCAGGGCGCCCGATGAGATCATCGTCGTGGATTCCTCCTCCGACGACGACACGCGGGAACTGGTGCGCCGCCATCCCGAGGTGCGGCTCATCGTCATCGACCGCAAGGACTTCAACCATGGCGGCACGAGGGACATGGCCCTGCGTGCAAGCACCGGCGATTTCGTGCTGTTCCTCACGCAGGATGCGCTTCCCGAAAGCGACCGCTACATCGATGCCGTGCTGGCGCCGTTCGAGGAGGAACATGTCGCGCTCGTCTACGGCCGGCAGATACCGCGTGCCGACGCGCGCGCGGCGGAGACGCTCGTCCGGCAGTACACCTACGGTCCGCATTCCTTCACCATCACGCCGCAGGACGTGCAACGGCTGGGCATCAACGCGTTCCGTGCATCCGATGTGTGCGCCGCATACCGGCGTACGGCGTATCTGGAGGTCGGGGGATTCGAGAACCCGGTGCTGACGAACGAGGACATGTTCATCGCCGCCCGGCTGCTGCATGCCGGTTGGAACGTCGTCTACGAGGCGCAGGCCGCGGTCGTCCATTCACACAACTTCACCTGGCGTCAGCAGTACAAGCGCAATTATCTTCAGGGCGTGGAGATGGAGAAGCACCGCGACATCCTCGGATCGGCGCCGATCGCCGGCGAGGGGTTCGCGATGGTGCGCCATACGATGAACGGCCTGTTCAGGCAGGGCAGGATCGTCGACATGGGGTCGTTCTTCATCGATTGCGTGTTCCGCTACGTCGGCAACCGCAAAGGCAAGATCGACGCCAAGCGCGCGGCCCGGCGCGCATGAGGGGGACCACGATGCAGGATAGGCGATCCACCCATATGTACATCGTCTCCCATAAGGACTTCACCCCGCCGGATGCGGACGGCTATACGCCGATCCTCGCCGGCGCCGCGAACAACACCGCCTCGATTGCGGTGCGCGACGACACCGGCGACAACATCTCGGCGCTCAATCCCGAGTTCTGCGAACTGACGGCGCAGTACTGGGTGTGGAAGAACGCGGATCTGGGCAACGACAATGTGGGATTCGTGCATTACCGCCGCTACTTCTACACCGACCACCGCAAAACGCAGATCGTCCCCGCCTCGGTGTTCTCGCAGGATCTGGAACGCCATGACGTCATCCTGCCCGAACCGTGGGTGCTGACGAAGACGATCGGCACGCAGTTCGCGCAGTTCCACAACATCGACGACCTCAAGACGGTGCGCGCGATCGTGAACAGGCGCACCCCCGAGTTCGTCCCCGCCTTCGACGCGCTGATGGATCGGCATGACCTGAGCTGCTACAACATGTTCGTCATGTCCGCAGCGCGTTTCGACGCCTACATGACCTGGCTGTTCGGCATCCTCGACGAAGCGCGCGCGACGCTCGACGTCTCGGGATACGATGCCTACAACAGGCGTCTGTTCGGCTTCCTCTCCGAGCGTCTGCTCAACGTCTGGGTGGACGCCCAGCAGCTGGACGTCAAACGATACCCGGTGTACATGCCGGACGAGTCGGCGTGGAAGGCTAATCTGAGATCGCGCGTCAAGTCGATCATGTACCTGCATCATCTGTGACGTTGCACGGCATGGCCGCCCTGACCGATCCGTTTTCCGAACCGTCTTCATGGAACCGCTTTCATAGAATCGAGGAACCGCCGCCGATGCGTTGCGCTGGAATCGTCTCCTTCAATCCCGACCTTGAACGGCTGCGGGCGAACCTGCGCGCCACCGCGCCGCAGGTGCGTCGGGTGTTCGTCTACGAGAACGGCTCCGGGAACGCGAAGGACGTGCGTGCGCTGTGCGAAGGCGAATTCGACAACGTGCAGGTGATCGCCGACACGGAGAACCGCGGCATCGCGTTCGCGCTCAACCAGCTGCTCGCGGCCGCACATGACGGCGGCTACGCGCACATCCTGATGCTCGATCAGGACAGCGTGCCGACGGAAGGCATGTGCGACGAACTCGAACGGCATCTGACCGGCGACGTGGCGATGGTCAGCCCGTTCATCCTCGACCGCAACCGCATGACGATGGCCGAATACCGGGCTATGACGATGCCTGCGCTCGAACGGCTCACGCATGCGGCCAAACACGGCGCGATCACCTCCGGGACGCTCAACGACGTCGAGGCGGCGCTCGCCGTCGGCGGTTTCGACGACGCGCTGTTCATCGATTACGTGGACTTCGACTTCAACGAACGGCTGCTGCTCAACGGCTATGCGATCGTCAAGGACAACCGCGCCTGCCTGATCCACGAGAAGGGCAAATCGGAGAGGACCCCGATCAGGGTGCCGCGCCGGGGAGCCGGCGGCACAATCGTGTGGCAACCGGTGTACAAGCTCGGCTATGGCCCCTCGCGCTGCTACTATCAGGCGCGCAACCGCATCATCTTCTGGAAGAAGTACCATCGGTGGACCGGTCTGGAGGGGCTCACGGAGATTCCTATGCTGATGGTGCTGTCATTGGTGTTCGAAGGCCATCGTTTCGCCAAGCTGCGCGCCTATCTGCGCGGCATCCGCGACGGTGCGCATATGCATGTCGAGGAGTATCGCAAATGACGGACGGCAGCGTCATGGCAGATCCGGACGTTCAGGCGGGCACGCCGGCGGTATCGGTCGTCATACCGATCTACAACCAGCAGGAATACATCGGCGAATGCCTCGAATCGCTGCTCAGGCAGACCTTCACCGATTTCGAAGTGCTCGCCGTCGACGACGGATCGACGGACAAGACGGCCGATATCATCACGCAGTTCGCGAACCGTGATCCGCGCGTCCGTCTCATCGGGCAGCCCAACGGCGGCGTCTCCTCGGCGCGCAACACGGGGCTTACGCATGCGCGCGGCGCATGGATATGCTTCATCGACCCCGACGACTACGTCGCGGACGGGTATCTGCGGACGTTGTACGACGTGTGCGAGGGCACGAAGGACACGCCCGACATCGTGATGAGCACCTGCATCGCCTGCGACGGGGAGCATAAGGCGCGTCAGCGCTTCTTCCCAGAATCGTTCACCGCGAGCACGAGGGAGGAGAAGCAGCCGCTGTTCCATCAGCTGCTCGACGGATCGTATCTGCAGAGCAAGGGATTCGTGACGGCCATCGGCGTGCCGTGGGGCAAACTGTACCGTCATGCGTTCATCACCGGCAACGGCCTGCGCTTCGATCCGCAGCTGTCGCGCATGGAGGACAACCTGTTCAACATCCAGGCCTTCCATGCCGCGCGCCGGATCGTGTATCTGGATTACGCCGGCTACTATTACCGCGTCAGCGACCTGATGGCGCATACCTACGGCGGCATCCTGCAGGGCACCTTCCACCATGCGATCGACGTCAGCGCCTCGATGCTCGACGCATACGGATTGCTCGATGACGAGGCGATGTACCGGGCGTGGAACGCCGAACAGGTGAACCTCTATTTCCAGGAGCTCAAAGCGGCCGCCGCGAGCCAGCCGCATCGGCTGCGTGATGTGCGCCGCGCCTGTGCTCAGTGCATGCGCACGCTGCGCCCGCGTATGCACAGCGTCGACAGGCATGCGTTGTCCCGTGGCGAACGTCTGCGGTATGCGGCGCTGACCGATCCTGTGATGAACGGCGCGATGGCGGCGTTGCTCTGGCTGAAGTCGCTGCGGGGCTGATCTTCCGCCTTGTTCGCTAAGACAACGCCCATCGTATGATGGTGCCCATGTCGATATTGCACAATCTTCCTGACCGGCTCTCCAAGATCGCGTCCGCCGCGAAGAACTGCACGAAGCTGCTGGGACCCGGCATCGCGGCATGGGGCGTGCTGTATCACTGCACGCATTGGTGCAAGGACCGCTACTATGCGATGTTCAACGACGCGCTGTGGCGCAAGGAGATGGCGGACATCCCCTTCGACGCGGCGGCGATGGCGTCGTTGCCGAAGACGAACGACGGCCCGATCTGGGTGGCTTGGTGGCAGGGGATCGACGACCGCACGCCGCCTGTCGTGCGCGCCTGCATCGACAGCATCGTCAGGCATGCGAACGGGCGCGAGGTCATCGTCATCACGAAGGACAACTACAGCGAATACGCGCAGATCGACCCCGTGCTGGTGCGCCGCCGCGAAGCCGGGACGTTGACGATCAACGCGTTCTGCAACGCGCTGCGCGTCATGCTGCTGTACCGTCACGGGGGAGTGTGGCTCGACTCCACGCTGTATCTGACCGGTGACCTGTCCAAGGATTTCGGCAAGTACCCGTTCTATTCGATCAGAGGGAAGCGCGCCGAGTACCCGTGGACGACCTACTGTCTGGCCTCGGTGCCCGGCAACCCGTTCATGAAGTACATCTACGACTGCTTCGTCAAGGTGTTCTCCGTCATCGACGCCGTTCCCGAGTACTTCCTGTTTGACTCGTTCATCTACAACGCCTACACCCATATCCCGCAGGTCAAGGCGATGATCGACGCCGTCCCCGCGAACAACAGCGCCAGTTTCGACATGTCCGAGCAGCTCAATCTGGTCAAGGCGAAGCCGACGCTTCCGGCGGACACCTACATCAACAAGCTGACGTACAAGCTGCACTACGACACGCAGGTGGGCGGCGCGCCCACGCTGTTCCGCCATGTGCTCGACGGGGACGTGTGAGATGGCGGTGACGACGACGACAACGGCGGAGCCGCGCTTCGGCTTCGTGATCCTGCACTACCTCGTCGACGAGGAGACGGTCAAATGCGTCGAATCCATCCGCAGGCACTGCGCGCAGGCGGACGGACGGTACACGATCGTCATCGTCGACAACGATTCGGCGAACGGCAGCTATGAGCGTCTGCTGCGACGCTACGGGCAGGATGGCGACGTCGTGCTGCTGCACAACGACGCCAATGAGGGATTCGCGCGCGGCAACAACAGGGGCTACGGGTATTGCCGCACGCAGCTGGGCTGCGACTACATCGTCACGTTGAACAACGACGTGGTGCTCGCGGACGACGGCCTGATGCGCCGGGCGGTGGCGGATTACGCGGCGACCGGCTGCGCGGTGATCGGTCCGGACATCATCTCGGGCAAGGACGGCGGCCATCAGAACCCGATGTCCGCGGTCGTCGATTCGCCGCAGCAGATCCGCGCGCTGCGCAAGCACATCCGCCGGAACCTGCTGCTGCTGCGCACGCATCTGTACGGCGTGTTCGAACGGCTCAAGGGCGGCGCGGGCCGTGGGCATGACGCCGATGGCGCAACTCCCTCGACGCAGGAACATGCGGGACAGCGCGCATGCGTGCCGGTGAAGCTGCACGGATCGTGCCTGATATTCACACCGGCGTTCCTCGAAGCCTTCGAGGAGCCGTTCGACCCGGGCACCTTCCTGTACATGGAGGAGGACATCCTCGTGCTGCGCTGCCGGCGGCAGGGACTGACGCTGTACTACGATCCTCGCATCGTCGTGCGCCACGCCGAGGACGCGTCGACGGAGGCGCAGGTCAACCACGACCCGCGGCGCAAGCAGATCAATTATCTGCGGCACCATCGCGACTCGTTGCGCGTCGTCGAACGTTACGTCTGAGCCGTGGACCGGCTTCACACGACATCCAAGAGAAATCGATATGGCTTCACAGACCAAACTCCCGTCGCTGACGCGCAACGCGTTGCTCAATTCGATGCGCACCGTGTCCAGCCTGCTGTTCCCGTTGATCACCTTCCCCTACGTGTCCCGCATCCTGGGGGCGGAGAACATCGGCAAGATCAATTACTCACAGTCGATCGTGTCGTATTTCGCGCTGTTCGCCGGCCTCGGCATCACGAACTACGCGATTCGCGAAGGCGCGAAGATCAAGCGCGATCAGGAAAGCCTGACGCGATTCGCCCAGCAGATCTTCACGATCAACATCATCTCCTCGGCGATCGCCTATGTGGCCTTCTTCGTGACGGTCGCCGTCATCCCGAGTCTGCACGCGTACATGGTGCTGCTGTTCATCCAGTGCCTGACGATCGGCTTCACGACGCTGGGCGTCGAATGGCTGTACTCGATCTTCGAGGACTACCTCTACATCTCGGTGCGCACGATCCTCGTGCAGGTCGTCTCGCTGATCCTCATGTTCGCGCTCGTGCACAAGCCCTCCGACTACATCATCTACGCGGCGATCAGCGTGTTCGCCACATCGGCGGCGAACATCTGGGGATTCTTCTATTCGCGCCGGTACGCGAGGCTCGCGCTGACCCGCGCGCCGCGGATCCGGCGCCATTTCAACCCGATCATGACGCTGTTCATGAACAACGTGGCGACGGCCATCTACAGCAACGCCGGCACGACCTTCGTCGGCGCGATGCTCGGCGACGTGCAGGTCGGCCTGTACAGCGTGGCGATGAAGGTGTACGTCATCATCCGGCAGGCCATCAATTCGCTGACGGGCGTCTCGATGCCGCGCCTGTCGTATCTGTCCTCGAACGATCCGAAAGGCTATCTGCGGCTGCTCAACAAGCTGTTCAACGCGGTCATCGTCGTCTGTCTGCCGGCCGCGGTGCTGGTGTTCGCGCTCAGCAGGCCGATCGTGCTGATCATCAGCGGCCCGAAGTACATCGAGTCCGTGCCGATGCTCGAGATCATCGCCTTCGCGCTCGCGTTCACGGCGCCGGGCGTGTTCCTGATGAACGGCATCCTGATTCCGCTGCGCAGGGAGAAGAAGGTCGTCGTCTCGACGGCGAGCGGCGCGGCGATCAACATCGTCATCTACGCGTTGGGCATCCGCGCCTTCGGCGCGCCGGCGGCTTGCGTCAGCATCGTCGTCGCGGAGTGCACGGTGTTCGCGCTGGCGTTGTGCTTCTCATGGGATCAGGTGCGGCAGCTGCGGCTGGGCGGATCGATCATGCACGCCGTAGCGGGATGCCTGCTCGTCCTGCTGTGCAACGCGGTGTTCGCGCGCACCGTGCGCTTTGACAACATCTTCGTGGATTTTGCGGTGCGGGGAACGACATATGCGGTCGTGTACGCGGCGACGCTGCTGGCGTTGCGCGACGAGAGCGCGCTGTTCTTCCTGAGGAAGCTGCTGCGGAAGAGGGGCTGAAGATAGCCCATGATTGTTAGGATGAAAGCCATGACTGATGCGTTTGAACCCAAGAACATCATCGTGACCGGAGGCTGCGGCTTCATCGGGTCGAATTTCGTGCACTACGTCGTGAACAACCATCCCGAGACGCATGTGACGGTGCTCGACGCGCTGACCTATGCCGGCAATCTCGAGAACATCAAGCCGCTGCTCGGCGACCAGGTGGAGTTCGTGCACGGCGACATCTGCGACGCGCAGTTGCTCGACGAGCTCGTGCCGGGCCACGACGCGATCGTGCACTACGCGGCCGAATCGCACAACGACAATTCGATCGCGAACCCGGAGCCCTTCCTCAGGACGAACGTCGAGGGCACGTTCCGCCTGCTCGAGGCGGCGCGCAAATACGACGTGCGCTTCCACCACGTGAGCACCGACGAGGTGTATGGCGATCTCGCGCTCGACGATCCGGCGAAGTTCACCGAGGAGACGCCGTACCATCCGTCGAGCCCGTATTCGTCGACGAAGGCGAGCTCGGACCTGCTCGTGCGCGCATGGCACCGCACCTACGGGCTGCGCACGACGATCTCGAACTGCTCGAACAACTACGGCCCGTACCAGCACGTCGAGAAGTTCATCCCGCGCCAGATCACGAACATCATCGAAGGCATCCGCCCGAAGCTGTACGGCGACGGCCTCAACGTGCGCGACTGGATCCACACCGAGGACCATTCGAGCGCGGTGTGGACGATCCTGACGACCGGGCGCCTCGGCGAGACCTATCTGATCGGCGCGAACGGCGAACGCAACAACCTGACGGTGCTCAAGGACATCCTGCGGGTCATGGGCCAGCCGGAGGACGCCTTCGACTGGGTCAAGGACCGCCCGGGCCACGACCGCCGCTACGCGATCGACTCGACGAAGCTGCAGACCAAACTCGGCTGGCGTCCGACGCACACCGATTTCGAATCCGGACTGCGCCAGACCGTGCAGTGGTACGTCGATAACCCGCAGTGGTGGGAGCCGGCGAAGGCCGCCACCGAGGCGAAGTACAAGGCCCAGGGCCAGTGATAGCCGATGGTGGGCCCCGTCGGCGTGGATGGGGTCCATCTCGGGTCGAGACGGCAACCGTCAACAACAGCGTGGAAGGAACATGATGGAATTCGAAAAGGAACTCAAGGTCACGACGACGAACATCCCCGGACTGCTCGTCCTCGATCTGCCGGTGCACGGCGACAACCGCGGCTGGTTCAAGGAGAACTGGCAGAAGGCGAAGATGACGGCGCTCGGCCTGCCCGAGGACTTCGAACCGGTGCAGAACAACATCAGCTTCAACGCCAAGCGCGGCGTGACGCGCGGCATCCACGCCGAGCCGTGGGACAAGTTCATCTCCCTCGCCACCGGCGAGATCTTTGGCGCATGGGTCGACCTGCGTCCCGGCGATTCCTTCGGGCAGGTCTTCACGACGCGCCTCGACCCGTCGCGCGCGATCTTCGTGCCCCGCGGCGTCGGCAACAGCTTTCAGGCGCTCGAGGACGGCACCGCCTACACCTATCTCGTCAATGCGCACTGGTCGCTCGAGATGAAGAAGACCTACACCTTCGTCAACCTCGCCGATCCGGAGCTGGGCATCCAGTGGCCGATCCCGCTTGAGGAATCGGAACGCAGCGAGGCCGACCTGCACCATCCGATGTTGAGAGACGCCAAGCCGATGGAGCCGAAGCGCACGTTGGTGACCGGCGCCAACGGCCAGCTCGGCCATGCGATCCGCGCCTACGTCGAGGCGCACGGCCTCAAGGGCTACGAATTCACCGACATCGACGAATTCGACTTCTCCGATCCGGACGCCTACGCGCAGATCGACTGGAGCCTCTACGGCGCGATCATCAACGCCGGCGCATACACGGCCGTGGACAAGGCCGAGACCCCCGAAGGCCGCACGCTTGCTTGGAAGGCGAACGCCGAAGGCCCGGCGCTGCTCGCGAAGACGGCGCAGCGCCACCATCTGACGCTCGTCCATGTCAGCTCCGACTACGTGTTCGATGGCACGACCGAACTGCACCGTGAGGACGAGCCCTTCGCGCCGCTCGGCGTCTACGGGCAGTCGAAGGCGGCCGGCGACATCGCCGTGGCGACGGCCGACAAGCACTACATCCTGCGGTCGAGCTGGGTGATCGGCGACGGCCACAACTTCGTCAGGACGATGATGGGGCTGTCCGACCGCGTCGCCGACGACGGCGATGCGCTGAACGAGGTGACGGTCGTCGACGACCAGTTCGGCCGCCTCACCTTCACCGACGACATGGCGAAGGCGATCTTCTTCCTGCTCGACACGGATGCGCCCTACGGCACCTACAATCTGACCGGTTCGGGCGATCCGGTCAGCTGGGCGGCGATCGCCAAGGAGGTGTTCGCCGAGACGAACGGCAACGGCGAGCGTGTGCGCCCGATCAGCACGGCGGAGTACTTCGCGAACGCGAAGGCGCCGGTCAGCCCGCGCCCGACCCACAGCGCGCTCGATCTCGCGAAGATCGAGACGGCCGGATACGAGACGACCGACTGGCGTACGTCGCTGCACGACTACGTGCATGCGGCGAATGCCTGAAAGGACGCATGATGAAGGGCATCATCCTCGCCGGCGGATCCGGCACGCGACTGTACCCGCTGACGACGGTCACGTCGAAGCAGCTGCTGCCGGTCTACGACAAGCCGATGATCTTCTACCCGCTGAGCACGCTGATGCTCGCCGGCATCCGCGACATCCTGATCATCTCGACGCCGAAGGACCTGCCGAACTTCGAACGGCTGCTCGGCGACGGCTCCCAATACGGCGTCTCGCTGCACTACAAGGTGCAGCCGAGCCCCGACGGCCTCGCCCAGGCCTTCCTGCTCGGCGAGGAGTTCATCGGCGGCGACGCCTGCGCGCTCGTGCTCGGCGACAACATCTTCTACGGCAACGGTCTGGGCCGTCAGCTGCGGCGCGCCGCCACGCTCGAACACGGTGCGACCGTCTTCGGCTACTACGTCGACGATCCGGAACGCTACGGCGTCGTCGAATTCGACAAGGACCACAAAGCCGTCAGCATCGTCGAGAAGCCTGAGCATCCGGCCTCGAACTACGCGGTGACCGGACTGTATTTCTACGACGACCGCGTCGTCGACTTCGCGAAGCAGGTGCGTCCTTCGCCGCGCGGCGAGCTGGAGATCACCGACCTCAACCGCATGTACCTCGACGACGGCAGCCTGCATGTGCAGACGCTCGGCCGCGGTTATGCATGGCTCGACACCGGCACGATGGACAGCCTCTTCGAGGCGGGCGAGTTCGTCCGCACGATCCAGCGCGCGCAGAACATGCCGATCTCGGTCATCGAGGAGATCGCCTACGAGAACGGGTGGATCACGAAGGAGCAGCTCGTCGAAGCCGGCCGCAAGTACGGCAAGAGCCCCTACGGGCAGCATCTGCTCGACGTGGCCGACGACAAGATCATGGTCGGTCACGACGACTGAGGTGATGCGCTGACTTCGGCGAGTTCGCCGCGCATGGCTACAATGGCATACCGGCGTGTGCGCGCCTTTTGCGTGGCGCGCCGGCGACATGCCGTCCGTGGGTCAGACGTGGGCGGCGTCAATGCGTTTTCGCATGTTGAGAATGACCACCGAGAGGAATCGTGATGCCCACACATGACGACGAGCATGATATCGAAGCCGTGCAGGACGGCATGACGACGCCGGGCGTCGGCGGCGCCGCGCCGGCGGACGACGCCACGATGGACGACACCGCAGAGCGCACCGACGGCGCGGATACGGCGGCGGCCGAAGCCGGCGGGGACGACAAGGACAAGCCGGCATGGTACCGGCGCGTGCGTTGGTGGGGATGGGTCCTCATCGCGATCGCCGCGGTCGTCGTCGCGTTCATCGGCACGGTCGGCACGCAGGCGCTGCTCGTCAAGCATCACGAGGAGGCGGCGATCGCCGTCGTCAAGGACGCCGTCAAAAACAATCGTCTCAACGACCTCGACGGCGTCGTCGCCGACGTGCAGAAGCAGACGCGCGCCGCGAGGGACATCACGAACGGCGGATTGTGGTCGTTCACCGAGAAGATCCCCGGCATCAAAGGCAGCATGCGCGTCGTGCGGATGATGACCGACGTCGTCGACGAGATGGCGCAGGACACGGCGCCGAAATTCGTCGACGTCGCGCAGCGGATCGACGTCAAATCGATCTACAAGAACGGTCGCATCAACGTCGAGCCCATTATGCAGTCGCTGCCGGAGCTCGACACGGCCGCACAGTCGCTGCAGCGGTACACCGAGGAATTCGACAGGATACCCGAACCGGGCATCGGCGTCGTCGCGAACGCGCTCAACAGCAGCCGCGGCATGCTCGACAAGGCCAATCGGTATCTGCAGGCTGGCATCTACGAATATGCGCCGAAACTGCCCGAATGGCTCGGCTACGACGGCAAGCAGACCTACGCGATTCTCGCGATGACTCCCGGCGAGATGCGCGCGAGCGGCGGCTTGGTCGGTGCGGTCGGCACCGTCACGATCGACGACGGCAAGATTGAGATCGGCGATTTCCAGAGCAGTGCCGCATTCCCCGGATATAAAGTCACGGCGCGCAACCTGTCCGAAGACGAAGCCCGCCTGTACAAGGACGAAGGTCCGATGCGCCTGAACTACGATGCGCGCGACATCGCGAATTCGCCGGATAACGTGCGCGTCGCGCAATACTTCAAAGACATCTGGGATCAGACGGATATGGGCAAGCACACCGAACTCAACGGCGTCATCCTTGCCGATCCGCTGATGGTGCAGAGCCTCGTCAAAGTCCTCGGGGACGTGAAGCTCGCCAACGGAACGGTGCTGACCGGCACGAACACCGCCGACTTCCTGCTGAACACGGCATACAAGGAGTACGCGCCCGAGGACACCGACGCGATGTTCGGCACCGTGGCGAAGGCCTGCGTCAAGCGGCTTATGGGCGATCTGAGCGCGGGGAAGATGGTGGGCCTCGTCTCCGAGATGCTGACGCTCGCACATGACCGGCATCTGTCCGTCTACTCCTTCGACCCGACGTTGCAGCAGATCCTCTGGGAGCGTGGATTGACGTCCACGGTGCCGCTCGACGAGGCCAAGCCGGAGATCGGCATCTACGTCACCGAGAACAACCCGTCGAAGATGGGCTGGTACATCAAGCGCTCCACGAAGATCACGCAACTCGACTGCGGTGAGGAAGGCGCGGCGAAGTACCATGTGGAGTACACGATCCGGAACACGATGACGGATGAGGAATCGAAGACGCTGCCGGACTACATCACCGGCATCAGGTCCGAGTATCCCGACAGCCACGGCACGAGCTTCGAGAAGATCGTGTTCATGCCGCCGGCGGGAGGCTCGATGAGCAACTTCGAGGTCACCGGCAACGGCGCGGATCCGGTCGCCGACTCGCTCAACTTCAGGCTCATCTACACGACGATGACGCAGGTGCAGCCGGAAAGCACCGTCACCTACTCCTTCGATGTGACGGTGTCGCCGGATGCGACGCAGAAGCTCGGCATCGACGAGACGCCGACGACATCGGCGAAGCCGGACGTCACCTACACGAAGCTGTGCCGCGTGCAGTGATGACGACACAGTGACAGTGCCGCTGCGCCATATATGTTGACGGCGCGGATGGGGCGGAACGAATATTCGTTCCGCCCCTGTTTCCTTATTTGCCAGTGTTGATCGCTGGCGGCCTCCCGGCAATGCGCGACACTTCGATTTTTAAAAATACGATATATGGTATATAGTTTAAGGGCAAGCAATCAAAATCACGACGTAAGGAAGTTCGAATATGTCGGTTTTACAAGGTTTTGAGCCTGTCAATCCTGCCAGCACCGCAGGCAGCGCCGTCCTCACAGTGACGCCCCGGTACATGCGGTTCAACAAGAACACGGTGCAGGAATTGGATGCTCCCAGCTATGTGCAGATCCTGACGAACCCCCATACCAAGCAGGTCGCCATCCGTGAATGCGCGGAGACGGACCCCAACGCCATCGAATTCGTCACGCCGAACCGCAAGACCGTGTCGGTGACGCTGAACAGCCCGGTCGTGCTCAACGCCGTGCTCCGGTTCTTCGATTTCCCCGAAGTCGCCGATGATGAGGTCGCCTTCGCGCAGCTCAAGGGCACGCCGTTCCCGGATGACAAGACGGTCATCTTCGATGTGCGCGATT
Organism: Bifidobacterium italicum; assembly: GCF_002286915.1. Lineage (GTDB taxonomy): Bacteria > Actinomycetota > Actinomycetes > Actinomycetales > Bifidobacteriaceae > Bifidobacterium > Bifidobacterium italicum. The sequence continues at coordinate 26,939 of NZ_MVOG01000002.1, read as the reverse complement.
GCCGTCAGGGCGTCATGAAGAAGCGCGGCCGCAAAAAGGGCGTCGATTACAACGCGACGGGGCAGGATTCAACCCCTAGGCACGCCGCCTGATTGTTTTCCGGCCCGTCAATGCCTTCAATAGCCATTGAGGCCCCATGGCATATGCCATGGGGCCTCAATGTTGTTCCGGCGACCGGAGCCGGCGGAACGGATGCTCTTGGGAGCCGGCGCCGGATCAGTACCAGTGGTTCGCCTGCCAGAACGCGTACGCGCCCTGGATCGAGCCGTAGCGGCCCTTGCAGTAATCCCAGAACCACTTGAGCTGCGTCTGGTAGTTCGTCGCCCAGTCGGCGCCATGCGAGGCCATCTTGCTGCCCGGCAGCGCCTGCGCCAGACCGTAGGCGCCGGAGGACGGGTTCGTGGCCGTGACCGACCAGCCGGACTCGTGGGAGATGATGAAGACGGTAGCCGTGAAATCGGCTTCGGTGCCGCCGTTCGCGAGCAGGTAGTCATGCGCCCACTGCTGCATCTCGCCGACCGGGGCGGTCGTGCCGATGCTGTTGTTCGACGCCGGCTTCGACGCGTTGTCCGAATCCGACGAGGAGCCGGCCGACGTATCCGTCGTGGGCTGCGGCTGCGCCGCCGGCTGCGGGTCCGCGGTGCCGACGAGGATGACCTTCTCGACCGGGGCCTTCTTCACCCAAGAGGCGAAGGTGTTCGTCGAGATGACCTTGTCGCCGCTGCGTTCGACGAGGTTCGTCCTCTCGAGGATGCCCTCCTGGCCTTCGGTCTCGACCTTCTCGGTGCCCTTCGGCAGCGACGACGTCTCCTTCTTGACGGTGTTGAACGGGATCTTCGATTCCTCGGTCTCCATCTTCGCGCCGGCGCGGTTGATCGTGATCGTCGTCGATTCATCGACCTTCGTCTTCAGTGACGGTTCGACGGTGTCGCCGCTCTCGAGCGTGATGTCGCCGGCGTCGAGCACCGACTTCACGTCGGTGAAGTTCGTGCCGAGCACGGTGCGCGTCTTGCCGTTGATCGTGACGTTCACGTAGGTCGGCTCGCCATCGAGCGCGTCACGTGCGTTGCCACGGGAGGCCGCATGCTCATCGGAGATCGAGTAGGCGGTCGGCTGTGCGGTGGGGGTGGCGCTGGCATGGGAATAGATGCTTCGCGTGGCCGCACCTCCAGCCACGACCAGACCCACGGCTGCGCACACGGAGGCGATGCGGATCCACTGCCTCCTGGTGAGCGAACGAAGCGTCGGTTGGTCTGCTTTGTGATGGGTAGCCATTGTGCTCCTCAACGTACGTCCGATAATCCTCGGCGGTATTCGCGGCCCCGATCAGGCAAAGGGCGTCGCGGTGCGCGCGGTCTCATATGACCGCCGCCGGAATACACACTGAACAACAGTATATCGCACGCCTTTCGGCGCGGCTCGGGAATGCCGATATCTTCACAGTTCGGACATCGGCTTCCATGATTCGTCGGCGTAGCCGCGGGGGACGGCCGCGGATGCGCCGACGGCGGAACGCCGAAGTCGGGGCGGACAAGGAACGCCCGCCCCGACATGAGGTCGGGACGGGCGCGACGTCCGTGGGAACGGTCGGATTACTTGTCCTCGTTCTCCTCGAGGATCTCATGCGGATCCTCATCGTTCTTCTGCGCCTCCTCGAGCGCGGCCTGCACGTCGAGCTTCTTCGCCTGATCGATGATGTCGTCGAGATCCGGCGCGCGCAGCGCACCCGGCTCCTGATAGATGATGTGGCCATCCTTGACGATCATCAGCGTCGGCACGGCCTGGACGTTCGCCTGCGCGGCGAGGTCCTGGTTCTTGTCGATGTCGATCTTGCCGAAGAAGACATCCGGGTTCGCCTCGCTCGCCTTCTCGAAGATCGGGCCGAAGGCGCGGCACGGGCCGCACCAGGTGGCGAAGAAGTCGAAGAACGCGATCTGATGGTCCTTGACTGCCTGCGGGAAGGTCTCGGTGGTGATTTCCTGAACTGCCATGGTGGTCTCCTTAATGACGTTCGTATTCGATGCGGCTGCTATGCACAACCGCATCGCCTCCTCCAGCATTCCACAAACGCGCGCGAACGCCCCCGAATCAGCCAGCGGGGTAATCGCGGGCGATCCGGCGCGCGTCGGATACCGTCACCCCGCGTTGCGGGGCGGCTCCGACACGCCGCTTCCATGCGGACCCCGCGCGCATCGATAATGGGTACATGCCAGTTCTGAATGACGAAGTGCCGGACGACGACGATTACGACGCGGGGCGTCGCCGAGGCGAGTTCGACCACATCACACCCGAGGACTTCACCCGGGCGCGTGGTTCGGGGCGCGTCACGCCCCCCGGATGGATCGACGAACGCGAACTCGGCCGCGTGCGCCGCGAGATGCCGGTCGCATACGTGGAGGTCGTGCCGGTGCGCGTCGACGACTTCGGCCGCGTGACGAGCATCGGCTCGCTGCTGCGCGTCTCCGACGGCGGCACGGTCGTCGAACGCACGCTCATCGCGGGCCGCGTGCTCTACCATGAGACGATCCGCGAGGCGATCGCGCGCAACGTTGCGAAGGACCTCGGCGACATCGCGCTGCCGGTGCTGCCGCAGGGACTGACGCCGTTCACCGTCGCCGAGTTCTTCCCGACGCCCGGCGTCTCGCCGTACCACGACGAGCGGCAGCACGCGATCGCGTTGTGCTACATCGTGCCGATCGCCGGCGATTGCAAACCCCAGGACGAGACGCTCGACGTCGAATGGGTCGATCCGCGCTCGGACGCCTTCGACGAATTCCTCGGGCAGATGAGCGACGGCCACGACTATATTGTGCGGCAGGCGCTCGCATGGGCGGGGCTGTGACGCGATCGTGACGGCACCGGCGGCGGGCGTGCACGACATGGCGGACGCGGACAAGGAGACGCAAGGATGACGCTGACGATCGAAAACCACATCTACAGGGACGGCGAGGGGATGCCGCTCGTCCTCGTGCACGGATTCCCGGTCGACCACAGGATGTGGGACCGCTGCGCGACGGCGTTGATGGAGACGACGGACGCGCAGGAGCTCGCACAGTTCCCGATCTGGGCGCCCGACATGCCGGGGGCCGGTGCGTCGCCGGTCCCGACGCCGCAGGACAGCGGCGAGATCGCCGCCGATGGGGCGTATCCGCAGGCGCTGGACCTGATCGCCGACGCCTACGTCGAGCTGCTGCACGCGGCCGGCTATGGGCAGGCGATTTGGGCGGGGCTGTCGATGGGCGGATACGTCGTCCTCGACATCCAGCGGCGGCATCCCGAGACGGTCGCCGGCATCGCGCTGCTCGACACGAAAGGCGACGCCGACAGCGAAAAGGCGCGCGAGAACCGTGTGCAGATCGCGCGTGAATGCGTCGAACGGCACACGACCGAACCGGTCATGTTCTTCACCGACGTGCACCCCGGCGATTCGAGCGTCAAGCGTTCGCAGGCCTACATCAAGCAGTTCGGCGCATGGATCCGCGAACAGCAGCCGGCGGGCGTCGCATGGCGCGAACTGATGGCGGCCGGGCGCCCCGACCTCAACGACCAGTTCGCGCGGATCGAGGCGCCGGCGGCCGTCATCTGCGGGCTCGACGATCCGTCGAGCAGCCCGAAGGTCATGCGGCCGATCGCGGACGCGATGACGCACGCCGACGTCGTCGTCACCGAGATCGAGGATTGCGGGCACTTCAGTGCGTGGGAACGGCCGCAGATCGTGGCGGACGCGCTGCTCGACCTCATCGCGCGCGTGCCGCGCGCCGTCGACGAGAACAGGTAGGCCGACGACGAAGGTCGCGGGCCGTGCATGCGGGCGTTGACTGCGGCCTACGGCGGAATATCGGCCGGCGGCGCAGACCGTATCGCGCAACGCGTAGCCTTCGCGGCGCCGTCATACGGCGGCGTGGCCTACAGTGGAGGGGAGGGGGCTTGCCGGCCGGCTGCGGAGGTGACGTCCCCGACGGAGAAGACGACGACCGGAGACGGTCCCGAGGAGATGATGCCGATGTTCTCATCGCTCGCATTGACGCAGGCGCTGCCGTACCTGCCGCTCGCACAGGGCGACATCGATTACGGCGTGGAACGACGCGCCGACCCGCGACTCATCGACGACGTGCTGCGCGAAGCGGGCACGAGCGTCGTGCTCACGCGCGCGGGACTGCTCGCAGTGCCCTTCGGGCAGCGCGCGCTCGTACGGCAGTCGGCCGCGCATATGCGGCTCGCGACATTGCCCGGACGATACGTCGCCGACGCGCTGCCGCACCATCCCGAGGTCAAGGCGATCTACCTCGGCTCCTACGCGGGAGCGACGCCGAAGCACGTCGTCGCGCTCGACCTGACCGACGTCGCGCACGAGACGCCCGGAGACGGCGCCGCGCGGCACGTCGACGACGACTTCGACGACATGGGCGACGCGCACGCCGCGCATGACGGCATCTTCGCATCGGCGGTCGCGCGCTTCGACTGGGTCGATCTGCGCGGATTCGCGCCGCGCGCGTCGGCGCGGGAGATCGGGCAGGCGACGACGATGCTCGCCCTGTCGAACTGGTTCGCCTACCAACGGCACTGCCCGCACTGCGGATATCCGGTCGAGCAGGCGATGAGCGGATGGGCGCAGCGGTGCACGAACGCCGACGATGACTTCAGGCTGCTGTTCCCGCGCGTGGAGCCGGCCGTCATCATGACGGTCGTCGACGCGCAGGACCGGCTGCTCATCCAGCACAACAAGGCGTGGAAGAACCCGTTGCTGTACTCGGTGTCCGCCGGATTCGTCGAGGCGGGAGAGAACCTCGAACACGCGTGCAGGCGCGAAACGTTCGAGGAGACGGGCATCCGCGTCGGCGAGGTCAAATATCTGGGATCGCAGCCGTGGCCGTACAAGATCTCGCTGATGATGGGGTTCAAGGGACAGGCGCTCAACACCGACGTGAGGGTGGACGGCGAGGAGGTCGCCGACGCGCGATGGGTGACGCGCGACGAATACACCGAGCTGCTCGTGACCGGACAGGTCGAGGCGCCGGGCAACGCGACGATCGCGCGCGTCATGATCGAGGAATGGTACGGCCGGCAGATCTGAACGAGGGCGCCGGCGGCCGTCGGCAGCGGCGCAAGCTGGCATAATGGCGTCAACGGCGTCCGTGTCGCCGCCATACGGCCGACGCGGACCACGGGAGCGCGAACAGCGCAGGAAATCCACAACAACTCAAGGAAATGAGGCAATCATGGCACAGGAGGAACAGGCGGACAGGCTCGACATCCCGCGGCATCTGCAGTACAGCGAGGACCATGTGTGGGTGGACGACTCGGTCGAACCGGCCGTCATCGGCATCACCGAATACGCGGCCGAACGCATGGGCGACATCGTGTTCGTCGACCTGCCGCAGGTCGGCACGCGCGTGGAGGCCGGCGATGAGCTCATGCAGATCGAATCGGCGAAGGCCGTCGAACCGGTCATCAGCCCCGTCGCCGGCACCGTGAAATACGTCAACCACGAAGCCGAGGACGACGCCGCGATCATCAACGACGACCCCTACGGCGAAGGCTGGCTCGTCAAGATCGAGCTCGACGACGACGTCCCCGAGCTGCTGAGCGCGGACGAATACGCGGCCGTCATCAGGAAATAATAACGGCGGCGTCCGGCCATGGCGCACGCATGCGGACGCATATATACATAGGGAATGAAGGAAGCTGACATGAGCGATCCGGAAGCATCGGAACGACGGCTGCGGGCGACGAAACGGCTGCTTGACCGCGCGCTGAACGAAATCGAGCGCGAAGGTCGCACCGGCGTGCGCCGTGTACGCGGCACGGCAACGCCCGACGCCGAACTCGTCGAGGATGACGCCACGCTCGCGGCGCTTACGGCGCAGGAGGACGGCGACGCCGCACCGGCCGCCGTCGCGCTGCGCACGACGTCGGCGGCGACGGCGACCGATGACATGCCGACGGTCGCCGTGCCGCTCGGCGAGATCGCGTCCGGCGTGTCGCGCCGACGCTTCGTGCGTCGACGTCGGCTGCATATGACGAACCCGGTCAAGGCGCTCGCGCGCAAGGTCGTCATCGCCGCGTTCGGCGTGTGGATCAAGGTCTCGACGTCGCTCGTGCGGCGTCTCAACTGGTTCCCGAGCGTCAAGTCGTACGTCGGATACGGCACCGAGGAGTATTCGCGCCTCGTCTGCCGCACGATCTACGCGCCGACGCGCGCCAAGCCGCATACGCCGATGCGCGGCATCCACGCGATGCTCGAAGTGCCGGCGGCGCATGAACGCGTGCGCATCGACATCGACGACGTGCCGCTCAAGACGGTGCAGGTCGGCACGATGGAGGTCTACGATCCGATGGACCCCTCGCGCAGCCAGACGATGGACTACTCGATCTCCGACTCGGCGGGCTACCTCGACCTGCTCGCCGAACACCGGCTGCGGCCGGGCATCCACACGATCAGCTGCATGGTGCCGCGCCGGCCGCCGGTCGAAGCGGAGCTGTTCACGATCCCGAGCGACACGAAGGTCGGCGTCATCTCCGACGTGGACGACACGATCATGGTCACGCAGGTGCCGACCGTGTGGAAGGCCGCCTACAACATGCTGCTGCTGTCGCCGCACAAGCGCGCGTCGGTGCCGGGCATGGCGGTGATGTACAACAAGATTCGCGCGATGTTCCCGAATGCGCCGTTCTTCTATCTTTCTACGTCGCCGTGGAACGTAGAAAGCCAGATCCGCGGATTCATCACCGACTACGGGTTCCCGGACGGCCCGCTGCTGCTGCGCGACCTCGACCCCAGACCGAAGACCTTCGTACCCTCCGGCGTGCAGCACAAGCTCGAATACGCCGAACAGCTGATGGAGGACTTCCCGGACATGAAGTTCATCCTGATCGGCGACGACGGGCAGAAGGATCCGACGACGTACGCGCAGATCGTGCGCCGGTATCCGGGACGCGTGCTCGCGATCGGCATCCGGCAGCTGTCGCCGCGTGAGGCGGGCGGCGGACTCGTGTCGATGACCGGCTTCGCGACGACGCAGCCGGTGCCGGACACCGACGTGCCGGTGTTCACCGGCGCGACCGGCGCGAACATGATGAAGACGATGCTGCCGTACCTCGAGCAGTTCGTCTGACGGTGTGGGGCGTTGCCGCGCACAACATGCGCGCGGCAACGCCCCACCGGGCACGGGGCGGTGTTCTTGATGCCGTTGTACGCACGTATCCGCACGCCGGGTGAGCGGGGCTCGGAACCGGCAGGCGCATCTCATATGTCTTTCCGGTATGCCGTGGAGGATTGCGGCGGTCGGTGTGTGAAGAGGGCGTGGTGAGCGGAATGGGGTTTATGGGTGGGGTGGAGGCGGTATTTGCGTTGAGGGGGAGCATCATCGTGGTTGGGGTCGGGTATGGGGTGTTTGGGGTGTTGGAAAATGGCGGAAACTGGTGGGCGTACTTGGTCCGGGCCGCGATGTTGCTCCCCCTCAGCGCAGATGCGCTCGTCTGGCGGTATGGTTGACGACTACCTGATCACCTACGCGTACATCTTGCGCTCAACGTGGGTGGACGCCGCATGGAGACCCACGCCGGGCGCGGTGATGGATGCCGGCGCGCGCCCTGGCTCCATGGTTCTCCTAGATCTTGGCCGGACGGGGCGCATGCGTGCGTATAATCGGCGCATGACCAACGAGCAGAACGCGCAGGCGGCCATCCCGGCGCCGCAGGCCGCGCGGATCGACAGCGAACGCAACTTCCACGACGACGTCTTCGTCGACCCCTACGAGTGGATGAGGGACAAGGAGTCGCCGCGTCTCAAGCAGTACGTGGCCGACGAGAACGCATACACCGAATCGCGCATGGCGCATCTGGGACCGTTGCGCGACCGGCTCTTCGAGGAATTCCGTTCGCATGTCCAGGAGACCGACATGTCGGTGCCGACGCGCATGGACGGCTATTGGTACTACGCGCGTACGCAGGAGGGCAAGCAGTACGCGGTGCAGTGCCGCCTGCCGGTGTGCGACGAGGACGACTGGAACCCGCCGGAAATCGATGCGACGCAGCGTCCGGGGGAGCTCGAGGGCGAACAGGTCATCCTCGACGCGAACGTCGAGGCGCAAAGCCATGACTTCTACCGCATCGGCGGCATGGATATCAGCAAGGACGGCCGCTGGTTGCTGCTCGGCGTCGACACGAACGGCGACGAACGATACGATTTCACGATCCGCGAGATCGCGACCGGGCGCGAGCTGCCTGAACGCTTCGAAGGCATCGCGGCCGCCTGCTTCACTCCGGACGCGCGCTACGTGTTCTACACGGTGCTCGACGAGGCGCAGCGGCCGTGGCTCATCCGCCGGCATAAGGTGGGCACCGATGTCGCCGACGATGTGGACGTCTACCGTGAGGAGGACGAACGCTTCTGGACCGGCATCGGTGTGTCCTTCGACGAACGGCATCTGGTGATCGGCACCGGCTCGAAGACGACGAGCGAGGTGCTGATGCTGCCGGTGAGCGACCCGGAGGGCGAGTTCACGCCGTTCATTCCGCGCCGGGAGGGTGTCGAGTACGACGTGAGCTTCGCGACCTTCGAAGGCGCCGGCGAGCGCGGCGAGGACGTGCCGGTCGCCGTCGTCTACCACAACGCGACGAACCCGAACTTCGAGATCGACGTCATCGACATGCGCGCGCACGCCGCGCCGTACGCGCTCGGCGACGGTACGATGATCGCATGCGGATCGCCGTACGGCTGCGAACTCGGCGACGCCGTCATCGAGGGGGCGTCGGCGATGCCGGTCGGCACGCCGTTCGACGACCCGCGCAACCCGCAGCTGCTGCGCGGCGTGCGCGGTCTGGCGATCGACGGCATCGCGCTGCATCGGCATTTCGTCGCATTGTCCTACCGCGCCGACGGTCTGCCTCGTCTCGCCGTCATGGGCAAGGACGCCGCAGCCGACGACTTCCTCCACGGCAGGCCGTGGCGCTTCGAGGCGGTCACGCCGCCGGCGCTCGACGGCGACTGGACGCCGCGGGACGTGCCGGCGCCGGCGTTGGACGGCTTCGACGGCGAGGCGGGACGGCTCTATTCGATCGGCACGACCGGCAATCCCTCGTATGACGCGCCGCGCATGCGCTACCTGTTCACGAGCTACACGCGTCCCGGCGAGCTGCACGAGCTCGACACGCGCGACGGCGCCGATGTGCTGCTCAAGGAGGCGACGGTGCTCGGCGGCTACGATCCGCGCGATTATGCGGAACGCCGCGTCTGGGTGACGGCGCGCGACGGTGAACGCATCCCCGTCTCCCTCGTCTACCGGCGTGACGCGATGCGCGGGCGTATGCCGATGTTCGTCATCGGCTACGGCGCCTATGAGATCAGTTCCGATCCGGGGTTCTCGATCGCGCGGCTGAGCCTGCTCGACCGCGGCGTGCTGTATGCGGTGCCGCATGTGCGCGGCGGCGGCGAGATGGGCCGCGCATGGTATGAGAATGGCCGTCGTCTGCGCAAGAAGCACACATTCGAGGATTTCGTCGACGTGACCGCCGCGCTGCAGGACTGCGGTCTCGCCGACCCGGCGCGCACCGTCGCGAACGGCGGATCGGCGGGCGGCCTGCTGATGGGCGCCGTCGCGAACATGGCGCCGGAACGCTACGCCGGCATCGAGGCGGATGTGCCGTTCGTCGACGCGCTGACGACGATGCTCGACCCGTCGCTGCCGTTGACGGTGACCGAATGGGACGAGTGGGGCGATCCGCTGCACGACGCCGAGGCCTACCGCTACATGCGCGACTATTCGCCGTACGAGAACGCGCCGATGCCGGAGCCGGCCGCCGATGGAGCGGCACATGCCGTGTGGCGCGACGGAGAGGCCGTGGCGCGCTATCCGAAGATCTTCGTGACGACGTCGATGAACGATTCGCGCGTCCTCGTCGTCGAACCGCTCAAATGGGTCGCGCGGCTGCAGGCTGCGGGGCTCGATGCGCTCATCAGGATCGAGGTCGAGGCCGGGCACGGCGGCGGCACCGGACGCTACAAGCAGTGGCGCGACGTCTGCTATGAGAACGCATGGTGTCTGGAGGCGATGGGCGCCGAGGAGCTGCTCGAATCGGCCGTGCGATGACGTGGACAGTGCCGGCGCGACGGCCGCCGGCACGACGTCTCAATCGGGATTCCACTATATGGAATCGAACGGCGGCGCTGTCCACGGAATGAACGGTGCCGCATGCGCGCCGTCCGCGCGCGTGTACGCTCGCATGTCATGAACGAACACAAGCAGTACACGATCGCCGTCATCCCCGGCGACGGCATCGGCAAGGAAGTCACCCCGTGGGCACAGCAGGCGCTGGAGAAGGCGGCCGCGGACGTGGCGGCATTCAACTATGTGCCCTTCGATCTGGGCGCCGAGCGCTATCTGCGCGACGGCGAGATCCTGCCGGACGAGGACCTCGAGGCCATCAAGAAGACCGACGCGATCCTGCTGGGCGCGGTCGGTGATCCGCGCGTCAAGGCAGGCGTCCTCGAACGCGGGCTGCTGCTCAAGCTGCGTTTCGCGCTCGACCAGTATGTGAACCTGCGCCCGTCGAAGCTGTATCAGGGCGTCACGTCGCCGCTCGCCGAGCCGGGCGACATCGACTTCGTCGTCGTGCGCGAAGGCACCGAAGGCCTGTACTGCGGTGCCGGCGGCGCGATCCGCAAGGGCACCGAGCACGAAGTGGCCACCGAGGTCTCGATCAACACGGCTTACGGCGTCGAACGCGTCGTGCGCTATGCGTTCGAACTGGCGATGAAGCGCCGTAAGCATGTGACGCTCGTGCACAAGAAGAACGTGCTCGTCAACGCCGGCGACATGTGGCAGCGCATCGTCGACAAGGTCGGCGAGGAGTATCCGGAGGTCACGCACGACTACAACCACATCGACGCGGCCACGATCTACCTCGTCAACGATCCGCAGCGTTTCGACGTCATCCTCACCGACAACCTCTTCGGCGACATCCTCACCGATGAAGCGGGCGCCGTCGTCGGCGGCGTCGGCTATTCGGCGTCCGGCTGCATCAACGCGATCGACGAGTATCCGTCGATGTTCGAGCCGATCCACGGTTCGGCGCCGGACATCGCCGGCAAGGGCATCGCGAACCCGACGGCCGCGATCCTGTCGGCCGCGATGCTGCTGCGGCATCTCGGATTCGACGACGCCGCGGCGCGCATCGACGCGGCGGTCGAAGCGGATATCGCCGAGCTCGGTTCGACGGCGCGTTCGACCGATGAGGTCGGCCGTGACATCCTCGCGCGCATCTGAACGCCTGCGGGACGTTTGGATGATATGGCCGGCGGTGTTTGCGCGATGCGTAAACGCCGCCGGCCGTTCTTCGGCACTCGGCTGTAGAATGAGCGCCGTATGTGCAACGAACCGCGCGAGCGGTTCCCGGTAACGAAACCACGGCACGGCCACGTGCCGTACGAAAGAGGTAATCATGTGCTGCAACTGTGAAGAAGCGTCGATGAACTACAGCAACGGCTTCCAGACCTATGCGCGTCCGACGGCGGGCCCGTACATCGCGACGACCCATGTTCCGAGCGAGTACGGCCCGGTCTACGTCGCCTGAGCGCGCCGCCTACCACGCTTCGACGGACGTCCGCATCCATATGCGGCCGTCCGTTTTTCGTTGCCAGAGCAGCCTCGCGAGCGGGTGCGGCGGGGTATGGGGTGTACACGGATACCGCCGTTAGGTGAGGTGGGCGGATGTCGACGCGTTGCGATCGTTATGGGTGCAGTTCGTGGCGGTGGCGTTCGCTGCGGGTGCGGTTGCGATCGTTATGGGTGCAGGTTGTGGCGGTGGCGTTCGCTGCGGGTGCGGTTGCGATCGTTATGGGTGCAGGTTGTGGCGGTGGCGTTCGCTGCGGGTGCGGTTGCGATCGTTATGGGTGCAGTTCGTGGCGGTGACGGTCGCTGAGGCGGCGGCGCTCGTGGAAGAGGCAGTCGTGAGCATCACGGGAGGGGCGGAGGCGGGCGGCTGAGATGGATGCGGCGCGCGCGGATGCGCGATGCGTTACGCTGAAAGTCGGGAAACGTGCAGCCGATTCCCATCGGGGGCGGCTATCGTTGGCTCCAGAGCCAACGGCAATGGCATGTGCGCGCCGCGCATGTGCATGAGGAATCGAGGAACCGATGACACAACCACAGACCAATCCGGACAATCCAACCAACCCGACCGATCCGGACAACCTGAACGATGCGAGCGCCGATCTGCAGGCCGACCCACAGACGGTGGCCTTCGAGCAGACGAGCGTGACCGACCCGGCAACCGGCGACACGGTCACCGAAACGATCGCGACCGAGGACGTCGCGGACGCGACCGTCACGGAGGCGATTTCCGACGCGTCGTCTTCCGCTGCGACCGCTTTCGACATGGCGCCGGACGGCGCGCAGGCCACTTTTGGCAATCCGTCCGCCTACGGCGCGCCGACCACGACCGACACGCCGACTTCGGCCACGACCGATACATCGACCGCGGCCTATGCGCAGACGTCGGCGCAGACCGTCGACTCGATGGGCAACCCGTATACGGCGGCGCCGACGTCGAGCCCGTATGGGCAGCCGTCAACCGATGCCTTCACCGACCACACGATGCCGGCGGACGCCTACTCCACGCCGACCTACGCGGCGTCAGGCTATGCCGCGCCGGGCTCCGCGCAGCAGCCTGCCTATGGTGCGCCGAACGGCGCGCAGCCGGCCTATGCGGCGCCGACTACCTACTACGTCGCGCGCAACAAGATCCTCGCGGGTCTGCTCGCGCTCTTCTTCGGCATGTTCGGCATCCACAACTTCTACCTCGGCTACACCGGCCGCGGCATCGCGCAGCTGCTGCTGACGGTGCTCGGCTGGATCGTGCTCGGTCTGGGACCGCTCGCCGCGCTGATCTGGTCGTGGATCGAAGGCGTACGCATCCTCACCTCCGATTACGGCACGCCCGAGCATCGCGACGCGCGCGGCGTCGAACTGATGGACTGACGGGATGCGGTCATGACCGGCCGTTCCGGTTCCGTCAAAGTGCCCGGCGGCAAGCTCGTCCGTGTGACGCTTGCCGCCGGCGCTTGTCTCGACGGCGATTTCTTCGCCGACGGCGATGCGCACGGCGTCATCGACGCCGTCGAAAACGTCCTCGTCGATGCCGCCCGCGAACTCGATATGACGCTCGCTGATGCCGCGTCGGCCGACGGCGCTGCGACTCGACCTGACGGACAAGGCGGGGGACCTGCTCACGATGCCGCGTCGGCCGACGGCGGTGCGATGGCTGGCGTCGCCGCGCCGGATGACGGATCCGTTCCGACGGCCGATACCGCCGATGACGTTGATTCCGTTGATTCCGACCTGCGTACGCGCGCGGACGAGACCCATGCCGAAGAGGATGACGGGGACCTTCGCGATGCCGGTCCGCGTACGCGCGCGACGGAGAACGCCCAACCGGCAGCGTTCGGTCGTCCCCGGGGCCCCGCCGGTCCGCGTACGCGCGCGACGGAGAACGCGGTGGAGGCATGGTACCGGCGCACGGTGCGGCGCATCGACGATGTGCTCGGCGGCCGACTCATCGGCGCGAACGCCGACGCGATCGCGTTGGCGACGCTGCGCGCGGCGGCCGGGGACGATGCCGCTGCGCGCGCCTTCGAGGAGCGCCATACGGCGCGGGTGCGCCGCTCGTGGCGGGCCGCGCAGCATCCGCGGACGCCGTCGCCGATATGCATCGCCGCCGACGAGATCCGTTCGCGCTGGGCGGCACTGCGGCCGCATGTCGTCGTCGACCGGCCGCGGATGCCCGAGGAGCAGATGGCGCTCGAACCACAATGGGCGCGGCAGGTGGCCGACGGCGAGCGCCCGCCGACGATCCGCATCTGGCACTGGGCGGCGCCGGCCGTCGTCTGCGGCCGCTACCAGTCGATCGAGGATGAGGTGGACGTGGCGGCGGCGCGCGCGCGAGGCGTGCACATCGTGCGCCGCGGCACCGGCGGCGGCGCGATGTTCATCGAACCGGCCGACACGATCACCTATTCGCTGTACGCGCCGCTGTGGTTCGCCGACGGGCTTGACGCCGTGCAGGCCTATCAGCTGTGCGACGCGTGGCTGCTCGCGGCGCTCGCCGAGTGCGGCGTGCGCGCATGCTATGCGGGGCTCAACGACATCGCCGCCGTGCATGACGACGGTGGCGGCGCGACCGCCGTCGGCGGCAAGATCGGCGGCGCGGCGCAGATGCGCGTATCCGCGCGCGACGGCGCCCCCGGCTGCCTGCTGCACCACGTCACGCTCGCGTATGCGATCGACGCGGCCGCGATGGGCGGCATCCTCATCACCGATCCGGAGAAGATGTCGGACAAGGCCGTGAAATCGGCGCGTCGGCGCGTCGAGCCGATGACGGCGCAGACGACGATGACGCGCGAGGAGGTCGTCGCGACGATGGCGCAGGTCGCGGCGGCGTTCGGCTCGCAGACGCCTATGCGGGCATAGCAGGACCAATGCCGCAGGATCGTCTCCGCGCTCGAGGAACGTGATCGCTCCCTGTTTCCGTAATCGTTCCTGAACCGCATCGTCTGCGCGCTCCGGAAGGCGACGGCCATCGGCGGCGGCGCGGTCGGTGCGTCGGTCGCGTCCGTGTTCGCGGACGGCGGCGGTTTGACGGCGTCGCGGCGCCGCTTGTACAGGCCGATGCCGCTTCCGCGTTCAGAGTAGCGGACGCGGCGTCGCCGACGCCGTCCGTGATCGGGTATGCCGCGGCGCGGACGGCGGCATGTCGCGGGATACGCCGGGCATGACGTGCTGCACAAGGGCGCCGACGCATGCGGCGGCGGACGACCGCCGTCGCGCTCGGGCTGGCGGCGGCGATGCGACGACGGTACAATGGACGGCGGCGCGCGCCGCGCGGCCGCGTGAAACAACCGTGAAACGAGGTGGTCATGTCATCGGACGAGACGTACGGGGAGGGCAATCCGCTGCTGCAGACGGCGTTGTTCAGGCACGTCTCCGCCGAGCAGGCCAAGGAGCTGCTGCCGGCGCTGCATCATGAGACCGTGCGCAAGGGCGACTGCATCTTCCGCGAAGGGGACACCGACCAGCGGATGTACGTCATCGAGAGCGGACGCGTCAAGCTGACGCGCAAGTCGATCGACGACCGTGTGCAGCTGCTCAGCATCCAGGCGCGCGGCGAGGTGCTCGGCGAGATCCCGGTCTTCGACCCCGACGGCGGCCCGCGCACGGCGTCGGCGATCGCGATGATGAACGACACGCGCCTCGTCTGGCTCGAGCATGACGCGCTGTTCCGGTGGCTCGACAAGTATCCGCGCGTCGCCGTCGACATGCTGCAGGTGCTCGCGCACCGCATGCGCGCGAACAACGAACGCATCGCCGACCTCGTGTTCATGGACGTGCCGGCCAGGCTCGCGAAGACGCTGCTCAACCTCGCGTCGCGTTTCGGCAAGCCGGTCGAGGCCGGCCTGCAGGTGCCGCACGACCTCACGCAGGAGGAGATGGCACAGCTCGTCGGCTCGTCGAGGGAGACGGTGAACAAGGCGCTGATGGACTTCGCGAACCGCGGATGGATCGCGCGCGAGGGGCGCACGATCGTCATCTACCAGCCGGGCAAGCTCATCCGCAGATCGCAGCGCTGAACGGATTCGCGTCCATACGGGGCGCGGCGATGCTGGCGATGCGCTGTGAACAACGTGTGAAATCGCTGGATGCGTGTCGCGCGAAGGGCGCGGAATGTGGCCGAAGCCACGTTTGGCGCCCATGGCGTCGGTAGAGCCGACAACATAGAATGGTGCGCATGCCGAAGAAGAAGAAAACCCTGAGTGGAGTGCGCATTCTCGCGCTCGCGCTGGCGTTCATCACGCTGTGCGTCGCCGGCGGCGCGACGACGTGCCTGCTGTTCCTCCCCGCGGTCATGGGGGCGAACAACGTGGCGCGGGCGGTCTCCCCGTCGATGGAGGTCGAAGGCATCGACTTCGACGTGACGAACCTGCCGCAGAAATCGACGATGTACGCGAACGACGGCAAGACCGTCATCGCGGAGTTCTACGCGCAGAACCGCGAGGTCGTGCCGCTCAAGGACATCTCGAAGCCGATGATGCAGGCCGTCGTGGCCCGCGAGGACAAGCGTTTCTGGGAGCACTCGGGCGTCGACGTGCAGGGCGTCATGCGCGCCTTCGTGCAGACGTACATGAGGAAGGGCGACCAGCAGGGCGGATCGAGCCTCACGCAGCAGTACGTGAAGAACGTGCTCGCGACGAAGGCGCGCGAAAGCGACGACCCGATCGGCGAATACCACGCGACCGAGGACACGATCGCCCGCAAGCTGCGCGAGATGCTGCTGTCGGTGCAGATGGAGAAGAAGTACTCGAAGCAGGAGATCCTGCAGGGCTACCTGAACATCGCACAGTTCGGTTCGAACTCGCTCTACGGCGTGCAGGCGGCCGCCGAACGCTACTTCAACACGACCGCCGACAAGCTCAACGTCGTCCAGGCGGCGACGATCGCGATGGTCACGAAGAACCCGTCGAAGTACGATCCGTCGATCCCCGAGAACCAGGAGGAGGCGCAGAAGCAGCGCAACATCGTGCTCAAGCTGATGCTCGACCAGAAGTTCATCACGCAGCAGGAGTACGAGGAGGCCGTCAACACGCCGCTCAAGGACACGCTGCAGCTGACCGACGTGAGCCGCGGATGCATGGCCGCGAAGTACAACACCGGCTTCTTCTGCGACTACGTCGTGCATAAGATCGAGAACTCGCCCGAGTTCGGCAAGACGGCCGAGGACCGCGAGAAGCTGCTGCAGGAGGGCGGCCTCAAGATCGTCACGACGCTCGACCTGGACGCGAGCAACGCGATGATGGAGACGGCGAACCAGACGATCCCGGCGAACGATCCCTCCGGCATGGAGATCGTCATGGCCTCGGTCAAGCCGGGAACCGGCGAAGTGCTCGGTTTCGGACTCAACCGCACCTACGACGCGACCGACGCGGCCGCGACCGATCCGACGAGATCGTCGATGAACTACGCCGTCGACCAGGTCGACGGCGGCGGTCAGGGCTTCCCGATCGGCTCGTCGTGGAAGCCGATCAACCTCGTCGCGTGGATGCAGCAGGGACGTTCGATCAACGAGATGCTCGTCGCGCCGACCGACTTCCTGACGAACCGCTTCAACTGCAGCGGCTACGCCGGCGGCACCGACAACTGGCACGTGACGAACGCGTTGACGAACGGCACCGTCTCGCCGGAAAGCCCGTTCCTCGGCCTCGTCCACTCGCACAACACGACGATGGCGGCGATGGGCGCGCAGATCGGCCTGTGCGCGGTCGCCGACGCGGCGAAGGCCGTCGGCTACCACAACGCGAAGATCGGCCAGGAGGACGTCTACTCGGACATCTCGATGCACCCGGCGCTGCTCATCGGCGGCACGACCTCGGTCTCGCCGCTGACGATGGCGAACGTCTACGCGACGTACGCGGCCGACGGCGTGCAGTGCACGCCGATCGCGATCAAGTCGGTCGAGAACACCGACGGCGAACAGCTCGACGTGCCGAAGGCGAACTGCCATCAGGCGGTCGACAGGGACATCATCCAGACGCTCGCGTACACGATGAACCAGGGCGTGACACGCCCCGACGGCGCGGCCGGTTCGGCGAAGCTCGCCAACAACCGCAAGACCTTCGCGAAGACCGGTACGAACGAGAACATGTACGTGACGACCGGCGGCTTCATCCCGAAGCAGATCGCGACCTTCGTGCTCGTCGGCGACGCGCAGGACCCGACGAACCACCCGATTGAGAACATCGCGATCAACGGCAACTACCACGGCTACTGGGACGGTTCGACGATCGCGGCCCCGGCCTTCAGCCAGTCCGTGAGCAAGTACGCGGAGAAGAAGAACCTGCCGATGGACAACGACTACGGCCAACCGGTCGACAAATACATGCGCTCGACCGGGCGCACGACCGGTTCGACAGGCTCGACCGGCACGCAGCAGAGCGGCCAGAGCGGCCAGACGCAGCAGCAGGGCACGACGACCACACGGTAGTCGGCCACGGACCGCGGCCGCGCGCTCCGGTCCGAACGGCGACGCGAGGGGCGCCCTTCCGGCATGGAGGGGCGCCCCTCGTCGTCGTTGCGGCCTCGTTTCCCGCATCGCCGGCGGGGCGTGCGGGCCGCGACGTCCGCACGCGCATGTGCTACAGTGCGCGGTATGGGAAAAGCAAAGAAGCAGAAACGAATCCCGGCAAAGCGCGCATCGGCGCGTCCGATCCTGTTCGAACCGATCACGATCCGCGGCACAAGCGCGCGCAACCGCATCTGGCTGCCGCCGATGTGCATGTACTCGGTGACGGCATGCGACGGCAGGCCGGCCGATTTCCACTACCAGCATTACGTGTCCCGGGCGCTCGGCGGCTTCGGGCTCATCATCGTCGAGGCGACGGCCGTCACGCCCGAGGGACGCATCTCGCCATGCGATCTCGGTCTGTGGGAGGACGGGCAGATCGACGCCTACCGGTGGATCGTCGACGGCATGAAGCGCGCCGGCGCGACGCCGGCGATCCAGCTGGGCC
Organism: Bifidobacterium italicum; assembly: GCF_002286915.1. Classification (GTDB taxonomy): domain Bacteria; phylum Actinomycetota; class Actinomycetes; order Actinomycetales; family Bifidobacteriaceae; genus Bifidobacterium; species Bifidobacterium italicum. The sequence continues at coordinate 8,380 of NZ_MVOG01000002.1, read as the reverse complement.
ATGCGGGACGCAAGGCGTCGACCGGCTGCTTCGGCATCGGCGTGCCGGGGGAGAGCCTCGCCCCCGACGAAGGCGGCTGGCGCACCGTCGCGCCGTCGGCGATCGCCTACGGTGACTTCCCCGAGCCGCGCGCGCTCGGCGTCGACGAGATCCATGCCATCGAGGACCGCTTCCGCGACGCCGCCTGGCGTGCGCAGGAGGCCGGGTTCGAGGCGATCGAGATCCATGCGGCCCACGGCTACCTATTGTCCGAGTTCCTCGACCCGTTGACGAACATGCGCGACGACGAGTACGGCGGATCGCCCGAGAACCGCGCGCGCATGCTCGTCGAGACCGTGGACAAGGTGCGTGCCGTCGTGCGCGACGACATGCCGGTGTTCGTGCGCATTTCGGCGACCGACTGGGCCGAGGGCGGATTCGGCGCCGACGACGCCGTCGCTCTCGCGAGGACGCTCAAGGACCACGGCGTCGACCTGATCGACGTCTCGACCGGCGGCGTACTGCCGTGGGTGACGATCCCGGCGGCCCCCGGCTACCAGGTGCCGTTCGCCGACCGCGTGCGCAACGAGGCCGGCATCGCGACGACGGCGGTCGGTCTGATCACAAAGCCGCGTCAGGCGCTCAGGATCCTCACGCATGGGCAGGCCGACGCCGTCGAGATCGGCCGGGCGGCCCTGCGTGAGCCGTACTGGCCGCTGCGCGCCGCCGCGAAACTCGGCATGGCGCGCGACGACATCGACTATCCGCCGCAGATCGTCCGCGGCGCGTGGCGCGACGGCGAAAACTGGTGAGCTAGGCGTCTCTACGGCCGTATCTTCAGCCTATCTGCGTTGAGGGAGGGCTTCTTCGGCGATATGGCCAAGTATCAGGGCCTGAAACCCGCATGATACCGTGGCGCTACTTGCCTCAATCCAAGATGATGCTCTCCCTCAACACAGATAGGTGCACAAACGGTGCCTAACGGCGCGTGAACGGCGTATGGGCGGTCTCCCGACGGGGATGCGGGGCCCTCCCATACGCTTAAGGCAGCAATCAGGCGTCGACGCCGACGGCGTCGGCCACGTTCGCGAAGCCGTCGCGGCGCAGCAGCTCGGCGAGTCCGCGCTTGAGCACGGTGATCTGCTGCGGGCCGCGGTACATCAGCGATGAGATGAACATGACGAGCGACGAGCCGGCGCGGATCTTCTCATACGCCTGCTTCGGCGTGAAGACGCCGCCGATGCCGGCGATCGCGAAACGGTCGCCGTAGTCGCGGTGGACGCGGCGGATCAGCTCGGTGCTGCCGACGGTGCACGGACCGCCCGACAGGCCGCCGAGCCACGACGGCGGGATGTCGAGTCCGGTGCGGTCCTTCTGCAGGTTCGCGATCGACAGGCCCTGCACGTTGTGGTCGGCGAGCACGTCGACGAGCTCGCGGAACTCCTCCCAAGTCTTGTTGAGAGGCATCTTGACGAGCGTCGGCTGCGGGCGCTCGATCTTGTCGAGCTCGGTGAACAGGCGGTCGAGCGCCTCCGGGTCCTCGTTGAACGGCTCGCCGACCGTCGTGTTCGGGCACGAGATGTTCACCTCGACCATCGCGGTGCGGCCGGCCGCGCGACGCATCGAGACGCAGTAGTCCTCGATGCCTTCGTTGATGCCGCCGACGAGGTCGTCGTTCGTGCGTGCGATCGACACCGACATCTGCATCGTGCGCGTGCGGCGCCACGCCTGTTCGGTCTTCGCGATGATCTTGTCGGAGCCCTCGTTCGCCAGCCCCACATGCACCATCATCGAATCGTATTCGGGCAGACGGTGGAACCACGGGCGCGGATTGCCGGCGCACGGGCGCGCCGTCGTCGAGCCGACCGTCTCGAAGCCGAAGCCGGCGTTGTCGAGCAGCGTCGCCATCTCGCAGTCCTTGTCGAGACCGGCGGACAGGCCGAAGGGGTTGGCGAAGTCGACGCCCATGACCGAGGTCTCGAGGATCGGGTCGGTGTAGTCGAGCATCTGGCGCAGCAGCCACATCAGCGGCGCGATGTTGCGCGTGGCCTTGCAGAACCCGATCATCTGGGCGTGCGACTTGTCCGGCGGCTTGTTGAAGACGAAATGAGGTTTGATGACGTGCTTGTACGCGCAGGTGAACAGGTCGGTCGTCGCCTTGTTGATCGCGTCGTGCAAGCTGTTTTCGGAAACGTAAGCCATCGTTCCATTGTGCCATGTCGGGCGCCGGAACGCACATGCGAACGGCGGGGCCGCCCCGCCGCCCCGCCGTTCGCATGTGCGGTTTTGCCGATGGCTGCACGATATGCGGGGACGGGGCGCGCTGACTACAGTCGGTACGGACATCAGACGGCGGTCGGGCGCCGGTGCGCCATGCGGTAAAGTCGGGTGCAGACGGCCGGCGGCGGCCGACGGACGGGAGGCGGATATGACGGGTCGTGTATGCGTGGTCATGCCGACGTACAACGAACGCGCGAACCTCGAGCCGACGCTCAGCGGCGTCTTCGAGCGCAACCCGGACGTCGACGTGCTCATCGTCGACGACAACTCGCCCGACGGCACCGGCAGGCTCGCCGACGTCATCGCGAAGGCCACGCATATGACGCCCGGACTGAGCGTCGAGGTCAAAAGCAACGACATCGCGCACGACGTCGCGTTCTGCAAGGGCGACGATGACGCGGCGCTGCTGTCCGATGCGAACGTGAGCACCGCCGACCTCAAGATCGCGAACCGCGTCAACGCGACGACGACCGGATCGAGGTTGCATGTGCTGCACCGTGCCGGCAAGCTCGGCCTCGGCTCCGCGTACGTCGACGGATTCAACTGGGCGCTCGCGCGCGGCTACGACGTGATCTGCGAGATGGACATGGACGGCTCCCACCGACCCGACGACCTGCGGCGCATCCTGCAGCGCATCCGCGACGACGAGCGCGTCGACCTCGTGCTCGGCTCGAGGCGCGTCCCCGGCGGCACGACGCAGAACTGGCCGTGGTACCGCGACGTCATCTCCCGTGCAGGCTCCTCCTACGCGCGTTTCATGCTAGGGCTCAAGGTGCGCGACATGACGAGCGGCTTCCGTGCCTACCGCGCGCGCATCCTGCGCAGGATCGACCTCGACGGCATCGACGACAACGGCTACGTGTTCCAGATCGACATGACGCGGCGCGTCGTGGCGGCCGGCGGCGTCGTCGTCGAGGTGCCGATCGTGTTCCCGGAACGCGCGCTCGGCGTCTCGAAGATGGACGGCTCGATCGTGCACGAGGCGATGCGCAAGGTGACCCAATGGGGGCTTTCGCGCATGCACCGGCAGCTGCACGATCCGCGCGAGCGCGAGTTCGAGCGCCGCGCCGCGCATCGTCAGATCGCCGACGCGCCCGATGACGACTTCAACGACGACCTCGAGGCCGAGGCCGAGAACATCGACTGACGAGGACGCCCGCTGACGGGGTCGCTGGATGACGCGGCCTCCGATTGCGCCGACGCCTGCCGATGCGGATGCCTGCCGACGCGGACGTCGGCCGGACGGACGCGGGCTCGTGTCGTGCCGCCATGGCGTGCGCGGCGCGACGCCTGCATGTGCGCCATGGCGGTCATGCCGATGATCACGGGGCCATGTGCGGATCGGGCATCGGCAGGGTGTCGGCCGCACTGCGGCCGTATGGGCCGTCCGGATGCCGCACGGGCCGTCCGGATGCCATCCGGATGCGGCGAAGGGCGGCGCGCACGCCTGCGTCCGTCCTGCATACGAGTGCAAAAGATCGGTTTATGTGCGGTTCTGTTTGGAAAACACGCCGAAATGTTTGTTTCGAGTTGTCTGTTGCAATGAAATGTGCGATAATGTTCATATGATTTCCTCACAACGACAGCATCTGATCCTGAGTCGGCTGCGTACGCGCGGCGCGGTGCGCATCACCGCGCTCTCCAAGGAGCTCGGCGTCTCGGCGATGACGATCCGCAGGGACATCGCCGAACTCGCGGACAAGGGCCTGCTGCGGCGCGTGCACGGCGGCGCCGTGTCGACGAGCACGCTGCTGAGCGAGCCGCTGTTCTCGGTCAAGTCGCAGATGGACATCGGACTCAAGGACGCGATCGCGCAGCAGGCGATCGACTACGTCTCGCCGGGCGACGTCATCGCGATCGGCGGCGGCACGACCGCCTACGTCTTCGCGCAGCACCTGCTCGAGTCGCAGCGCTCGAACGGCATCACGATCCTGACGAACTCGATCCCGGTCGCAGAACTCGTGCAGGCCCTCGAGTCGAAGGACGTCGAGGTCATCGTCACCGGCGGCGTCATCACGCGGTCGAACTCGCTCGTCGGGCCGATCGCCGACAAGGTCATCGCGTCGCTGCGCGTGAACACCGTGTTCCTCGGCACCCACTCGGTGTCGATCCCGCGCGGCTTCCTGATGCCGAACTCGCTCGAGGCGGCGACCGACATGGCGATGATGGACATCGCCGACCGCACGATCATCCTCACCGACCACACGAAGTGGAGCAGCACATCGCTGTCGCTGTTCGCGCGCTTCGACCAGGTGGATACCGTCATCACCGACGACGGCCTCGACACGGATTCGGCGACGAAGACGCGCGACCTCGTCAAGGAACTCGTACTCGCCCACGACAGGGCATCCGACGAAACAGAAAGCGAATGACGACGATGTCGCAATATGCACAATACGAACCCGGCGACTACGCGAAGGAGCACATCCGCATCACGCCGACGACGCTCGCCGACGGCCGCGACTTCTTCTATCTCGACGACGAGCCGGAGTTCGTCTCCGGCGAGCGCACGCGCCGCCTCGACGACCCGCGCGAGTTGCCGTACCGCTTCGCGCCGCATCTGGACGCCGACGGCGTCGAGGTGCGCTACCAGGCGCCGCAGATGCGCCGCGACCCGCTCACCGGCGACTGGATCCCGATGGCGACGGCGCGCATGAACCGCCCGATCACGGCCGGCGCCGGCGCGACGGCGAAGGGCAACCCGCTCGCCGCGCGCAAGCCCGGCGACCCGTACCAGGACGGCGAGGTCCCGGACACCGACTACGACGTCGTCATCTTCGAGAACCGCTTCCCGTCGATGGTGCAGGTGCCCGGCGTGTCCGACGAGGCGGGCTGCGTCGACGGCAACCCGCTGTGGCAGGTGCGTCCGGCGGCCGGACGCTGCGAGGTCATCTGCTTCGACCCGGACGAGGACGGCCTGCCCGCCGACCTGCCGGTGTCGCGCCTGCGCACCGTCGTCGAGGCGTGGGCCTTCCGCACGGCCGAGCTGAGCACGATCGACGGCATCGAGCAGATCTTCCCGTTCGAGAACCACGGCGAGGAGATCGGCGTCTCGCTCGCGCACCCGCACGGCCAGATCTACGCCTACCCGTTCATCGCGCCGAAGCTCGAGACCGAGCTGGAACACACCGAAGCCTACTTCGAGCGCACGGGCGGCAACCTGCTGCACGACCTGATGGCCGCCGAGATCGACGCGCGGCACCGCGTCGTCATGCGCAACCACAGCTGGGTCGCCTACGTGCCGGCCGCTGCGCGCTGGCCGCTCGAGGTGCACGTCGCGCCGCTGCGCGACGGCGTCCTCACGCTCGACGAGCTCGACGACCAGGAACGCTGGGACCTCGCGCAGATGTACTCGACGCTGCTCAAGCGCGGCAACCGCTTCTTCGACAAGGGTGACGGCAAGGGCATGGACCTGCCGTACATCGCAGCCTGGCATCAGGCGCCGGTGCGCGACGCGCGCCGCGACCACTACCGGCTCAACCTGCAGTTCTTCTCGTTCCGCCGCGCAGCGAACAAGATCAAGTACCTCGCCGGTTCCGAATCGGGCATGGCCGCGTGGGTCTCGGACACGACCCCCGAGCTCATCGCGGCGCGCTTCCACGAGCTCGGCCCGGTCGACATCGCCGACGAAGGCTGAGCGGCGTCGCCGCCGCGGCGATCACCAATCAGACATCACCAATACAGACATCGCAACCCGCGTCGCCGATGATGGCGGCGCGACGACAGACACGGAAGAACAACACTTATGGCACAGGTGGAATTCATCGAAGCGATGGGCGACGACGACGGCGCGCGCAAGGCGGCCGCGCTGTTCCGCGCACGCTACGGCAACGAGCCGGACGGCGTCTGGGCGGCGCCCGGACGCGTCAACCTCATCGGCGAACACACGGACTACAACGGCGGCCTCTGCCTGCCGATCGCGCTGCCGCACCGCACCTACGTGGCGCTCGCCGCGCGCGATGACACGACGGCGCGCGTCGTCTCCGACGTCGCGCCCGAGACGGTCGTCGAAGCCGACCTCGACGGCCTCGAGGCCGGCGGCGTCGACGGATGGGCGGCCTACCCGGTCGGCGTCGCGTGGGCGTTGCGCCGGGCCGGCTTCGAGCAGGTGCGCGGCTTCGACGCTGCCTTCGCCTCCTGCGTGCCGCTCGGCTCGGGGCTGAGCTCGTCGGCGGCGATGACCTGCTCGACGGCGCTCGCGCTCGACGACGTGCACGCGCTCGGCTTCGGCGGCGACGACGCCGGCCGCGTCACATTGATCGACGCTGCGATCAGCGCGGAGAACGACATGGCCGGCGCTTCGACCGGCGGACTCGACCAGAACGCGTCGATGCGCTGCGCCGAGGGCCGAGCGCTGCGCCTCGACTGCCGTCCCGGACTGGGCGCGCTCGAGAACGTCAAGCAGGAGCCCTTCGATCTGGGATGTTACGGCCTCGAGCTGCTCGTGCTCGACACGCGCGCGCCGCACCAGCTCAACGACGGCCAGTACGAGGCGCGCCGCACGATGTGCGAACAGGCGGCGGCGATCCTCGGCGTGGCGAACCTGCGCGAGGTCGCCGACGCCGTCAACGCCGCCGACGATCCGCAGCAGGCGCTCGCGGACGTGCTCGCGCGGCTCGACGACGGGACGATGCGCCGTCGCGTGCGGCACGTCGTCACCGAGATCGGACGCGTCGACCGTTTCGTCGACGCCTTCGCGCGCGGCGATATGCGGCAGGCGGGCGCGTTGTTCGACGCGTCACACGATTCACTGCGCGACGACTACGAGGTGACGGTGCCCGAGCTCGACACGGCTGTCGACGTCGCGCGCGCCGAGGGCGCGTACGGCGCGCGCATGACCGGCGGCGGCTTCGGCGGTTCGATCATCGCGCTCGTCGACGCCGGGGCCAGTGAACGGATCGCGCAGGCGATCGCCGACGAGTTCGGCCGCCGCGGCTTCCGCGCGCCGCGCGCGTTGCCGGCCCATGCGGCAGCCGCGGCGCAGCGCGTGCACTGAGCGCGCATCGCCTTCCCCGATCACGACGGCGTCCCCGCCGCGTCCCTCGACGCGGCGGGGACGCCGTCGTCGATGCCGACGGCCGCATGCGGGGACGACGGCGAAACGTAAAGGTTTGGGAAGACGGCGTGCGGATGCGCGCCGCTGCGGTTATGCTCGAAACGGACAAAAGACGGCAGCGACGTCCGCGGGGCGGACGCGGCACGGCGGGAGGGTGAACGCGCTATGGCTGACAGGTGGGACGACGGCAACCACGACGGACATGACGGCGACCACGACGACTGGGACATGTGGGAGGACATGCACGCCGACGCGGATGCGGACGGCGCCGATGCGGCCGCCGTGCAGGCGGAGGGGGATGCGCCGGAAGGGACGCCGGAGACTGGCGCGGACGGCGGTACCGATTTCGGCGACATCATCGACCCGCACGAGCCCGGCGCGCCGAGGCCGACGCCGGAGCAGCTCGCCGCCAAACGCAAGAAGGACAACCGCAGGTTCTTCGCGATGCTCGCCGCGATGAGCGCGCTGCTGCTCATCGGCGTCGGCCTGATCCTGTATCCGACGGTCGCCGACGCCTGGAACCGCCACGTCGCGTCGCGCGCCGTCGCGGGATACATCGAGAAGGTCGCCGACACCTCGAAGGAGGACCGCGACAAGGAGCTCGCGCGCGCGAAGGAATACAACGAATCGCTCATCGGGCAGGGCACTTCCAGGTTCCTGCCGACGCCGGAGGAGAAGAAGGCCTACGAGTCGATCCTCGACGTGAGCGGCACCGGCATCATGGACTATGTGACGATCCCGAAGATCAAGGCGCGCCTGCCGATCTACCACGGCACCGACGAGACGGTGCTGCAGATCGCGGCCGGCCATCTCGAAGGCTCGAGCCTGCCGATCGGCGGCCCGTCGACGCACACGGTGCTCACCGGACACACCGGCCTGCCGAGCGCGATGCTGTTCACCGGCCTCGACACGCTCGGCAAGGGCGACAGGTTCACGATCGCCGTCTACGACGAGGTGCTCACCTACGAGGTCGAGGCGACGCACACGGTGCTGCCGAACGAGGTCAAGGACCTCGCGATCCAGAAGGACCGCGATCTGGCGAGCCTCGTGACCTGCACGCCGTAC
>NZ_MVOG01000019.1 GCF_002286915.1 Bifidobacterium italicum | reverse complement strand
CATACGGGCAAGGCGGTCACGGTGCTCCACGATTATCACGCCCACCGTCGGGTCGGCCAGCAGACGGTTGAGCTTGCGCCGCCGATCGTTCATACCCGACCCCACTTCCGTGACGACCTCGGGCCGTTCGACGCCCATGCTGAGCGCGAACGCCTTGAGCCTGTCCGCCTGACGTTGCAGGTCGTTCTTCCGGTCCGGACCGGACACGCGCGCATAGCACACCGTGCGCCCGCCGGCAGGGGCCTGCGCCCCTCGGGTCTCGTATTTGGGGTCGTGGATGAGCCACATACCGGTCGGCGTATGCTCCACAGGCACGGGCATCGTGCCCTCACGGCACCACTTCCACACCGTCTGCGGATGCAACCCCTCACGGGCCGCCCATTCCTTCACCAACATGAAACCAAGTATAACATATCCAAACCACGCAAAACAAACTCATACACCAACAGATAACAGCCCATTCGTATCGAACGCAACCGTGAACGACGGCACCTCAAACTGTACGCGCACGCCCAGCGGCATCTGCGCGTCGCTGAAATGATAATCATAGGTGACGAGGCCATCGGTGCTTGTCGGCGTCAGCACGGTGCCCTGAAGCGTACCGCCCTGCACATCCGAGATGCGCGATACGTCAATGCCGGGCGCAGCCTTCGCCAGATCCAGCGAAGCGTCGGTTATGGGGCCGAACTGCTGGTTGGAGAAATCCGAGAATTGAACGGATTTCGCGACGTCGCCGAGCCACAGCAACCGATTGTTGTCGAGATACAAATCGACGAGGTTGGTGTTATGACGCAGATCCACGGATGTCAGTTGATTATTGCTGAGACTCAAATAATTGAGCGCGGCGTTCTGGCTGAGATCGACCGACAATACGGAGTTATTGTCGATGTCCAGATAATCAAGCTTAGGGGTGCCTTCCAGATTCACATGGGTGAGCTGATTGTTGTGGAGATCCAATGTGGCGAGTGCCGCATGATTGCTCACATCCACAGTGGTGAGCTGGTTGCCGTCGGCATACAGATGGTAGAGCGCGGGATTGTGGCTGATGTCGATGGACGTGAATTGATTGTCGGACAGCGTTAAATAAGCGAGTGCGGGATTGTGACTGAGATCGATGGATTTCAGCTGGTTATCACTGACGAAGAGGCGTTCAAGCTGGGGGTTGTGGCTGACATCCAAGGACGTCAGTTGATTGCCGCCGAGATCCAGATCGGTCAAACTGGGAAAGTATTCGATGCCGGCGGCGGATGTGATGTTTCCGCATGTGTCGTCGTAGTAGCAGCCGCCTTCGATCTTCCATATGCTGTGCAGCTCGTCCGAGCTGAGTACCCCATCGTTATCCGAATCTTGTTGCTGAACCAATGCACGGAACGCCGGGTCGGGGAAGTGCGCGGCGTCGAGGGGGACGCTGGTTTCTGCTGCGATGCCGGTCGTGCAGGGGATCATCATCAGCGCCGATGCCAATGCGACGCCGAGGGCACGTCGGGCGACGCGCGGTAGTTTGGTGGTATTCATACCGATATCCCTTCTCTTCTGTCGTTGTCTGAAGAGGAATTTCATACATCGAAATTCCGTGGAGGGCGCATTGTCTTCTCCTTTGCGCTCATCGTAACAGGACCGCGAGGGAGAGGCAAAATATTGATATTCCGTCGACGCCATACTTGTCCGCGACATGCGGTTGACAAAGAATATCGATTGTCTATACGATTGATATCGTGATTCTTCGATGGGGATGAACCATGGGAACAATGCAAAGAAGAGAGAGGAACAACTATGTCCGGTGGAACAAGGAAGGGGCTGCGCTGGATCAGCGCGCCACTGGCCGCGGCGATGCTGTGCACGATGATGCCGGCCACGGCCCAGGCGACCGACGTCGAAGGCTGGGAGCCGCAATTCGAAATCAGCGGGCAGCCGACGATGCATGAGCGCTCGCAGCAGACGCAGCCGGATATGGATGCGCTGCGTGAACAGGTCGACGAACTGAACCGGTCGCGCAGTCAGGACGCCGCCTACTACGATCTGAACGTGGAGCTCGGCGAAGGCGTCATCGGCATCGCGCTCGTGCAGCTGCAGCAGGACGCCGTGTACGCACAGGCCCGGCAGAGCCTGCGCAAATGGCGTGAGGACGCCTACAACGACTCGCGCGTCAAGTTCCGCAACGACCGCGGCAACTACGTGACCGTGCAGCAGTGGTTGCGTGAGAAGAACATGAGCAAGGAGACCTACCTCTCCCCGAAGTGGGACAACACGCTGGAGCGCATCGCCGTGCAGCGCGCGCTGGAATCGGCGTATACGCTGAACCATCTGCGCACCGGCAACGATTCCAATATCTGGAGCGCGACCGTCGACGGCAAGGGCTCCTACGGCGAAGTGCTCGCGTGGCGGTGGGATACGAACTTCTCCGCGGCCTTCGACCAGTGGATGGGCGAGAAATCGGATTACATCCGCTACACCAGCGGTGAAGACGTCGACGCAAACGGCTACGGGCACTATATGAGCATCATCGATCCGAGCTCGGGCAACATGGGCTTCGCGATGATCAACGGAGTGGCTGCCGGCGAAATCAACGGCGGCAACGGCGACACGACGCCGCTGAAGCTCAAGGGCAGCTACATGCTGACGATGCCGGTGAGCGACGACGTCGCGCGGAACGCGCAGTTCGATGGGCTGCCGAGCCACTTCGCCGTGGGCAAGACGACACCGGTGACGCTGTGGGCCAGCAGGGACGCATGGAACCCGCAGGCCGCGTACTTCGCCCCGATCGACCCGTTCATTCTGGGCGCGTGGACTTCCGAGAACGCCAATGTGATCACGGCGAACGATTATGAGCTCACGGCCGTCGGCCCGGGCACCGCGCGTGTCGTGTTCGATTCAGGCACCGGCCGCAACTGGTCCGGCGATCTCACCGTCTATCGTTTCACTGACGTGTCTGCGTCGACGCCGCATGAGACCGATATCAACTGGCTGGCGGATTCGGGCATCACCAAGGGCTACGCCAACAGCGACGGCACGACGCGCTTCGAAGGCATGACGCGCGTCTACCGTCAGGATATGGCCGCGTTCCTGCGCCGTGAGGCGGTCAAACGCAACATCGGCGACGCTAAGACGTGGAAGCCGTCGGCGGCCGACTGGGCGACGTTCCGGGACGTCAACCACGGCACGCCGCACGCCGAGGACATCCTGTGGCTGGCCCACGCCGGCATCTCCACCGGTTGGAAGGAGGCCGATGGCACGAGCACGTTCCGTGGCATGAGCCCGGTCGTGCGTCAGGATATGGCCGCTTTTCTGCGCCGTCTCGCCAAGTTGGGCGGCAAGGACGGCGGTGTGGCGCCGAAGTATGACTTCCGTGATGTGCGTTTCGCCGATCCGGGTAAGACGCCGCATGCCGACGATATCGCGTGGCTGGCCGGTTCGGGCATCTCCGAAGGCTGGAAGGTCGGCAACGCACGCGAGTTCCGTGGCATGAGCGCGGTCGTGCGCCAGGATATGGCCGCCTTCCTTCACCGGCTCGACAACCAGCTCGCCAAGTAAGGTGCGCGGCATTCCGGGCACGGATTGATGGGGCGTCCCCTCGCGTGGTTCGCGACGCGAGGGGACGCCCCAACCATGTCCGGCCCCGGATATGGCCCATAAGCGTCCCGATCTATCGACGCAGTCGGCAAGCCAACCCTCAAACTGGCTAGTTTCCGTCCCGTTCCGTCGACGTGGTCGCCGAACCGGGACGCGGACGGCCCGCTGAGCGTCCCGATCCGTCGGCATGACGGAGGAACGTACCCGCTATGTCCCGGACCGTCGGCGCCGTCGACGACCCGGGACGTAAACTGGCTGTTGAGCGTGACGGACCGTCGACCCGTCCGATGAATCGGCCCGTTACGTCCCGAATCATCTGCGGAGTCGACGGACCCACCCGCACCTCCGCCGGCCGGCCCGGCCGGCCCTCCACGGCGACCGCTTACCGCGCCTCGTACAGCGGCGCCACCTGCCGGCGGATCTGGTTGCGGTACATGAACCGCACATCCGGGTCGGCGAAGCCCGGTCCCGGTGCGGGGATGTCCCGCTGGCCAATGTACGTCTGCGTCCACCTCGAGCCCATGCGCAGCACGGCGGCGTGCTTGACGTCGTAGTAGCCTTCCTGCACCGAGATGAACGACCCTGAGCATCCGCGCGCCGCGGCGAGCAGATGCGGATGGTAGCGCGTCGACAGCCACCGTTGACCGGTCTGTGCCGGGAACCCACGCTCGAGCAGATCCTGCAGCGGATACAGCCACGGCTCCCATCCATGCGAAGCGAGCATATGCATCGCGTCCTGCGAGTCGTAGGGGATGCATTCGACGACGCCGATGCGTTCGCCCTGCGGGACGTCCCACGCTTCGAGCACGGCGACCATATGCCCGAGCAGCGCCTTCGGGTCGTCGACCAGATCGAGCTGCATGCACACCATCGTCTGCGGCAGCGGCGCGTCGTCGGGCAGATAGACGCCGTCCAACGCGTTGACGAAGCAGTCGTCGGGCGCGAGCGTCGTCGTCCGGTGTTCCGGGTCGATCGCGTCACGGCTCGGCACGTCGCGGCATGAGAACGCCGTGATGTCGCGCGCGACCGCCGCCGCGTACGCGCGGTCACGCGCGTCGAGCGGTTCGAGTCCGACTCCGCTGACGACGGCTGGCATGCCGTGGCGCTGCGCCCACTGCGCGGCGCTCAGGCGTGCGAGGTTCGCGTTCCAGAAGCTGCGCATGTAGCCGCCGCCGATGATGTGCAGATCCTGCGTGCGTTCGTTGAGCAGCCGTATGCCGGCGGCGTAGCGCGCCGCATAGCCTTCGTCGTCGAGCGCTTTCGTCAGTTCGCCGCCGATCGCCGTGACCGGGATCGATTCAATCGGCGTTGATGCGCGCTCATCGTCGGGCAGAGCCTTGAACAGCCGTTCGCGGTCGACGATGCACAGCTGCGCGATCGTGTCGACGACGGTGAGCTTCGGGTGCAGCCCGTAGAGGATCGCGGCCGCCGGCCCCGCGCACAGGCAGTCGAAGACCACCGGGACCTCGGGGTCGACTTCGGCGAGGTATTTCACCCATTCGCGCGCGATGAGCTCGTCGCCGTAGTTCGGGAAGCCGGCTTCGCCGATCAGGTAATGCGCGCGCGATCGCCGCGCGAGTTCCGCATCCGACGGCGGCGTGATGCCGTTGTGCCGGTTGTACATCCGCGTGACGCCGTTCCAGAACGTGCGTTTCGCATCCGCCCAAGGGTGCAAGCCGGTGCCGCTCATGTCGACTCCTTATTTATTCCATCTGACTTACTGTGCCGTGTGCTTCTGCGCCGGCGTCGTCGCGGACGCATGCTCATGCGCGCGCTGTTCGGCGGCCGCCGCTTCGGCCTCCTGCTCGCTGATCGGCGTGATCGACAGCGCGCGGTTGTTGATCAGCGCGTAGTTCGTGTTGCGCGGATCGCGGATCACGAAGGTGCAGGCGTTGTCGTCCAATGCGACGGCGACGGCGTCCGTCATCGCGTCGTCGCCGGGGATCGGCGTGCGCAGCGACGTGATCAGTCTGAACTCGCCGTTGTTGAACAGGTCGAGCGGCATCTCGAAATACACGGTGTGGTGGCCGGGCTTCGTCAGATGCATCTGCGGATTGCGCGCGCCGGTGTCGAAGGTGATGCCGCCGCGGCGGATGTCGTGCAACGCGATCGCCAGATAGAAGTCGTCGGTCTCGTCGAAATCGTATTCGACGGCGAAGCGGAAGACGTCGTCGCTCGTCAGCATCAGCGGCGAGACGCCGTAGGTGCGCAGCAGCGGGCAGCGTTCGTTGAGGCCGTTCGGATACTCCTCGCGTCCGTGCGCGAGCGCCTCCTGCTGCTTGCGCTCGTTCTCCTCCTGGGCGGCCTCGAGATTCGCGAGCGTGTAGCTTTCCGACACCGTCTCGCGGTCGCCGATCGCGGCGACCTCGCCGTTCCGGATGAACATCGCGCGCGTGCAGTAGCGTTTGACGGCGCTCATGTCATGGGTGACGAGGATGACGGTCTTCGTCGGGTCCTGCCGCACCTTCGTGAAGTAGTCGTCGCATTTGCGCTGGAACGCCTCGTCGCCGACGGCGAGCACCTCGTCGAGCACGAGGATGTCGCCCTGCGCCTTGATCGCCACCGAGAACGCGAGACGCACCTGCATGCCGCTCGAATAGTTCTTGAGCTTCTGGTCCATGAAGTCCTCGAGCTCGGCGAATTCGACGATGTCGTCGTACATCGCGTCGACCTCCTCGGGCGTGAAGCCGAGCAGCGCGCCGTTGAGATAGACGTTTTCGCGGCCGGTGAGCTCCGGGTTGAAGCCGACGCCGAGTTCGATGAACGGCACGAGCTTGCCCTCCACATGCACCGAGCCGCTGTTCGGGTAATAGATCTGCGAGATGATCTTGAGCAGCGTCGACTTGCCGCCGCCGTTGCGACCGACGATGCCGAAGAACTCGCCGCGGTGCACCTGGAACGTCACGTCCTTGAGCACCTGCTGCTTCTTGTAGCCCTTGATGCCCTTCGTCCAGTTGATGAACGCCTGCTTGAGGCCGCTCGCCTGTTCGGTCGGCAGTTTGAACCATTTCTCGACGTGGTTCACGTCGAGCACGACCGGCTGCTCCATGTAGTTGTCGATCGTGACGACCTGCGCGGCTTCGTCGGCCGCGGCGTCGTGCTGTTCGATTGCCTGCGTCAATTACATCACCTCCGCGAATCGACGGCTGTTCCTCCGGAAGACGTACACGCCGAACCACAGCAGCAGCACGGTGATCGCGACCGGGATCAGCTTCACCCACCATGAGCCGAAGGTGTTCCAGACCGTCGGCTGCGTCGCCGGCGCGATGAAGTTGTGGCGGATGTCCTGGATCGTCTGCGCGATCGGGTTCATCAGCTCGAGATTGGCGATCGTGCTGTATTCGGGATGGTTCTTCGTGATGAAGCTCAACGGGTAGATGATAGGCATCGCGTAGAAGATGATCTGCTGCAGCACCTCCCAGATATGCAGCACGTCGCGGTAGAACACGTAGAAGGTCGACAGCATCAGCGCGAGCGCGAGCGCGATGATGTACAGTTCGAGCACGTTGAGCGGCAGCCACAGCACGCGCCACGTGAATTCGACGCGCATGAAGATCGCGAAGATGAGCACGACGACGTAGTTGATCGCGAGCGAGATCAATGAGCCGATCGATGCGGAGACGACGACGATGTAGTTCGGGAAGTGCACTTTGCGCAGCAGGTCGCCGCGGTCGACGATCGAGCGCAGGCCGATGCCCACCGTCTCGGTGACGAACTGCCATGAGCTGATGCCGAGCAGCAGCACGACCGGGAAGGTCGGCGTGCCGTCGGTCATGCGCATGAACTTCGCGAACACGACGTACATGACGGCGAACAGCATCAGCGGCTTGAGCACCGACCACGCCACGCCGAGGAACGATCCCTGGTAGCGCATCTTGAAATCGGTCTTCACCAGGCCGCGCAACACGGTCATGGCGTATCCGTAGCGGTCCTTCAACCGTTGCTTCAACGTATTCACTCGCACCTTCTTCGTTTCGGGTCCAGTCGCTTCATTGTAGCCGTGCCACGGCGCCAGCGTATGCGACCATCATAGGAGGCCGCCTCGGCAGCGGCGGTCCACCCTCGGCGGATCGGCGCCTTTTTCGCTGCACGGACTATGCTGAAGCGTGATTGAAGGCTGCAAACGACCAAGTGACGACTAGCAAGTGAGGACCCATGTCATCGATTCGATTCGCGAACGTGCTGCTGGAGACGAAGCCGCGTGCGCTGAGCTATCCCACGATGTATTACCACACCGACCAGCTGCTGACGCCGGATCCGCGCACCGGCGACTGGACGATCGCGGGCGCCGGCACCGTCGATTTCACGACGTACTTCAACGCGCTGTCCGTGCTCAAGCTGCTCAAGTACACGCGAGCGACGGCGTTCCGCCTGCATATCGACGTCAAGAGCGCGAAGCCGGTCACGTTGACGCAGACGCGCGCCGAGCGTCTGTCGATGCAGCCGCAGCTCGTCGAATCGGTCACGGCCAACGTGCCCGGCGACAACAAGTGGCATGAGGTGACGCTCGACATCACTGTCGACCCGACGACCGTCATCGCCGGATTCCAGATCGCCACGCAGGCGAAGACGACGATCCGCAACGGCTGGTACGAGGTCGAGTTCGACGGCGATCCGCGTGACGTCGAACTGGCGATCGCGACGACGACGTTCCGCAAGGAGAAGTTCATCGAACGCAACATCGAGCTCGTGAAGACCGAGCTGCTCGGCTCCGACTACGACATCGCCAAGCATCTGACGATGCATGTCATCGACAACGGCAGCACGCTCGACGCGGCCGCGCTGAGCGACGAACATGTGACGGTCACGCCGAACGAGAACGTCGGCGGCGCCGGCGGCTTCGCGCGCGGCATGATCGAGTCGCTTGAGCAGTCGACGCCGGCGACGCATGTGCTGCTGATGGACGACGACGTCGAGGTCTCGCCGGAAAGCATCCTGCGCACCTACAACCTGCTGCGCATCGTCAATGACGAATACGCCGAGGCCTTCGTCTCCGGCGCGATGCTCAACATCGAGGACACGCAGGACCAGAAGGAGGACACCGGCTTCATCTCGACGTACGACGGCTCGTGCGTGCCGGCGAAGCCGCCGCTGCAGGTGACGAAGTTCGTCGACGTCGTGTACAACGAGTGCTACGACGAGCAGCTGAGCGTGCCCGCGGACGCGCACCGCTACGCCGCCTGGTGGTACTGCGTGATCCCGACGGCCGTCATCGAGCGCAACGGCCTGCCGCTGCCGGTCTTCGTGCGTTTCGACGACGTCGAGTACGGCATCCGCTGCAATCCGAAGTTCATGACGATGAACGGCATCTGCGTGTGGCATGCGAAGTTCGACATCCGCTACAACGCCGGCGTCGAACGCTACCAGACGATCCGCAACCAGATGATCGGGCAGATGACGACCGGCCTCGTGCCCGATACGAAGACGATGTTGCACAGCCTGCACCATATGGTCGATCTCGAGTGCCGCAAGTTCAACTACACCGACGCCGAGCTCGCGCTGCAGGGCTTCGAGGACTTCCTCAAGGGCCCGAAGTTCATCATGCAGCCGGTCGCGCAGGAATGCTTCATGCGCGCGAACCGCGAGAAGGAGCAGCTTGTGTCCTTCGACGAGCTGCGCGCGCAGGCCGAGCAGCTCGGCATCACCGATTTCGACCCGGACATGCTCACCCGTCAGGTCATCGACTTCGACGAGCCGCGCACGCTCAAGCAGCGCGCCTTCGATTTCTTGACGCACAACGGCCAGCGTTTCGGGGCCGGGACGCTCGCCGCCAGGAAGCTCGAAGGCGACGCGGCGGCCGACCATGTCGAATACACGGTCATCCCGAGCGCCGGATGGCTGTATCCGGCCGGCATGATCCACAACGAGAACATCATCGTCGCGATCGACTGGGCGACGCGCAAGGGCGTCATCCGCGTCAAGGACGTCAAGCGCTACCAGGAGGTGCAGAAGCGCTACAAGCGCGATCTGGCCTACTACAAGAAGCACGCCGACCGCCTGTCGCGTGAATATCTGGCGGCGGCCCCGCGGATGGAATCGGTCGAGTTCTGGAAGGCCTATCTGCAGATGGACTGAGACGGCCGATGAGGCCGCGATGATGCTGAGGGCGCCGATCGACTGACGGTCGGCGCCCCGGCTCGTCCGGCGTCCAATGTGACACCGCCGACAACGCGAAAGGCGGGAACCTGATGATCAGGTTCCCGCCTTTCGGTTCGGGCGGAGGATGCGAGATTCGAACTCGCGAGGCTGTTACACCAACACGCTTTCCAAGCGTGCGCCATAGGCCACTAGGCGAATCCTCCAAATGCACACGGCCGAAACCATGCAACTTGAAAAGGATATCACGGCGGCTCCGATACGCAAGTCCGGTGTGTCGCGTGCGGGTGCTGTGCTTCCAACGTCGTATTGGCGCAATGGTTCTGGGACCTCAGTGATCTCCGAAGTCTGATTTGGAATTGTGATGCTGTCGGCGGTGCATCTGCCGTTCCGTGATGTGGATCTGACGACGCCGCATCTTGATGACATTCGCTGGCTTGCGGATGCGGGCATCAGCACCGGTTGGCCGTTGGGTGATGGCACGAGCGTGTTCCGTGGGATGGGCACGGTGGTGCGTCAGGACATGGCGGCGTTCCTGCGTCGTGAGGCGGCCCGGTTCGGTATCGCGAACGCGAAGGGCTACAAGCCGGGGGCGACGGATTGGAAGCGTTTCAAGGATGTGGACCGTTCGACGCCGCATGCGGAGGATATCCTGTGGCTCGCGTCCACGGGCATCACGACGGGGTATGCGGATGGTACGTTCCGTGGTATGACGCCGGTGTATCGTCAGGATATGGCCGCGTTCATCCACCGGTTGGATGATCACATTAACTGTGAGGCGAAGGTTACACGCGTCGTCGTGCAGGAAGCATGGGACGAACAGGTTGTCGATACACCTGCATGGGATGAAGTCATCCCCGCTGTGACCAAGGTTGTGCATCATGATGCGGTGACGCATGAAGAACCTGTGTATGAAACAAAGAAAACTCTTGTGCAACGATATCCCGATGGATTCATCATCGCAGCAGATGAATTTAGTAAACTTTCAGGTATCGAACAATTCAAATTGGAAATGGCACATGGCGGGCATTGTACATTTATTCCCGGATATGCACAAGTTCAAACCGGTACACGCATCGTCGTTGACACCCCCGCATGGGATGAAACCGTGGTCATCACCCCGGAACAGACCGTGCATCACGAGGCGACATACAAGACGGTGCATCATGATGCGGTTATCGAAAACCGTACCGAATTCTCTAACTGCAGAATTTGATAACGAGGGTTGGTGATCAACCCTTTTGGGACGAGGCCTCCACCTTTAGGCGGAGGCCTCAAAATTGTTGTCGTAGTTATCCACATTTCTCCGTAGGATGTGGATAACTACGGCCATAGCCGACCGACCTATCGAACATCAGGAATGGGGACCTCATCCATGGCACAACACTCCCATCGCAGAGCGGCCTCGTTCGCCGCGTGCATCCTCGCGGGCGCATTGACATTGACCGGGACATCTGCCGGTGTCTCGGCCGCCTACGCCGACGATCCGGCCGCCGCTGATACCGTGCGGACGATGCCGACGGACACCGGCGCAGGCGCGGCCGCCACGCCGCAGATGGAGGTGCCCGACGAGGACGTGCCGCCGAATCCGGAACATATGTGGAACAACGCCGATACCTCGCAGGACCCGGGTGCGGGGGACGGCACGGCGCCGCAGTCCGGTTCGCGACTGCGCCGTGCCGCGCCGCAGGCGCAGTGGGGCTGGAGGACGACCGGTCCGAACAACGCCTATAAGACCTTCCGCCAGTCGGACGGCACGGTGATGAACCCGGTACTCAAGGTGATCGACGTCTCCGAGCATCAGGGGAGCATCGATTGGAACAAGGTAAAGAACTCGGGCATCGACGGCGTCATCCTGCGCATCGGCTACGGCTACGGCTATGAGGACGCCCGGTTCGCCCAGTATCTCGCGCAGGTGCGCGCACTGAAGATCCCCTTCGGCATCTACCACTACAGCTACGCCTACGACACCGACTTCGCCCTTGAGGAAGGCAGATGGACGGTGG
This sequence comes from Bifidobacterium italicum, assembly GCF_002286915.1. Classification (GTDB taxonomy): domain Bacteria; phylum Actinomycetota; class Actinomycetes; order Actinomycetales; family Bifidobacteriaceae; genus Bifidobacterium; species Bifidobacterium italicum. The sequence goes on along the minus strand of NZ_MVOG01000019.1, from coordinate 12,301 downwards.
AACTGCTGCGCAAGTACGGGGTCACCGACAACGCGTTCCCGATCTTCTACGACCTCGAGCAGGATGATTGGGGCGGCCATAAGATGCCGACGGCGGCCTCGCAATACGAGCGCATCGCGCGCACTTACTTCGGTGAACTGTCCACGGCCGGTTACCGGGACGTGTACATCTACAGCTATCTCAACAACATGAACACGCGGCTCAACACCACATGGCTGCAGGCGCGCACGAAGTGGATCGCCCAGTACAACACGGAACTCGACTACGAGTTCCCCAACTACAACGGCACGCGTGGATGGCAGTACACGTCCAAGGCCTCGGTGTCCGGCATCGGCGGCGTCGTGGACATGAGCGTCTTCGATCGGTCGCTGTACCGTGACGTGACGTTCCGCACCCCGCATTATGACGATGTCGTATGGCTGTCGCAATACGGCGTGACGACCGGTTTCCCCGACGGCACCTTCCGTGGCATGAGCGCAGTCGTGCGCCAGGACATGGCCGCGTTCCTGCGCCGTGTGGCCGCGAACCGCAACATCGGCGACGCCAAGACGTGGAAGCCGGGCACCGACGACTGGAAGACCTTCACCGATGTGAACAGCCAGACGCCGCATGCCGAGGACATCCTGTGGCTCGCGCACGCCGGCATCGCCGACGGCTACGCCAACGCCGACGGCACGCAACGCTACGGAGGCATGACGACCGTCTACCGTCAGGATATGGCCGCGTTCCTCAAGCGGCTCGCCGATCTGGCCGGCAAGTCGGGCGGCGTGACGCCGCGCACCGATTTCACCGATGTGCATGCGGACACGCCACATGCCGCGGAGATCCAATGGCTCGGCGGCGCGCGCATCACCGACGGCTACCGCAACGCGAACGGCTCATGGCGCTTCGAAGGCATGACGACCGTCTACCGTCAGGACATGGCCGCGTTCCTGCACCGTCTGGACAACCGTCTCGCCTGAGCCGGTGAACGACGACGACAAAGAACGCGGACGGCGACGGGGTAGTGATCCCCGTCGCCGTCCGCGTTCGTCTGTGCGTACGTCCGCGCCCTCAGCCGCGGAAGATCCGCTCCCACATCGCGACGCTGCCGAGATCGGCGGCCTTGTAGTCGGCGGCCAGCCGGTCCCAACGCTTGAAGAACTCCTTGGACAGGAACAGGCCGCGTTTGAACTGCTTGCGGAACAATGCGTTGTCGCGGCGGCACCAGGCGGCCGAGTTGCCGTCCGCCGATGTCACGAGCACCGACGACGCGCCGCGGAACGCACGCCATGTGGCGTCCTTCGCCGTGATCGCGCGCTGCGGACGCTTGTCCGCCGTGCCGTTGCGCCGCGTCGCCAGTGATTCGAAGACGGCGCGGAAGCATTCCTGCTGCACCTGCCGCTTGCTTTTCGGCTTGCCGTGCGGCTCGTATTCGACGGCCGCCTCGGGGAAGTCGGTGAGGTTTGCGCGCGTATCGGTGTCGGAGAAGCCGCGGCGCGCCTCGCGGGCCGTGGCCAACGCCGTCGGCAGCGCATCGATCATGTACTGTGGCCCGCGCATGGCGTCGCGCAGCGCCAGATGCCGCAGTTTGACGCCGGAGTACACGAGCCGCAATCCCAGATTCGCGTCGCCGTAGGCCATCTGGTACACCATCTGCCATGTCGGCCGGTCGATGTGCAGCAGCGCGCAGACCCAGCGGTTGCGGTTGTTGAAGTACTCCTCCCATGAGCGCCCCGGATCCTTGTCATGCCAGGCCTGATGCCATACCGCGACTCCCGGCAGGCTCACCGTGGCGTAGCCGTGCTCCTTGGCGCGCAGACCGTATTCGATGTCGTCGAACTTGATGAAGGCCGGCATCGACAGGCCGATCTCCTCCATGACGGCGGTCGGGACCAGACACAGCCACCAGCCGTTGAAATCGGCGTCGAAACGGCGGTGCAGCTTCGGGCAGTCGCGCAGCGGGAACTGCGCGTAGTCATGGTTGTATTCGGCGCCGACGCACGGGAACATGCGCACCTCGTTCTTGTCGAAGCGCTCGCCCTGCGCATACATGACGGTGCGGTTGTCGAGATGCAGCATGCCTCCGCCGACGATCGTCGGCGTCGAGCAGTAGTCGGCGAACTGCACGGCGCGGATGACCGATTCCGGCTCGCTGATCGCGTCGTCGTCGAGCAGCATCGTGTAGGCGGCGCGCCCAGCCTTGAGCGTTTCGAACATGCCGCGCGAGAAGCCGCCGGAGCCGCCGAGGTTCGCCTGTTGGATGTATGTGAGCTGGGCGCCGAGTTCGGCGCTCACGTCGGTGAATCCCGGCTGGTCGCAGACATGGTCGGTGCCCTGATCGGTGCAGTAGATCGTGTCGAGGCGCGCGCGCACATTCGCGTCGGCGGCGATCGCGCGCAGCTGGCGCAGGCAGTAGGGGGCGCGGTTGAACGTCGCGATCGCGATCGAGAACGGCCGCGTTTCGGTTTCGCGGCGCGCCGATCGCGGCACCGCCCATTGCGCGTCGGCGATGTGCAGTTCGGCGTCGATGTCCGCCTTCGCGTCAAACCAGAAGAAGCCGCCGTCGAGAAGCCCGTCCATCGCGATGTCGACGCTCACCGTCGTCGCCTTGTCCGGTGCCTCGACCGGGATCTCCCGCACCGGGTGGATCAGGCCGCGGCCGGTGGAGCGCATCAGCTGCAGCATGCCGGTGCCTCGCACGTCGGCGGTGAAGCGGACCGAATCCACCTTCGTCCAACGGCGCCAGTAACTCGCCGGGAACGCGTTGAAATACGTGCAGAACGACGCATGATGACCCATGTGCACGGTGATGGCGGTGCGGCCGTCGACCGAGAACACCTGCGACGACGTGTCCGCGGGCGTGCGTCGGCTCGCGTTGAGCAGCCGGCGCAGCTCCGCCTCGTTCATCGCGTCGAAGTCGAGCGAATAGAAATCGGCGAACGCGTTGACGACGTCGTCGCTGAGCGCAGGACGCGTCCATGCGATCGCGTACAGCGGCATCGTCATGTCCGCGTCGGTCGTCGGGAACACGACGCGGTTGACGGTCTCCCAATTGTGCTCGTCGTGCCGCTCGTCGTGCCGGTCGTCGTGCTGTGGTGAAAGAGTCACTACCATACCCGCCCATAGTAGTAGGGGAGGCCGCCGTCGGCGGCGGAACATCGCCACCGACGGCCGCCGGCTCGCTCACTGCTTCGGCAGCGCCATGAATCCCATGCCGTGCAGATAGTTCCTGCCCATCATCATGTCGTACTGCACGATGCGGTAGTCGTCGAGCAGCTGCTTCGCCTTCTTCGAGAACTGCTTCGGATCCATCTCCTTGCCTTCGGCGTCGAGATAGGTGACCGACGAATCGGCCGACCAGGTGCCGCCGTTCGTCACGGCGCGCGACAGCGCCGGGATCTCCTTGTGCAGCTCGGTGAGCAGCGCGAGGTACGGCGAGACGCGCGCGTTGAGCTGCTGCGCCGTCTGCGCCATGAAATAGTTCGACGACGAATACGCCGCGTCGGACGCCGGCAGTTTCGCGCCATGCGCCGCCGACGCCTTGTTCGACCAGATGAAGTAGTCCGTCTCGTGCAATGCGAGGCTGTTCTTCGGGTCGTTGACGGCCGTCGCGTAGATGCCGGGCAGATGGTCGCCGTAGAAGACGACGGTGATCGGCCTGTCGATCGCGTCGAGTTCGTCGAGGAACTGCTTCGTCGCCTCGTCGGTGCGCTGCAGGCCCTTCGCGTAGTTCGCGATGACGCCCTTCTCGCCGTCCGGCACCGACGATTCGTTCGCTGCGAAGAACTCGTTCTCATCGCCGTAGATGCCCGGATACGGCGCATGGTTCTGCATCGTGACGAGTTCGATGAACTGCGCCGGCTTGTCCGCGGCAGCGTTCGCCTTCACCTCGTCGACGACGTTGCGGTACGCCTGCTCGTCGGTGACGGTGTCCGACTTGCCGCTCTTGCCCTGATAGGTGCCGGCGTGCTTGATCTTCGGATCGCTGTCGAGCGTGTACAGATGCGAGAAGCCGAACTTCCTGTAGTTCGCGTTGCGCAGATAGAAGCGCTGCAGGAATGGATGGAAGCCGACCGAGCAGGAGTCGGAGCCGCAGGCGTCGTTCCACATTTGGTTGAAGGAGAACACCTCCGGGCGCGTCGGCAGCAGCTGCTGGTACGGGGAGAGCAGCGACCCGTTGAAGTTGGCCATCGACAGGCCGGTCATCTGCTGGAACTCGATGTTCGCGGTGCCGCCGCCGTAGCCGGGCGACAGCATCAGGCCGCTCGTCGCGACGTCGCCGAGCGCGCGCACGTTCGGCATCGGGTCGACGTTGAAATGGACGCCGGGCACGCGGTTCGGGTCGGAGAAGGTCTCCGAGAGCACGTTGATGACGGTCGTGTCGGTGAGCGTCGCGTCGCGTTCGGCGTTGATCGCCTGCGCCTGCTTCGCGTAGCGGTCGTTGATCGTCTGCATCATCGCCTCGTCGTAGCCGGGTTCCTCCTCCATCGCCTTGACGCGCGTGAGCGACAGGAAAGTCGTCGCGGCGCCGTTCGCGCGCGCGTCGTCGCCGACGTTCCAGATGATCGGCGAGTAGCCGATCTCGTTGACGAACTCACGGATCGACGAATGCGCCGACGACAGTCCGCCGGCGTAGCTGACGATCAGCCATATGCTCATCACCGGCGCGACGATGCGGCAGACGTTGCCGAAAACGTTCTTCACGCTCCTGAGCGGGTGGAGCCACGAACAGTGGATGAACGCGCGCCGCCGGTCGACGAACTGCAGCACGATGCAGATGACGACGAACCAGACGATCAGCGGCACGCCGTGGTCGATGATCGGCCGGTACTCGTCGGTGACGAAGGACGCGACGCTCTCGCCGTCGCCCCCGCCGCCGAGGAACCCCAGATCGGAAGGGAGGATCGGTTCGGTGCGCATCGCGTACTTGATCTTGCAGGCGAAGGCGTAGACGCCGGCGAGCGCGCCGAAGACGGCGGTGCCGACCCAGAAGCGGTTGATGACGGTCACGCACACGAGGTAGATCATCGCGAGCGCGAAGAAGTTGAGGATGCCGGCCGTCGACGACAGGCTGTGGTACGAGCTGTCGAGGATCTGCTGGAAGAACGAATGCTCGAGTTTCGGATCGTACATGTGCTTCGTGTCGATGCTCCACAGCAGCATCATGTCGGCGACGAGCACAAGCGCGAACGCGACGCACAGATACGCACCGTACGAGAACTTCGGACGCTTGTCCCAGATCCGGTAGAACTTCGTGTCGGTGTAGCGCTTCCATTGCCGCTTGACCGTCCTGATCGGATGGAATCCGCGTTGTGCGGCCGTCGAATCGGCCGCGTCGGCCGCATCGTCGGAGGCGCCGGCGTCCGTATCGTCGGGGGCGCCCTTCGCGCGATTGTCGGGTTGTGCGGAATCGTCAGGTTGTGCGTCCGCGGCGGTGGCGGACGCCTCGATATCCGTGACGTCTTCGGGCGCGCGTCCTTCCTCGTCGGTCGCCGTGACGGGCTTGTCGCCGTTGGCGTCGTCGTCCGCGGCGTCCGCGCCCATGCTGTCGTCTGCATCGTCGGCAGCTGCGTCGGTTGCCGCCACGTCGGTGGTTTCGTCGGCGTCCTCGGCGTCGGCGTCCTCGACGGCCGTATCGACGTCGTCGGCGTCCAGATCGATGATCTCGACGTCCTCGACTTCGACGGCGGCTTCGTCCGCGTCGTCGGAACGCCGGCTCGTCGCCTTCGGCAGCTCGGAATCACGCATCGTGCTTGGACCTTTCTGAACAGGATCGCAACGGCTGGAACGCCGCATGCGGCAAACGGCATCATGGGGAACGGTGCCCCGGTGTCACGCTCCGAGGACGGGGCGCGCGGTGCCGCGGCGCCACCGCGTTCCCGCTTCATGACAGGCATTGTACCGGCGCCGGCTGATGAGCGGCCGCCGACGACCGTCCGCTCCGCCGCTGCCGCCCCGTCATCGTCCGTTGGAGATCCTTCGGCCCATATGCGCCCATATAATGGCGGCTATGCAATACTCAGTGACCGCGGTCGTCGTCTCCTACAACCGCGCGCGGCTGCTCGAGGAGTGCCTCGACGGCATCCTCAGCCAGACGCGCCGACCCGACCGCATCATCATCGTCGACAACGCGAGCACCGACGGCGCGCGTCAGGTAGCCTACGGCTTCGCCGAACGTTCGCCGATCGCCACGAAGGTCATCGGGCTGCCGGAGAACCTCGGGGGCGCCGGCGGCTTCTGCGCCGGCATCGCCTACGCGGCGTACCAAGGCGTCGGCAGGAGGAAGCCGACCCCCGGCGTCGTCGACTACCTGTGGCTGATGGACGACGACACGGTGCCGACGCCGGGCGCGCTCGCCGCGCTGCTCGATGCCTCCGACCTGTGCGTCGAGACGAACGGCTGCCTGCCGACGATCCTCGGATCGAAGGCCGTGTGGGTCGACGGCCGCGAACATCGGATGAACCGGCCGCGTCCGCGCGCCGCGCTCGCGAAAGGCGCGCGCACGATGCGCGGTGGCGCGTTCCAGGTGCGTTCGCTCTCCTTCGTCTCCTGCCTGATCAACGCAGGCGCCGTCCGCGGCCTGCATCGGCTGCCGATCAGCGCGTTCTTCCTGTGGAACGACGACTTCGAATACACGAGCGCGTTGCTGCGCAACGGCATCGGCTACTACGTGCCGGCGAGCGAAGTCGTCCATAAGACGAAGCGCTTCGGTTCGTCGGACGCCGATCCCGGTGCGCGCTTCTACAACGAGGTGCGCAACAAGATCTGGATGTTCCGGTTCTGCGGCGACGACTTCACGATCGTCGGCAGGCTTACGCTGCTGCTGAAGACGGCGCGCCGATGGGCCTTCACCTGGCTGCGCGCCGGCGACCGCGCGCAGATCGTGCAGTGCCTGCGCGACGGATGGCATGACGGATGGAAGACGCGGCCCGCGTCGAACAGCGCGATCTTCGCCGACATCTACCCGCCGATCGCGGCGTACGTCGACTGGATCGAGGTCTGAGCGCGGACGGCGCCGGCGTCCGTCACTGCGCGGACTGTGCGCCGTCGGCGTCGTCGACGCGCGTGCGCGGCGCCGCGCTGTGCCGGCCGCGTTTCGGTGGCTGCGGCGGTTGCGGCGATGCCGCGATCTCGGTGTTGTGCCGCGACGTCATCGACCGGTATGCGCGCTTGCGCAGCGACGTCGGAATCACCCGGTAGACGGCGCGGATGAACACGTTGCGCACGAACTGCCATGGCGAAGTGAAGCCGTCGCGCAGGAAACGCCACTGCAGACGCAGCTCGTCGCGGAACATCTCGCGGCCGCCTCGGCGCTCGTAGGCGGCTTCGTTCGTGCGGTACAGCACGAGCGCCTGCGGCACGTTGAGGAACTGCGCATGGGCGAGCATCAGCCGCTCCCACAGCATGTAATCCTCGAACCGGCCGGAATCCTCGGGATAGCCGCCGGCGTCGAGCACCGCCGACTTGCGGAAGACGACGCTCGGATGATGCACCGGCGACTGCAGGCGGGCGTAGCGTTCAAGGTCTGAGCCCTCGGCGGGCAGCATGCGGATCTGTCCCGGCTCGTCCTCGTCGTCGCTGAATTCGCGGATCGCGCTGCCCATCACATCGATCGGGCGACGCGACTGCGCGTTCGTATGCGCGGCGTTCGAACGGCGCACGAACAACGGGATGAGCGTCGCGAAACGGTTCGGCAGCGAGACGTCGTCGCTGTCGGCGCGCGCGACGATGTCGTATGCGCAGTGGCGCAGCCCGACGTTGAGCGCATGCGCGAGGCCGCCGTTCTCATCGAGCGGCACGATCGTCACCTCGGGCACCGGCTCGTCGGGATGCTCGGCGGTGAACCACACGGACATCGTCGACTGCAACGTGTCGAGATAGCGCTGCACCGGCTCCGGCACGGCGCCGTCGCGGACGATGACGACCTGCGACGGCGGCAGCGTCTGCTCGATTGTGCTCGATTGGACGGAACGCTCCACCTCGCGCAACGAATTGCCCCCGTACACCGCCATCAGCAGCGTGAAGGGGGGCGTCGTCTCCCGGCGTTCCGTTTGGTCCATGCAACCTATCGTAAACCACGGCCGTGGCCGCCTGCCGCGCCGCATGCGCGCGGCCGGCGGCCGCGACCGGCGGAATCGGCGGTCCGATGCGGTATGCGCGCGGCCTCGTCCCGTCGTGTGCATACCGCGTTTTAAGCTGGTGCCGAATGCGCGCCGCGGCTTGCCGTGACGGCGCGGCAACGGGGCGCCCACGCGGCAACGCTTCGCGGACGCCACCGATTCGTATGTTTTTCGGAAGGACATCTATGACCTCGAACGAGCGCAACGCCATGCCCGATCTGGTGATCGTCGGCGCCGGCATCTTCGGTCTGACCATCGCGCAGCAGGCGGGCGAGAAACTCGGCGCGCATGTGACGATCATCGACGTGCGCGACCACATCGGAGGCAACGCCTACTCGTATATGGATCCGGAGACCGGCGCCGAGATCCACAAGTACGGCGCGCATCTGTTCCACACGTCGAACGAGCGTGTCTGGGACTACGTGAACCGTTTCACGGCCTTCACCGACTACGTGCACCGCGTCTACGCGACGCATGACGGCGAGGTGTTCCCGCTGCCGATCAACCTGGGCACGATCAACCAGTTCTTCCGTGCGAACTACACGCCGGCGCAGGCGAAGGCGCTCATCGAGGAGCAGGCGGGCGAGCTCGCCGGCACCGATCCGGCGAACCTCAACGACCAGGGCATCTCGCTGATCGGGCGTCCGCTGTACGAGGCGTTCATCAAGAACTACACGGCCAAGCAGTGGCAGACCGACGCGAGCGAGCTGCCGGCGAGCATCATCAAGCGTCTGCCGGTGCGTTTCAACTACAACAACCGCTACTTCAAGGACACGTGGGAGGGTCTGCCGACGGACGGCTACACGGCGTGGCTCGAGCGGATGATCGACGATCCGCGCATCACCGTGCAGTTGGGGACCGATTTCTTCGACGAGACGCAGCCGCTCAACAAGAAGGCGCTGCTCGAGGCGGGCGTGCCGATCGTCTACACCGGTCCGATCGACCGCTACTTCGACTACGATCTCGGCGAGCTCAAGTGGCGTACCGTCGATTTCAAGGAGGTGCGCTACGACGAGGGCGACCATTTCGGCTGCCCGGTCATGAACTTCTCCGATGCCGACGTGCCGTACACGCGCGCGATCGAGTTCAAGAACTTCAATCCGGAGCGCGCGGCCGAGCAGAATCCGGACAAGACCGTCGTCTGGGAGGAGTACTCGCGTTTCGCCGAGCGCGGCGACGAGCCGTACTATCCGATCAACACCGATGACGACAAGGCGCTGTATGCGCGGTACAAGGCGAAGGCCGAGGCCGAGCCGAAGGTCGTGTTCGGAGGACGCCTGGGCACCTACGCGTACTACGACATGGACCAGGTGTTCAACCAGGCGCTGATCTCCTTCGAAAAGCAGGTCGCACCACTGCTTCAGCAGCGCTGAGCGCCGCATCGGGCGTGACGTCGCCATGACGGCGAGGGCCGGGCATGATCCGGAATGGATCATGCCCGACCCTCGTGTTGCGCCCGGTCCCGTCGGCGCTTTCCGCAGCCGTCAGCGCGTCACGTCGATGACGAAGGGGCTCGCCGGCAGCACGTCGTTGTACAGCAGCCGCCGCGCCTGCGGATCGTTCGCATAGAGGTAGCGCACGGCGCGGATCGCGTCGACTCGATCCGACTGCAGCACGACGGCGTCGCCGTCGATCGTCGCCCGCGCCGGCACGAAGTCGCCGTCGGCTCCGGCGACCTCGAATCCCTCGGGCGAGCCGTCGGTCGGCGTCGCGATGCTCTCGATGTCCGCGCCGGCGTCGCGTCTTGGCATGCGCACGTTGAGCGCGTCGGCGCTGCCGTCGGCGAAGCGCAGCCGCACCGTGCCCGGTTTCGCCGCGACCGTCGTCGCCTCCTCGATGATCGGCCCGTTCGGCACCGCTTCGTCGTGCGCCATCGCGAGCCACTGCGCGGCCATGCGCGCGCCGAGCACGTCCTTGCCGAGCGGATGGATGACGGCCTCGGTGCCCTTGTCGGTGTCGATCGCGACGGTCATCGCGACATGATCGCGGTTCGCGAGCCCCTCGTCGCCGAGCACATCGAGCTGCTGCTGGCGGATGCCGCGGAAATCCGTGTCCGTCGCGTAGCGCGCAAGCTGCACGTAGAGGAACGGCAGGTCGTCATCGCCGAAATCCTCGCGGTACTGGTTGATGAGCGCGACCATCCGCTGCGTGTAGGCGCCGACGTCCGCGGCGCGTGCGGCGTCGTTGCAGCCCTGATACCACAGGACGCCGGCGACGCGCAGGCCGCGCAACGGCTTGATATGGCTCGCGTAGATGTCGCCGTCCGCCTCGTGGCGCGCGATGCCGGTGCCGCCCCATGCCGTCTGCACGACGCCGACCGGGATCTGCGGCTGCGCCTGACGCACCCGCGCGGCGAACTGCTGCGCGAGCAGGCTCATCGCGCGCACATGCTCCGCGTCCTGCGCCGGCAGCCAGCGGCCGTTCGTGACGGCGCGCGCCGGAAAGCCGACGTCGCCGCCCACACGGTCGGCGGCGACGAAGCGCACGTCGGCGTCGACGACCGGCTCCGGCAGGTCGTCCATCGTGAACCGGCCGCCGAGGTTGCGCTGCCGTGCGTCCGCGTCGCCGTAGTACTGGTCGACGTTGAGCTCCATGTTCGACTGGCCTGCCGCGAGGAAGACGTCGCCGAAGACGACGTTCGCGAGCACACGCACCGGCGTCGTGCCGTCGCGGAACTCGATGACGTACGGCGTCGTCGACCCTGCGGTCGGCGTGAACTCGGCGGTGAAGGCGCCGTCGTCGCCCACATATGTGACCGCCTCCTTCGTGCCGTCGGCGCTGACGGCACGCACGTTGAAGGCATCGAACACGGCGCGGCGCGTCCGGTCGCCGGCGTGCGCCGACGGGGCCGCGTTGACGGTGCCGTGCACCGTGAGCGGCGCATCGCGTTGGAAGACCATGTTGTCGCCGTAGTAGCCGGGCAACGTGATCGTCGTACCGCTGCCGTGCTGCGTGGCGACGACCGACGCTTCGCCGACCTGCCGGCCGTCCGAGCCGGCTCGCAGCAGCACGCCGATCACGATGCCGACGATGACGACGGCGACGGCGAGCACGCCCCAGACGATCGTGGCGCGCCAATGCGCGCGCGGCGTGGTGTCCCCCGGTTCCGCGGCTGCTGTTGCCGCTGTGGGGACGGGTGCGTCGCCGTCCGGCTTGTTCGGTTCCCCTGGCTGCTGTCTGTTCATGGTTCCATGGTGACCTACCGAGTTGACGATGGGCCATGCCGTCCATGCCGCGTCGGCGTCTCTGGACACCTCCGGCTTCCCCAGCGATCCTTTCCGGTGCTGTTCGTGTCGGGGCCGTTCTCTTGGCCGTCGTTTGGCGATCGCATGGGGTGTGGTTTGCGTCGGTGGTGTTCGCTTGGCTGTGGTGTGGCGATCGTGGATGGTGTGGTCGGTGGTTTTGGCGTTCGGATGTGTGGGGTGGGTGTTGGCGGTGTTGGTGTTGGGTGGTTGCGACACGCCGTGGAGGGGTTGTGGTTGTTGGGTTTTGGTGGTGGGGGTTGCGTTTGTGGTTGGGGTGGTGTAAGTTTTCTTCTTGCTGCCGCTCACGGCTTGCTGGTCTGGTTGACTGGTGTGGTTGTGGGTGTGTGTGGTGGTTTGAGAACTCAATAGTGTGTACTGTACTACTTCATCATATGGCCGACGTTTGTTGGTTGTGTGGTGGTCTTTGATTGCCAGTCCGATGCCCGCCCGTGTGGTACCCGAGGGGGTTTGATGGGTGTCGGGGTTTTTGTGTGACCGTCCTTCCTTATTGGATGGTCCGTCTTTTTCTTTTGTGAGTCATCTGTTGGATGTCTCCATGAATGTTTTTTGTGGAGGGTTCGATTCTGGCTCAGGATGAACGCTGGCGGCGTGCTTAACACATGCAAGTCGAACGGGATCCGGCCAAGCTTGCTTGGCTGGTGAGAGNGGCGAACGGGNGAGNAATGCGTGACCAACCTGCCCCATGCACCGGAATAGCTCCTGGAAACGGGTGGTAATGCCGGATGCTCCGCGCCCTCCGCATGGGGGTGTGGGAAAGGCTTTTGCGGCATGGGATGGGGTCGCGTCCTATCAGCTTGTTGGCGGGGTGACGGCCCACCAAGGCGTTGACGGGTAGCCGGCCTGAGAGGGTGACCGGCCACATTGGGACTGAGATACGGCCCAGACTCCTACGGGAGGCAGCAGTGGGGAATATTGCACAATGGGCGCAAGCCT
>NZ_MVOG01000018.1 GCF_002286915.1 Bifidobacterium italicum | reverse complement strand
GCCCCGCGCCGTCGTCGCCGGCCGCGGCGTCGGAGCTGATGCGGTCGAGCTCGTCGCCGACCTGGTCGATGATGCGGTCGATGAGGCGGTCCACCTGTTTGCGGTCATAGGAGGGCTTCTTCGCCTCCCCCGGCGCGAAGCGTTCGCCTGCGGCGCGCTCGGCATGCGCCTCGATCTGATGGTAAAGCGCCTCGACCTGCGCCTTCCACGCGACGCGGCCGAGTTCGGCGATCTCGTAGGAGGTGTCCTTGTCGCTGACGGCCTTCGCGAGCCGTTCGAGCGTCGCGTCGACCTGCGGGATCGAGTAGCCGCCCCTGACGATGTCGAAGGACGCGTCCTGGATGTCGCTGCGCCTGAGTTCGACGCCGTCCTGCTCGTACAAGGCGTGCGCCTGTTCGAGGAAGGCGTCCACCTGGCGCACATCGTAGCCCTTCTTGCGTTTGCCCACGCGTTCGATATTCGCCGTGCCGCCCGTCGCTTCGCGTTCCTGCGCCATCGTCTGTCCTCCTCGCGATTTCGTACCACTGCTAGATTACGTGATGTTTGAGACGCGTGCACGGCGCCGGCCGCCGCGCGGCGCCCGCGACACCCGTCCGGGCGCCGTTTTCTTCACCCGTCGTTGTACAGTGGTGCCCCATGGGCGATTAGCTCAGCCGGTTAGAGCGCCACCTTTACACGGTGGATGTCGGGGGTTCGAATCCCTCATCGCCCACTTACCCCACCATCGCCGTCCGCGGGAGGCCCCCGCGCTCAGCTGTGCGAGGGAACGCCGTCGCGTCCCTGCCGCGTTCCTTATAATCGTGAGCCATGAACACCCCATTGGACGTATTGTCGAACCCGTTGAAGACGTTGCAGGCGCTGCTGCCCGGAACGCCGCGGCGCGAGGTGGGGCTCGAGGAGCGGGTCGACGCCCTCGGCCTCGAAGTGAGCCGCCTCGAACAGGAGGCGCATTGGCGCGCGGTCGACGACGACCGGCGCATCACCGAGCTGACGCGCGCCCTCGAGGAGGAACGGGCGCACCGCCCGCATCCCACGCCCGCGGCGAAGCGCGCCGACATGATCGTCGCGCTCGTCATGCTCGTGCTGTCGGCCGGCATGCTCATCCCGGTCATGCTCACGCTGTTCGGCGTCATCGACCCGGCGCACGCCGTCATCCGCTGGGTGACGCTCGGCCTCATCGCGCTCGCCTTCGCGTTCGCGGTCGCCTTCGCGATCCTGCGCGAGCGCTTCCCCCGCACCTTCGCGATGACGCTCGTGTTCGTCTGCGCCGTCATGATGCAGCTGTGCGCGTGCCTGCTGTGAGCGTGGCCCCGATGCCCGCCCATGCGCCGATACGACATCGCCGCCGGCCTCCCGATGGGGATCGCCGGCGGCGATTGGCGTCTAGCGGTTCGAGCTCTTGCCGAAGGCCCGCAGGCGGATGCCGTTCCAGTCGTCGCTGACGGTCAGCGGCGTCGACGCGTTCATGCCGGCCGTCTTCGACGCGTTCTGCACGGTGTTCGCCCCCGGCGCCCCGTCGCGTCCCGGTTTCGGCGTGAGCACCCACAGCGGTCCGTCCTGCCCGAGCACCGCGTAGGCGTCCATGATCGTGTCCGACAGGCCGTCCTCGTCGTCGCCGTCGCGCCACCAGATGATCGCGCCGTCCACGGCGGAATCATATTCCTCGTCCACCAGTTCCTCACCGGTCAACGTCTCGATGTTCTTGCGGATCGTATCATCCACATCGTCGTCCCAGAGCCATTCCTGGACCAGGTCCCCCGTGCGGAAGCCGAACTCCTCAGCTTTCTCAGATGCCGTTTGATTCACGTTCGCCAATATAGCAACACCGGCGAACACGCCCGGACGCCGGCCGCGGCCCGCATGTCCGGTCGTAATCGGCCCGGAGCGGCCGTTCGCGCATCCCCGCGAGCGGCCGCTCCGTCATCCGGCCGTGCAGCGCGGCAGCGCGTCCCCGCGCCCCTCGCCGATCGCGACGAGCGCGCGGTACGCGTCGTCGAGCGTGGACACCCTGACGTCGCGCAGCCCTTCGGGCACATGGCCGACGACCTCGTCGCAGTTGGCGGACGGCGCGAGGAACCATGTGGCGCCGTCGCGCTGCGCGCCGAGCATCTTCAGGTCGATGCCGCCGATCGCGCCGACCTCGCCCTCGTCGTCGATCGTGCCGGTGCCCGCCACCGTCGTCTTCGCCGACTCCTCGGCCGGCGTCAGCATGTCGACGAGGCCGAGCGCGTACATCATGCCGGCCGACGGGCCGCCGATGTCGTCGACGTGCATCGTCACCTTCGCCCCCTTGACGTCGACGCCGAGCTTCGCGGCGTAGTCGAGCCCGGCGGTGACGGCCGCGTCCTGGGACGAGGTCATCTCCTGCTGCGATTCGCGCTGGTACTCCTCGCTCGTCTGACCGGGAGGGAAGACCGCCTCCTGCGGCATGACGAGCATCCGTGGGTCGGCCCAGCCCCACAGCGCCTCGGCGTTCGAGACCGGGTATCCGGGCACGCCGGCGGCGTTTACGGTGACGAGCAGCAGCCTGCCGGAGTCCTTGTGGGTCCGCACGCCGGACACGTCGATGACCTTCCTGCCGCCGCTGTCGCCGAGCACGTCCTGCGTCGGGCCGGGCGTCTCGACGACGTAGGCGCTCGGCATCAGCAGGATCACGGCGCCGAGCAGCACGGCGAGCGCGCCGACGGTGAAGCCGAAGGGCCTGCCCCGCCAATGCGCGGCGAGACGGCGCAGCGGACCGGGGCGCGCGACGTCCTGGGCGGGATCGGGGATCTGCGTGTGCGACATGCCTCCCATACTATGACCGCGGCGGAATTATTTCGGCGCGTCGCGTATTGAGACAGGTAGGAAAACATGAAGCGCACAGACGAGTATGAAGGGAACCCATGATGGATGAGAACACGTTGCGCCAATGGTTCATCGACTGCTTCGGCCCCGTGCAGGGCGAGATGGCGTGGAGGCAGCTCGAGTCGCTGCCCGACCAGATCCGCGAACAGCTGATGAGCCAGAGCCCCGAAGACCTGCCCGACCCGGCGCAGATCCGCGGCATGATGCAGGCCTTCGCCGGCGGCGGCCTCAATTCCTTCGGCGAGATGCAGCAGACGATCGCCGAGGGCCCGATCAACGTCAAGCTCGCGAGGTCGATCGCGCTGCAGCAGGCGAACGACGCCGAAAGCGAACGGATCGTCACCGCCGAGGAGGGCTCCGCGATGCGCCGCGCGATGAGCGAGGTCAACCTGTGGCTCGATACGACGACCGACTTCGATCCGGCGCCCGACCACGCCGAGGCGCTGACGCGCGCCGCCTGGGTCGAGGGCACGATCGAGCAGTGGGCGCAGTTCGCCGCCCCGGTCGCGGCGTCGATGAACGACGCGCTCGGCGCCGTCATCTCCGAGCGCCTCGGCGACGCCTTCGACGGCGAGATCACCGGCATGTTCGCCGGGCCGGTGCCAATCCCGATCCCCGAGGGCATGAAGGACCCCAGGCAGCTGATGAAGCTGTTCGCCAACACCTCCTACGCGATGCAGCTCGGCCAGGCGGCGGGCGCGATGTCGAAGGAGGTGCGCGGCAGCTACGACCAGGGCATCGAACTGCTCAGGAACCCGGCGGGCGGCCTCATCATGCAGAACGTCGACGAATACGCGCGCGCGCTCGAGATCGACGCGGCCGAGGTCACCGCGTTCATCGCGCTGCGCGAACAGGCCTATGCGCGCCTGTACGCGACGGTGCCGTGGCTCATGCCGCGCTTCGCCGCGCTCATCGGCAAGTACGCGCGCGGCATCACGATCGACCTCGACGCGATGGAGGAGCAGCTGCGCGGCGCCTCGTCACTCGACCCCGAATCGCTGTCCGGAGCCGTCAACCTGTCGAACGTCGGACTGACGACGACCGACGAGCAGAAGGAGACGATGCATTCGATCGAGACGCTGCTCGCGCTCGTCGAAGGGTGGGTCGACTGCGTCGTCTGGCGTTCCGGCATGGCGCACCTGCCGCATCTCGAGCAGCTGCGCGAGATGATGCGACGCGAGCGCGCCGTCGGCGGCCCCGCCGAGCTGACCTTCGAGAACCTGCTCGGCCTGCAGCTGCGCCCCAAGCGCACACGCGAGGCCGCGCAGCTGTGGGAGCGCATCACCGCCGGACAGGGCGTCGAGGCGCGCGACGCGATGTGGGGGCATCCGGACCTGCTGCCGAGCCTGCCCGACGAGGCCGACCGGACCGGTGCTGCCGAGCCGAAGGGCGAGCGTATCGATTGGGACGCCGAGCTGAGCCGTCTGCTCGACGACGACGCAAACGATGACGGCACGAATGACGGGGCCAACGGCACGAACGGCCCGGACGACGGCACGCGGTCGAACTGACGGCGTGCGTCAGCGAAGAATCAGCGAAGAAAGCGGCTTACGTCCCTGACGAAGCCGCTTTCCCCGTTCACGCGGCGCGCATAGGACAGATGCAGCGCGTCCTCGGCGCGCGTCACCCCCACATAGAGCACGCGCCGCTCTTCCTCGAGCGTCGTCGGATCGTCGGAGGCGTGGAACGGCATCAGCCCGTCGGACAGCCCGACGAGGAACACATGTTTGAATTCGAGGCCTTTCGACGCGTGGATCGTGCTGACCGTCGCCCGTCCGCTGCGCGCGCCGGCCGCGTCGGCGATCGCGGACATGTCCGCCGCAGGCATGTCCGCGATCGCCGACTGCTGCCAACCGGCGTCGCGGCGCACCTGATACGGCACGCCGGCCTCGCGCAGCGCGCGCACGAACGGCCCCTGCTGTCCGTTGATGCGCGTGAGCACCGCGCAGTCGGCGGCGCGGCCGCCTCCGTCGACGACCCCGCGGATCGCCGCGGCCACGGCGCGCGCCTCCTCGGCGTCGGTGCCGTAGATCGCGCTCGTCACGCGCGGACCGCCGGAACGCACCGCGCGCAGCCGCAGGTAACCGTCGCGCTCGGGCGAACGCGAGAGCACCCGGTTCGCGAGCGCGACGACCTGCGGCGTCGAACGGTAGTCCCGGCTCAGTTCGATGTTCGCGGCGAGCGGCGCGAACTCGCGCGCGAAGTCGTCGAGATAGTAGCTCGTCGCGCCCGCGAACGAATAGATCGTCTGCGCCGGATCGCCGACGACGCAGATGTCTCGGTTGCCTCCGAGCCATCCGCGCAGCAGCCGGTGCTGCAGCGGCGAGACGTCCTGGTATTCGTCGACGGTGAGCCATCCGATGCGCTCGCGGATGTGCGCGGCCGTCTCGGGGAACGCGTCGAGCACATGCGCGCACATGAGCAGGATGTCGTTGAAGTCGATCTGCAGGCGCGCCGTCTTCTCGAGCTCGTACTGGCGGTAGACGTCGGCGAAGCGGCACGCGTCGAGCTGCGCGGGCGGTTCGCGCCGCGTCGCCGCGCACACGCGCGCGTAGTCGTCGGGGGCGATCAGCGAGACCTTGCACCAGTCGATCTCGCGTTCGACGTCGAGCGCGACGCGGCGCTCGGGCTCATGGTTGAGCGCGCGCACATACGCCTGCGCGACGAGGTCGCCGCGCCGCTCGGCGAGCTGCGGGAACGGTCCCTCGCACAGCTCGTTCCACACCTCGCGCAGCTGCGCGAGCGCGGCCGAATGGAAGGTCGCGACGCGCACGCCGTCGACGCCGAGCGCCGCGAGCCGCTCGCGCATCTCGTTCGCCGCCTTGACCGAGAACGTCACGGCGAGCGCCGCGCCGGGACGCCATGCGCCGCTCGCGCAGGCGTAGGCGATGCGCCGCGTGATCGTGCGCGTCTTGCCGGCGCCGGCGCATGCGATGATGCGCACCGGCCCCTCCACGCTCGTCGCTGCGCGACGCTGCGCGTCGTCGAGCCCGTCGAGAATCTCCTGCGCTGATGCCTGCATGCCGACCATTGTGCCACGCGGCCGCCGCACGCGCCGCCGGCCCCCGGCGCCGGCCGTGCGCGGAACGTTGCAATGCTTGCGTTTGCGCGGCGGCTTGTACGCTCCGCATGGAAAAATGGCCGCTGTGAGTGAACGAAGCAATCTGATGTTGGCGGCCCTGGCCTCGGCGGCGATGCCGGACGCGGCCGTCGTCGGCGTGCGCGCCAGCGAACAGGAGAACGACACGGATGCGCGGGACGGCATCGACCAGGCCGTCGTGCAGGATCTGCGCGGCCATCTCTACAACGTCTATGCGGCCGACGACGCGCGCGGCCGACGCCGTCTCGCCGGCCGTGTGCGCGCGGCGCAGGTCGTCGGACGCGCGCGCGAGCTCGCCGGTCTGGGCTTCTCCACCGACCGCGTCGTCGCGTTCCAGCCGGGCGCCGACGACCCGGAGCGCCCGTCGGTGCTCGTCACCGTCCATCCGGAGGGCGTCGCCCGTTCGCTCGAGCTGCTCACGCTCGACGATTGCGCATCGGTGGGCACGGCGATCGGCGCCGTGCACCGGCTTCGCCCGACCTTCCTCACCGAATCCGGCTATCCCTCGTACACGACCGGCCAGATCCGCGCGCAGCTGACGTCGTGGATCAAGCGGCTGCGCCAGGCCGGCCATGTGCCCGGCGAGATCACCGACAGCTGGACGCGCATCCTCGAGACCGAGGGCCTGTGGTCGTTCATGACCTGCCCGGTGCACGGCGGCTACTCCGACGGCGACTTCATCTTCTCCGGCTCGACGATCACGACGATCACGAACTGGCAGGAGATGCAGATCAACGACCCGGCGCGCGATCTCGCCTGGATCTTCTCGAAGCTCGACGAGACGCACCGCAACGCCGTCATCTCCGCCTACGGCCGCATCCTCGGCAACCGTCTCGACGACCTCATCATGCTGCGCGCGAACCTGTGGGTGCAGATGGCGCAGGTCGGCGACTTCATCCAGGCGCTCAGCCAGGGCGACAACGCGCGCATCATGCAGTTCAAGGCGCAGGTCGACCACCTCGCCCAGCAGCTCGGCGCGACGATGCACTGCACACGCGGCTACGATGCGGCCCCCGGCGCGAACCCGAGCACCGTCACCGTGAACACGCTGCTGCGCGAGGACGAGGCGCGCCGGCGCCATGCGACGACTCCGTCGAGCACGCAGGCCGCCTCGGCCTCGACGATCCTCGACACGACCGATGAACGCGACGTCACCGGCGGCGCGGCGCAGGTCGTGCGGCAGCCGGTCGGCGACGACCGCACCGACTCCCATCCGATCGACGCGATCGGCGTCATCGACGCCGACGACACGGCGTCCCGCCAGATCGCGGCCTCGTCGAGCGAGACGATCGTCATCGGCATCGAGGAGCGTTCGGACACGACCGGGCAGACGGCCGCCGCACGGCCCGACCGGGGCGCGGCGCCCTCGGGAAGGCCCGCGAACGGACCGGAGGCGCAGACGCTGCTCATCCCGCTGCTCGAACGCGAGGAGCAGGCGATGCGCGACGCGCGGGCCGGACTCGACCAGACCCATCCGGCGACTGGCGACGGATCCTCCCCGGCCCGGACGCAGGGCTGAACCGATCCCCCGTCGCCCGTCATCCGTGCGCGTAGCGCGATGGCGCGGCGCGGGCCGTCTGCCGTAGAATGCTGTACACGACAAGGACAGCGATCATCAGGACCTAAGGAGAGTCTCATATGGAAATCGAACTCGGCGTCCAGAACGTCACGCGTCCGGTCACGTTCAACTCGGACGAGCCGGCGGAGCAGATCGAGCGCACGATCGCGCAGGCGCTCGAGCAGCACACGCCGATCGTGCTGATGGACAACAAGAGCCGCCGCTTCATCGTGCCGGCCGATGCGCTCGGCTATGCGATCATCGGCTCCGAGACGCGCCACGCAGTCGGTTTCGGCGCGCTCGGCTGACCGCCCGCGACCTCGGCTCAGCGAAGGGCGGCGGAACCGCGATCATCGCGGTTCCGCCGCCCTTCGTCATGCCAGGCGCATGTCGTGCGCCGCGGCTAGCGCCACAGCGGAATCGCGCCGCGGCGCACGATCTCGGCGACCGTCGCGTCGTCGGTCAGGCCTTCGCCGAGCCGGTTCGGCTTGCCCGCACCGTGCCAGTCCGAGCCGCCGGTCACGAGCAGCCCGTAGCGTTCGGCGAGCCCGAGCAGCCGCATGCGCTCTTCGGGAGGGTTGCCGCGATGCCACACCTCGAGTCCGTCGAGCCCCTCGTCGGCCAGATGCGCGATCTGCGCATCGGATAACAACGTCCTGTTGCGGCTCGGATCGGCGGCGTGCGCGACGACGCTGACGCCGCCGGCCTCGCCCACCGCCCGCACGACCTCGTCCGTGCTCGGCGACGGCGTCGGGATGTAGTACTTGCTGCGCGAGCTGACCGCGTCGGCGAAGGCGGCGGAACGGTCCGGGTAGACGCCGGCCGCGACGAGGGCGTCGGCGATGTGCGGGCGTCCGATCGTCGTCCGGTCGCCTTCTCTGACCTGAGCGAGCACGTCTTCCCAGTCGATCGGGAAATCCTTCGCCAGCAACGCGACCATCCTCTTCGTGCGCTCCAGCCTCGCCGCACGCGTGGCGCGGAACAGGTCGCAGATGCGCCGGCTGCGTGGGTCGTACTGGTAGGCGAGCATATGCACGGAGACATCGCCGTCCTGCGCCGTGATCTCGGTGCCGCGCACGAGCGGCAGCCCGAGCTCGCTCGACGCCTCCTGCGCCTGCGGCCAGCCGGCCGTCGTGTCATGGTCGGTGATCGCCACGCCGTGCAGCCCGATCGTCTTCGCGCGCCGCACGAGCTCATGCGGCGTCTCCGTGCCGTCGGAGAACACCGTGTGGCAGTGCATATCCCATCCGCTCGTCGGCGGTGTCATCGCAATCGTTACCTTCGCCATACCCCCATCGTAAACGCTCGGCGCGCGCCGGACGCGCGCTTTCGCCGAAATCGCCGATTCGCCCCATGCATCCCGCGTTCGGTACACTGTTCCACAGCGGCGTGCGGCCATCGGGCGCGCCGACGACATGTCCGACGCAACGAGGAGGCCATCATGCCAGAGCACCGGCAGCAGCGCAACCAATCCGAACCACCGCACGCGACGAACACGGCGGACGCCTCGGCCCCGTCGGCCGCCGCCGGCCAGCCGTGCGCCCCAGCGACGCCGCGCGGCTGGCGCCACGGTTCCACATGGCTGTATCTCGTCATGCTCGCCGCCTCCGGGGTCGCCCTCGTCGTCTCCTTCGTGCTGTCCGCCGAGACGCTGCAGATGGCGCGCGAACCCGGCAAGCTGCTGTCATGCGACGTCAACGCCGTGCTCTCATGCTCCGCCGTCGCCGACTCATGGCAGTCGGAGATCGTCAAATTCGCCGGCCTGAGCTATCCGAACGCGTTCTTCGGCATCGCCGCCGAATCGGTGTTCTGCACGATCGCCGTCATCGGCCTGGCGCGCATGCGCATGCCCCGCTGGTTCGCGGCGTGCACCTGGCTCGGCTCCCTCGCCGCGCTCGCCTACTCGTACTGGCTGACCTCGCAGTCGCTGTTCGTCATCAACGCGCTGTGCCCGTGGTGCCTCGTGCTGTGC
The DNA here is from genome assembly GCF_002286915.1 of Bifidobacterium italicum. Lineage (GTDB taxonomy): Bacteria > Actinomycetota > Actinomycetes > Actinomycetales > Bifidobacteriaceae > Bifidobacterium > Bifidobacterium italicum. Next base: position 18,147 of record NZ_MVOG01000018.1, on the reverse strand, counting down.
TTCGCCACGACGATCCAGTTCATCGCCGTCAGCCACGCGACCGTCACAGTCCAAGGCCTGCCGGCGCGTACGACCGCCCTGCGCACCTACTACCGGCTCAATTTCGATCTGATGGTCGACGCCGTCTGGATCGTTGCGCTCGCCACGCTCATCCTCGTCAAGGACGGCGCCTACCTCTTCGTCTGAATCGTCCCGCTTCCTCCCCCGATTCCCCCCGACCGAAGGAGCATCATGACCCCGCCGACCCCGACGCGCGGCGCCCCCGCGTACGCATCCGCCGCTCCGGCGCGGCCTGCCGAACGCTGGAGCGTCTTCGCCGTCGTCGGCTTCGTCTGCGCGTGGCTGCTGCCTCCGGCCGGCCTCGCGTGCTCGATCGTCGCGCTCGCCAGGATCGCCGACGACCGGACGCTGCGCGGCCGCGGACTGGCGATCGCCGGCATCGTCGTCAGCGCCGTCGTCATGCTCGCCGCGATCGCCGTCATCGCCTGCTTCGTCTGGTTCGGCCTGATGTTCATCCCCTACGGCATGCAGCTGCGCGCGGGGTGAGCGCCGCGGCCCCTCCCCGTGCACGGCGCCGCGCTCACAGCATCTCGATCTTCGCGACGATCGCCGCCGGACCGGTGAGCATGACGTCATCGCCGGTCACGTCGACGTCCACCTTGCCGCCGCGCACGGTGATGCGCCAATGGTTGACGCCGGTCTTCGCATGCAGCACGACGGCCGTCGCGCACAGTCCGGTGCCGCACGACAGCGTCTCGCCGCAGCCGCGTTCGAACACGCGCATCGTCGCCTCGCCGTGGTCCTCGCCGGCGTCGATCTCGTCGATGCGCACGAACTCGACGTTCTGCCCCTCGTCGATCGCAGGAGTCACGACCGGCGCCGACGTCAGATCGATGTCCTCGAGCACCGGCAGCGTGCTGAACGCGTCCTCGACGACGGTCACGACGTGCGGGTTGCCCATGTCGACGAAGGTGCCCTTGCCCGAACCGTCCGAACCGGCGACCGTCACGACGTGCGCGTCGACGTCGCCGATCCTCCACGCGCCCATGTCGACGAGGAACAGGTGCGCGCCCAGTTCGTCGTCGTCGGGCATCGGCGTCAATGTCTTGACGCCGGCGCGCGTGCCGAGCTTGAGCGGCTCGTCGCCGTCGACGCCGTGCATCGTGCGGATGAACAGCGCCGTCGCGCGCGAACCGTTGCCGCACATCTGCGCGATCGAACCGTCGGCGTTGCGGTAGTCCATGAACCACTCGACGCCGCCGTCCGCGCAGGCCTTGAGCTCCTCCTCGCCGATGTCCTTGACGTACTGCGGTCTCGTGACGCGGATCAGCCCGTCGGCGCCGATGCCGAAATGCCTGTCGCAGACCGCCGCGATCTCCTTGGGCTGCGGATCGTAGTCACCGTCGATGTCCTCGAACATGACGAAGTCGTTGCCGGTGCCCTGCGTCTTGTATACCGTCGTTGCAATGCTCATAAGCCCCACTGTACCCGCACAGCCTCCCTCCGATTCCCCGATGCGCGTACGGCCGCTCGCGCCGATGCGCGGCGCTTCGTATAATGACGCGTGTCAGGCGCGTCCCCTTCCCACGCGCAACGGCTCTGTCAGGAGGCATCATCATGGCTTCGTCGGCTCCGATCGGCGTGTTCGATTCCGGCTTGGGCGGCCTCTCCGTCGTCCGTGAGATCCGCCGCGAGATGCCGCACGAGCGCATCGTGTTCTTCGGCGACTCCGCGCACGCGCCCTACGGCACGAAGACTCCCGGACAGGTGCGCGCACTGTCCGGACGAATCGTCGAGGACCTCGTCGCGCAGGGCGCCAAGGCGATCGTCATCGCCTGCAACACGGCGACGTCGGCCGCGGCCGCCGAGCTGCGAGACCGTTACGATCTGCCGATCATCGGCATGGAACCCGCGCTCAAGGTCGCCTGCGACCGCGGCCGCGGACGGCGCCAGCGCGTCATCGTCGCCGCCACGCCGCTGACGTTGAGGGAACGCAAGTTCGCCGCGCTTATGCGTCGCTTCGAATCCGACCACACGATCCTCCCGCAGCCGTGCCCCGAACTCGTCCGCATCGTCGAACAGGGACGGCTCGCCGACCACGACCTCGTCATGCGCACGCTCCGCGGCTACTTCGGCCGCTACGACCTCGACTCGATCGACTCCGTCGTGCTCGGCTGCACCCACTTCATCTTCTACCGCGACTACTTCCGCGAGCTGCTGCCCGATGACGTCGCGATCATCGACGGCAACGCCGGAACCGTCCATCATCTCGACGTCATCCTCGAATCGCTCGGCGCGCTCGCGCCCGAGACGGCCGAGGGCGGCGTCACGCTCATGAACTCCGACCCGTCGCCGCGTGTCGCCGCGCTCGCCGAACAACTGCTGCGCACCGGCGGCGAAACCGGTCTGCAGCGGTGACGTACAATGCTCGAATGACGAACAGCACAGCAATCATCGACGTCGGCGGCGGCTTCCGCGCGATCTTCGGCGCCGGTGTCCTCGACCGCTGCCTCGATGAAGGCATCGCGTTCGACCACGCCTACGGCATCTCCGCCGGCAGCGCGAACCTCACGTCGTTCATCGCCGGGCAGAACACGCGGGCGCACCGCTTCTACACCGAATACGCGTTTCGCAAGGAATACGCGAGCATGGACGCCTACATGCGCACCGGCAACTACTGCGACCTCGACTACGTCTACGGCACCTTGAGCAACCATGACGGCGAGTATCCGCTCGACTACGAGGCCTTCGCCGCGAACCCGACCGGCCTCGACGTCGTCGCCGCCGACGGGCTGACCGGCGAGCCGCGCTATTTCACGAAGCACGACATGCATTACGACGACTACACGATCCTCAAGGCGTCGTCGGCCGTGCCCGTGGCCTGCAAGCCGGTCGTCATCGACGGCGTGCCGTACTTCGACGGCGGCATCGCGGACCCGATCCCGGTGCAGCGCGCCGTTGACGCCGGCTACGACCGCATCGTCGTCGTGCTGACGCGCCTGAAGGACGTGCTGCGCGAACAGCACAAGGACGTCGCGCCCGCCAGACTGCTCTCCCGCTCCTACCCGGCCGCCGGCGATGCGCTGCTCAACCGCTACCGCACCTACAACGACGAGGTCGCGCTCGCCAAACGCTACGAGGAGGAGGGCCGCGTGCTGATCCTCGCCCCCGAGGACCTCTACGGGCTGTCGACGATGTCGAAGACCTACGAGGGGCTGGAGCGCATGTACCGCGCCGGCTATGCGGCGGCCGGCCCGATCGCCGCGTTCCTCGCCTCCTGAGGCGTCCGCGCCGGTACGGGTGCGAGCGGACGGACCACAAAACAGTGTGGGATCCGCGACCGGTTCGGTCGCGGATCCCACGGCTTGTCCGGCGGACGCAGGTCAGACGCGCGGCGCCGGCGGCATCGTCGGCGGCGTATTCTCCTGCGCGGTGAGCATCGCGCTCGTCATCTGCTCGTACAGGTCGCGGTAGCCGCCCGGAGTCGACGCCGGCAGCACGACGGTCTTGCCGTTCGGCGAGTCGGAGAGCGAGCGCAGCACGTCGAGGTACTGGTTGAACAGCACGACGTTGTTCACTTCGGTGATGTCCATGCCGACGGCCTGCAGGCTCTTGATCTGGTCGACGATGCCGGTCGCGATCTCGCGGCGGTAATTCGCCTGGCCTTCGCCCTGCAGACGCACCTTCTCGGCCTCGGCGGCCGCCTGCGTCTCGATCTGGATGCGCTGCGCCTCGGCGCGCTGTCGCGTCGCCTCCTTCTCGCGCTGCGCGGCGTTGATCGAGTCCATCGCCGCCTTGACGGCCGGACTCGGGTCGATCGACGTGATCAGCGTCTTGACGACGGTGAAGCCGAAACGCGCCATCTCGGCGCCGACGGTCTGCTGCACGTCGGCGGCGACCGAGTCCTTCCTCGCGAAGGCGTCGTCGAGCGTGAGCATCGGGATCGCGCTCCTGAGCGCGTCCTCCATGTAGGCGCGCAGCTGGCCCGCCGGGTCGCGCAGCTCGTAGTACGCCTTCGCCACGTCGTCGGCGTTGACGCGGTACTGCGTGCTCGCGACGATCTCGACGAACACGTTGTCGAGCGTCTTCGTCTCGATCTTGACGTTGAGCTGGCTCACGCGCATGTTCGTCTTCACCGCGATCTGGTCGACGAAGGGGATCTTCACATGGATGCCGGCGAAGGTCACCTTCTTGAACTTGCCGAACCGTTCGATGATGTACGCCTGCTGCTGCGGCACGATGTAGCACGAGCAGCACAGCACGATGAGCAGCAGGACGGCGACGACGATCAGGGCGATGGTGCCTGGGGTCATGGTGGTTATGCCTGGGGTCATGGTGGTTACCTCATTTCCTGTGCCCGCGCGGGCACAACGGCTCCCACTGTAGCGCACCCGAGCCGCCCGGATCCCGGCGATTCCGGGAGCCGGAACGCCGTCGGCGCAAACGGTCGACCGCATCGCATGAACGGCCCCGCGCATCCGTCGTCCGGATGCGCGGGGCCGTTCGCATGGTCTGCCGGGCCGTCTTGACGACGGCCCGGTGCTGCGGCGCCACGGCGCCGCAGCGGTCACTCGTCGAGTTCGCCGCTTTCGACGACGATGTCGTCGGGGTTGACCTCGTCGCCGTAGACCGGCTTGAGCGTCTTCTCGAAGTCCTTGTGGAAGAAGTTCTCCTTGCCGAGCTTGACGATCTCGTCGTTGATGTAGTCGAGCAGCTGCGTGTTGCCCTTCTGCACGGCGGCGGCGATGACGTCGACGTCGCCGATGTCTGCGACGCCCACCTTGAAGCCCTTGTTGGCCTTCGCCCATGCGAGCACCTCGGTGTTGTCGGTGCTCATCGCGTCGCCGCGTCCGTCGAGCAGCGCGTTGTAGGCGTCCGCGTACTGGTCGTACTTCTGCAGCTTGATCTCCGGATGGTTCTTCTCGAAGTAGGTCTCCGCGGTCGTGCCCTTCGCGACGATGAGCGTCTTGCCCTTGAGCTGGCTGACATCGGTGATCTCGTTGTTCTCCGGCGAGACGATGCCGAGCGAGACCTTCATGTACGGCTTCGAGAAGTCGACCTTCTCGGCGCGCTCCGGCGTCTCGGTGAAGTTCGCGAGCGTCACGTCGACCTTGTTCGACGCGAGCACGTCGACGCGCGCCGCCGGGTCGACCGACGTGTAGACCGGCTTGACGCCGAGCCCGTCGGCGAGCGCCTGCGCGAATTCGATGTCGTAGCCGGCGTATTTGCCGTCCTGGTCCACATAGCCGAAGGGGGCCTTGTCCGAGAAGACGGCGACGCGCAGTTCGCCCGACTTCTTGATCTCGTCGAGCGTGCGCGCCTTCGCCGTCGTCGTGTTCGACGTGTCGGAGGAGCCGGCTTCACTCGGCGTGGACGCCGACGGGCCGCAGGCCGCGACCGCCGTCACCATCATGACGGCGGCGCCCGCCGCCGCGATCGCCCTGCCCAGCTGTTTGAAAATGGATGAGCTCATCTGCGTTCCTTTCCGTGCTCTTCCGTGGTTTCGTTGAATCTTGACATGTATGTTGACATACGTCGTTGCGGTGGGGTCCCGGGTGTCGGCCCGATCCATCGTGCGGGGCGCCCGATCGGCACCCGATACGAGGGCAACACGGTCATTGCGCGTCGAATTCCCTCAGTTCGCGCTCCGCTTGAGCGTCGCGGTGGCGCACGAAGTCGAAGGAGTGCAGGAACTCCCTGGCCCGCTCGGTCTTCGGGTGCGTGAAGAACTCCTCGGCGTCCGCCGAGCGCTCCTCGATCCTGCCGTCCGCGAGCAGGATGACGCGGTCGGCGATCGCGCGCGCGAAGCTCATCTCGTGCGTGACGATGAGCATCGTCTGGCCGGCGTCGGCGAGTTCGACGACGACCTCGAGCACCTCATGGACCATCTCCGGGTCGAGCGCCGCCGTGATCTCGTCGAGCAGCAGGATCTCCGGGTGCAGGATCAGCGCGCGGCAGATCGCGACGCGCTGACGCTGGCCGCCGGAGAGCTCATGCGGTTTCGCATGCGCACGGTCGGCCAGATGGACGCGCTCGAGCAGCTCGAGCGCCTCGCGCTCCACCTCGTCCTTCTTGCGCTTCTGCACGAGCAGCGGCGCCATCGTGATGTTGCCGAGCACGTCCTTGTTCGGGAACAGATCGTAGCTTTGGAACACCATGCCGAACTTCGTGCGCAGCTCCTCGCTGCGCTTGACGCGGCCGCTTTTCTCGTTGCCGGGCCTGCCCGTCTCGATGACGGTGCCGTCAAGCGCGATCGTGCCGCCCTGGATCGGCTCGAGGCCGGCGATCGCGCGCAGCAGCGTCGATTTGCCCGAGCCCGAGGGACCGACGATGACGAGGACCTTGCCTTTCGGCACCTCGAAGGAGATGCCGTCGAACACGTTCCTCTCGGCGTCCGCGTAATGCTTCTTCAGATCGGTCACCTTGAGCGCGATCGTGTCGTCGCGTCCGGTACGCTCAGTCGTTTCAGTCATTCGCCCACCTTTTCTCCAGTGCATGCGCCACGAGCGACAGCGGCCAGCACACGATGAAGTACATCAGGAAGATCACGCCGTAGACCCACAGCGTGCCCGTCGGATATTGGAAGCGGTTCGCGTCGATGATCTGCTGGCCGACCTTGATCACCTCGACGACGCCGAGCAGCACGGCCAATGACGTCGTCTTGACGATGCGCGTCGCGAGGTTGACCGATCCCGGCAGCAGCCGGCGCACGGCCTGCGGCAGGATCACATGGATGAAGGCCTGCCAGTTGCTCAGCCCCAGCATGTACGCGGTCTCATGCTGCACCTCGGGGATCGACTGCAGCGCGCCGCGCGTCAGGTCGCCGAGTTCGGCGCCGCCCCACAGGATGAAGACGAGCACGCAGGCGCCGGTCGCGTCGAGGTTCCAGTTCCAGGCGCGCGCGATGCCGTAGTACGCGATGAACAACAACGCGAGCTGCGGCATGATGCGGATGAAATCGAGGTAGACGCGCATGACGAACCGGATGACCGGATTGCGCAGCGTCATCAGCCACCCGCAGACAAGCCCGACCGGCACGCTCAGCGCCACCGAGACGGCGGCGATCCAGATCGTCACCCACAGGCCCTGCAGCAGACGCGGGAAGACGCCCGGTTCGAGCAGGATGTTAGCGCCTTGCATAATCGAACCTCCTCTCGAGCCATGTGCCGAGGATCGAGATCGGCAGCAGGATGATCAGGTAGGTCACGATGAGCATGAACAGCGCTTCGTAGGTGTCGTAGGTGATGCCCATCAGGTCCTTCGCCATGTACATGACGTCGGCGAGCGCGATCGCCGAGACGACCGACGACTCCTTGATCAGGAAGATGACGTTCGCGACGAGGCCCGGCGTCGAGACGCTGATCGCCTGCGGGATGACGACATGCACGAGCGTCTGCCTGCGGTTGAAGCCGAGCATGTACGCGTTCTCGCGTTGGATCTGCGGCACCGCCTGCAGTCCCGCGCGCATCGATTCGGCCATGTACGAGCCGCCGAGGAACCCCAAGCCGATGATCGCGCACATCTCGGCCGACCAGACGAAGCCGAGCTTCGGCAGCCCGAAATACAGGAAATACAGCTGCACGAGCAGCGGCGTGTTGCGGCTGACCTCGATGTACACGGCGACGAGCTGGCGCAGCACCGGGATGCGCGCCGTCTGGATCGCCGCGCATACGACGCCGGTGACGATGGCGAGCGCGATGCCGAACACGGAGATGAACAGCGTCATCCACGCGCCGTTCACGAAGAACGAAGCATAGCGCCCGATGAACGACCAGTCGAGCATCCGCTGAATCCTCCTTCGCTGCCGTCGGGTCAGGTCGCGTGGACCTCCCGAGAGTGTGACCGATGATTGTTGCTGCTTGACATGATATTCCACTATGTGGCTATCAATGATGGACATCCCTACGCATATCCCCGGCGTCGGGCATGTCTGGAAACGGTTTCACGCCGTCGCGACGGCCGTCAACAACACCGGCCGATACGGCGCACGGCCTCCTCGAGGCGTTCACCCGGCTGCAGCAGGCTCAGTCGCACATGATCGGCGCCCACCTGTCCGAAGCACGATCCGGGCAGCACGGCGACGCCGGCGCGTTCGAGAAGCATGTCGGCGAAACGGTCGCCGTCGAACCCCTGAGGCGCATGCATCCATACATACAGTCCGCCCGGCGAATCGAACAGATCGTACCCCAATGCGCGCAGACCGCCGGCGACGACGGCGCGACGCGCCGCATAGCGCGCCGCGAGCCGCGCCACGCAGCTCTGGTCGCTTTCCAGAGCCGACGCGCCGGCGTCCTGTACGAATGAAGTGATCATAGAACCCATTTGATAATGGAATTCCTTCGCCACGTCAACAATGCGTTCACTACCGGCGATAAAACCGGCGCGCCAGCCGGCCATCGCATACATCTTCGACAGCGAGCACACCTCGACGGCGCGTTCGTCGACGCCGACCGCGGCGAGCAGGCTCGTCTGTTGGCCGTCTACGCCGAGTCCCGCATACGCGAAGTCGTGCAGCACGACGAAATCATGGATGCGCGCAAGTTCGGCCGCACGCCGGAAGAACGCGGCGGGCGCCTGCGCGCCGGTCGGATTGTTCGGATAGTTGAGCACGAGGACGCGCACCTCGTCCCACTCGCGCGCGGCCACGGCGTCGAGGTCCGGCAGCCAGCCGAGTTTGGCGCGCGCGGGCAGCCGCAGCTCGCGCGCGCCGCGCAGCGCGGCCATGCAATGGTAGGACGGATAGTACGGAGCGGCGAACGCGACCGTGTCCCCTGCGTCCAGCAGGACGCTGAAGAGCGTCGCAAGGCCGTCGACGGCGCCTTCAACGGCGAACAGCTCACGTGACGCGTCGAGCTTCACCCCGTGCTCGCGCGCGTACCATCCTGCGGCGGCGTCGAGGAACCGCCGTTTGCCGTCGAACGGCGTGTAGCGCGCGTTGAGCGGCTCGTCGACGCCGGCGCGCGCCACCTCACGGATGAAGGCCTCCGGGAAGCCGTCCGGATTGCCTTTCGACAGGTCGATGACATCGGCGCCCGCGCGCCTTGCCTCGGACACTTTCCTGTCCATCCTCTCGAAGACGTTCGCCGGCATGTTCGCCGTGACCGTTGAGAACCGCACGCCCATGATGTCCCTTTCCCGTTTCTTCCTGTTGCTTCCTGTTTCCGTCGTCCCGCCGTCCTTCGTCTGTCCGCCGCCGCTATTGTCCGCGGCGCATGCGTCCCGTGCGTGTCCACGGGACGCATGTCCGCGCGACGCTTAATGCGTGACCTTGAGCGCGATGCGGTCGCCAATCCATTGGATGAGCTGCACGACGACGATGAGCAGCAGCACGACGGCGACGAGCACGCCGGTCTCATAGCGGTTGTAGCCGTATTGGATCGCGAGGTCGCCGATGCCGCCCGCGCCGATCGTGCCGACCATCGCCGAATAGCCGAGCAGCGAGATGACGGTGAGCACGATGCCGCGGATGAACGCCGGAAGCGCCTGCGGGAACACGGCGTCGAATATGATCTGCCGCACGGGCGCACCCGTCGAGATCGCCGCTTCGATCAGCCCGTCGTCGACTTCCTGGAACGCGCTTTCGGCGACGCGCGCGAAGAACGGGATCGCGGCGACCGACAGCGCGATCGCGCCTCCCGTCGGCGTGTACGGGTCTCCGATCATCAGCTGGATGAGCGGGATCAGCACGACGAGCAGGATGAGGAACGGCATCGAGCGGATCGCGTTGACGACGAAGCCGACAACTTCATTGACGATCCTGTTCGGTGTGAACAGCTGGTGCTGGGTGAGGAACAGCAGGATCGCGAGCGCCGTGCCGAACGCGACGCCGACGAGCGTCGCGATGCCGACCATCGTGAACGTGTCCCACAACGCCTGTCCCAGGTTCTCCTTGAGGATCTCGATCGTGTCGTTCATGCGAGCACCTCCTTATGTGCGTTGCCGTGGTGTGCGCCGGCCGTGTGCGCCGATGTGTCCGTGCCATCCACGCCGTCCGCATCGTCCGCGAAGATCGCGTCGACGCTCGCGCCGATGTCGTCGTTGAGCGCGACGCTCAGCTCACGCGCATCGGCGACGCGCGACGTGAGCTCGTCGATCGCCGCCTGCACGACGAACGCGCCCCGCTGCCCTTCCTGCCTGGCGCTCACGAGCACGACGAGCGTGCCGATCGCCTGCGTGCCGAAGTAGCCGACGTTGCCGTGCAGGACGTTGATCGAGACTTCGAAACGCCGCGAGACATCGCTGATGAGTGGTTCGAACGCGCCTTCGTCCTTGTACCGCAGTTCGATGAGGCGTCCCGACGGCAGTTGCGGCACGAGCTGCTTCGGGATCGCGACGCCGAGGTAGCGTTCGACGAGCGCGCGCGTCGTCTCGTGGCGCGGTGAGCCGAACACGTCGAATGTCGTGCCCTGTTCGACGATGACGCCGTGCTCCATGACGGCGACGTGGTCGAAGATCGCCTTCGCGACGTCGAACTGGTGCGTGATGAAGACGATCGTGACGCCGAGCTCGGCGTTGATGCGCTTGAGCAGCGCGAGGATCTCCTCGGTCGTCTCCAGGTCGAGCGCGCTCGTCGCCTCGTCGCACAGCAGGATGCGCGGATGGTTCGCGAGGGCGCGTGCGATCGATACGCGCTGTTTCTGCCCTCCGGAAAGCTGCGACGGGTAGCTGTCGATCTTCTCCTCAAGCCCGACGAGCCTGAGCAGCTCCTCGATGCGCGCCCGGCGCCGCGCCTTCGGCACATGCGCCGCCTTGAGCGCGAACGCGATGTTCTGCGCGACGGTCACGTTGTCGATGAGGTTGAAGCTTTGGAAGACGAAGCCGATGCCGCTGCGCAGTTCGCGCAGCGCCGCGCCGCGCAACGCGGTCACGTCGCGCCCGTCGATGATGACATGTCCGGATGTCGGGCGTTCGAGGAGGTTGATCGTGCGCACGAGCGTCGATTTGCCCGCCCCCGAGAAGCCGACGATGCCGAAGATCTCGCCTTCCTCGACGTGCACGGTCGCGTGGCTGACCGCTTCGACGGGGCGTCCGTCGCTTTCGAAGACGACTGAGACGTCGTCCAATGTGATGATGTCCGCCATCGTCTCCCCTTACTCGTTCCAGCTCGCCGGCTTGCCGAAGTCCTTGAATCTGCTCGCGGCGATCGCGCTCTTGAATTCGTCGCTGCCGAGCAGTTCCGTGACGGTCTTCGCGAAATGCGTGTCCTTGTTCGCGCCTGCGATCGCGAACACCTCGATGACGCCGTCGTCCTGCCGTTCGAGCGCGAGCGCGTCCTTCGGGTCGAGTCCGGCCGCCCACGAATAGTTGCCGGGCACGAGCGCGGCGTCGACGGTGTCGAGCGAACGCGCGAGCTGTGCCGCGTCGATCGGTTTGATGTTGAGGTGCCTGGGGTTGTCGGCGATGTCGTTGACCGATGCCTTCGTCGCGTCGACGCCGTCCTTGAGTGTCACGAGCTTGTTCTGTTCGAGGACGCCGAGGCTGCGCGCGAGGTTCGACCCGTCGTTCGCGACCGCGACGCTCGCGCCGTCGGCGATGTCGTCGATCGACGTGAATTTGTTCGAATAGATGCCGAGACCGAGCGTCGGCGTCTGTCCGAGCGAGATGAGGTCGAGGTCGTTGTCGGCGCTGAACTTCTTCAGGTAGTTGCCGTGCTGCATCAGGTTCGCGTCGATCTTGCCGCTTGCGAGCGCCTTGTCCGGCTGCACGTAGTCGTTGAAGGTCTTCGTCGTCAGTTCGTATCCGTCATCCTTGAGGAGCGGTGCGATGACCTCGTCGATCATCTCCCCGTACGGTCCGGGGCATACGCCGACCGTGATCGCCGTCGTCTCGCCGTCCTTCGGCGTCGGGATCTGCTCGGCCGATGCGCTGCGCGCGCCGCCGCACGCGCCGTTCGCGATGATGACCGCGCCGGCGAGCACAGCGGCCGCCGTGCGGATGATCGTGTGGATATGCTGTTTCGTCGTCATGATCGTTGTCGTCTCCTTGATTGCTGTCACCGATGGTGATGGTGTGCATGAATCGATCTCGAAAGTGGAATCGTTGTGTTTCACGATATGTTTCACACTTGGTTGTGGACGCGTTCGTCCAAGGCCCTGCGCGATGTGCACCGCGGAAGGGTCGTCATGAATGCTGGTTTCCTGAGGTCTTCGGGGTCGCTCAGCGCCCGTCGACCGCCTGTAGTTCGGCGATGTCGGGATGGTGGATCGCGAACGCATGCTCGGCGAGATGCACTTCGTGCGTCACGAACTCATGGAGCGGGCACGGCGCGCCGTGTTTGCGTCCAAGGCGCGCGATGTAGCCGTTGATGTAGTCGACCTCGGTCGGACGGCACCTCGTGAGGTCTTGGTACATCGACGGATAATGCAAAGGGTGCGCGACCGCGGCCGTATGCATTATCGTCTCCACCTCGCTTTCCCTCGTGCCGAGCAGCGTGATGCCGGCGTGTTCCGCCGCCGTGTACGCTTCGTCGACGAGCCGCCGTGTCAGGACCGGGGCGCTTGGATGTTCGGCGAATTCGCCGAAGCGGATCTCGTACATCGTGCACAACGTGTTGAGCACCGAGTTGAACACGATCTTCGCGAAGCACATGCCGAGGAAATGCGTCACGATCGTCGGATTGAGCGTCGCCGCTTGGAAATCGCGGTACAACGCGAGTTCGACGGGGTCGTCGGCCGCATCGTGGCCGTCGTACGCGCACATATGCATCGCCTTCGCGTGGGCGCCGCCGGTGAAGTTGAAGTCGCCGGGACCGTAGACGTACGCGCCGATGAGCGCCGTGCCGCCGTAGATGTGGTCCTTCGCGAAGTATTCGGCGAGATGTTCGAAGTGGCCGTAGCCGTTCATCGCCGAGAACACATGCTGGTGCGGGCGGATATGTCCGCTGATGCGTTCGAGGAGGCCCGGCAGCTGGTGCTGTTTGACGAAGACGATCCACACATCGGGGTCTCCGTCGTACTCCTCGGGGTAGTACACGTCGATCGGCACCAGACGGCGTCCTTCGCCGTCCTGTGACACATACGCGCCGCCCTGTGCGAGTATCCGTTCGACGTTCGGCGTCCACGCGTCGATGAAGTCGACGTCGGCGTGCGCATGCTCCTGCAGCAGCACGCCGTACTGGATGCCCATGCCGCCGGCTCCAAGGATCGCGTATTTCATGTGCCGTCCCTCCTTAATATGTTTCGCGTATTCGAACGTATTGTTTGCGGTATGCAGACCCTCTGTTGTGCCTGCGTGTCACACTGTACGGCACTTCGCAAGCCGAAACGGCGGCGTCGCTATAGCAAAAATCGATACACTGCTCAACATGCGTGCGAACGCGCCAATCAATCAGAAAAAACAAGCGCCGCCACGACGGTAATATCGTGGCGGCGCTTGCCGAACATGGAGGGATACGGTCAGGCGACCTTGCGTTCGAGGTCCATCGTGCGATGCATCCCCTTCGTCCATACAAGGTAATAGGCGATGCCGAGCGCCGTCCAGATCAGGCCGATGATCCACACGGTCCAGCCGAGCGAGATGAAGATGACGAAGGTCACGATCGCGCCGATGAGCGGACACAGGATCGTACGCCAGAACGAGCGGCCATGATAGCCGCGCGCCTTGATGCCCAATCCCCAGATGACGACGATGTTGAGCATGCAGTAGGTGGACAGCGCTCCGAAGTTGCTCACCTTCGCCGCCGTGTTCTGGCCCAGGAGGATGAACACGAAGATGAGCACGAGGTTGACGACCGCCGTGAACAGCGTGGCGCCGACCGGCACGTTCGTCTTCTTGTCGAACTTCGCGAGGAACTTCGGCAGGCCGCCATCGACGGCCATCGTGTACATGAGGCTCGAGATCGCCGTCATGCCGGACAGCGACGTGAACAGGCCCAGCGCGAGCGCGTTCGCGACGGCGCAGACGACGCCGAGCCACTTGCCGGCGAGTCCGGCCACCTGGTAGAAGCCGCTGTTCTGGTTCGCCTGCAGGATGTTGCCGGACGGATCCATGCACATCGTCAGGAAGCTCATCGACATGTACAGGAAGCCGAGGATGAGGACGATGACGATCATCGCCTTGCCCGGCGCCTTCTTCGGGCGCACGCATTGGTCGTCGAGCGTGACGATCGAGCCGAAGCCGACATAGGACAGCGCGCACAGCGAGACGGCGCTCATCATCGCGCCCATGTCGAACTTGCCGGGGTTGAAGAACGCGGTGCCCGAGAAGTGCGCGGTCTCCGGATGGCGGCATACGTAGATGACGCCGAACACGAAGAACAGCGCGAGCACGATGAGCTCGGCGGCGAGCGCGAGCTTGTCGACGAGGACGGTGGCGCCCATGCCGCGCATCGCGATCGCCGTGATGATGACGAGGAAGCCGACGCACCACGCCCACACTGGCACATGCGGCAGATACTCATGCAGCGCGTTCGCCGCCATGAGCAGCATGATCGCCGGCGTGATCAGATACTGCAGGATCATCAGCCATCCGACGATGAAGCCGACGCCATCGTTCATCTCATGCGACGCGTAGATGTAGATGCTGCCGCTTGACGGGAACAGCGGCACCATCATGCCGAAGGACAGCGCCGTGAACAGCATCGCGACCATCGCGATGAGGTAGGCGATCGCCGGCATGCCGTGGGAGACGGAGGCGACCGACGCGATGATCGAGAACGGCGCGATCGGCACCATGAAGATCATGCCGAAGACGATGAGGTCCTTCGTCGTCAGCGTTCGTTTGACGACCGATTTCGTCGCGGTCGCCTGGGAGCCGTCGATCTTGCCCGTCTCCCCCGTCTTGACGGCGGATCGCCCTGTGCCTTGTACGTTCCCGGACATGATTCCATGCTCCTTCATATTGGTGGCGTTCTCACGCTTCCGGCGTCATGCCCACATACCGCGACGGTGGCGTGCGCCCAGCGCGGCGGATGCGCGTGACGCACCGGTCCTCCCGTGGCGGGGCATGACCGTTCTACGTGTAATATAGCGCACCGGCCCGTGGCCGGTTCCCCGCACGACGGGGTTTTCCTCACAGCGTCGAAAACGCCGGCGGCGGCAAGCAGCTACCCGGCGCCCGTGTTCGTCCACGCAGAACACGGGCGCTCCGGGCCGTCTTTTGACTATGCCTTGAGAGACGATGATGCCTATGTTTGTGCGTCATGCAACTTTGGACGACCTCGATGCGCTTGCCAGTATCGAATCGGCGTGCTTCCCGCCCAAGGAGGCCGCGGACATCGAAAGGCTCGCGAATCGCATCGAGACGTATCCGGAGCATTTCTGGCTGCTTGTCAACCCGGACGCCGACGCATCGGACGCCTGTTTCCCGGCGCATCTCTCCGACGGCATGCTCGTCAGCTTCATCAACGGCATGACGACCGACGACGCCGACCTGACCGACGCGATGTACGAGCAGGCCGACCTGCATGACGAGGAAGGCTCCTGGCAGATGATCCTCGGCGTCGACACGGCACCCGTGTACCAGCATCGCGGCTGCGCGGCCTATCTGATGCGTCGCGTCATCCTCGATTCGGCGATCGCCCACCGCGCCGGCATCGTGCTCGCCTGCAAGGAGAAGCTCATCGGATTCTATCAGGGGTTCGGTTTCGTCAACGAAGGTCCGAGCGCCTCGGCGCACGGCAACGCGATGTGGTATCAGATGCGGCTGCGGCTCGGTCGTCAGGCCGACGGCGAGGATCGCGACGAGGCCTATGACATCACGGCGAGCAACATCCGCAAGGCGATGGAGGAGACGACGTCGTACATGGACCACGGGCACACGATCACGGCGCAGTTCCCGATACTAGGATAGCCGTTGACGAGAGGGCAGCCGGATGCCGGACATCCGCTCCCGCAGGACGGGACGGCCGTGTCCACGCCTTCGGCAATTGCGAACACCTTGCGAATAAACCGGGACGCGTGCCGCGTCCCCGGCGGCCATGCGTTAGACTCGGCACTGGAAACAACATGGGAGCAGCGCATGACCGATCCCCGTACAGGGCAGTCGACGGGAAGGTCTCCGATGCGTTCGATATCAGAGAGGAATCACGATGTCCGTAGCCATTCGGCCAGCCGAACGCCTACCGAAGGATTACACGGCGCTCGATCTGGAGACGACCGGACTGAGCGCGCAGCGTGATCGCATCACCGAGATCGGCGCGGTGAAGATCCGCAACGGCAGGATCGTCGGCACCTTCGATCAGCTCGTCAATCCGGGCACGCTCATCACGCCAAACATCACGCGCCTGACCGGCATCACCAACGAGATGGTCGAGGGCATGCCGACGCTCGAGGACGTGCTCGGCCCGTTCATCGATTTCCTCGAGGACGACGTCGTCATCGGCCACAACATCCGTTTCGACATGGGCTTCCTCGCCGAGGCCGAGCACCGCATTCTGGGCTTCACGAACAATTTCATGCGTCCGACGCTGGACACGATGACGATCGACAAGCATCTGTTCCCCTCGGAGCGGCATCGTCTCGTCGATCTGATCCAGCGGTACGGCATCGCCGACATCGAGGAGCATCGGGCGCTTTCGGATGCGACGCAGACATACCAGTGCCTTGAATGGCAGCGCCGTTACATCTCCTGCGACGCCGCCGTCCTCCCCCAGAGCTAATCCCCACGCACCGGCGTGCGGCACATATGATGAAGGCCTCGGACAGGATATGTCCGAGGCCTTCATCATAGCGATCGTCCGATCATCCCCCACTGTGCAGGATAAACAAAGAGAGCAGTGGCCAAACAGTTTTATGGGGCCTCATCCCCGCGTGTGCGGAGCAAACCAGCTTCAGAAAGCCATGCGCAAGAACAGCGCTGGATCCCGCGTGGGTGGGACAAACGTAGAGGGAGCGATTACACAGCATGCCGAGAAGAGTGTGTTTGTCATTGACTTCGGCGACGCGGTGCCCCTCTCGGACAAATTGCAGTATCAGTTATCCACATACAACAAAAGGCGCCAAAACGCAACGGTGAAGGAGCTGTGGGTAGGTGATCGCCGGGGGTTCCGACGAATACTACTGTTTGAGTAACCGAAAAAGTACGGAGGGCACTCCCTTGACTGATGTTCCGGTCTTGAAAGCCGGTCGCACGGGACCCTCCACAACTTCAAGTCTAGCATAGTCTTTCCTCATCGGCCAGAGGCCGGTGGGGATTTTGTTGCCCGCAGGTCGGGTACGGATCATTCCTGCGCTTAGGGGAACACGATTCGGACGCCGAAGTGTGGCGTGTGCACGGGGAATGACAGATGACCCCGCCTCGAATACGATGGGGTCCGTGGAGCCGATCGGCATCGATTCGGAACTTGGCGTTCGATGCCAGCGAACCGGTACGCCATCGGTGCCATGATTGGCGGTTGGGTGCGGAAGGATTGCCCCGGTTGAGATGGGTGGCCGTTTTCTGGTATTGGGCTGGATATGAGGAGAGCCCACTGTTGGGTGGGCTCTCTGGGTGAAGTGTGGGTGCGGCGGCGTGCTACTCTCCCACACCCTGTCGGGTGCAGTACCATCGCCGTGCCAGGTCTTAGCTTCCGGGTTCGGAATGGGACCGGGCGTCTCCCCTGGGCTGTGACCGCCGCAAGACTGTGTTCTGTTATTCATGTTCACCCCCGTGTGGGGGTTGGTGGTTGGTTTGGGGACCGGATGGTGGACGCGGGCGCAGGTGTTCGTGCTGCGGGAACGATGGTTCGTTGTTTGCGTGTTGATGCTTGGTTCGTGTGGATCCTCCAGTCGCGTGTCCCGGTCGCGTGTGGTGCGCGGGGCGTCGTGGCGGGGGGNCGTTTTCGACCGTTAGTGCCGGTCGGCTCCACCCCTTGCGGGGCTTCCACGTCCGGTCTATCGACCACATGGTCTCATGTGGGGTCTGTCACCACCCCGGAGGGTGGTCAGGAATCCTTATCTTGGAGCGGGCTTCCCGCTTAGATGCTTTCAGCGGTTATCCCTCCCGAACGTAGCCAACCGGCCGTGCCGCTGGCGCGACAACCGGCATACCAGAGGTTCGTCCACCCAGGTCCTCTCGTACTATGGGCAGGCCTCCTCAGGATTCCAACGAGCGCAGAGGATAGAGACCAAACTGTCTCACGACGTTCTGAACCCAGCTCGCGTGCCGCTTTAATCGGCGAACAGCCGAACCCTTGGGACCTGCTCCAGCCCCAGGATGCGACGAGCCGAC
>NZ_MVOG01000017.1 GCF_002286915.1 Bifidobacterium italicum | reverse complement strand
CGGGCGCACGGCGACCTCGGCGCGCCGTCGGCGCAGGTCACGTCCGCGCTCGTCAGGCGCTGACGGCGCCCGTACGTCGGCGGCGGCCGCGCACGGCACGGCGTGCATACGTTTGCAAGCAATCGCAACGCTTTGCCGGCGCGCGCGAGGAATGGTCTAAGTCAAGCAAAGCCACTACAGTGAAGGTGTTGGTTAACCAAGCCGAGGGGCGTGCGAACGCCCTGAAGCTGTCCCCAAGGGAGAAACTACATGACAGTTAAGATTGGTATCAACGGCTTCGGCCGCATCGGCCGCCTCGCGTTCCGCCGCATCTTCGAGCTGCAGGAGAAGGGCGGCGAAGCCGCCGACATCGAGGTCACCGCGATCAACGACCTGACCTCGCCGGCCGCTCTCGCCTACCTGCTCAAGTACGACAGCACCCACGGCGTCTTCAAGCACGTCGACGGCACCCCGGTCGACGTCAAGGCCACCGACACCGCCATCGTCGTCGATGGCAAGGAATACCCGGTCTACGCCGAGCGCGACGCTCGCGACCTCAAGTGGGTCGCCAACGACGGCGTCGAGTTCGTGCTCGAGTGCACCGGCTTCTACACCTCCGCCGAGAAGTCCCAGGCCCATCTGGACGCCGGCGCCAAGAAGGTCCTCATCTCCGCCCCGGCGAAGGACGAGACCACCCCGACCGTCGTCTTCGGCGTCAACCACGACATCCTCAAGAAGGACGACAACATCGTCTCCGCAGGCTCCTGCACGACCAACTCGATGGCCGCGATGGTCAAGCTGCTCAACGACAAGTGGGGCATCAAGGCCGGCTTCATGACCACGATCCACGCCTACACCGGCACCCAGATGATCCTGGACGGCCCGCGCGGCAACAAGAGCGGCCGTGCGCTGCGCGCCGCCGCGATCAACACAATCCCGCATTCGACCGGCGCCGCGAAGGCGATCGGCAAGGTCGTCCCCGAGGTCAACGGCAAGCTGCAGGGCCACGCCCAGCGCGTGCAGGTCCCGGACGGCTCGATCACCGAGCTGTTCACCGTCCTCGACAAGGACGCGACCGTCGACGAGATCAACGCCGCGTTCAAGGACGCGTTCGAGGATTGCGCCTACTACGGCTACAACGATGACGAGATCGTCTCCGGCGACATCGTCGGCGACACCCACGGCGGCGTCTTCGATCCGACGCAGACCGACGTCAACACCGTCGACGGCGTGACGATGGCCCGCACCGTTGCCTTCTACGACAACGAGTACGGCTTCACGTCGAACATGGTGCGCACGCTCGAGTACTTCGCCGAGATCTCCGAGTGAACCGGCGATGATGCCCACTGAACGGCATCGTTGACGAGAAGGGGCTTTTCGCTGATGCGGGAAGCCCCTTCTCCGTTGCCGTGCGCCGGTCCTACACTGGTGCGCATGGGCAAGAAGAAGCATAAGGCGGCCGCGACGCCGGCGATCGCGCAGTTGGAGCAGGCGGGCGTCGCGTTCACGATCCATGAATACGAACACAGCAACGACGACGCGGAGGGATACGGCCTCGAGGCGGCGCGCAAGCTCGGCTACGACGAACGGCAGGTGTTCAAGACGCTGATGGCGGACACCGGCGACGAGCGCGTCATCGGCGTCGTGCCGGTCAACGGCCACATGAGCCTCAAGGAGCTCGCGCACGCCGTCGGCGCGAAGAAGGCGGAGATGGCCGATCCGAAGGTCGCGATGCGCGAAAGCGGCTACGTCGTCGGCGGCATCTCCCCGCTCGGTCAGAAGACGCGGCACAGGACCGTGCTCGACGCCTCGGCGATGGACTTCGACGTCATCCTCGTCTCCGGCGGCAGACGCGGCCTGAGCCTCGGCGTCGATCCGCACGACCTGGCCGATGTGCTCGACGCGACCGTCGCGCCGATCGGCACGACGAACAAATCGTACTGAACCGCACCGAACGCCTATGCGATGCTGCGCGCGCAGCCGCACAAGCGACTCACCGCTGCGCGCGCAGCTCCTTCGGCAGCACGAAGTGCATGTTCTCCCGGATCGTCTCGACGGTGTCGACCTCGCTGAAACCGAGTTTCTGCAGCCGTTCGACGACGCCGACGACGAGCTCGTCGGGAACCGAGGCGCCCGAGGAGACGCCGACGGTTTCGACGCCGTCGAACCACGCCGGATCCATCTCGGCGGCGTCGTCGACGCGATGCGCGTCTCCGCGCGCGCCGAGCGCCTCGTTCGCGACCTCCATCAGCCGCACCGAGTTCGACGAGTTCGCCGAACCGACGACGACCATGCAGTCCGCCCGCTGCGCGACGAGCTTGACGGCCTCCTGCCGGTTCGACGTCGCATAGCAGATGTCCGAACTCGGCGGCAGCTCGATCCATGGGAAGCGCCGCTGCAGCTCGGCGATGACATCCGCCGTCTCGTCGACGCTGAGCGTCGTCTGCGTGAGCAGCACGAGTTTCGCGTCCGGAGTGAACGTGAGGCCGTCGACGGCGACGGCGTGCTCGATCAGATGCACATGCTCCGGCGACTCGCCTACGACGCCGACGGCCTCGTCATGGCCGTCGTGGCCGATGTAGACGATCTCATACCCCTCACGCACGAAGCGCAGCACCTCGCGGTGCACCTTGCCCACAAGCGGGCACGTCGCGTCGATGACGGCCAGCCCGCGCCGGTCCGCCTCGCGCTGCACGGCCGGGGATACGCCGTGCGCCGAAAACACGACCGGAACGCCGGCGGCCGCCGCCTCGTCCGGGATCTCGTCGAGCTCCTCGACGAAGACGGCGCCGCGGGAGGCGAGCTGTTCGACGACATGCCGGTTGTGCACGATCTGACGGCGCACGTAGACCGGCGGCAGCCCGTCCTCCCGCGGTCCGTGCGCGGTCCTGAGGATCGTGTCGACCGTCTGGATCGCGCGGTCCACCCCCGCGCAGAATCCGCGCGGATTCGCCAGAATGATGCGTCGTGCCATATGCGCCCTCCCTGTGTCGGCAGACTCCCCACGATACCAAACCATATGCACGCCGCAACGCCTTCCCGCTCCCGGCATCCGCGTCCCTCGCGCGCGCCGGTGTCCACATGCAGGCATACGCGCGGGCGCGCCGCATCCACCGACGAGGACGACTATGATAGACCCGGTGAACCATCCACCCTCCGGGGCGATGGCGGCCGCACATGCGGATCCGCACCGTCCCAGGCAACCAAGGGAGCATGCCATGTCATTGACGACCACGATGCCGCCGCGCACCGGCGACCAGTACACGATCGAACACGGACGGTACCGCGCCGTCATCGCCGAGCTCGGCGCGACGCTGCGCGTGCTGACCTGCGACGGCGTGCACGTGACCGTCCCTCTCGGCGCGAACGACATCGCCGCATGCTGCGAAGGGCAGCTGCTCATCCCGTTCCCCAACCGCATCGCCGCCGGCCGTTACGCCTTCGACGGCGTCGACTACCAGCTGCCGATCAACGAACCGGACCGCGACAACGCGATCCACGGCTTCGCGAAGGACCGGTACTGGCGTCTCGAACGGCTCACCGAACGCGAGGCGACGCTCTCGTGGCGCATGCCGCCGGTGGCCTACTACCCCTTCGACTTGGTCGTCACCGTGACCTACACGCTCGACGACGACGGCCTGCACATCCTCGTGCGTGCGCACAACCGCTCCGATCAGGCGGCGCCATGGGCGTTGGCGATCCATCCGTGGATCGCCAACGGCCTCGACGGCCACGGCGACGAGATCGACGCGCACAACGCGCAGTGCACGCTCGAAGTGGATGCCGACACCCATGTCCGCGTCGACAAGAACCTCATCCCGGTCGGCACCGAGCCGGTCGACGGCACGAAGTTCGACTTCCGCGCGCCGCGCGCGCTCGACGGGCAGCCGTACGACGACGCGCTCACCGACGTGCGCCATGACGCGCACGGCGACGCGACGGCGACGCTGACGCGGGCGGACGGCATATGTGTCGCCGTTGGAGGCGACGAGACGATCACATCGTTCCAGATCTGCACCGGCACCGGCTTCCCGGCGGACATCCGCCCCGCCGGCGTCGCCGTCGAACCGCAGACGGCGTACGCGAACGCGTTCAACACCGCCATCGACCTGATCCGCATCGAGCCGGGGCAGACGAGCGAGACGCATCTGTTCATCGGCGTGCGCGACTGAGCGGGCGGCCACGTCGGCACGCCATGCGATAATCCTGTAGGCTAATCAAGGCTAGCATTGATTGTTCTATCCAAAGGAGTCCATCATGGGAATGCGCGGACGCAAGCGTAAGGCTCGTCGTAAAAAGGCTGCGAACCACGGCAAAAGGCCAAACGCCTGATTCGCCGGCTTCGGCCTGAGCAACGTGCAGGCCCCTTGGAAACCAAGGTTTCCAAGGGGCCTTCGCATATCCGACAGCCGTTTCGCGAGGTCTGGCCGCTCACTGCCCGTCGGCGCCATGATGGCGCACGACGGCGTGCGTGACGACCGTATGCGTCACATGGGCGTGCCCGCAGCACGCGTCGAGCGTCATCCTGAGCTTCTCGTAGAGGCATTCCGGCGCCTCCTCGGGCCGCAGCACCGCGCGCATCGCGCGGATCATCATCTGCTCGTAGCGGTCGCAGCAGGTGTCCGGATCGAAGCAGTCGCCGCCGGCCGCTTCCTTGTTCGCTTCGTTCATCTCGTCGTTTCCCAGTCGTTCCTGTCCGGGCCGTTCATCCGCGCTCATCGCGCACCGCCCTTCGCCGTATTGTCCACGAGTTCGTGGTCGCCATCAGATTCAACGGTCTTCGACGTCTTTTTATTTCCGCTGACGACGGCGACGACGTCGGCGGCCGGCTTGTGGCGGCGGCCGCGCACCGGCGTCGAGCCGTTGCCGTAGCCGCGCGCCGCCGCGTATTCGGCGAGCTCCTTGCGCAGCTGCGTACGCGCGCGGTTGAGCCGGCTCATGACGGTGCCAATTTTGATGCCCTGCTCATCGGCGACCTGCTGGTACGACTTGCCGTCGATCGCCGCATCGATGAACACCTGCCGGCGTTCCTCGGGCAGCTTGTTGAGCGCCGCCATGATCTCCTCGGGCGCGAAGGCCTCGAGATACTCCTGCTCCGCCGAGCGCAGCCCCTGCGAGGCGTGTTCCGACGCGGCGTAGATGTCCCAGTCGTCGTATTCGCCGGTCGAGTCGTTCGCCCGCTGCGGACGGCGCTTCGCCTTCGCATACTGGTTGAAGAAGGCGTTGCGCTCGATCGTCGTCATCCACGCCTCGAAGTTCGATCCCGGCTTGAACGAGTCGAAGGCCTTGAAGCCGCGTTCGAAGGTGTCCTGGACGAGATCCTGCGCATCCTCCGGATTGTTGGTGAATTTCATCGCCTGACGGTAGAGCGCGTTGACGGCGGGCATCGCGAGCTTCTCGAAGCGCGCGCGCTTGGCCTCCATCGTCTCGGCTTTCGTCTCTTGTTCGCTCACGCCTCCCATTGTACGCAATCGCACGCGCTCAAGCCCACGGCGTTACATGCCGGCCACACGCGCCGCCGGGTCGATGCAAGCCGCGCGGTAGAATGCTTGGACGACATCACCGGGTACCTCAAGGAGCGCATGAGCCATGACGTTGACATTGCAATCCGCAGCCGCACTGCTGGGCGAGCACGACCTGCTGCGGGAGATCATCACACCGGACCGCTGGACCGACTTCGCGTCCACGGTGCCCGATTCCGACGTCCCCTTCGCGCATATCACCTACGATTCCAAGCAGATCAAGCCGCGCACGCTCATGTGCTGCAAGGGCAACTTCAAGGCCGAATACCTCGCCGACGCCGACGAGCACGGCATGGCCGCCTACGTCGCCGAACACGACTACAGCGGCATGACCCGCGCCCCCGGCCTCATCGTCAACGACGCGACCAAGGCGCTCAGCCTGCTCGCGCAGGCCTTCTACGACTATCCGGAACGCGAGCTCAGGCTCATCGGCATCACCGGCACGAAAGGCAAGACGACGACCTCGTATTTCACGCACGCGATCATCAACGCGATGAGCGGCAACAAATGCGCGTTGTTCTCATCGGTCGACAACTGCGTCGACGGCATGCACTACGTCGAATCCGACCTGACGACGCCGGAATCGCTCGATGCGGCCCGCATGATGCGCGAGGCGGTCGACAACGGCATGCGCTACCTCGTCATGGAGGTCTCCTCGCAGGCGTACAAGGTCAACCGCGTCTACGGCCTGACCTTCGACGCGGCCGCGTTCCTCAACATCTCCCCCGACCACATCAGCCCGATCGAACACCCCTCCTTCGAGGACTACCTGCACTGCAAGCGCCAGATCGTGCGCAACACGCGCGCGCTCGTGCTCGGCGTCCCCGGCGACTACGCGGGGCTCGTCGCCGAGGACGCGTCGATCGCGAACGTGCCGGTCACGACGTTCTCGATCGACGAGGCGACCGCCGACATCACCGCGCGGCCGATCGACGACACGCATACGACCTTCATGTTCACGCAAGGTCAGCCGATCGGCGAACTGAGCCTCGCGCTCGAAGGCGACTTCAACTACGCGAACGCCTGCGCGGCGCTCGCGCTCGCGCAAATCGTCGGCATCGACATCCACGATCCGCGCGCCCTGCAATCGATGGCCAACGTACGCATCGCCGGAAGGATGGAGGAGACGGTCGATCCGCGCTCGGACACGGTCGCCATCGTCGACTACGCGCACAACTACGCCTCCGTCAACGCGCTGCTCGACTTCGTGACGCGCAAATACGGCGCGCGGCGCCCGCGGATCACGCTGCTCACCGGATCGGCCGGCGACAAGGCGATCGACCGGCGCAAGGAGATCATCGAGGCCGCGCAGGACCGCGTGCAGCGCATCGTGCTCACCACCGAGGACACGAACACCGAGGATCCGATGGCGATCGCCGAGCAGATGCTCGGCCATGTGGCGAATCCGGACGTCGACGCGTCGATCATCATCGACCGCGCGGCCGCCGTCGAGGACGTCGTCGCCGAGGCGCGCGAGCATGACGGCTTCGACGTGCTGCTGCTCATCGGCAAGGGCGACGAACGCTGGATCAAGATGCACAACAGGCATGTGCCGTACGAGGGCGATTCGAGCATCATCAGGCGTCTGTTCGGCTGAACGCGCAGGACGCGCGCATCGAACGCATAGAATAAGGGACGCCAAGGAACGAAAGGACATCATGATCACGATCGAACGCGTCAGCCCGCAGGCGATGGAACGCGAGGCCGACGCCAACGGCATCGAACTGCCGATCGAGCAGACGTCGGTATGGGCTGATTTCCAGACCGGCGTCGAGGGCCGCACGCCATGGGGATGCCTGATCATCCGCGACGGCAACGCCATCGTCGCCGTCGTCTCGCTGATCGACATGGAGACGCACGGCTACCACTACCTGCGTTCGGTGCACGGTCCGGTCTGGAAGAGCAAGCCGGACGAGCGGCTCGAACAGGCGGTCATCGCCGAACTCGTCGACTTCGTCAGGACGCATGACAAGCACGTCGCGTTCCTGCGCATCGACACATGGTCGGACAAGGGAACCTATCCGGTGCTGTCGACGGTGCCGTACAACGAAACGGTCGTGCTCGACATCACCGGCGGCGACGAGGCGCTCCTCGCACGCATGAAGAAGCGCGGCCGGCGCGACGTGCGCAAGGCGCTGCGCGAGTCGCCGGCGGTGTGCGCGGACGAGACCGAGATCGCGACGAAGGATTTCGCCGACTACTACGCGGTCATGGTGGAGACGGCGCGGCGCGACGGCTTCACACCGGCGCCGATGAGCGACTACACGGACATGATCAAGGCGCTCGGCCCCGATCACTGCCGCGTGTTCGGCGCACGTATCGACGGAAAGGTCGTCGCATGGACGATCGTCACGCTGCAGGGCAAGACCGGCGTCTACTACTACGCGTCGATGCTCACGTCCGTCAAGCGGCAGCATGTGCCGGACAAGCTGCTGTACACGGTCGCGTGCACCCTCGGCCAGATGGGCTATGAGAAGCTCGATCTGATGGGCATCGGCAACGATTTCGCACCGTCGCTCAAATCCCTCAACGAGTTCAAGACGAAGTTCGCCGACGATACGACGACGATCGCCGCCGGACGCGACGTCCCGATCAAGAAGCTGCTCTACCGGTCGCTGCGGCTGCTGCAGGACGTGCGGCGCGCACTGCGCCCGAAGAAGCACGGCAACGCGGAGAAGGCCGAGCAGCGTGAGGCCGCCAGGAAGGCGCAGGCTGAAGCGCAGGCGCAGCAGAAGCAGGCGCAACCGACGAAGGGGCAGCAGACGCAGAGGCAATCGGCGAAGCCGCAGCAGACGGCGCCGGCGAAGGCTGATGCGAAACAGCCTCAGGCGCCGACGGAAGAGGTGAGGGCGGTACGGGCTGATGCGAAACAGCAGGATGCGTCTGCCCAACCGCAGCCGACGACGCAGCAGGCACAGACCCACACGCAGGCGGCAGACGCGACAACGGCGCAGCCGGATGTGAGGCAGGCGTCACAGGCCGAAAAGCCCGACATCGCGCAGAATGAGGACTCCGCCGAGTAGTGCGGCCACCCTACTCGTATTTGCGAACGGTGGAGGTCGGCGACTGCCCATAGTCGCCGACCTCCACCGTTTTTATTTATCCGTCTGACGGCATTCTATGCGTAAGCACACCTACAGAATGCCGTTCGTCACCCTGTCCACGGTGCCTCGCAACGGCATGCTGTGGGTAAGCTCACCAACGGAACGCCGTCATACACGCCGCCAACGGCGTTCCACGGCGACTGGATCAGTTGCCGGCCGCGCCACTTCCGTCGCCGGCTGCGCTATCCTCGCCGCCTTCGCCATCCTCATCATCACCGTCATCGTCCGCGCCGATGATGCCGCGCACGTCGAAGACGTCGAAGTCGGTGTCCGCATCGGACTCGTATTCGCGCTCGGCGGCGTCCATCTCGGCATCGCCCTCCGCCGCAGTCGCGGCAGCCGCATTCTGCCGCGAGGTGTCCGCATCGCACGCCTGCGGCGTCACCGCGACCTGATGCACGCGCTCCTCCTTCGGCTTCTGCAGATCCGGATGGATCGATTCCTTGAGCAGCATGCGCGCGTCGCCGGCCGTGACGAAGCTGCCGCAGATGAGCACGCCATGCCCGTAGCCGACGCCGAGTTCGTCGTCGGCGTCCACACGGTTGACGGCCTCCTGGATGGCGTCCGGCAGCGACGGGATGCAGGTGACGCGTTCCGGCCCGAACACGTCGCGCGCGATCTCGGCGAGCTTGTCCGCCGGCATCACACGGTCCTTCCACGAGTTCTCGGTGACGATGATCTCGCTGACGATCGGCTCGAGCACGCCGAGATACTCCTCGACCTGCTTGTCCTCCATCATCGCGACGACGGCGACGAGCTGCGTGAGGTCGTAGTTCTCCTCGATCGCCGCGCGCAACGCCTCGGCTGCGTTGACGTTGTGGCCGCCGTCGATGATGATCGTCGGTGAGTTCCTCACCTGTTCGATGCGCCCCGGAACCTTGACCGAGCTCAGCGCCTCGGCCACCAGATCACCGTCGAGCGCGCCGGTGACGGGGATGACGACCTCGGCCGCGCACAGCGCCGCGAGCGCGTTATGCGCCTGATGTTCGCCGAACTTGTCGAGCGGCACGTCTGCGTAGGTGCCGTTCGGCGTGCGTAATGTGACCACCTGTCCGCCGACGGCGGCCATGCGAGAGACGACTTCCGCCTCCACGCCGTCACGCACGAGCGTCGCATGGTTCTCCGCGGCCGCCTGCTCGATGATCGGCATGACCTCGTCCTCATGCGGTTGCCGTCCGATGATCGCCGTGCAGCCTGGCTTGATGATGCCGACCTTCTCCTCGGCGATCTGCTCGACGGTGTCGCCGAGCCATGCCATGTGGTCCATATCGATCGGCCCGATCACCGCCGCGTCCGCGTCGAGCACGTTCGTCGCGTCCCAGCGTCCGCCCATGCCGACCTCGACGATCGCGACGTCGACCGGCGCGTCCGCGAACTTCCAGATCGCCATCGCCGTGAGCACTTCGAAGAAGCTCATGCGCGGCGCGCCTTCCTCATCCATCTTCCTGTCGACGAGCGCGACGAAGTCCTTGACCTGGTCCCACAGCTCGACGAAGTCGTCGTCGGACAGACGCTGCCCGTCGATCGCGATGCGTTCGTTGACGTGTTCGAGGTGCGGCGATGTGTACAGGCCGGTGCGCATGCCGTACGCACGGCAGATCGCCTCGGCCATGCGCGCCGTCGAGCCCTTGCCGTTCGTGCCGGTGATGTGGATGACGCGGAAGGAATCCTGCGGATCGCCGAGCAAGTCGAGGATCATCGTCATCCGTCTGAGATCGAGGTTCGTCGTGTTCCTCTCACTCGGACGGCTCATGATGTCGCGTTCGACGTCGTGGATGCTGCTCTTGTCTGCCATGCGTTCCGACCTTCCCGCTGCTTGCGTCAGCTGTGATACAACCGTCCATTCTATGCCCGCGCCCGACCGTCCTGCGCGAGCGCACGCCGCGCGCCGTCCGCTCAGCCGTTGCCGCGGTCCTGCAGTTCCCATGCCTGTGTGCCGTCGGCCTGCGGCAGCAGCATGAACTCCTCCATATGGTCTTCGTCGTCCACGTGTTCGCGGCAGGTCATGTCGACGAACACGACCGCCGCGCCGTCGCGACCGTGTTGGCGCGCGGCGCGGCCCAACGCCGAGCCGTGTCCTTCGTCGTAGTCTGCGATTTCCATGTCGATGATCTCTTCGCTTTGTTTCTCGTCGTACTTGACTTTGTCGACGCTGCAGCTCTTCATGCTCACGCTCTCGCGGTACACGGCCTGCACAAGATCGTCGAGCTGCGCGCGTGTGAATTTCGATGATGCGGAGATCTCGAGCTGCGTGTGCGACGTGTCGAGCGGCTTCGGCCACAGCCAGTACGCGGCCACCGTGAGCGCGCTGATGACCGTCATCACCGTGATGATCTTCCACGGCGGCGTCGGTTCCACCGTTTCGTCCGCCGTCGTCGTATCCATTGATGTCTTATTCGTTGATGTCTTGTCCCTCACCGTGCCGCGCCTTCCCTCACTGTGCCGTGTTCTCCCCGTGCTGTCGCTTCCGTCGTTTTCCCTCACTGCGGCGTCGCGTCCTTCGCCGTGGCGTCGTCGTCGACGATCGGCACCGGCGCATCCGATTCGTCGATGCGGTAGGCGAACTCCGCCTTCGTCCCCTCGTCCGGCGTGATCGTGACGGTGCTCGAGTCGGCGCCGATGCCGGTCACGCCCATGTCCGCCACGCCGGCGTTCATGTACTGCGTGCCGCTGTACGGCCTGCATTCGAGATGCTGTCTGTTGAACTGCACGCCGAGCTGCCATTCCACGTTCGCGCCACCTTCGCCCGCGCACATGGCGACGAGCGTGTATGACTTGTTCGCGCTGAACTCCAGCTCGGTCCTGTTCTGCATCGTCTGCGGCGCGCGGGCGCCGTTCGTTTCCGTGTAGCTCGGCACAGGTCCGGCGAACTCAATCGTCTTGCCCTCCATCGGGAAGTCCCGCAGTTCGTCTTTGAGCCGATTGACCTGATAATCGGGCAGCACATGGTATTCCTCGTCCGCACCCTGCGTCGCTGTGGCGGAGGCAGCCGGCGGTGTGGCGTCGTTCCGCTGCGCTTCGCTTGTCCCGCATCCTCCGGCCGTCATGACGGCCGCCGTCAGCAACGCCGCCGCCACGCTTACTCGCATCGATCTCCCCATCGCAATCCCCCCCCGTTTTTCCGTATCGTTCGATTTTTGTCGTGCCTTGATTGTCCCTCTCGCTGGCGATATCGACGGCATCGACACGCCGATGCAGCCGGTTTTCGCATCATCGATGATTACATGCGTCCTACGCGCGTTCCATCACCCAGTAGTCGTAGTAGTGCGTGCCGTCGTGGCCGATCAGCGGCTGGCGGCGCGCGGTGTAGCCGGCGCCGGCAAGCGCGGCGCGGCGTTCGACCGCGTACAGCGGCGCCTTCGTCGCAATCCTCGCGCAGCCGAACAATGTCATGAACGGCGCGGAGACGAGGTCGAGGAGGTCGCGGATGACGTCCTCGCGTTCGTAATCGACGGCCAGATCGACGCGCAGGATGCCGCAGTCGTCGTAATAGTCGTCGGCTTCGCGACGGAACATCTCCAGCGTGCCGATCACGGTTCCCGTCGCCAACGATTCGACGGCGAAGCGCACGAAGCCGCGCCGCGCGTATTCGTCGAGCCATGCGGCGATGCTCGCGCGCACGTCGTGCACGTCGCGGCAGTAGAAGTTCGCGCCATGGCAATTGTCGGAGTTGAAGAACGGCAGCGCGAGCCTGTCGCCGTACACGGCGAGCAGATCGTCGGCGTCGTCGGGTTCGATCAGCCGGATGCGGTAGGCGTCGTCACACAGTTCCGGGCAGCTGTCATAGATACTCATGCCCCTAATTCTACCGCCACGAGAACAGTTCCAATCCGTAGCCACCCCTTCACGCAACGGATATGCGGCTCTTCTCAAGTTAGTGTGTAAGGGCCGTGCTTCATCATTGGTTGTGTGATCAAAAAAGAAAATGAGGAAGCACGGCCTGAACCCGAGTTTAGCGCGTTCGATCGGGGGTGGTGCATAAATCTTGGACTGCGTTGTCGCTGGTCTGATTATGCCATGAGGCCCAGTCTGCGTCGTCGTTTGGTGATGCTGGTGCCGTATGCGGTCTTGATGCGTTCGTCCCTGTACCAGACCATGTAGGCGTCGAGGGCGTCGATGAACTCGTCGACGCTCTGGTCCTGATGGTTCTGGTTGTGGTAGAACTCCTGTTTGAGCCGGCCGAAGAAGTCCTCGGCGGCCGCGTTGTCCGGCGAGCAGCCCTTGGCGCTCATGGATCGGGTCAGCCCGTGGCGTTCGCAGATGCGGATCCATCCGGGCCAGCGGTAGTGGCAGCCCCGGTCCGAGTGGATGACCGGCCGCTCGCCGTCCTTGAGCTGTGTTTTAGCAATTTGCGTTCCGCATTGGGGGATGGTGCCGAAATCTTGGACTCCTGATTGGGAAAGGAGCCCCTTGGATGGTGACGTATACGAGGGAGCAGAAGATCCGGGCCGTGGAGCTCTACGAGCGGTACGATCATAGCCCGATGGCGGTGATCCACGAGCTGGGATACCCGTCGCGCACGATGCTGGCGCGCTGGCACGCGCAATGGATGGACGAGCAGAAGACGGGAACGGAGGCGTTCGTCGACCGGCGCGTCGGCGGCCGCTACAACCTGGAGCAGAAGCAGGCGGCGGTCGATCACTACATCGAGCACGGCCGCTGCCTGCGGCGCACCCTGCGGGCGTTGGGATATCCCAGCCACGAGGTGCTCGCGAACTGGGTCGACGAGCTCGCGCCCGGCGAACGGCGGCTGCGCCGCGCTCCCGTGGATGCCGGGACGCGCATGAAGGCCGTGGTCGAGGTGACGACCACGGACGCGACGAGCGCGCAGGTGGCGCGCGAGATCGGCGTCGACGCATCGGTCGTGCGAAACTGGAAGCGCACCATGCTTCCCGAAACCAACAAGGAGCGCACGATGAACCCGAAGAACCCCAGGCCCGACATTGATGCGAGGCGGCGGCACGGGACACCACCGGACAACCAACAGGCGGCCCTCGAGGAGCGCCTGGCGCAGCTGCGCGCCGAACGTGACGAGCTCGAGATCCAGGTGGAGACCTTGCGGTTCATGCGCGACGAACTGGGAAAAGACCCGGGCGCAGACCCGGTCAAACTGCCTAACGCCGACAAGACCCGGCTCGTCATCCATCTGGCCGACACGCTCGGCCTGCGCGAGACTTCGCTGCTCGACCGGTTCGAAATGGCGGGGAGCACGTTCTTCCACAACAAGGAACGGCTGCGCCGTCCGCCCAGGGACGAATGGCTCCTCGCGCCCGTGCTGGACGCGTTCGAGCAAAGCCACGGGACCTACGGCTACCGACGCATCTGGCAGGTGCTGCGCGCCAATGGCATCCGCGTGTGCGCCAGGCGCGTCATGCGGCTGATGGCCGAGCACGGCATCCGTCCCAGCCTCCGGGCGCGCAAATGCTACAGCTCCTACAAGGGCGAGTCGGGCAACGCCCCTGCCAATCTCGTGGCGCGCGACTTCCACGCGCCACGACCCAACATGCTGTGGGTCACCGACATCACCGAGTTCCACGTCGCAGGCCGCAAGGTCTATCTCAGTCCCGTCATCGACTGCTTCGACGGACTTCCGGTCGCGTGGACGATCGGCACGAGCCCCAACGCGGAACTCGCCGACACCATGCTCGAACAGGCCTGCGCCACACTCGCGGAAGGCGAGCGACCGGTCGTCCATTCGGACCGGGGCTGCCACTACCAGTGGCCCGGATGGATCTCGATCTGCGACAGGCATGGTCTGACGCGGTCCATGAGCGCCAAGGGCTGCTCGCCGGACAACGCGGCGGCCGAGGGATTCTTCGGCCGGCTCAAGCAGGAGTTCTACTACAACCGCGACCACAGCGGCGAGACGGTGGACGAATTCATGGACGCGCTCGACGCCTACATGCGCTGGTACCGCGACAAACGTGTCAAGACCGAGTTCGGCACCAGCATCACGAAGCATCGAAAAGAACTAGGCCTCATGGCATAATCAGACCAACGACAACGCAGTCCAACATTTCTGCACCACCCCCCATTTCCTTATACACTAACTTGAGAAGAGCCGGATATGCTCACATTGAGAACAGTGCAGACAGGGGAGAAAGAGCAAGCGTGAGCGAAATGCTTAGGCCAGACTCCGACATGGTGAAGAGTGTGCCCACAGCGCAGGAAGAGCCATAGGCGCACACCAAGGACGCGGTGACCGTCACCGCACTACGCTCACACAAGCTCATAGAGCATGGATTCGAGGCGAAGCATCTGAGCTTCAACGGATTTTGCAATTCGAGGATCGTCGATGCGCAGCCCCAACTCGATATTGCGTGCTTCCGCACTATAGGAGAAGTTCGCGCTCGTCACGAGCAATTGATGGTGATCAACACACAAAAACTTCGCGTGATTACGATACCGCACCTCTTTCCCGTTATCGTCTATGCAAACCTTGGTACGAAACACTTTAGCTTGCGGAAACGCGCGCGCGATATCCTCAGCCGACGAACCGTCACTATCACTCTCCCGTCGATTAACACTCCCATCTATATAAATCGTAATCACTAAATTCAGTTTCTTTGACATTTGTTCAAGCGCTTCCCATAAAACGCTTGAACGTTGAAAGTTATATGTCGAACACATAATGGAAGTTTTTGCATCTAACAAGAGTTTGCCGCGTAAGGCATTGAGTTCTCCCTCCCGTGCCAACCCTTGCGGAGCAGTCCATACCGGAGTCACTTCACAATGATCAGCACGGGCACCTTCGATGACGCGCAGCAGCGCAACATTCTCCAGCGTCGTGGAGGCAATGCCTGAATTCTCGCTGCTGCACTCCTCAATAGCAGTAAGCAACTCGGCAATCTCCATGCGGCGAGAGGACTTGTCAATAGCACTTTGTAATGCTGCCGACAATGGGTAACCCTTTTTTAGCAAATTGGCAAGATCACGCGCTTCCGTACCGGTAAGATACTGACCGAGTTGTATGCACGCCTTTTGCATATTCATCATCCCATATCCTTATCAACGAGGAAGAAGGCACAATCCTTGTACGATCCATGCTCATACTCACCAGGCAATGGCACAATGAATCTGCGGTCAAGGAAACGATTTGCCCGCTCGCACGAGGTCTCCGACAGCATGCAGCAGCAATGACAGGAAGCCCCGTGAAGGAAGTCCTCCGGATCCTGAGGAACACGTTGAGCGCAAATCGGATCGGACGAGCAACGACGCATTTCCCATAGCGCCTCCTCCATGATTTGCTCGAACGTTTCAGGCTCGCCCAACGCCACCAAACCTCCTAACGTGCCGTCGGAATCCGAAGCCGTCGTGGAGATGAGGATGCCGGCCGCAGCCGGACGTTCATCTTTCGCATCCCACGCGTACAAACGTTCCGTCAAGCTTGCCATACCATAGCCCGACGAAAGCGCCATGCGTTTGATGAGCGCATGCGAAAGCGTGTGCAGCAGCCAATACCGCGGACGAGGAAGACGCGTATCCGGATCGACGTCCCTGGCCGTCTCCGAGAAGCGGTTATAGAAATTACGTCGATGTGCTTTAACATACGCATTCCATAGCGGAGTGCCGAGAATACGCTCTTGCCACTCGGCAATCCTGCCTTCATCAAACTGAATGAAGACGCCCTCTCCAAAGTCCTCGGTAGCAGGAACCCAGTTGACGGTGGATTCACGATTGAGATGGACAAAGCGCGAGCCGGGATCATTCGCACGGTCGAAGTCATCGACACGGGTAAAGCCAATGAGCGCATTGACCTTCCTGAGCCGATCCACAGCCAGCAAACGTTGCACCCCCATATCTCGTAGCGTCCGCGTGACCTGCTGATTGCGTATGGTAAGACCACTTTGATCATCAGATACTCGACCATCTTTGAAATCGTTGTGATTGAGGTACTCCCATTCCGGGACGAGCAAATCGACCGGTTCCCACGCTGCCTTCGCTTTGCGCAACTCCTCTTCCGTGGGCTCGCGGAGCTTCTGCACTTCGACGACGAGCGAGCGAAGCTCCGACTCCGACTCCGCTACGCCGCGCAATACCCGCGCGATATTCTTGTCGGCATTCTTGTCGCCCTGCTCCACAAAAGAACTCACCATCAAAGAGAGTGCACTAAACATGTGCACATCAGTTGCAGCCTTCGTGAGCATCTCCGCCGAGCCATGACATACAGACAATAACGCGTTATAGTGCTCTCTCATCATCGACTTCTTGTCCAGCTGAGGCATATCGATGATGCTTTGCACAACAGGGAACCACAAATTGGACGCACCGATGAGCATAAGCCGCGGCATTCTGTCGCATCCGTTGGGCGCGAACGCGTTGAGATGGGGCATACGGCCTCGGCACCTCGGCAACTTGGCCCGATTCTCCGAACCTTGCGCTTCCCTCATAGAACGGCGCGCACCGCAGCTCACGCAGTCGATGCGAGCACCTACCTCACTCCTGCTGCTTTCTCGCATGCGAAGCTGAGGATGCTCGGCCTCAGGGCACGGCTCACCCTTATGCACCCACCAGTCATACGGGAATTCGTCCATATGACCATTTTCACATACGAGTAAATAACGAGCCGACACGCAAACTTGATTTTTGAGCTTCTTGCGACCAGACCGCCCTCGGCAATTTTTATGCACGAATTCAGCACGATCCGGCCGGTATGGATTGGTGTTGGTATATCCGTCAGCAAAGGTCGAGACCGGCGCAAGCAAATCACAGCCCGTGCAACGCAGCCATTGCGGGAATATGCGTGCAGGTACACCCAGATCATCGCCTTGACGAGCTTTGCCATCCGGATTGGGTTGCCACGGGAATGGACGCAACTCGGTAACGTGGGGTCCCAGCATGAGCTGCACGTTTTCCAACAAACGCTGTGCTTCGACCGTCGGGACGCCATTGCGACGCGCCCAGATGCGCTGCCAATCATCAAGACCCATGGGCATGACGGTGAAATGCGGCATATCCATGATGGCACCGGGACCATAGGTATACAGCAGCGTTGTGCCACGAGCACCGCCGACCTTAGCATAGTTTTTCCCTATGCCCCGCAGTCGTTCCTCATCGTCAAGTGGGTTGACGGCATTCGTCGAATCATAGATCCATGCTTCAGGCGCCTTCACCTCACCGGCATTTTCCTGCTCACTCATGGTTCGACTCCTTCTTATCCTTATCTTTCTTGTCGTGTGCGGGTGCTGTCTGGTATTGCCATTGCAGATCATCGCCGGAATCGTCAAACTTCAGACGATTGGGATCAGGGGATACGAGGATGTTGATTTCCGGCTGTACTTCGCGCATCGAATTGGCGACGACGAAGCGCTGGCCCGTCGTCCCGTCATCCGATTCAGCGAGTTGTTCGGCGGAACGGATGAGGCGGTCATACTTGTCGTCGTCTTCGGGGACGCGATCATACGCAAGTACCACTTTTTTCTTGGCATCTTCCTGCGCCAAGAGCTTCCACCTGTCGACGCTGTCACGAAGATACCTTTCGGCCTCTTGCGACGCCTCCTCACCGCCGGCATCACAAATGCGTTTACTCAGTCGTTCAACAACGTTCTCAAGGCACTTAGCCCCCTCCTTCTCGAGCACACACCTCGCGTTCATCTCCGGATTGAGGCCGTCTTGGCTGGTGGCGTCCATAACGCGTGCGGCGCTCACCAGCAATCCGTCAAGTCCACGATCCAACGAAGTGGCCGAGAACGGCGTGACCGAGAGAGGCTCCACGCGAGCGTAGAAGGACTCATGGTAGGCCTTGAATTGCTCGTAGTGCGCAAGATCTCGTGGCCGCGCCCAGTTGCCTACGGTGACTACAAGTCCAGGATGTGACGCATCTCGCCCCACGCGCGACGACGCCTGAATGTATTCGGCCGTGTTCTTCGGCTGCCCCACGACCATCATGAGGCCCAAACGAGGCACATCAACACCGACTTGCAGCATGGACGTCGCAAGCACGGCGTCGAAGGGGTGCATATCCTTGGACGTTCGCCGTTTCCTCGATGGTTCCTTGACATCAAGTTCCTTGTTCGGCGCGCCGGCAAGATTCGCGTCATATTCCACATCGAAGGATGCGGACATCTCATTGAGCGTACGCACGATGTCTCCCGACGAGATGCGCGAGGTCAGCTCACCAACGCGCAGATTGCCTGCGTCGATGCCAGAACGATGAGGTAGATGACTGCCGATGCGCCCCTGTCTGGTGTGCAGGCTGATATCATCTTGCATGAATCGAGCCATGCCAGCCAATTCACGTACTGTCGAGAAGTAAGCGACAAGCGTCATGTACGGATCCGCCGCATTACCGCCACCCGGGCTGTCCATGAGGAGTTGGGCACCCTTCAGCAAGGTCTCCGCGGTATGAATTTCCGCTGCGCTCAACCGCACGCCGGTCGTAGAGAGTCCAATGTAGCGTCGCCCTGGCGTAGCGCGCCCGCATGGCTTCTCATGGGAGAAGAACGTATCGGACGCGTCAAGCACCTGCGGAGGGAACATCGTGGTGCTACGCGCATACAGTTTGTGCACCTGATCCGGCGCATTGCGCACCGTCGCCGACGACGCAATAATCAGCGGGCGAATCTCACGATCCTCGCCATCCTTCCATGTGCACATCACATCGATGGCAGCTTCGAAGAGGCCAACTGATGTCCCCAACGCGCCGGTGATGAGATGCAATTCATCTTGGATGATGAGATCCGGCGGCCGCAGCCGCGTCGCCGGATGAATCCGGGCGACCGGATAATCCTTAGTCGCTTTGTGGCATGAACCGTCTTGGAGATCACAGTTCCGGAAATCAGATTTACCAAGCCTATTCAGCTTGGAAACATACCCGTGACGGTCACACTTACGCCCAACATAGCCGAAGAGGCTTGACGCCATTCCCTCGCGCGCAAGACGAGCGAACTTATCGACTGTCGCGATCACGAACGCGGGTACGAGTCGATAGATCTCCTCATCGGTCATGAGGACAGGAATGCCCTCTTTCACAGCGCCACCCTCTGCAAAGGGACACGTTCCTCGTGTATCCGAGCAGCGGATATAGACGCGTCCCAGCGTCCGGTCCGCTTTCACGTCGGCGCCCGTCAACGCGTTGCCGCACCACGGGCATGTCATGATCTGCAGCACGGAAGGATTCACATTCGCGCGTTCATACGATTTGCGTATCTCTTCAGCAGCCTCTTCGACGCGTTTTGGCGTCACGCTCGTACCGACCCACAAGCCAATGCGGAAAGGCTCTTCGCCCCATGTTTTGGGATCTTTGCAACGTTCAAGTTCGGCTGCACACACGAGCGTAGAAGCACGTTGGAACTGTTGCGAGGTCAGCAATCGCAGCGTGTAGCGCATAAGAACGGTCACGCCTTCGGATCCATCGAGTTTATCGGCACCTTCACCGATCACGCCTTGACGGCGGCGAATGACAAATGAGTATGCGGCAAGGCCGAGATATGCTTCGGTCTTACCGCCGCCAGTCGGGAAGAAGAGCAGCTGCGCTTGCGCCGCTACACCTTCACCTGAGCGTTGTGCGATATGCGGCTCGGTAAGCGCATGAATCTGCATGAGAATGAAGGCAAGCTGGAACATGCGCCAATGATGCGGATATGAACATGCGAGCACCCGCGCGCGCGCCTCGTCAACGGAGAGCGTCTCATCATTGGCGCGAAGTGCGCTGATCTGCGTATGCACACGCTGTTCGGCCATAACCGCATTCATGAAACGGAAACAATGCTGCGCTTCGGCATCTCCGCACAGGAATTCGATGCCGTCGCGCAATTGTTCAGACACAAGACGCGCTGTGCCCACCACATCGCGAGCCGTGGCCCGCAAATGCGCCGGCAACGCATCGATGGATTCTTCCTGCTTTTGGAGCCATGCGGTATATTCCTCTTCGATTGAAGACAAGACGGCGTGCAATTGCTCACCATCCATCGTGGCCAGTTTAGTCATATCCAGTTCGACGCCGTCGACCATGCGCGCTTCAGTCTGAGGAATATCAGCGGTAGGCATCCATGTTGTCCGCACATTCGTCGCACGACGTGGATGCTCTGATGAAACCGTCCAATCAACGGAGCACGTGCGCCCTACGGCGAATTCAAGTCGATCGCGATACTGCAACCGCAGACAGCGCTGCTCATAATCCGGCTCGTCTTCGAATGAGGCATCCTCATTCCAATCATGGACAGGCAGGAACATCGCCCGACCATCGGCGTCCACGTTCAACTGAGTTTGGAACATCCACTTTGACGTAGGCACCGGCTTTTCGGACTCCATGTCATTGCATAGCGCGATCTCAATGAGGCAACGCTTGTGCTCGGGGTCATCATACCGGTCAATGCGCAACACCACATGGTCACGTACAGGGAATGGGGCGGTGACGCCATCACGCAAGTCTTTCAGCGGGATCTTCACCGACGCTTCCAGCGGCACTCGTCGATAGCGCGTGGTGGTTTTCTTTCCTCCCCCATCTTCTACCTCAACTTTTTCATCCTCATACCGCGCCCACGAGCAATGCACCGTAAACGCATCCAGATTATCCGGAACTTGGAAGCGCAGACCCATCGAAGACGGAATCATCAGACCCCGCCGTGGCGATGCGTCGTCATCTTCGCCATCCGATCCCGCGGTCTGCGTGTTATCGCCATCTTCGGAATCCTGATTGCCGGCGTCTTGTTCATCAAGCTCCACGCGCGCAGGGGCGATACGGCCAAGGATGTATTTGTTCTGCGGACGCGTTTCGAGCAATTCCGTATCCCCTTGGGCGGGGCCAAGCAATTCGCGTTCGAGGATGTCTTGCAGATTTTCCCGACACATATATGACGAACCATCCAATGGTTCAGTCAGGTCG
Source organism: Bifidobacterium italicum (assembly GCF_002286915.1). GTDB lineage: Bacteria > Actinomycetota > Actinomycetes > Actinomycetales > Bifidobacteriaceae > Bifidobacterium > Bifidobacterium italicum. Next base: position 41,217 of record NZ_MVOG01000017.1, on the reverse strand, counting down.
AACGGGGGTGTGTGTTGAACCATAATGGTGCTCCCTACTCACGTTCGGCGTTGGCACGCCGATGATTTTCTTCCAACAAACGATCGAGGATTTCAACGCGCGCCTGCGGACATACGGTCCACCGCGTCACGTCGCGGTATTCATAGAATCCGTGCCGCAAATCGACATCAGACCAGCCATAGGCTGCCATGACCGTTTCATCAAGTTCCCGATGAATGGCACGCATGCGCGCGATATCGGCATCGTCATCATCTGCAACGTCCGGACTGTTGACAAGGTTGTACAAGGCGGTCAATCCGAGCTGCCGTCGTAGCATGATCTCGCGTCGTTCCTCATCGAGAATCTTGCCAATACGGCATAACGCCTCAGTGGATCGCGGGCGCGGGAATGTTTCAAAAACATTGGAAGGCACGTATCGCAAATCGTCACGCATAGAGGAACCATGTGCGATAGCCCAGTACTGGTGCAACGACGAAGATAGTACTGCCTGATCAGCATAGGAATCAGTCGCGAACACACCAAGCGCATTACTAAAAATCTGACCAGTAATAACACGCATTGGCATCACTGTCTTACTAACAAGCGTAATTACAAGAACATGCTCCAAAGACGCAATAGCGTTTCGCAACGCAGGTCTAGACCTCAAGAAAAGCCACCATGATGCGTCTTTCACCGCCTTGTCTTTCTTTTCTTTCCGTTCATACTTAACTGATTCGAGAATATACTTGTACGGCAACACGTACGTCTTGGCCCGCTCCTCAGGCCAGTCATTGAAATCAATGACCCAGCGCGATGCACTGCAGTCGGGTCGAGAGTTAAGATCCTTGCCGTTTAAGTACGGATGCAGCACCTCCCGGTTGCGCGAGTCCGCCGCAATCCATTCATCCGCCTGTTCTTTTGAGATGACGAATCCCTGACCCAGCACAATGCAGCCTTGGAAGCTGATATTGGCGTTCTCTTCCAAAGGCTTCGGCCGTCCTTCGACACGCCCCTGCGACTCCAGCAGCGACGAGATCCGTGCGACGTTCATGCCATCGCAGTTGCGTTGGACGGCATCTGGGATCACACCTTTGACGCCCCAAATGGTCGCGTACTCCAAGTTGGCGCTTTTCACAGGCCACGACTGAGAACGGATGGAGCGGTAGATGGTGAAGCGTTCAGCCATCATGCGGTCAAGTCCGACTTCTCGTGTGGCACCTTGCGCGATCGTATTCGTAGCCAACAACCCTAAGGTGCCACCGGGACGCATGATGGTAAATGCGCGGAGGAAGAAGTAAGCGCATAAGTCGGCGCTCCCGCGGTTACCGCCGCCGATCGTGCTGACGATCCATTCGCGCACATTCGTCCCCATGGCCCCCGTCAGCTTCTGGCCACCAAGGAATGGAGGGTTGCCGACAATGGCATCGAAGCCGCCGTTCTCCATGACTTCAGGGATTTCCAATGGCCAATGCACGCATTCCCATCGTTCGTAATCAGTGGGAACGGTTGGCGTCAGACCGCGATCAACGAGATCGTCGAGCATTGAGGTATCCCCTTCGCCTACAACGGGATACGCCCTCCCAACGGCAATCGTCAGGTCTTCATAGCAGCTGTCCCAATCCTTGCCGGGTTTGCCACCTGCGAGCAATCCAGCGGCGATGACGCCATCTGCGATTGTACGTGAATGTGCCAGCGCTTTGTCGATATCGCGCATTTGCCGCTGCTTCGCTTTTGCCGAGCGCTGTGGATCGCCATTGTTGATTTCTTCGGCAAGCTGTCGACGCAACCGACGTACGGTGCGCATCGTTTCATTCGTATCTTCGGCGATTGCATATTGGCCTGCCGCATTCATCTCCAACAGCAGCGGCGGCGTTTCATCGGCATCGATACGCCTGCGTTCCACCTGCGCCAAATTGGTCACGCCAAGCAATGTGTTGCCATGCAGGATCTTGTTATCCACAAAGCTGAACGGCTTCGACTTATCGAGAGAAATGAGCCAGAGTGACAGTTTGCACATCTCGACGGCCATGTCATTGATATCCACGCCATATAGGCATGAAGACACGACCTTGCGCGTTGCACTCAGCAGAATCCGTTCGGGCTCCAGGGCGGGCAACGTGCCTTCTTGCCGCCATGCTTCCACAAGCTCACGCGCAAGGTATCGGGCGGCGGCAACAAGGAACGCGCCAGAGCCACAGGCGATATCAGCGACATGCAAATTGAGCAACGTATCCGAATCGACGTGCCTCCACTTGCTTCGATCGCTTGTCTGCAATGGCCCGGGGTTGTAGACAAGCGGTTCCAGCGCTTGCTCCACGACCTCCTCCGCCAACGCGCGTGGCGTGTAATGCGCACCCGCATCCTTGCGTGAGGACGTCTCTTCCACATACATCATGCCATCCAACAAGATGAACGGTTTGCCGCGCATATCGCGCCGAGTCAAAGCAATCCAAGGACGCAGACGGTCACGCAGCGCTGCGTCATCGGCCACCGTCAACAGTGCGCGTTCGTCTTCCTCCGTTGACGTAGCGGTCAGCTGCGCGCTGAGTTTCTTCCCGGAAACAGCTCGCGCGCCGGGTTCATGCTTTTTCACCCATGCCTGTATCGCTTTGGCACGCTTCGTGCCATCTGGATCCTCACCGCATGCGCGCGCGATATGTTCAAGATCCTCTAGAGGGATCTCTGGCTCACATCCGGCTTTGCCGTCCAAGCCCACCATGATTGTGTCGGCTCTTTTACACGTATATCCCAGAAGTCCTTCGTAAATATAGCCAATCTGTTCCACGTCCATGTCTCGGAAGGACACGCGGCGTGCTTCACCATGCACATGAGCAATTTGAATGGATCGCAAAACATGAAGCATGACCCGGTCAGTCACTGTGATGACAAGTTCGCCCTGCTCATCCATATCCGTGAGGAACGAATAACGCTCCGGGTCAAATACTGAACCGCCATACGCGGGAAGGCGCATGTCTTCAAAATTGGCGCCGTTGTACAGCGCACGGGATGTTGCGAGCAGGCGATGCCACGACAGGCTTGTTCCGTCCATGCCCTCCTCGCCTTCGCTGAGCGCACGTGTCTCAAGTTCATCGAATACGCCCGCCATTCCATACGATGCGTCAAAGAGGCCACCCTGTGGCAGAAGGCCGCGTTCCTGAGCGAACAGCAAGAAGATGATACGCATCATGACGGTGACGGCCGCCTGATATACCTCATCGCCGTCAGGCAGAACATCGGCATGATTCCTCGCAGCGGATTCGCCGAACGCAGCTACGATAAGCTCGACCGACTGCCGCACCTGCGCGCCAAGAGTCTCCGTAATTTCTTCCGCTGCCGTCACCGATCCAGCGAACAAAGCAGGTAGCCGATCCGCGGGGGCACTAGTGATCAGTTGCCGCACACCGAGAAGGTTGATGAACGCATCACGCACGTTCGGCGTATCAATCCACATTTGCGCATCGAACTGTCCCCATGCAGCTGGACCGTCCTTCGGCGCGCTCACGATTGCCCACCAGCGTCCGTCGGTAACGATGCCAATCGAACAATCAGACATCCGCTGACGCAGCATCATCTCCATGCGATCCAACGGATTCGCATTCCACCCATCATCCGGCATATCCGTCAAATCGGACGCTACGGGATCGGTAATGAGCACAAGCGCACCCGTGGCATCGCCCATCCGCAGACGCCCGTTGGGAGCAGCGCTCACCAATCCATTAGGCGAGCTAACAAGATATGCTTCGGCATTCGTCGCGTCAAGCTCCTGATAGTCATCCCGCCAATCCAACAAGGTCTCCAACACAAAACGGACCCAGACGTCACGCTGTTCACGGTATTTCGTCAACGCATCGGCGAGCGCCTGCGCATCGTCAAGCCGTAGGGATACACGCTTCCAACGATCCCATTCCTGCTCGAAGCGCTCTTTACGCGTATGCAGTTGCCTGAGTCGTTCCGCCCCCGCCTTTTGGACACGCAGCGACGGCATGCCTTGCGGCCATACGCGGAGCAGTTCGGGAACGGCGAGGAACGGTCCCGCCGTGTCAACGAGGGCAAGCCAATTACGATGCGCCTGCGCCCCGGTTTTGGTCGGCACATGTTGTCCTGTCCTCATTGCTTCCTCCATTGTTGTGCATCGTGCTCATTCACGGCAAAGACAAGCGCCGCAATCGACACGTACGGGCGAATATCGCGGTAGCGTAAATCGACCAGTTCGATCTCTTTTCGCTCCTCTTCGTCCAACGCGCCGAGGCGCTCCGTCATGTTCGCTATGTCATGCAAACGCTGTCGCTGCGCCTCGTCAGTCCACAGCGTCAACTGCTCTTGTTCACGGGCTTCCTCTTCCTTCAATCGCTGAAGAGAAGTCTGCAGGTTGGCGCGGAACTGCGAGAAGATGCCGTGTACGCGCTGCTTATCGTCTTCCTCCCGCTTGTGCAGACTGGTTTCCACCGCCTGTTGCCGTATCTCAGCACGTCGCATGACAGCATCTTCGAGACGCTGCTTCATCCATCCATGGTGCTCATCCCATGCTGTTTCCAAGTGCTTGAGAATGGCTCTATCGGCCAATCGCAACGGACGCTCAGCATCCAGCGTGTCGTCCAGCAGTTCCAGCGCTTTTTCTTCAGCCATGTTCTGCGCGCCGAAACGTATGCCGGTCACGAACATCTCCTCATGGACGCGTAAACCTGAACGACCAACGAGCACAAGACGCGCCACGGCAGCCGCACATGTGTACTCCAGTCCTGACACAACGACCGCGGTGACGCGATGCAGTTTGGACTCCTGTCCGTAAAGGTTGCTGCGTAAGGTACGTGCGGCCTTATCCATGAGCGTGCTGCCGAGATGCATGTAGGCTACATCCGGATTGGCTTTGGCAATGGACTCATCGAAGGTGATGGGACGAATGTGTGATGGGTCAAGCAGCGGACGTAACGCATCGGAGATCGGTCGCCATCCAGGATTGAGCGAAGGAAGCTCGTAGACGCCTGCCTGTTCAGTCGGAATGAGAGGCGGCTGGTTCGTGAGCTCAAGGGCTTCATCCACTACGCGCCGCTCTGCACGCTCACTCAAGTGCATGCCCGCACGACTGACGTCATAGTCACGTTCCAACGCGGTAAGGCTCCGGTTGAGCTCCATGCCTTTCGCGAGCACACGATTGATCTCTTGTGCGACTTTGTCATCATCGGCACGGGATGCCTGTGCAGCAACTGCATCAGATGCGCAGAATCGCTGGTAAATCTGCGCATCAATGAGTGGATTGACCATTTTCAGGTCCTGCTGCTCGATAGCGATTTTCTGCGCGATGCGCTTCATGAAGTCACTATCTCCACCCAAACTAGATGTATTGTCGGTAGTGAAATAGAAGATCTCCGGTGTATGCCGTTGTCCATACCGATCAATGCGCCCTACGCGTTGTTCGAGTCGCGATGGATTGAACGGTATGTCAAAGTTCACGAGACGATGGCAATATGCCTGCAAATCAATGCCTTCGCCAGCTGCATCGGTAGCCAGCAATACGCGCAACGGCTGTTCGGTAGGATCGGCATTGAACTGGGCGCGAATCTGCTCGCGATCCTGCGAGCTGGTACTACCACTGATCGTGGCGAGCCGCTCCTTCGTGTACCCCCGTGATTCAAGAATGCCACGCATCCATTCGAGCGTGTCGGCATATTCGGTGAAGATGACGACACGTTCGTTATTCCATTGGTGCTTACCGTCTGGTCGGCATATGGAGTCCAGCCATTCAATGAGCTTTTCCAAACGTGCGTTGGGCTTTCCTCCGTACGTATTCGTCCAATCGCTCAATGCGGCAATTTCTTGTGGCGTAGCAGCGGCAAGCGGATTGTCATTGCTGCTGTGCGTCAATGCTACGAACTCCGGCTGGGTTTCGGCGCCTTCCTCCTCATCGGACTGTCCGGAACCCATGACTTCGGCGTAGTATCCATCATCCTCTTGGTACGCATCCTCACCAAGATCCGCATCCGCGTACCGTGATAGCGTGCAACCAAACGCCCACGGGCTAGAAAGCAAACGCTTACGAAGAATCAGTGCTGTTATGCCTAATGCGCTATTACGGGCTACGCCCCCCCCCCGCTCACGTTGCGTACGCTTGAAAATCGTGTCGAGCAGCGAGTAATGCTTTACCTCATCTTCTGATGGCGTAAAGGTCAGGCTTTCAATATGCCGTTCCTTGAAGTTGAGGCTCGTGATGCTTGTTTTGAGACGGCGTACAGCCACTTCCGACAATGCTTTTTCATCAATGGACGCTCCACGCGCAAAACGTCTGGCATCGATCATTTCGAGAAGCGCCGTAAACGATTCCGTATAGCCATTGTGCGGAGTGGCCGACAAGAATAGACGATGCTCGCAATGCTCAGCGAGCCGGCGAACACTACGCGTGCGGTTCGAATCCACAGCATAGCCGCGTATACGACCCGTTGCAGGTGCTGCGGGTGCCACATGATGCGCTTCATCCACCACGAGGATGTCAAATGCATAGCGGTTCGCCACGGAGCTCGAATCCGCCTGTGCGTACACTTCATTGAGCATGCGCTGTGCGGTGATCGAGGAGATCCACGCCATAGACATGATGACGCGGGGATACAAACGCAAGGGGTTGGATCCCAAACCATAACGACGCCGTGCGTCAGCAAGGGTTTCGGCGTTGACGATGGTGAAGTCAAGACCGAACTTCTCGAGCATTTCATCATGCCACTTGATGCACAATGACGGCGGACACACAATGATGACGGTACGAGCGCGATGACGCAGCAAGAGCTCTTCGATAACCATGCCGGCTTCAATCGTTTTACCGAGGCCTACATCATCTGCAAGAAGCAGATTGGCGCGCGGCGCAGCAAGAGCACGCCGCAATGGTTCAAGCTGGTACGGCTCAAAATTGGCGCCCGTGCGGAACGGGGCCTGGAATCGTTTTGCGTCGGCGTTTGTCACCGCTCCCCATCGCATGGCATCAACGAACGCACCCAGCCGATTCGGATCATCGAACGAATCGACGTCAATGAGATTGGGCAATCCCTGATCCGGAAGCACCGTCTGTCCGACCTCTAGCTCCCACACGACAGACAGTTCGTCGCCCATATGGTCCTCTTCAATGGACTGCAACGACACCACATGTTGCGTTCCTTGAATGTACTCATCCGCCGGGCTTCGCAATATGCGCTGCGCTGTGACATCGGTAACGGCCCACGTAGCACCACGTACTTCGACAACACTGCCGACGTCAGGTAATGTCGGCATCTCCCCAACCGTATTTTTCATACCCGGAGTTCCCCTCGGAAAATGTGCAGTACATCGGTAATGAGCATAGCAATACCAGCGCGTGCTTGCAACTCATCGCTCATAGGATCCAGCATATCGGATGCCGCTGGAGATTATGCATGAGCGCACGCCTGATGCGTTCGGAGCCCCTATCGACCTTTGTCTCATCCACATATTCCTTGCGGATTAGATCCACTGGCTGTCAGAGCGAGCCGCTGAGGCGCCAACGAAAATCGATGAACTTGTGATACCGGTCCGGCGAGCACGGAGGCTTGTAAATGAAATCAACGTCGGGCGCGTCGGGCATCCCCTCACAAGCAGCCGAGCAGAACGGATACAGTTCGTCGACGCCGAGTTCGCGCGCAAGGGAACGGCGATATCGGCGTTTTCAAGATGTGTGAGATTGCGCCTACGGCTCCTCACCCCGCGCCCGCCCGCACAGGCGCATATTGCATTCTCGCCGCCCGGCGAAACAGGTTTCCGCCGGCGACTACGATGTTGCGCGACAGATATCGCATACGTCACGATCAACGAGAAAAGAGCAGTGCATGAGCGAAGTGATCACCGAGCAGGACAAGGAATACGAGGCGCGCGAACAGGCGGCGGCACCCGGCGACGACCAGCCGATGGGCGACCGCGTCAACAACCGGTCGCTGCGTCCGCGTTCCGACGCCTTCGTCGAGTTCATGAGCAGCGGCTGGGACGACAACGAGCCGACGATCGAACGACTTGAGTCCGCCGCGTACATCCCGGCGCGACTGCAGGCGCTGAGCGAGGCCTTCCCCGGCGAACGGCTCGTCATCCCCGCCGGCCAGCCGAAGGTGCGCAACAACGATTGCGACTACGCGTTCCGTCCGGATTCTGCGTTCTCCTACTACACCGGCCTCGGCCAGGACTACGAGGCGGGCGCCGTCCTCGTGCTCGACCCGGACGCCGACGGCACGCACACGCCGATGCTGTTCGTGGCCCCCCGCGCCGACCACTACACGCAGGACTTCTTCAAGGACCCGCACTACGGCGAGTACTGGGTCGGGCCTCGCGCGGGACTCAAGGAGCTCGAGGCGATGACCGGCATCGAGACGCATGACATCGCCCAGCTGGCCGACATGCTCGGCAAGGACGTCGGCGCCGAGGCCGGCGCCGTGCGGCTGCGCGTGATCCGCGAGACCGACCCGCAGGTCACGGCGGCGGTGAACGAGCTGCGCGAGGGGCACGGGTTCCCCGACGAGGCCGACAACACGGTGCGCGACGACAAGCTGCACGAGTTCGCCTCCGAGGCGCGCATGGCGAAGGACGACTTCGAGGTGCGCGAGATCCGCTGCGCCGTCGACGCGACGAAGCACGGCTTCGACAACATCCTCAGAAAGCTGCCGGATGCGCTCGGCAAGCCGCGCTCCGAGCGCATCCTCGAAGGCGCGTTCAACTCGGTCTCGCGCGAGGAGGGCAACGAGGTCGGCTATGACACGATCATCGCCTCCGGCGCCCATGCGCCGATCCTGCACTGGATCCGCAACACCGGCACCGTCAACGCCGGCGAGCTGCTGCTCATCGACGCCGGCGTGGAGGTCGACTCCCTGTACACGGCCGACATCACGCGCACGTTCCCGACGAACGGCAGGTTCACCGACTTCCAGAAGAAGCTGTACCAGGCCGTGCTCGACTCTCAGCAGGCCGGGTTCGAAGCCGCGAAGCCGGGCGCGACCTACTCGGACATCCACCACGCCTGCATGCGCGTCATCGCCGAGCGCCTGCACGACTGGGGCATCCTGCCGGTGGACGTCGAGGAGAGCCTGTCCCCCGAAGGCCAGCAGCATCGCCGTTGGCTCGCCTGCGGCGTCGCGCACCACCTCGGCCTCGACGTGCACGACTGCGCGCAGGCCCGCTACGAGTCGTATCAGGGCGCGAAGATCACGCCGGGCATGGTGTTCACGATCGAGCCGGGACTCTACTTCCGCGAGGACGACCTGATGATCCCGCCGGAATACCGCGGCATCGGCATCCGCATCGAGGACGACGTGCTGATGACCGAGGACGGCCCCGAATGGATCTCCGCCGGCATCCCCAAGCAGATCGACGACGTCGAGGCCTGGATGGCGCAGATGGCCGCCGACGGCGCGAAGGACGCACGATGACGACGCCGGCGTTCATCCTCGAACTGCGCGAGCATATCGGCCATGCGCCGCTGTGGCTGACGGGCGTCTCCGCCTACATCGTCGACGACAACGGGCTGCTGCTGCTCGAACAGCGTTCGGACACCGGCAAGTGGGCGCTCGTCTCCGGCATCATCGAACCCGGCGAGCAGCCCGCGGACACGGTCGCGCGCGAAGCGAAGGAGGAGACCGGCGTCGACGTCATCGTCACCGACCTCGTCGCCGTCGAAGCCGACGACCATGTCACCGCCTACGCCAACGGCGACCGCACGCAGTACCTCGACCATCTGTTCGTCGCCGAGGTCGCCCCCGGCGGCTGCAGCGAGCCGCATGTCGCCGACGACGAGTCGCTGTCGGTCGGCTGGTTCGACCCCGACGAGCTGCCCGAGCCGATGACGGCGAGCTCGCGCGAGCGCATCGCGGCCGCGCGCGACTTCCTGCGTCGCCGCGAGGACGGCGACGCCCGTGCGCAGTTCACGTTCCGAGGCACGACGATCCGCCGCTGACCCATGTCGGCGTTTTCGGCGGCGGCCGCCATCACCCGGCCGCCGCCGAACGGGTGGATCGGCGATGCGCATGACGTATTCCCGATTCATCCGTTCGCGCACAACATCGCGCCCCGGCTCGACACGGCGCGCGCGCCGACCCAGTTTTCGCAAAAATGAGCTGAGAGCAAGCACGGCGCATCCCCACCCGAACCGTCCTAAGATGAACGGCAGCAATGCGGTCGAGGGCTGGGACATGCCCCCTCCGCCACCATCGACGCCCCGACGGGCGCCCGGATCATACGAGGTGATACCCATGAAGATTACGATTCTCGGAGCGAACGGACGCATCGCGCGCATCGCCGAGCAGATGCTGCTCGAGCATGACGACATCGAGCTGACGCTGTTCATCCACCGCGACAACGAACTCGGCGCCGCAGTGCTCGACAACGACCATGTGACCGTCGTCACCGGCGACGCGAAGTCCGAAGCCGACGTGCTGCCGGCGATCGAAGGCGCCGACGCCGTCTACGCGAATCTGGCCGGCGGCCGCGACAGCAGCGAGGACATCATCCCGATGGCGAAAGCGACCGTGTCCGCGATGGACAAGGCCGGCGTCAAGCGCCTGATCTGGATCTCGTCGCTCGGCATCCACGGCGAGGTGCCCGGCGAGTTCGGCGCATGGAACGCGCGCATCCTCGGCGACTACCTGACCAACTACCGCAAGGCCGCCGACGTCATCGAGGCGAGCGACCTCGAGTACACGATCATCCGTCCGGCATGGCTGACCGACAAGGACGAGGTCGACTTCGAGACCACCGAGAAGGGCGAGCTGTTCCGGGGCACCGAGGTGTCGCGCAAGTCCGTCGCGAGCGAAGTCGTCACGCTGCTGCTCAACCCGGGCGAGGAGCTCCGCGCGTCGATCGGCCTCGACAAGCCGGGCACCGAAGGCGACCGTCCGTCGTGGATGCTGTCGAATTCGACCGAGCACCTGTCCGAGTGACATAGGCGGCCCGTCCGCCGATCCCCTCCGACCGTGACGGCCGGCGCCCCGTCTGCACGCATACAGCAGACGCGGCGCCGGCCGTCGTCGTATCCCTCCCCCCCCCCCCCCGCCCCGGCGTGTCGACTTGTCATCATGGATTAACGCCGTTAACATTTAACGCAGTTAATCAAACAACATCCGCGACTACGGAAGCCGCGGATGCGGCGGCGGACACAGGGAGGTGCGATGGCGGCCGAGCAACCCAACCAGTCGGAGTACAACCGCGCGCGCGTCATGCGCTTCCTGTACAACAACGGCGTCTCCTCGCGCGCGCAGATCGCGAAGGCGCTCGACCTGACGCCGGCCGCGATCACGAAGATCACGGCGAAGCTCATCGACGAGGGCCTCATCGTCGAGACCGGCGAGATCGAAGGCGCGCGCAACCGCCGCTCGATCGGACTCCTGCTCGATCCGGAGCGCTTCCACGTCATCGGCGTCAAGTTCGCACGCAGCCTCATCCAGGTCGGCCTGTTCGACCTGGCCGGCAACGCGCGGCGGATCTGGGTGGACATGACGGCCGACCATCCGTCGATCGCGGATATGATCGCGTCGCTCAAAGCGCTCATCGGCCGGATCATGGCGCGCTTCAGCACCGTCGTCGCGATCGGCATGGCCGTTCCCGGCCCCTATCTGCGCGACTGCGGCCACACGGCCGTCGTCTCGTCGATGAGGCAGTGGCGCGACGTCAACTTCCCCGCCGAGTTCGCTGACGCCTTCGACGTGCCGGTGTTCATCGAGCAGGACGCGCGCGCCGGCGCGCTCGCGCAGCAGCTGTTCGGCACCGACGACGCGCGCGACGACCTCGCGTACTATCTGATCGGCGAAGGCGTCGGCCTCGGCGTCGTCGAACGTGGCCATACGATCGACGGCGCGCGCGGCACCGCCACCGAGATCGGCCATGTGAGCATCGACGTCAACGGCAGACGCTGCGACTGCGGCAACTACGGCTGCCTCGAACGCTACTGCTCGGCCGTCGCGATCCACGAGGCGCTCGACGCGACGCTCGACGAGGACGGAGGCGTCGTCGCCGGCTCCGACCGGATGACGCACATCGAGGCCTGCGAGGCGCTGTTCTCGCTCGCCTCGGCGGGCGACGCGCGCGCCCTCGAACTCGTGCGCCGCGTCGGCACATACGTCGGCTACGGCCTCGTCACGATCATCAACGCCTTCAACCCGCGGCGCATCATCATCGGCGACATCGTCTCGCACGCCGGCGCGCCGCTGCTCGAAGCGGCGATGCATGTCGTCGGCGAGCGCGTGCTGCCCGAGCTGACGGAGACGACGGCGGTCACGCTCTCCGACCTGCCGACCGACGCGGCCGTCACAGGCGCGGCGGCCGTCGCGATCAGCGCGTTCCTGGAACAGCCGTCACGCTTCGCCGACCTTGCGCGGCGGCGACGCGGCGACTGATCCATCCGGATGATCCCCCACGGACGCCGGACCCGTCCGGCGGATCCCGCAACGACCAACCACAACCAATCACAACCAACAGAAGAAAGAAGGGTCATCATGGCCAAGCCAATCGTCGTCTCCCTCGGTGAGCTCCTGTGGGACATGCTCCCCACCGGCAAGCGCGCGGGCGGCGCGCCGGTCAACTTCGCCTACCATGCGATGATGAACGGCGCCGAGGCGTACTCGATCAGCGCGGTCGGCGAGGACGACCTCGGCGACGAGCTCGCGATCGCAGCCGAGAAGTCCGGCATCCACGCCGTCCTGCAGCGCAACGCATGGCCGACCGGCACCGTCGAGGTCGCGCTCAAGAACGGCATCCCCGAGTACACGATCGTCGAGAACGTCGCCTGGGACCACATCTCCTACACCCGTCAGCTCATCGACATCGTCGAGCAGGCCGACGCCGTGTGCTTCGGCACGCTCGCGCTGCGCTCCCCCGAATCGCATGACACGATCATCGAGCTGCTCAAGCATACGAAGGAGGGCGCGCTCAGGTTCTTCGACATCAACCTGCGCGGCGACATGTATTCGAAGAAGCTCATCGAGGAGATGCTCGGATACGCGAACGTGTTCAAGATCAACGACGAGGAGCTGCTGCTGCTGCGCGGCATGTTCGGCATCGAAGACACCTCCGACGAGGAGGCCTGCAAGTGGTTCATCGAGCAGTACGACCTGCGCTACCTGATCCTCACCGGCGGCGCGACGTTCTCGACGATCATGTCGAACGACGGCGAGATCTCGACGCTGAGCACGCCCCGCGTGACCGTCGTCGACACGGTCGGCGCAGGCGACTCGTTCTCCGGCACCTTCACCGGCCGCATCCTCTCGGGCGACTCCCTCGGCCTGGCGCACCGCGCCGCCGTCAACACGGCCGCGTTCGTGTGCACGCAGGAGGGCGCATGGCCCACCTATCCGCAGACGATGCCCGACTACCTCAAGGACATCCTCGGACAGTGAGCCGCCGCGTCCCGCGCAACGATGGCGCCCCGTGGCAACCCGCCGCGGGGCGCCATCGCCGTTCCGGCGTCCGCGCTACAGTGCAGGCATGCGCGTTGTATTGCAGAAAGTGAGTCGGGCGTCCGTGACCGTGGCCGACGAGACGACCGGCGGGACCGACCCGGCCTTCCCCGAGCAGCGGATCGGCGTCGGCTACATGCTGCTCGTCGGCGTGAGCGACGCCGACGGCGAGCGGCAGATCGCATGGCTCGCACGCAAGATCGCGAACCTGCGCGTCTTCGAGGACGGCGACGGCAGGATGAACCGCTCGATCCACGAGGTCGGCGGCGCGATCCTGTCGATCTCGCAGTTCACGCTCTACGGCGACGTGCGCAAGGGCAACCGTCCGAGCTTCGTCGCCGCCGGCGCGCCCGCGCACGCCGAGGAGGTCTGGCTCGGGCTCAACGACGCGCTGCGCGCGCAGGGACTCGACGTGAAGGCCGGCCGCTTCGGCGCGCATATGGACGTCTCGCTGACGAACGACGGACCCGTCACGATCCTCTTCGACACCGAGGAGCTCGGCATCTGACGCAATTCGGGCGGCGACCGTCGCCGGCCGCCGCCCGAATCCCCGTACTTCTTCCCGCGGTCGCCCGCGGGAACGCGGATGCACACCACTATACACCGCCCCCGGCGCAGGGCGCCGTCGCGCCCGGCCATGCGACGCCGCGAGCGACGTCACATCAGGATGCTCATCATGTGCTGCAGCATGCCGGTGCTCAGCATCAGAAACGACATGAACATCGACAGCGCGCTGATGATGATCCCGGCGATCGCGAATCCGCGTCCGCGCCTGCCGGTGCGCCGCACGTTCACAAGTCCGACGACCGAGAAGATGAGGCCGAACAGCGGGATGATCAGCGACATCACGAATCCGGCGATGCACATGCCGTCATAGCCGTTGCCTTCCGGCGTCCCGGTGCGCCGCTCGTAGCTCTGGTAGCGTTGGCGGTTCGTGCCGTAGGGGTTCGGCTGGCCGTAGTAGCCACCGGACTGTTGCCCGTAGGGGGCTCCGTACGGCGCACCCGGCTGCTGTCCGTAGGGGTCGGTGCCGCCCGGGTATTGCACGCCCGGATACGGCGCCTGCGGATACGATCCCGGCTGCCCGGGCTGTCCCGCCTGCGCCGCCGCATCCGCCGCCGGCACCTCCGGTTTGCCGAAGGGATAGCGTTCGTCGTCGCTCATCCCGGGATCGGCGTAGGCGCCGTATTCCGGCTGCGTCTGCGCCATGCCGGCGCCGGCGGCCGTGTTGTCCTGTCCGTTCGCCGCATCGCCGTACGGGACCTGGGCGTCGCCGCCCGCAGCGTCCATCGGCGTGGGTCCGTTCTCGTTTGCCATGCCTTCCATCCTAGAGGACCGACGAGAATCCCGCGCGTCGATCGCGAATCGCGCGCATGACCCGCACAATCCGTTTTCCCGCGCCACGCGTCGCCACGGCCCGGGTCCTTCACGCCCCGCCCATCGCGTTGGGCCGCCCTCACCATCCCATCGACCGCAACGCCGCGACGGCGTGCGCGATCGGGATGCGTTCCTGCTCGATGCGCGGCACCCCCTGCTCCCCCGGCTCGCACAGCGTGCGGTACAACGCGTATTCGTCGTCGTTGAGCCGCATCGTTGTGCGCGCGATCGGCTCACGCGCGCCGATCATGCGGCTGCGCGCGTCGAGCCTTGCGCCGAAGCGCATGAAGCGCGCATAGGTCCCCTGATCCATCAGCATGCTCGCGCAGTCGATGCCGGAGGTGCGCACGGCCGAAAGGATCTCGAAGCCCGCCGCGTCGAGGTCGCCCCAGTACACGACGTCGCAACCGGCGAGGAACGGCAGCAGCCGTGCGGCGCGCACGGCCGCGAAACCGGAACCGAACACGCACACCGCGTCGGCGAACGCCGGCATCGCCTGATAGGTGTCCTTGTTCTCGACGATGACCGCGCGGCGCACCGGCCGTTCCGGCGCATGCTGCGGCGTCACGGCGACGCGGTCGGGCTCGCCGGCGGCCGCCGGATCGAGGTAGCGGTACCGCAGTTCCTCGGGACGTTCGCGCAGCGGCAGCGCGTCGACGCCGAGCACCATGCAGATCGCCGAACGCCGCCGCGAGCGCGCACCGCCGAGCCATTTCGCCGAAAACCCCTCAAGCGGCACCTCGCGCGCCGTCATCGACGCGATCCCGTCGCGATGCGCGCCGAACCATGCGGCCGCCGTCGCGAACAGCGCGAAATCGACGTCCGTCTCGTCACGAAGCCGCTGCACCGCCTGCATCGCGACTTCCGGCGCCACGCCGCAGGCCTCCTCGACCTGCGCCATGCGCGTGAGCGCCCGTTCACGCTCACGGCGCAGACGATCGCCGGCGATCGTGAGTGCGGTCCGCTCGTCCGGCACGGTGACGTGATCGACGAGCATGACGCGCGCGCCGAGCCTGCGCGCCGTGCACGTCACGTCGCAGCCGTGGCGCGCAGCGAAGTCCTTGAGCGCGTTGTTCGCATCGTGCACGGCGTTGACGTCGGCGATGAGCGTCGATTCCCTCGGCCAACGCACCGCCTTCGTGCGCGGCCACGGATCGTCGACGGCGAACATCTCGCACTCGACGGTCCGCGCGACCCAGGCGCGCAGGTCGTCGGGCGTCGCCGTGCCCTGTGGACGCGCGTCGTGCGCGCCGCTCATGACGCGTCGTCCCCGTCGTGCGCGGAGTCGTCGGCGCCGTCCGGCGACCGTCCGTCGCCGTCGACGAGCGCGATCTCGAGCACCGTGCGCCCGCTGTCCGGGTCCTTCCTCGCGATGACCGTCTTCGACGCCGATCCCATGATCTCGTTCGTCTTCGATTCGGGCGCCGAGACGATGACCTGGAAGCCCAGTCCCGGCAATACGCTCAGCGCGCGGCGCGTGTACTGCCCGTCGGCCTTGATGAGCGCCTCGTCGAGGAAGACGGTCGCATAGGACGGCCGCGTCGCGTTGTCGTTGGCGAGCAGGTACATCAGCGCCGCGCCGTAGGCGAAGGACGTGAGCTCCTGCAGATAGCCGCCGGATCCTCCGCCGGTCGAGTTGATGTGTTCGGTCAGACCGTCCGCATGCGCGACCGAGCCGTAGAAGCGCGAACGTCTGCGCGGATCGAGGTTCGCGTTGCCGTGCCCGTTGCCGGCGAAGTCGTCGAAGCTTTCCTTGAGCTGCGCGATGAACGGCGCGCACCGGGCGAACAGCGTCCGGCAGCGCTCGACGTCGCGGCTGCCGCTTTCACGGAACGCGCTCATCTGCTCGACCTGCCTGCCCAGCGCGGCGAGGAACGCCGGATCGGGCCTGTCCACCTGCACGACGATCGACAGGCGGCCGCGCCGCGCGCCGAAGGGATAGCGTTCGAGCAGCCGGTTGATCTTGTCGATCTGCTCGCGGATGCGCTGCGTGTCGACCTTGAGCATCTGCTGCAGCTCGGCGAGGTCCTGGTAGATGTTGCCGAGCGAACGGAAGTACTCGCCGTGCACCGCCTCGTCGCCGATCATGTTCGGCCTGAGCTCCTCGAGGTCGTGCATGAAGTACCGCGCGTTCTCGACGTCGGCGCTGATGCGTGCGTCGGCCGCCGCGTACTGGTCGAGGTAGGCGCGCATGCTCGCCTCGCACGAGCGGCGTCTGGCGTCACGCTGCGCGGCGAGTTCGCCGATCCTGGCGCGCACGCCGTCGGTGACCGACGTCTTGAGCTCCATGAATCGACGCGCCGACGTCGCGTTCGCGCGCGCGTGGCCGCCGTGCGAGCCGTTCGCCTGATCGTCGAGGGCGAGCAGGCGGCGGACGCGTTCGCCGGCCTCCTTCGTGCCGTCGCCGAAATAGGCGAGGTAGCAGCGTTCGAGCAGCGCCGCGCACGCCTCATCGACGACCGGGACGCCGTCCCGGACCTGCTGTTCGCGGTCGGCGATCCACTTGCGTGATGCGGCGAGCGCCGCCTGTGCGCGCCGCTGGTCGTCCTCGGCGCCGTATGCGGCGGCGCGCGCCTTCGCGAGTTCCTTGCGGGCGGCTTCGAGCGCGGCGCTGATCTGCGCGATCTGCGGATCGCGTTTCAGTTCGTCGATCCTCGTCAGCAGCGCCTCGATCCGCAGCTGCACGCCGTTCGCGTCGACGTCGCGCCAGCTGTAATCGTGCAGCCGTTCGGCGAGCGCGTGGGCGTCCTCGAGCCCGCGCGCCTCGGCGTCGATCTTCTTGACCATGGCTTGCGCATGCGCGAGCGCATCGCCGGCCTGTCCGATCTCGCGGCGCAGTTCGGCGAGGTAGCGCTCGGTGACGAAGCCGATGACGGCCGCCACGCCCTTCGTTCCATGGCTGCCGCGCCGGCCGTCCTTGATCTGGCCGTCGCGCTGCACCTGGCGGCCGTCCTCGTCGAGGTCGTCGATCGCCTCGACGCAGCGCGCGTCGGTGCGCGGGTCGGCGACGCGGCGCCGCACCCATGCGGCGAACGGCGACTCGTCGTTGAACGCGAGCCTGCCGGAGAGCCATCCTTCGCGCGGCGCGGCGTCCGCGTCGTCGTCGACGTCGACGAACTGCCAGTTGCGTCGCGGTATCGCCTCGTGCGGGATCGTCGAGACCTTCGCCGCGAAGCCGTCCTCATGGCGGCGGTCGACGAGCAGGATCGGCGCGATCGACGCGTAGACGACGTTCATCGCGGCGCGCCAGTCCTCGGCGTCGCCGGCGACGTCCATCAGCTCGGCCACATACGGCAGTTCGGCGGCCTGCAATCCGGTGGCGCGCGCGATCATCGCACGCGTCTCGTCCATCTCCTTGGTAATGCGCGTGCGCGAACGCTCCTTGCGCGCGTAGTCCCTGTTGAGCTCGTCGAGCCGCTCCTGCGCCTGCTTGTGCGCGGCGAAGGCCTCGTACTGTCGACGTTTGAGCGTCTCGCGCCGCGCGTCGTATCCGCGCTCGCGCGCCGCGTAGTCATCGGCGAGCCGCCGCCATTCCTCGCCTGTCCGCGGCAGCTCCTCGCCGGCCTTCGTGAAGTACGGCGCGAGCCTCTCGGCGCGTTCGACGACATGCCCCATGTCCTGTTTCGCCTGCGCGAGGTCACGTTCGAGCCCTTCGATCTCGTCGCCGCCGGAACCGCTGAGCTGACGGGTGAGCGAGGCGACCTCGTTCTCGAGACGCCCGACGCGCGCATGCGCCTCGTCGGCGGCTTCGGCGCCGCGTTCGGCGAGGGTCTCGTGTTCCGGCAGCACGCCGACGACGTCCTGCGTCAGACGCATGTCGAGCCATTGCGCACGCAGTTCGGCGGAGCCGTCACGTTCCGGATCGATTGCGCGCAGGGCGCGCACGCCGCGGTCGGCGGACTCGTACTGGTCGTATTCGTCGATGATCGCCTCGAGCTGGCGCACGCGCATGCGGTTGCGCTCCATGCTCGAGAAGTTCTGCGCGTACCGCTCGTAGTCCTCGACGGCGTCCCGGCCGGACCTGATCGCGCGAGGCTCGTCGAGCACGCCCCTGCGGAAGATGTCGTCGAGCTGCGACGGCGCGTCCGACGCCTGCATGCGGTGCAACAGCCTGCACGCGGCCTCGGTCAGCCCGAAGCGTTTCCAGACGTCCTCGTGGAACTGCTTGGCCGAGTTGTAGACGACGACGCCCGGATAGAGCTGTTTGAGCATCGGGATCGTGAACTTCTCGTCGCGCCGCTCGTCCAGCAGGACGGGGTCGATCGGGCGCTCGGACACGGCGTACAGCTTCGTCATCGACTCGGACGCGCCGTCCGCCGGCAGCCACATGAGCTTCGCGATCCACAGCGAGCCGCTGTTCGCCGTGTCCTCGTATTCGTCGACGATCGCGCCCCAGACGGCGTAGGGGTCGCCGTTCGCGTCGTGGCCGCGCAGGTACAGCGGCTCGTCGTGGCCGTTGTTGTTGCGGATGCCGCGCAGGCCGAGCAGGTACGAGTAGTCGGAACGGTCGGAGCGGCCGGCGTTCGACGCCTTGTTGAACGCCGCGTTCGCCGGGTACAGCAGCGAGACCTGGGCGTCGACGAGCGTCGACTTGCCCGATTCGCTCTGTCCGGTCAGCAATGTCACCGTGCCGTCCTCGGCCGTCGACGGCCGGAAGATGTGGCGGCCGTCGTACGAACCCCAGTTGACGAGCTGGCGTTCCTTGAGCATCCAATGCTTCGGCAGCAGCTCGATCGGCGCATACAGGTCATCGGTCGTCCCGCTCAAAACAGCACCTCCTCCGCCGTTTCGCTCCCGTCGTCCGCATCGTCCGCGTCGCCGTCGTCCGCAGTGGCTTCCGCAGCCGTTTCAGCGTCGGCTGCAGCATCATCGGCTGCGGTCGCGTCGGTTGCAGTGCCGCCGGTCGCAACGGTCGCAACGGTCGCGTCGTCGTCCTCGTCGCGCTCGTCGAGTGCGGCGTCGGAGGCGCCGATGATGCCGAGGATGTCACCGAAGTTGCCGTCGGCGTCCACGTAGTCCGCGTGCGCCGACGCCCGCGGCGCGCGCGTTGCGGCCATGTCGGCGTCCATGTCCGGCGTCGCGGCTTCCGTTTCGGCGTGCCCGTCGTCGTCGCCGACGGCTGCGGCGTCGCGGTTGGCGTCGTCATCGGCGGCATCGTCATCCGCGCCGCCATGTCCGTCGTCCAAGCCGAGCCAGCGGTTGATGCGGTCGGCGTTGAGCACGACCGGCACGAGCTTCGTGATCACGTACATCATGTCGTCGCCGTCGTCGAGGAACCCGTAGGTGCGCATCGCGCCGATAAGCCGGTCTGCGCGCTGTACGACCGCCTCCTCGCTGTTACGGCCGGCGAACGGGCCTCCGCCGACGCTCAGCGCCTGCACGATCTCCTCGCGCGAGACGATCCACGAGGCGGCGTCGACGCCCACGTTCTCGTATTCGAGCACCTTGCGGCGCAGCATCGCGACGACGGCCGCCTCCTCGGCGCTGAGCGTCACGCGCGTCTTGAGCGAACGGATGGCGTACTCGTCGGCGCGGATCGGCTCGGCGTACATGACCCCGTAGTATTCGTCGACGACCGGCACGAGCATGTCGTTGTTGAGCGAACGGCGCACGTCGTCCATGTAGTCGCACGCCTGCCGGTACAGATCGCCGCTGATCGCGCGGTTGCGCTTGAGCGCGATCGCCGCCTCGCGCGCCGGCGCCGGCATGTCGCCGATGTCGCCGTCGAACAGCGCGTGCGCATTCGCGAGGTCGGCGACGCCGGCCCCGTCGTCGACGCCCTCCCGCCAGTCGCCGCCGCTCGCCACGGAGACAACGCCGGCGTCCATGTCGGCATCGTTGTGCTTCGTCATCGCCTCTGCCACCTTTCCATCCGTCGTCATCGGCCCGGTCGCCCGGCCCGTCGTACTCGTCATGTCGTCCGTCATGCCGCCTCCCCGGCGCGATGCGCGGCGGCCGCCATCGGCGCCGCATCGGTCTCCTCGAGGAAGTCGTCGAGCGCCCGCTGCGGTACGAGCAGCGCACGCGTGCGCCAGCGGCGTTCCCGGCCGTCGGCGCCGACGCAGCGCCAGACATGTTCGCCGTCGTCATCGTGCGTCCCCGCATCGCCGTCGCCGCCGAAATAGCTGAGGAAGCCGACGACCTCGCTTTCCCTGCGCTCGTCGGCGGGCAGCGCGTTGAAGCTCGCCGCCATGTCCACATCGGCGCCGATCCGCACCGGGTTCGCCGCGATGAGACCGACCATGTGGCGCACGCGCGGGCCGCCGGCCGCGACGATCGCGGTCAGATCGGCGATCGCCGAGTCCGCCGTCTCCGCGATCGCCGGCGCGACGGCCCGCGCCGGCGTCCTCCTTGGGCGTCGGCGCAGCGTCGGCAGCGACGCCTCGGCGACGCCGGCGTCGAAATGACGCTTCGACTTCGTGCGCGCCTCATCGCTCAACCGGGTGAACAGCCGCGCGAGGCTGCGCGACATCGTGCGGAACTGCATGTCGGTCTGCTGGCGCACGATCAGGCGGATGCTTTCGTCGGTGACGCGGATCTGGCGGCGCACGTCGTCGATGCCGCGGTAGATGTCGTCGAACTCGCGGTTGACGACGCTCATCAGGTCGTCGGCCTCGCCATGCAGCCATTCGCTGTTCGAGATGTCCTGCAGCGCCTCGTTGAGCTCGGCGCGGCTCTCGGGCGCGTACATCACCTGGAACGCGTCGTTGAAACGGCGCCCCTCGTCGCTGAGGTTGTAGACGCGGTCGAACTGCTCATGGTAGAACGTGAGCATTTCGTCGCCGCTCATCGTGCCATCGTCGATGCGCCGGCGCAGCGCGTCGCCGTTGTCGCGCTCGGCGATGACGAGTTCGCGCAGGTCCACCGGCACGCCTCGCAGCGTGTTGTAGACGACGTTGATGATGTCGGAGACCTGCTCGCGCGTCGGACGGTCCTCGATGCCGTGCGCCTTGAGCTCGTCGATCTGCCGTTGACGTTGCGCGATCTCGTCCTCCAGCAGCCCGATGCGCTCGCCGACGTTCACGGTGAGCTGTTTGCGCGCGTTCTCGATCTCCATGATGATCGAGTTGACCTGCGCGCCGGAGAGCGATACGGTGCGCCGCTGCAGCGTCGCAAGCGCCTCGATCGCGCGGTGCGCGCGCTGCGTGAGGCGGCACATGACGCGGTGCTGGCGCCGGTCCATCGAATCGGCGATCCACGCGTAGTCGCCGGCGTCCTCGGATTTGAGCTCCTTGAGGATGCGGCGGGCGGCCATCATGTCGTCCTCGCCTTCGCGCGGCGTGTACTCGCCGGCGGCAGCCAGTTCGCCGATCGCCTCGCGCATCCGCGACAGCAGCCGCTCCTGCGGCACCTCGGCGGTCAGCGGGTCGAAGCATGAGCGCAGCATCGCGATGTAGACGTCCGCGTACTTGTGCAGCAGCATGCGCAGCACGCCGGTCTCGTACACCGGCCGCAGCTGCGCGAGCTCGGTCCTCACATCCGCCATCGGCCGCCTTTCTCATATCGTCCAGCACGCTCTTCGCCCGCGGGCATACCGCATTCCATTGTAGCGAAAAGACGGCGCACGGACCGCATGGCAGCCGGCCGATCCGGACGCCCGCATGGGTCCGTTGCGTGGCGCGCGAACATCGGTTGCATGGCCGGATGAGGATCCTAGACTGAATGGGTATGACTGAGTTGACGATCAAGCGCGCCTATGCGCCGGCGGATGAGGGCGACGGCTACCGGATCCTCGTGGACCGGCTGTGGCCGCGCGGCATGTCCAAGGAACGCGAACACCTCGACCTGTGGATGAAGCAGATCGCGCCGAGCACCGAACTGCGCAAGGCGTGGGGCCACGATCCGAACCGCATTCTCGAATTCGCCGAAAGCTACCGGCGTGAACTCGACGCGAACCCGGCGGTCGAGGAGCTCGAGCGCATCATCCGCGACCATCCGAAGGTCACGCTCGTCTACGGCGCACGTGACCCCGACGTCAACCATGCCCGCCTGCTGCGCGACTACCTCGAGGAGCGCATGGCCGCGGAGTAGCGGGCACGATCGGGGTCGGTCGTGACGAATGTCGTGGAGGCGGGGTCGAGGTTGTAGGCGGCGATGGCTTCCTCGGGCGTCAGACGGCCGTCGATCGTGCCGTCGAGCAGGCCCAGCCAAGAGTATTTCGCATGCATGAGGGCGACGGCGCGGCTCGAGCAGTTCGCGAAGCCGTACAGGCGGACGCCGGCGCGGTGCAGTTCACGAAGCCGCGTCGGGACGCCCTCGGGCATGTCGTAGAAGCCCAGCGTGCGGTTCTCGAGCAGCAGCCGCATGATCCAGCCGACGGCGGGGCCATGCTCACGGGAATAGTCATCGATGATCCGCTCGTCGTCCCAGCCTTCGATGGCACGGCGGCGATAGTGGTCGTAGCCGTGCGGGTCGTCGGCGTCGAAGAACATCGCGGTCACGCCGGCCGGATAGAACATGCCGACGATGCGCTCGGGACGCCAGTCGACGAGCGCGCCGAAATAGTCGAGGACGACGGCGGTGACCGACGGTCCACTGCGCTGGGATTCGAAGGATTCATTGGACACAACCGCCATCGTAGCAGCGGCACGGCGGGCACGAATCAGAACAACGGCTCCATCGTCGCGGTCGGCGCCGCCTTCGGTTGCGACGGCGCGGCGCTCTTCACGACCTCGACCGGCGGTCCCGGTTGCGTCGGATGGTCGCGCAGATCGCGGTCGATCCACTCCATGACGAGCGCTGCGAGACGGTTCACCTCCGTGTCGGTGAGCGCGCGGCCCTTGGGGATGTGGTGCCAACGCATGATGCAGCCGCGGCAGCAGGTGGCCGTTGCATGCTGCGCCGTGAACACCGGATGGCCTTTCCACGGCGTCTGCTTGCCGTCCTTGATCGGAAGTGCGGCGCCGACGCGGGCGCGCAGCATCTCATGGGCGTGGCGGTCGATCATCGCTCTTCCCTTCGCGCGTGCATAGGCGCGGTCGGCGTCGGTCAGCCGGAACTTCGCGCGGAACGGCGAGCCGGACAGCCGTTGCAACGTCCATGCGACCCATTGCGGCTCCTCGACGGGTTCGGGCGTCGTCCCCTCAACCGGCATGTCATGTCCCATAGGTCCCCAAGCGTAGTCGTTTCACCGCGGCAGGCAACCGTTGGCGGCGAATCTTCACGGGAATGGGACGGAGCGGCGGTCAGTCGACGAGATAGTGGATGTTTGCGTCGGCGACGGCCGGCTCCATCTGCCGGCTGGAGGTAACCGTTGCAGTCAGGGACGCGCCGGTTCCGCTTTCCCGGATCAGCGCATTCGTCACCGCGATTGGCATTCCGCCCAATTCCGGAGAGCGCCCATCGCCGCACCTTGCGACCGATTGCCAACGGCTCCGAAACTATCCGCCCCGGATGCACAGCCGCCTTGAGACCGTATCTGCGATTTTGGGGTTGGTCTCCCCCAAGCCCCCCATCACTGAAGACTCCACTATGTGCGGTTTTCACACAAAACCGATAAGAACCTCACGGATCATCGGGTACTCTCCAAGGACGTCCACCCCAAAATCGCAGATATGCCCCTGATTCTTCCCGAATATGCCGATGACGCGCACACGGACGACAAGGGCCGGTTCTTCAGGAACACCGTCCCGTGAACCGGCCCTGTCGTTATGCGCGAGCGCGTCATCCGCCCCTCATGCCATCGGGACGCCGTTCAGCATCGATCCGCACGACGCCGGACCACCAGCAGCGTCACGCCGGCGCCGGAGACGGCGAGCGCGAGCGCCACGACGGCCATGACCGATGAACCGGTGGTGGACAACGGCGTCTGCATCATGCCGGCATCGCCTGCGGCCGCACCGCCGGCGCCGGGCTTATCGGACGAGAGCGGCTCGTCAGATGTCGCCGCGCCACCGTTGCCGCCCGTATCGTTGCCGGGAGCGTCATCCGTGCCGTCTGTCGGCTCGTCGCCCGGTTCCGGCTGCGCAGGCACCGGTGTCAGCCCGGCGTAGGCCGCGTCGAGCGCGTCCTTCGCCGCCGTCACGAGCGGCTGCTGTTCGGCGCTGAACGTCGTGTTGTCCGCGAGCGCCTGCGCCGTGAGCAATGCGTCGGCGAGCGCGGCCACCGATGCCTCGGTGTAGGAGGGGTTTGCCCCGTCGGCTGCGTCCACGACCTGCCGGGCCTTCGCGATCGGTTCGGCGAGCGTGCTGACATCGAGCGCGCCACCGCTCGCATACATCGGCGTGTAACCGTCGATCGTGCGCGCCGCGAGAGCGTCGTACATCTTCGAATACAGCCTCGCCTGGAAGTTCGTGATGCGGAAGCCGGCGCTCTTGAGGTTCATCGTGCGCGTTTCGAGGTTATCGGGATCGTAGAGGCCTTCGCCGAACGCCCAGTCCTTCGTGATCTGCGGAGTCGCGCCGCCGCCGGTGCCGGAGGTGTCGAGCGCCGAACCGGTCGCGTAGTCGAACGGCGTGCCGTCCTTGCCGTTCCATGCGGTGATGATCAGGCTCGTCGAACGGAACGCGTCACGTCCGACGCCCATGTAGTTGTATCCCTTGATCTCGTTGCCGGAGCTGACCGTGTCGCCGTTCTCGTCCACCGAATAGATCGGCTTGCCGTCCTCATCGAGCGGATAGCCGTCCTGTCCCCACAGGTTCGCGGTGACGGCGGCGAGGCCGTCGCGGTCGGTGTAGCTGCCGATGCGCGATTCGCGGTACCAGGGGTTGCCGGTCGTGGCGGTCGGGTGGATGAGCAGTTCGGCGCCGCTCGCCGCATAGTAACGGCCGAGTTCGGGATAGAAGTGGCCGTCGCGGCAGATGTTGACGCCTGCCTTGAGCGCACCGCCGTCGGAGCCGGTGAATTCCGGCATCTCGAAAATGAGCGGCGTGTCGCCCGGCACCGACCAGACCTTCTCCTCCTGTCCGGCGCGGTGCATCTTCTGGAACGATTCGGTGTGGCCGTCGGGGAACGCGACGGCGGCCGAATTGTAGACCTTCTTGACGCCGTCGGCGTCGACGATCGGGCCGCCGTCGGGCATTTCCGGCAGTCCGAACACGATGTACATGCCGAGCCGCTTCGCCGTGTCCGCCATCGTCCTGACCGACGCGCCGCGCGTGTCGTCGCCGTCGGCGCCCTTGACCTTTTCGGCGAGCAGCACCTGCATGTAGTCGTCGCTCGCCGCCAGCGCACGGTTGACGTCGGCGTTCACGCTGTGCGCGTCCGCGTCGCCCTTCGGATCGGTGCTGTCGTAGCCGGTGAGCACGGTCTCCGGGAACACGAGCAGGTCGACGTCGTCGGCCGCGGCCTGTTCGGCGTATCGGACCATCATGTCGACGTTCGCCTGCTTGTCCGCCCATACGCCGGCGACGTTGGCGACGGCGACGCGCGGACCGTCCGCGGAACCGTAGTAGTTGCTCAGCGACGTGCCCGATTCCTGCCTGTCCGCGAGTTCGGCGTACCACCTGGCGTAGTAGTCGGGATGGAAATCGTTGGCGACGCGCGTCGTCGACGGGTAGCTCACCCGCAGGTCCTTCGCGTTCGCCAATGCGCCTTCCATGCCGACGATGAGCGCGCCCTCGGCGTTCTGGCCGGCGGAGTAGTCGGCGGAACCGCGCACGATGACGCTGCCGCCCGGGAAATCGTAGGGCTGCTTGCCGTCGCCGTCCGAGCAGCCGTCGGCGCCGACGAGATCGGCGGAGGCGATGACGAGGCCGTCGCGCGACGCGATCGATTCGAGACGGTTGCGGTAGTACCATTCCCATCCCTTGCCGTCCTTGACGCCATCGCCGTCGATGTCGCGGTAGCTGCGGGAGGTCGCGGTCGGATTGATGAGGATGCCCGCGCCCTGCGCGGCGTAGTAGCGTTCGATCTCCGGATTCGCATAGGTGTCGTAGCAGATGCTCAGGCCGGCGAGGCCCCATTCGGTCTGCAGCAGCACCGGCGTCGTGCCGGGCGTCGCCCACGAGCCTTCCACCGGGGCGATCTTCTGATAGCTGACGACCTTGCCGTCCGGGGACGCGGCGAACGCGGAATTGTACGCATGGTCGGAGTCCCCCGGGATGCGCTCCGAGGTGCCGAAGACGACCCACATGCCGTATGCGGCCGCCTTGTCGGCGAGCTCGCGGGTGATCGGGCTGGAGATCGTCTCGGCCTGGGACACGGCCATCCTGTATGCGGCGGAGTCGGGATCGCTCGACGAGACGTAGCCGGTGAGCGCCATCTCCGGGAACACGATCATCCTGACGCCGGCGGCGTGCGCCTCGTCGATGTACTTGAGCATGCTCGCCTTGTTCGCCTCCTTGTCCCCCCACACCGGGTGGAAGTTGACGACGCTCAGCGCGCCGGCCGGGATGACGCCGTTCGTCACGACGCCCGGCGCCGTGGCCACGGCCGCGCTGTAGACGGTGTCGGCGAACGCGGTGTGGGCGCCGAACGCGCCGAGCGACGCGCACATCGCCAGCGCGCCGACGCCCGCCGTCAGACGGCGCCATATCGGCGCGCGACGGGCGCCGTCGCCGGAATGCATTGGAATAAGGGACCTGCCATGCACGAGCATATGGTTGCCTCTCTCTTCTCGTCCGCACCGAAACGACTTCACTCAACGAATCCCATCTACGACGTGCCGGAAACGGCCATGGGTGAGCTGCGGACAAGCAACCACGCTAGGAACGCCGGGTTTCGCACAGCCGAACGTCGGGTTTCCGGCTCGCTCCCCCGCGATTACGAAACGATTTCGACATGTGCCGACCATTTGCGGGCGCACATCGTTCGGAAACATCGGTGATGGTATCGTGCACGGCCGCGCGGCAGGACATGGCGCGGCGCGGAAACGGTGTATCGTTGAGCGCAGACGCGCTCCCGGCGCGCAGCGGCAGCGAGGAAGGATCGATATGACGCAACTGACGGATATGCTCGACGCATTCAAGAAGGACGACTGTCTGACGTCGCTGGCGTACGCGGGCGCACGCGCATGGGACCTCGTCAAGCTCAACGTCTCGATCAGGGCATATGACGGCGGAGGCACGATCGTCTTCACGCAGAAGGGCGACGAGATGCCCGACGCCGATGTGCAGACGCTGCTCGAGCGCGAGGTCCCCTACCTCGTCATGTTCGTCTCGAAGCCTTGGCTCAAGGCGTATATGCGCACACGCTACGCGAGCGCCACGAGCGTCTTCCGCTGGGACGTCGTCGGCTCCGACGGCGGCGACGTCAAGGACGAGGCCGTGCAGCGCGCGGCCGCCGTCACGCTGCCCGGGCTGCTCTACGCGACCTTCGGCTATTCGCCGCAGTACTACGAGACGAACGGCTACCGGCTCTGAGCCGCCGCGACGGGGGCGTGCCATGCGGCGTCCGCGGACATGAGGACGCCACGTTCCCCTCCTTACCGACCGACGGACGCGCAGACGCCCCCCGCGTCGGCGCCGTCGCGGACCACCGACCGACCGACCATCATCGAGGTGACCATGGGATTATTCAACGCATTCGCCGGCAACCTGCAGCAGGTCAGCAACGACCAGCTCATGCAGCAGTACGGGCCGTTCCTGTTCAACGGCGAGCAGATCACGAACGGGTATCAGCTGATCCGTGACGCCGTCGTGTTCACGAACATGCGCATCATCTTCATCGACAAGCAGGGTGCGACCGGCGCGAAGGCGCGGTACCGGACGATCCATCTCGACGCGATCGTCGACGTCGAGGTGGAGACCGCCGGTGCGATCGCCGACGACAGCGAAATCAACATCACATATCTCAAGGACGTCTATCAGCGCAAGACCGGCGCGGAAACACTCGACGAAATCACGCTCGAGTTCCCGCGCAAGTTCGACGTCGCACCGATCTACCGCTATCTGGGCGAACTGGCGATGGCGAACCGGCAGCGCATCAACGCGAAGTGAAGGAGGCCGCGTCGCGCGGCATGGACGGGTCCCCTCGGGTCCGCCGTCCATGCCGCGCGACGCGGCTCACGCCTCCTTGGCGAGCAGTTCGTGCAGCTCCTCGCGGTGCGCGGCCTGTTCACGCGGATCGGGCACCGGAAGCGACGCCAGCAGCTTCTTCGTGTACGGGTCGGACGGGTGTCGCATGATCTGCGAGGAGTCACCGTGTTCGACGATGCGTCCCTTGTGCATGACCATGATGCGGTCGGCGAGCATGTCGACGACGGCGAGGTCATGGGTGATGAACAGGCATGCGAAGCCGATCTCCGCTTGCAGCGTCTTGAACAGCTCAAGCACCTTCGCCTGCACCGACACGTCGAGCGCGGAAGTGGGCTCGTCGGCGATGAGCAGACTCGGCTTGAGCGCCAGCGCACGCGCAAGCGACGCACGCTGGCGCTGGCCGCCGGAGAGCTCGTGCGGGAATCGGTTCATGTAGGTGCGCGGCAGCTGCACCATCTCGAGCAGCTCGCCGACGTACTGCCTCGCCTGGGCCGCGGTCCGGTAGCGCCCATGCACGATGAGCGGCTCGGCCACGTTCTCGAGAATCGTCATCAACGGGTCGAAGGAACTGCCCGGATCCTGGAAGACGAAGCCGATCTGCTCGCGCAACGGCTTGAACCGGCGCTCCTTGAACCCTTTCATCTCCATGCCGAGCACGTCGAGCGAACCTCCGGAGATGCGTTGCAGGCCCGCGATGGCGCGGCCGGTCGTCGATTTGCCGGAACCGGACTCGCCCACGAGGCCGAGCACCTCGCTGCGGTGGATCTCGAAGCTCACATCATCCACGGCCTTGAAATCGGGCTGCATGAACCGGCCCGGATAGGTGATGTCCATGTGCTCGGCCTTCACGACGACCGGCTCGGCGCGCCAATCGACCTTGCGCTCGATGACGTCGCCGGCCGCGTCGCGCACGACGAGCCGCTGCCCGATGCGCGGCACCGCCGCGAGCAGGCGTTTCGTGTAGTCCGCCTGCGGGTCGTAGAAGATCTGGTCGACGCTGCCCTGTTCGACGACGTGACCGCGGTACATGACGACGACCTGATCGGCGATGTCGGCGACGACGCCCATGTTGTGCGTGATGATGAGCACCGACGCACCGAACTCGTCCCGCGCCAGACGCAGCAGGTCGAGGATCTCGGCCTGCACCGTCACGTCGAGCGCCGTCGTCGGCTCGTCGGCGAGGATGAGGCCCGGGTTGAGCACGAGCGCCATCGCGATGACGATGCGCTGCTTCTGTCCGCCGGAGAACTGGTGCGGATAGTAGTCGACGCGCGTCGCGGCGTCCGGGATGCCGACCTTGTCGAGGATCTCGATCGACTTCGCGCGCAACTGCTTCTTGTCGGTGAGACCGTGGGCGCGCAGGCCCTCCTCGATCTGCCATCCGATCGTGTAGACCGGGTTGAGCACCGAGTTGGGCTCCTGGAACACCATCGCCGCGGCATCGCCGCGCATCCGCTGCAGGTCGCGGACGCTCATCGTGAGCACGTCGACGCCGTCGCCGTCGTCATCCGCGCGCAGATAGATCGCGCCGCCGGTCGTCGCCGTCTCGGGCAGCAGCCGGATGATCGAGCGCGCCGTCACCGATTTTCCCGATCCCGACTCGCCGACGACGCCGACGACGGTTTTGCGCGGGATGACGAAGTCTACGCCGTCGATCGCCTTGATGGGACCCGCGTCCGTCATGAACGACACGCTCAGGTCCTTGACGTCGACGAGAGCGTCCCCTGCCTGCGTTGATTGCGTGGACTGCGTTGATTGCGTGGACTGTGCGTTCCGTCCGCCATGTTCGCTCATCGTTTGATCACTCCCTCGGATTCATCGGGCACGTCCCGTACGACCACGGCGATCTCCGGGTCCTGCGTCACCATGTATTCGTCGGCGACAGTGCGCGTGTCGCCGCCGCGTTCGGTCGGATCGGTCTCGGCGGCCTCCAACGCCTGCTCCTCGGCCACGGCGGCGAGCGATTCGTCCGGGTTCGGGGAATCCACCGACGTGTCCTCGATCGAGCCGATCACCTCGCCCGCTGACTTGCGTGCGCGCAGGCGCGGATCGGCCAGATCGTTGAGCGATTCGCCGATGAGCGTGATGCCGAGCACGATGAGCACGATCGCCAGGCCCGGGAACACGGCCGTCCACCAGATGCCGGACGTGACGTCGGCCACCGAACGGTTGAGGTCGTAGCCCCATTCGGCCGCGGCGGTCGGTTCGATGCCGAACCCGAGGAAGCCCAGGCCGGCGAGCGTGAGGATCGCCTCCGACGAGTTCAGCGTGAGGATGACCGGCAGCGTGCGTGTCGAGTTCCTGAGCAGATGCCTGCCCATGATGCGCCAGGTGGAGGCGCCGACGACCTTCGCCGATTCGACGTAGGCACAATCCTTGATGCGGATGACCTCGGCGCGGATCGTGCGGAAGTACTGCGGGATGTAGACGACGGTGATCGATATGCCGGACGCGAGGATGCCTCCCCACAGGCTCGACTGGCCGCCGGAGATCATGATCGCCATCAGGATGGCCAGCAGCAGCGACGGGAACGAATAGACGGCGTCGGCGATGACGACGAACACGCGATCAACCCAGCCGCCGAAATAACCCGAGACGAGGCCCAGGAACACGCCGGCGAAGATCGACAGCAGCACCGCCACGACGATGGCGATGACCGCGGTGCGCGCACCCCAGACGGTACGGCTGAACACATCGAAACCGCCGACCGTCGTGCCCCAGATATGTGCCTTCGACGGGGGCGCCTGCGTCGGGAAGGCGACGCCATCGGCACCCTTGATCTGCGCGTATCCGTACGGTGCGATCCACGGAGCGAACACGGCCACGATCAGGAAGAAGGCTGTCAGGACGAGGCCGGTGACGAGCATGCCCTTCTGCCAGCCGACGGCGATCTTCAGGTCGCGCACGACCGGCAGTCTCGATAACCAGGATTTCGGGGGTTCGACGTTGAGTTTCTCCAGGCGCGTGTCCCCCGGCACGCCGACTTTCAGTTCCGTGCTTTCGCTCATGTTCAGTACCTCACTCGCGGATCGATCAATGCGCTGATCACATCGACGATGAAATTGACGACGGAGACGATGATCGCGATCAGGATGACGATGCCCTGCACCGCGACGAAATCGCGCGCCTTGAGATAGTTGGAGAGCATGAAGCCCAATCCCTTCCATTCGAAGGTCGTCTCGGTGAGCACGGCGCCGGCGAGCAGCAGCGCGATCTGCATGCCCATGACCGTGATGATCGGGATGAGCGCCGGACGCCACGCGTGCTTGGACATCAGCCGCTTCTCGCTGACTCCGCGGGAGCGGGCCGCATCGATGTAGCCGGCGTTGAAGGTGGAGATGACGTTCGTGCGCACAAGGCGGATGAAGACGCCCGCGGTCAGCAGGCCAAGCGCGAGCGCCGGCAGCACCGCATGCCGAAGGACGTCGCCGAGCACCTTCATGTCGCCGAGCTGCAGCGCGTCGACGATGTACAGGCCGGTGGGCGAGACGAGTCGGGAGAACTGCATCTCCGACTGCAGCGACGAACGGCCCGAGCTCGGCAGGATGCCGAGGCCGACGGAGAACACGAGCTTGAGCACGAGGCCGAGGAAGAACACCGGCGTCGCATAGCACAGGATCGCGAACAGGCGGATGCCTGCGTCCTGTGCGCGGTCGCGGTGCCGGGCGGCGATGCGGCCGAAGCCGATGCCGACGAGCAGCGCGACGACGAGCGAGAGCAGCGCGAGCTCGAGCGTGGCGGCGCCGTAGCGTGTCAGCACCGAGACGGCCGGCTGGTTGTCGGTGAGCGTGCGGCCGAGGTCGCCGTGCAGCAGGCCTCCGAGGTAATCGAAGTACTGCACGAGCAGGGGACGGTCGTAGCCGGCCTCGTGGATGCGGCGCTGCAGTTCCTCGGGCGTGAGACGTCCGCCCATGGCGGCCGAGATCGGGTCGCCGGTCGCGCGCATGACGAAGAAGACGATCGTGACGAGAATGAATACGGTGGGGATGATGAGCAGGAAGCGTCCGAGAATGAAACGGAAGAATCCTGCGGAAAGCCTGTTCTTGTGCGCGTTGGCGGTCGGCTTCGATGGTGCGCGATCGGCCGGCGATGCTGTTGCCTGGGACACCGGATCTCCTTGGGACATATGAATTACGGGAATGCACGGCCCGGGCCGTGCGGGAACGCAAACGGTCAAGCTGATGCGTCCTTGCAAGGACGCATCAGCTTGACGGCGGCGCGTTGCCTCAGCTCTTCACGACCGAGGCGTAGCGGAAGCGGAACGACGGGTCGAGCACGACGCCGGAGATGTTGTCGCCGGTGACGGCCACCTGGTTGCCCTGCAGCATCGGCAGCGTCGAGAGGTCGTCCGTCTCGGTCTTCTGGATGTCCTTGAGCATCTGCTCGCGCTTGGCCTCGTCCTTTTCGCCGGCCTGCGCCACGATGGCGTCGTTGACCGCCTTGTTGGCGTAGCCGTTGTTCACGAAGTTGCCGTCGCGGAAGAACGGGGACAGGTAGTTGTCCGGATCCGAGTAGTCCGGGAACCAGCCGAGCTGGTAGACCGGGTAGCTGCCGTCGGAATCGTCGGTGACGACGCGTTCCTTGTTGTACTGCGTCCATTCGGTCTGCTGCAGGTCCACCTTGAACAGGCCGTCGGATTCGAGCTGGCTCTTGATCGCCGCGTATTCGTCGGCGGAGCTCGAACCGTAGTGGTCGCCGTTGTACTGGAGCTTGAGGTCGACCGGAGTGCTCACGCCGGCGTCCTCGAGCGTCTTCTTGGCCTTGGCCGCATCCGGCTTGCCGTCCTTCGTGTAGGCCTTGAGCGTGTCCTCATGGCCTGCGAGTCCGTCCGGGATGAACGAGTACAGCGGCGTGTACGTGCCCTTGTACACCTTCTCGGAGAGCTCGTCGCGGTCGATGAGGCTCGCGACCGCCTGACGCACGGCCTTCGCCTTGGCGGCGTCGGCGTCCTTCTGCGATTCGCCGTAGGGCTGCAGCTTGAAGTTGAAGGCGAGCATGCGCACTTCGCCGCCCGGGCCCTTGACGACCTTCACCTTGCTGTTCTTGCCGAGGTCCTCGATGTCGGTCGGCGACAGCGAACGGTACGCGACATCGACCTGTCCCTGCTCGACGGCCATCTTGAGGTTCGAGGCGTCGGCGAAGTACTTCACCTGCACGCCGGAGTTCTTCACCGGCGTCAGACCCTGGTAGTTCGCGTTCTTCGAATAGCTGACGGCCTCGTTGAGCTTGAACGAGTCGATCTGGTACGGGCCGGCGAAGGCCTTGCCGTTGACGATCGTGTCCGCGTCGGTGACCTTGTCCGCGTCGAACACCTCATCGTCGACGATCGGGCCCGCCGGGGAGCTCATGACCTGCTTGAGCGTGACGTCGAAGGGCACCCTCGAGTTGAAGACGACGGTAGTCTCATCCGGCGTCTCGATGGAGTCGATGTTGGCGAGCAGCGAGCTCGGTCCGTTCGGATCGTTGATCGTGTTGATGCGGTCGTAGGAGAACTTCACGTCCTTCGAGTCGAGCGTGTGGCCGTTCGCGAACTTGAGGCCTTCCTTGATCTTGACGGTGAACTGCTTGCCGTCGTCGCTCCAGGTGCCGTCGTCCGTGGCGATGTCCGGGGACAGCTCCGACGTGTTGTAGTCCTGCGCGTACAGGAACGGGAACACCTGGATCTGCACCGCGTAGGAGCCGTTGTCGTACGAACCGGCGGGATCGAGCGACGTCACCTTGTCGGTGGTGCCCACCAGCACCGTGTTCTCGTCGGCGGCGTCCGCCACCCCTTCCTTCACGCCCCCGCATGCGCTGACCGATGCGAGCGCCGCCGCCGCGGCCGCGGCGGCGATGATCTTCTTTGCGTTCACTGTGAACCTTCTCTCTGTGGGCTACGCCCCTACTCTCTTCGGGGGCGTCGTTCACAGCACATTGTCAGTTCCATGCATTACCTACACGTTTCGTACCAACATCCGGCCGCCGCAGACATAGGCCGACCGGTCTTAAAACCGTTGCGATTCCAACGATCGAACGCTCACGCGAACAGGGTCACATGCTGAGACCGCTCCCCCACGCCGTCCGCATGGCGTCTATCGCGCCCCATGCGCGATGACGATCCGCGATGACGATCCGCGATGACGATCCGCGATGCGCGACCATCGCCGGACGATGTTCGGTCCCCGCGCGTCGTCGTCCTATGGATCGTCCTATGAAAACGCCGAAAAACGTCCGTGAAACGCCCGAATACGCATTTGAGGCGGCGGGCGTGGCAGCGCATAAAATGGGCTGGAATCGTTGGAATCGCAACGAAAAAGCGCCGCCCATGACTGGACGGCGCTAGATGCTGGTGGAGCCGCGGGGAATTGAACCCCGGTCCGGTGACCGTACCCTCGTACTTCTACGTGCGTAGTCTGCTGACCACTGGGGTGTTTTTTCGGCCCCCATCATTGTCGCAGACGACTGATGGCGGGCCTAGCCACAGTCAAAGTCCCTACGTCACCCTGCGGTTCAGTGACGTAGGCAAGTCCTCTAACGACGCCCGACCTCTCCCCGAAGACCCGGGAGAGCGGACGGAGCCACGCTCGCTGGATTAGATCTGATTACGTTGAAAATCAGGCAGCGAGAGCGAACTCAGTGCGGTTAGATTTAGCACTTAATTTAAATCGCAGAGCACATCACGAGCGGACTCTGCATTCTCGGCACGCTTCTCCGAAGCGAACAGATCACCGTCGAAACCAAATCGGCCCCTCTTGAATTATCAAGCTCCGGCGATGAAACCTCGCGGTCTCATCAAACCGGACTTCTCAATATAACACGGCCTCCCCGAATCGGCAAGCCTGACGACGCCGTCGGCGCAGTTCGTCCGCGCTCGCGAGCCCGCCCCGTCGACCGTACACATCCGCTGTGATGCGCGTACCCGCTGCCCGATACCGCGCGGCCTCGCGCACCGCGGCGTGCGCGGTGCGCGGGGCCGGCGCCGGAAGGGCCGTCCGGTCACTTGATGATCGGCCTCTTCGGCGCGGAGACGTTGATCTGCTTCTTGTCGCCGATCACCTTCGGGTCGTTCATGATTTTGTCGGCGATCGCCATCTTGAGCTTGAGGTCGGTATCGTCGCCCCAGACGACGGTGATGCCGTTCGCGAAGGTCGTCGTGATCGAGTCCTGCGTCGGCGCGCTCACGGCGGTGACGTCCTTGCGCCACCCTTCGGGGAACGCATCAAGGATGACGACGGCCGACCGCAGCGCACGGCTGCTGACGGCGCCATCGACCGAGGTCACGTCGATGACGGGGATGCCCTTCGCCGACTTCGCGTCGACGGCGTTGAGCACGCGCGCCTTGTTGTCGACGGCCGTGAGCGTGTCGCCGCCTTTGACGCGCAGCATCGCCGCGGGACGCTGCGCCTCGACGTGCACGTCGAGCCCGTTCGGGAACCGCTTCGTCGCCCGCGCCGACGAGACGCCGGGGATCTGCGACAGCTGTTCCTCGACGACCCCGTCCGAGACGAGCAGCAGCGACTTGCCGGCCTGCCCGCGCGCGATCGTCATGATCTGCCGGTCGCTCACCCACTGGTTCGCGCCGGACACGGCGATCCTGCCCGGATCAAGCCGCAGCACCGGCGAGAAGAACAGCAGCCAGACGATGGCCGCGACGACGGCGATCGCGCCGACGGCGGCCGCGACGCGCGTCACCGTCTGCCTCACGTTCGCGCGACGGCGCTCCTTCTGCCGTTTCGTGAAATCGACGACCTTCGGGCGCGTCGCGACGCCGACGGTGCCGGCGGTCTGACTGAGCGTCTTCGCGACGATGTCCTCGCTGCGCATATTGTTGGCGTCGACGAAGGATCCCGGCTCGCTTCTGCTGACCGGCTCGTCGACGATGCGCGTGCGGCGCACCTGCGCGTCCTTCCTGCCGCGTTTCGGCAGCAGGCCGCGCATCCGCGCGGCGAACGACCGGCCGCCGCCTTCCCGATTCGCCGGCGTCTTCGCGACCGCGCGCGGCGCGACCGCGTCCTTCCCCGACGACACCGATGACGGCGCCGGCGACCTCCCCGACGACACGGTGCGCGCGCCGTCATGCCGCGCGCCCGTGTTCGAGGCGACACGCGGCCGCGACGACGTCTCGAGCGGGAAGCGATGCTCCCCCGTCATCGGCGACGACGCCGCTTTGGCGCGCCGTCGTCCCGCGGCCGCCGCCGATTTCGGCTCCTTGGACCGTGTCGCATCGCCGCCGCGCGTCGACGCCGGATCGGACGCCGCCCTGCGGACACGCGCGCCTTGCGCTGCATCGGTCATCCCGTCGCGGTGCGACGAGACCGTCCGTGCGCGCCGGCCGCCATGGGCACCGTCGCGTACGCCATCAGGCGTCGCGCCGTCATGCGCGCCGTTCGCCCCCGACGAGACGGTCCGTCCACGACCTCCGCGCGGCGCAGGAGCTTCGGCGCCGGCCGCGCCGGACGTCATCCGTCGCGTGCCGTCGTCCTTGCCGTCGCGGGAGCCGTCATGCGAGCCGCCCGACGATGATCTGACGCTGCGCCCGGCCATCAGTCGTCCTTGCCGGCGTGCGCCTCGAGCACATGCGCGATGACCGGCACCATCTTCGTGATGTCGCCGGCGCCGACCGTGAAGACCACGTCGCCGGGCTTCGCGCGCATCGCGATCATCTGCGCCGCCGTCTCCATGCGCTCCTCGACGTCGATCGGCGCGTCCGCGCCGGCCATGTCGGCGATCGTCGCAGCGCCCACGTCCGGGAAGTCCTGCTGCCGTTCGCGCGCCGGGAACACGCCGGTGACGATGACGTCGTCCGCCGATCCGAGCGCGTCGGCGAACTCCTTCGCGAAGAACTTCGTGCGCGAGAACAGATGCGGCTGGAAGAGCACATGGATCGTCGCGTCCGGGTAGCGACGGCGCGCCGCGTCGAGCAGCGCGGCGATCTCGGTCGGATGGTGCGCGTAGTCGTCGACGACGGTCACGCCGTTCACCTGCGCGCGGATCTGGAACCTGCGCGCGGCGCCGAGGAAGGTCGGGACGGCCTCGGCGGCCTGATGCGGATCCATGCCGAGCAATGTCGCGGCGACGATCGCGGCCGTCGCGTTCCTCGCGTTGTGCAGCCCGGGCACGGCGAGCGTCACCGGCACATGCACGACGCCCTCGTCGTCCCCGGAGGCGTCCATCCGTCCTTCGGCGACGCTCGCGGGCATGTCGAGCGTGAAGCTCTCGGCGCCGTCGCCGGCGTGCTCCGTTTCGGCGGCGATGTGCACGTAGCGTGCGCCGTTGAGTTCGCCGACGTCCTCGCGCGACGTCGTACCGTAGGCGATCGCATGCGCCGCCGTCGCCGCGTCGAGCTGGCGCAGCACGGCGAGCGCGCTCGCGTCGTCGGCGCATACGACGATCGCGCCGCGCGCGTGTCCGAGGTGGTCGACGAAGGCGGCGCGGTAGGCCTCGGCGTCCCCGTAGTGGTCGAGGTGGTCGGGTTCGGCGTTCGTGACGATCGCGATCTGCGGTGCGTACTTCGCGAAGCTGCCGTCGGATTCGTCGGCCTCGGCGACGAGCACGTCGCCGGCGCCGGCGTGGCCGCCGTCGATCATCGCGCCGTCGGGGCCCTGGATCGATCCGCCGATCGCGTAACTCGGGTCGGAGAGCGCGCCGGTGCCGCCGTGCGTCAGGATGTGGGCGAGCATCGAGCTCGTCGTCGTCTTGCCGTGCGCGCCGGCGACGGTGACGGCGCGCCGTCCGTGCATGAGCAGCGCGAGGATGTCGCTGCGGTGCACGATCCGCGAACCCTGCGCTGCGGCGGCGACGATCTCCGGGTTGTCCGCCTTGATCGCGCTCGAGTAGACGACGACCTGCGCGTCGCGCACGTTTCCCTCATGCTGTCCGATGCTCACCGGGATTCCGAGCGAGACGAGACGTTCGGTCTTCGCGCCCGGCTGCATGTCCGAGCCGTCGACGTCGACGCCCTGCTGGTGCAGCATCTCGGCGAGGACGCTCATGCCGGCGCCGCCGATGCCGATGAAATGCGTCCGTCCGAGGTCTGCCGTCCGCTCCGCCGATGCGAAGCGCGCGATCGTCGGGTCGAGGTCGATTGGCTGCGGTGTCTGTTCGTTCACTGGGAAACACGCTCCTGTTGTCATTGTGCTGATGATGCCGTGCCGGGCCGATGGCGCGTCCGTCGCGCGGCCGCCGTTATGCGGCGCCGCCCTGCGCGTCGGCGATGTCGAGGACGTGGCGCGCCATGCGGTCGGCGGCGTCGCGTATGCCGTAGCGCCATGCGCGCTCGCCGTAGTCGCGCAGCGTCGCCGGATCGGAGAGCAACGCCGGGATGTGCTCCTCGACCCAGGTCGTCGTGAAGTCATGGTCGTCGACGAGCAGGCCGCCGCCTGCCTCGACGACCGGCTGCGCGTTGAAACGCTGCTCGCCGTTGCCGATAGGCAGCGGCACGTAGACGGCGGGCAGTCCGAGCGCCGTCAGTTCGCTCACGGTGCCCGCGCCGGAGCGGCAGATGACGAGGTCGGCGCAGGCGAAGGCCTTGTCGATCCGTTCGAGGTACTGCGCGACGTGGTAGTCGCGTCCCGGCTGCGCGTCGTCGCCGAGTCCGGTGAGCACCCGCGCGCCGGCCGACTGCACGACGCGGTCGCGCACCTCGTCGATCTTGCCCTTGCCGGTCAGATGGACGATCTGCGCGTGGCGCACGAGCGTGCCGGCGGTGCCGGAGACGGCGCGGTTGAGGCTTGCGGCGCCGAGCGATCCGCCGGTGACGACGATGACCGGACGCTCCGGGTCGAGGCCGAGTTCGCGCGCGTTGCGCTCGCGGGCGCCGGCGCGGTCCTGCTGCAGTCGTTCGGCGAGTGCGGCGATCGCCGGCCGCAGCGGCAGCCCGACGCGTTCGACGGCGCCGCCCCTGGCCGGCGCTAGGCCCGCGCCGTCGTAGGCGGTGCCGATGAACCGCGCCCAGCGCGCACCGAGCTTGTTCGCCATGCCGGCGCGCGCGTTCTGCTCGTGGATGACGACGGGGACGCCGAGCTTGTGCGCGGCCGCGTACGCCGGCGCCGACGCATAGCCGCCGAAGCCGACGACGACCTGCGTGCCCTGCGCGCCGATGAGCTGCCTGACCTTCGCCGTCTCGCGGCGCCATTTCGCCGGGAACTTGACCATGTACACGCCGGGGCGGCGCGGGAACGGCACCTTCTCGATCGTCTCGAGGCGGTAGCCGGCGGCCGGCACGAGGTCGGCCTCGAGCCCGACGGCGGTGCCGAGCGCGATGATGTCCGCGTCGGGCTCCCTGCGGCGGATCGCGTCCGCGACCGCCAGCAACGGGTTGACATGGCCGGCGGTGCCTCCGCCGGCGAGGATGATGCGATGCGGCGTCGCCGCGCTCTTCGTGCTGCTCATCTTGCCTTCGTCCTTGCCTTCGTTCATGCCTTCACTGTAGTCGACGCGCCCGAGCTCAGGCCTTCGCGCGTTCGGCGTGGATCTGCGGTTGGCTGCGCATCGCGCTCATGCACACTCCGGCCGCCGCGAGGCACATGATCAGCGATGTGCCGCCGGCCGAGACGAAGGGCATCGGCAGTCCCATGACCGGCAGCAGGCCGAGCACGACGGCGATGTTGACGAGCGCCTGGCCGACGATCCAGATCGTCATGCACATGATGAGCGACGACGCGAACCTGTTCGGCGTCTTCACGGCCACGACGAGCATGCACCAGCCGATGACGACGAACAGCAACAGCACGAGCAGACCGCCGACGAAGCCGAGCTCCTCGCAGATGATCGCGTAGATGAAATCGTTGTGCGCGGCCGGCAGGTAGTTCCATTTCTCGCGCGAGTTGCCGATGCCGACGCCGAACATGCCGCCGGATGCGATCGCGTAGCGCGCGTGCGTCGACTGGTAGCACACGGTCTGCGCGCCGTCCTCGCAGCCGCGGTAGGTCGCGAGGATGCGGCTCATGCGGTTGCCGCTCGTCACGACGAACACCGTGATGAACACGACCGCGGCGAGGCCGCCGCCGGCGAGCCATTTCTTCGGGAAGTCGCTCGTCGCGAACGCGACGAGGCCGATGAACACGAGGATCATGCAGGTGCCGAGGTCCTTGCCGCAGATGACGAGGCCGACGGCGGCGACGAACAGCGCGAGCGGCAGCCGGTAGTCCTTCAGGTTCGGCCGGGCGCCGCCCCTGCGGTGCGCGGCCTGCACATGCTGCAGCGCGAGCGGCAGCACGATGCACAGCATGAGCTTGAGCGATTCGGCCGGCTGCAGCTGGATGGGTCCAAGCTTGATCCAACCGCGGTTGCCGTACACCTCGACGCCGAGCGGCGAGAACGTGAGCAGCTGCATCACCATGCAGACCCCGTACAGCCCGTACACGATTCTGGGCAGCTCGTAGGCGCGCAACGGCAGGAACCAGCCTATGGCCATGAACACGAAGCCGATGAGCGCGAAGACCATCTGGCTGACGAGCTGCGCCCATGGCGATGCGCCGGCGGCGACCATCGAGACCGACGAGCTCGAGAACACCATGACGAGGCCGAACAGCGTCAACGCG
>NZ_MVOG01000016.1 GCF_002286915.1 Bifidobacterium italicum | reverse complement strand
ACAGGACACCCGCAGCGCAGGACGGACGACGACGCGCAGCCGGCGCCCATGTCGAAGTGGGTCCTGCGGTTCAACGTCGGACAGGCGGCCCGGCATCTGCTCTATGCGCTCGTGTGCGGCGTGTTGTGCGGATTCGGGTCGATCACGCTGTGCATCGTCGTCGACGGCGCGCGGCATGTCTTCGAACGGCTGCCGTGGCTCATCTGGCTGCTGCCGGTCATCGGCGTCGTGCAGCTGCTGCTGTACCGCTGGTGGAAGCTGCCGCTCGACCTGACGACCGACGCCGTCATCGAGCGGATGCGCAGGGGCCATGGAATCAGCGGACTGCTCGCGCCTGGCATCCTCATCGCGAACGCGATGACGATCCTCGCCGGCGGCACCGTCGGCAAGGAGGCCGGCGCGATGCAGATGGGCGCGAGCCTCGGCACGACGATCGCGCGGCCCTTCGGGCTGCACAACGTCGTGCGCCGCCCGAACCACGACGACACGCAGGACATGCATCTGTACGTCGCGGCGACCGGCATGGCCGCGACGTTCTCCGCGCTGTTCTTCGCGCCGCTCGGCTCGTGCATGCTCGTCCTCGAGCTCATGCGCTTCGCCGGGCTGCGCTACGTGTGTTCGATGCTCGTCGCGTGCTTTGCCGGATTCGTCGTCGCGCGCCACTTCGGCATCGGCGACGTCATCACGAAGGTCGACGTGCCGCAGCTGAGCTGGCATGGCGTCGGCATGTGCGTCGTCATCGGCGTGGCGGCGGCGCTGTTCGGCAGCCTGTTCGCGATCGCGATCCGCCTCGTGCAGGGCGTCACGAAGCGCATCCGGCGCAACTGCTATCTGTGGGTCGTCGTCGGCGGCCTGCTCGTCGCCGTGCTCGTGACGGCGTGCGGGTGGACGCGTTTCACCGGATCGGGCGGCACGCTGCTCAACGACGTGCTCCGCACGCCGAACGTCTCCTTCGACTTCCTCATCAAGATGCTGCTGACGATCCTGTGTCTGGGATTCTGGTTCAAGGGCGGCGAGATCATGCCGTCGCTGTGCATCGGCGGCATGATCGGCTCGGCGTCGTTCGCGATGACCGGCGGCAACGCGCTGTTCGGCGCGGCGGTCGGCTCCGTCTGCTTCCTCGCCGCGTTCAACCGCTGCCCCGTCTCCGCGTTCCTGCTCGGCTGCGAGATCTTCGGATGGGCGGGCGCCCCGTTCCTCGCGATCGGCGTGTGCGTCGCGTTCATGTTCGGCTATCCGGTCGGCATCTACGGCTCGGGCATCGACCTGCTTGCCCGCTCCGGTTGGAAGGAGTTCTTCCACGGCATGCGCCAAAGCGCGTTGCGCGACGAGCACGAGAAGGACGCGGGATTCATCGACTTCGCGGTCGCTGCGGGATCGCAGATCCAACAGGTCGCGTCGACGGCGCAGCAGGCGGCGCGCAGGGAGGGGGAGCAGTGGCGTCATGAGGTCAGGGCGTGGCGCGGCGAAGACCGCCCGAAGCGGGGATCCCACGATACGGCAACGGGCGGCGAAGGACGCGCAAATAGCGATTAGCGAATAAATACGCTGAGCGCAAGCCCTCTCAGCATGTGAGACATGCGACTTTAGAATCGGTGGTAACCATATTCCGATAACCAT
The DNA here is from genome assembly GCF_002286915.1 of Bifidobacterium italicum. Classification (GTDB taxonomy): domain Bacteria; phylum Actinomycetota; class Actinomycetes; order Actinomycetales; family Bifidobacteriaceae; genus Bifidobacterium; species Bifidobacterium italicum. The sequence continues at coordinate 17,768 of NZ_MVOG01000016.1, read as the reverse complement.
ATTCCGATTGGAGGAAGGCATGACGGATTCCGCAACTCAGACCGCTGCCGAACCGACGCAGAACCTGACGGACTCGCCTCACTACCTCGCCGAGGCGCTGATGAAGAACGGCATCAAGAACATGTACGGCGTCGTCGGCATCCCGGTCACCGATTTCGCGCGCATCGCGCAGGGCATGGGCATGCGCTTCATCGGCATGCGCCACGAGGAGGACGCGGTGAACGCGGCCGCCGCGGAAGGATTCCTGACCGGCCGTCCGGCCGTCGCGCTGACCGTCTCGGCGCCGGGCTTCCTCAACGGCCTCGCCGCGCTGCTCGAGGCCACCGAGAACGGCTACCCGGTCATCATGATCGGCGGCTCCTCGACGCGTCACGTCGTGGACATGCACGAGGGCGAATACGAAGGCCTCGACCAGATGAACTACGCGAAGGCGTTCTGCAAGGAATCGTTCCGCATCGACAAGATCGAGGACATCCCGCTCGCCGTCGCGCGCGCGATGCACATCGCATGCTCGGGCCGTCCGGGCGCCGTCTACATCGACTTCCCGGACGATGCGGTCGCCCAGACGATGGACAAGGACGATGCCGCGGCCAAGCTGTGGGTCGCGAACAACCCGGCTCCGGCGATGCCGCCGGCGCAGTCGTCGATCGACGACGCGCTCAAGCTGCTGAGCGAGGCGAAGAACCCGCTGATGATCGTCGGCAAGGGCGCCGCGCTCGCGCAGGCCGAGGACGAGATCCGCGCGTTCGTCGACAAGACCGACATCCCGTTCCAGCCGATGTCGATGGCCAAGGGCCTCATCCCGGACGACGATCCGCACTGCACGGCAAGCTGCCGCGGCCTCGCGCTGCGCACGGCCGACGTCGTGCTCGTCGTCGGCGCGCGCCTCAACTGGATGCTCAACTTCGGTCAGGGCAAGGAATGGAACCCGGACGTCAAGTTCATCCAGATCGACATCGATCCAGCCGAGATGGAGAACGCGCGTTCGATCGCCTGCCCGATCGTCGGCGACATCAAGTCCGCGATGACGATGCTCAACGCGGGCCTCGACAAGACCCCGTTCAAGGCCACCTCCGCATGGCTCGGCATGCTGCAGGCCGACGCGCAGAAGAACGACGAGAAGTTCGCCGCGCGCGTCAACTCCGGCAAGGTGCCGATGGGCCACTATGACGCGCTCGGCGCGATCAAGAAGGTCTACGACAAGAACAAGGACCTCATCCTGACGAACGAGGGCGCGAACACGCTCGACGACTGCCGCAACATCATCGACATCTACCAGCCGCGCCATCGTCTCGACTGCGGCACATGGGGCGTCATGGGCTGCGCGGTCGGCTACTCGATCGGCGCCGCCGTCGCCACCGGCAAGCCGGTCCTGTACATCGGCGGCGACTCCGGCTTCGGCTTCGACGGCATGGAGGTCGAGGTCGCCTGCCGCTACCATCTGCCGATCACCTTCGTCGTGCTCAACAACGGCGGCATCTACCGCGGCGACTTCGAGAACCTCGGCGACGACGGCGATCCGTCGCCGCTGACGCTCACCTACGACGCGCACTACGAGAAGATGATCGAGGCGTTCGGCGGCACCGGCTACTACGCCACGACGCCGGACGAGGTCGAGCAGATGGTCGGCGAGGCCGTCGCCTCCGGCAAGCCGAGCTTCGTCCATGTGCAGCTCGCCGACTACGCGGGCAAGGAATCGGGCCACATCAGCAACCTGAATCCGAAGCCGGTCGTCGGACCGCTCGCGACCTCCGAAGTGACGGCGAACCCGTACATCGAAGGCGCCCGCATGTGACGATGACGTCACCGCCGGCCGGGTCCGCCGGCTGCCGAGCCCATGAGGGAGGACGGCAGCCGGCGGAGCCGTCCGGCGCCAGTCGTCCCCACCAGTCATGGCCGGTGCACGCCGCGCGACGCATCGGCATACCAAGAGAAGAAAGCATCCATCATGGGAAAAATACTCATCGATGACATCGTCCCGATCATCGTCATCATGGCGTTGGGCTATGTCTGCGGCAAATTCAGCTACTTCGACGATGATCAGCGCCAGGGCCTCAACAAGCTCGTGCTGAACATCGCGCTGCCGGCCGCCTTGTTCATCTCGATCGTCAAGGCGACGCGCGAAATGCTCGCGCAGGACGTCGTCCTGACCGTGCTCGGCTTCGTGGGCATCATCGTGATGTTCATGCTCAGCTACTATCTGTGCCGTCTGATGTTCCATCGCAGCATCCAGGAGGCGGCCGTCTGCGCGTTGATCGCCGGCTCGCCGACGATCGGCTTCCTCGGATTCGCCGTGCTCGATCCGATCTACGGCGACACCGTCTCGACGAACCTCGTCATCGCGATCATCTCGATCGTCGTCAACGCCGTCACGATCCCGATCGGCATGTATCTGATCAACGTCGGCCAGGCGAAGGACCGTGCGCGCCTGTCGGCAGCGACCGTCGCCAACTCGAAGGGCGACGTCAAGGTCGCCTCCGCGTCCGCGAAGACGCCGGCCATCGTCGCCACGAAGGACGACGAGGCCGTCGATCCGGCGAAGGACGCGACGAAGGACCGCAACGCCGAGGTCATGGTCTCGAAGTCCTCGAACAAGGGCAAGAAGAAGAACCAGAACCTCGAGGCGCTCATCAACGCGCTCAAGCAGCCGGTCTGCTGGGCCCCGCTGCTCGCCATCGTCATCGTGCTCGTCGGCATCCGCATCCCGGATGCGGCCGCGCCGACCTTCGACCTCATCGCGAAGGCCAACTCCGGCGTCGCGGTGCTCGCCGCCGGCCTCGCGCTGTCCACCGTGAAGTTCTCGCTCGGCTGGGAGACGATCTGGAACACGTTCTACCGCCTCATCCTGACCCCTGCCGCGTTCCTCGGCGTGGGCCTGCTGTGCGGCATGGGCTCCAATGTGAACAAGCTCTCGATGCTCGTGCTCGCCGTCGCGCTGCCGCCGGCGTTCTCCGGCATCATCATCTCGAGCCGCTACAACATCTACGTCAAGGAAGGCGCCTCGACGACCGCGGTCTCCACCGTCGTCTTCGCCGTCACCTGCCTGCTGTGGATCTGGCTCGTGCCGCTGTGCTGCCACTGATCCGCTGATCGGCTCCGCAGCATATCCACGAAGGACCCCGGCCATGTTCCGATGGCCGGGGTCCTTCGCGTGTCCGCCCACTGCCGCGCGGCCGTTGTAGACGGATGCATGTATATCCATCATGTAGCCCATGTGTGGAGGGCGGCAGGGGGGAAAGACGTGAACCTTCGGCGGATAGGGGCGGCGTTCGCCTCCGTCGTGTTGCTGATGAGCCCATTGGGCGGATGCGCGGACGGGGACGATGGCGTGACCGATACGCGCGCGGACAAGGGCCTGCCGGTCATCGGCGATGCGGTGCGCTACGACCCGAACCATCTGGCCAACGGCGGCCGTCCGATCACCTTGCAGTACTGGAGCTGGCATGGCGCCGACGAGGATCCGGTGATCGCCATGATCGACGACTACCGACGCATCCACCCGAACGTGACGATCGAGCCGGTGACGGTCGGATGGTACGACTACTGGACGAAACTGCCGATCGCGCTGCGCGGCGGCAGCGGCCCGGCATTGTTCGCCATCCAGAACGCCTACGACGCGTCCATCCGGCCGAACGCCGCCGACTACGCGATCGACGTGCGCGACCTAGAACGGGACTACACGACCGCCGACGTGCATGTGCAGGACGGCGCGGTCAAGTACATCGATTCGGTCATCGACACCGGCAACATCTACTACAACAAGCGGATCTGGCGCGAGGCGGGCCTCACCGAGACGGACATCCCGAAGACCTGGGACGAGTTCCGCCGCGTGGCGCAGCGCCTCACCGTCTACGAGGACGGATCGTCCGGCGAGGACGGCGCGAGGATGGCGCAGGCCGGATTCGTCATCAACGCCATCTCCTACGCGCTGTTCTACGGCGCGCTCAACTACCAGCAGGGCGAACTGCTGTTCAAGGACGACGGCGTGACGCCGAACTACGACAATCCGGTGACCGCCGGGAACATGCGCTTCGTCAAGGACCTCTACGACCGCTACCATGTGGGCTCGCTCGCATTGAGCGAGAACTGCGTGCGCACCTTCGGCCTGGGCAAGGCCGCGATGACCTACGGATGGGGATGGTACGAGGACTCGTTCACGCGCTACTATCCGGATCTTGACTACGGCATCTTCCCGACGCCGGTGCCGTCCGCCGACGAGACGCCCTTCGCCTACGACCGCTACAACGGGCAGGCCACGCCCGGCATCAACACGCATGCGTCCACCGAGCAGCAGGCCGTCGCGCAGGACTTCGTCCGCTACCTGCTGGCCGATGACGACTACATCCGCAAATGCGTCGACGCCAACAACGCGTTTCCGGCCAAACGCTCATTGGCCGACGACCCGCAGATCCTCGCCAAGCCGGTCATGAAGGCGATCGCGCCGCGCGTGGAGCGGCTGATCTGGCCCGGGCCGATGCCCGACGCGATGGATTCCGACGCCCGCAAGGCCTTCGAGAACGTGTTCTACAACGACATGCCGATCGCGCAGGCGCTCGAGCGGACGCAGCGCACGATGGTCTCGGACCTGCGGTCCTCCGGCTTCCGCAGCGCCGAGAGCCGCTACCGTTTCTATGCCGAGAGGCGGGAGCACCAGCAATGACACGATCCGATGCCAGCCGTCCGACGCCGGCCCGCAGCGGGACGCAGTCCCATGACGTGGCGTCAGGCCTCGGCGCACGTGCGCGCCGCCTGTTCACGTTCCGCCGCTGCGCCCTCACGCTGCTCGCCGCGTACTGCGCCGTGTTCTTCGTCTATCCGATCGGGCGCGCCTTCGTCGGCGCGCTGCAGCATTGGAACCCGGCCACCGGCGAGGCGTACTGGATCGGCCTGGCGAATTTCCGGCGCATCTTCGCCGATCCGCTGTTCTGGTCCTCCTGCGGCCGTACGCTCGTCTACGCATTGGGCGCCACGGGGCTGCGCCTGATCATCGGACTCGCGCTCGCGCTGCTGTTGAGCTCGAAGCTCATCCATGGCCGCAATGCGCTGCGGTCGCTGTTCTTCCTGCCGTCGCTCACGCCGATCGTGGCCGTGGCCCTCATGTGGGGATGGATGTTCGATCCCGGCTTCGGACTCGTCGACCGGCTGTTCGGCCTGACGACCGGCTGGCTGCACGATCCCGTCCTGGCCGGCCCGACCTTCATCGGGCTCACAGTATGGAAGGACTTCGGCTACGCGATGCTGCTCTATCTGGCGGCGCTGCTCAACGTGCCCCGCGACCTCGTCGACGCCGCCCACGTCGACGGCGCCGGCGCGCTGCAGACCTTCCGCTACGTCACGCTGCCGGCGATTCGGCCGATGACCTGGTACCTCGCCGTCGTCTCGCTCATCGGCTACCTGCAGATGTACGTGCCGATCATCGTGCTGACCTCGGGCGGCCCCGGCGACGCGACGACGACGGTCGGCTATCTCATCTACCGGCAGGCCTACAAGTTGTTCGATTTCGGCACGGCCAGCGCGATGGGCGTCGTCATGCTCGCAGTGTGCGCGGCGATCGCCGCCGTCCTGCTGCGCCTGACGAAACGAGGGGAGGGGGAGCGCCGATGACCTCCCGACTGCGACGCTCAAGACGTCATATCTTGTCCGCGTTCGCGACGCTCGTCGCGTTCGCGCTCGCCATAGTGACGATCATCCCGTTCCTGTGGATGTTCGATTCGTCCTTCGCGCCGACGAGCGTGATCCTCGGCGACGCCGACTCGTTGTTCCCGCGTCCGACGACGCGCGACAACTACGCCAACATACAGAGCCAATTCGACTTCGGCAGGTTGTTCGTCAATTCATTCGTCGTCTCCTCGATCCGCACCGTGCTCATCGTCTACATCAGCGCGCTGTTCGGCTTCGTCTTCGCGAAGTTTCGCTTCCGCGGCCGCGATGCGGTCTTCGTGCTGCTGATCGCCACGATGATGGTGCCGTGGCCGGTACTCATGCTGCCGCTGAGCGACATGATGATCCGCTTCCAGTGGGTCGACACCTATGTCGCGCTCATCGTGCCCGAACTGGTGAGCGCCGCCGGCATCTTCCTGTTCCGTCAGGCGATGCGCGCCGTGCCGGACCAGCTGCTCGACTCGGCGCGCATCGACGGCGCCGGCGACGCGCGCATCTTCCACAGCATCATGCTGCCGATGTGCCGCAATACGGTGTGCGCGTTGGCGATCCTCACGTTCCTCGCCAGTTGGGACGCCTACCTGTGGCCGTATCTGATGATCACGAACCCGCGCAAGCAGATGCTCGCCGTGGGCCTCCAGCAGTTCAGCAACCAGCATGGCACCGACTATGGCGGCATGTTCGCCGCGACGAGCCTGGCCGTCCTGCCGATGGTCGTCATCTACGCGCTGTTCCAACGGCGCTTCATCGAGGGCATGTACGATTCGGTCAATTGATCCGGGACGCGAACGGCGAGCCGGATCGTCGGCAAAGGGGAAGGCCGCGGCATCATATCGATGCCGCGGCCTTCCCCTTGGGCTTCGCCGTATGGCCGCCGCCGGCGGTCATACGGACGGGAACATCAGGCCTGCGCCGGCGCGGCGGTCAGGTCGGCCTTGACGCCGTCGTTGGAGCCGATGACGCCCTTGGCGGCGAGGTCCTTGATCTGGTCCTCGGTGTAGCCGAGGGCGGTGAGGATCTCCTCGTTGTTCTCGCCGAGCTTCGGTGCGCGCTGGTAGTCAGGCGCGTAGTTGCTCATCGTGAACGGCAGGCCGATCGTCTTGAACTTGCCGCGGGCGTCGCCCTGATCGATCGTGATCAATGTGCCGTCCTCGTTGAGGTCGGGGTCGTTCTCGAGCTCGTTCCAGTCGAGCACCGGGCCGACCGGAACGCCCTTGGCGCCCAGTTCCTTCGTCAGCGTGTACTTGTCGTACTGCATCGTGTATTCCTCGACGCGCTTGTACACCTCCTGCTTGTGCTCGTCGCGGGCGTTCGCGGTGTTGAAGCGCGGATCGGTGAGCCAGTCCTGGAAGCCCATCGCGTTGCAGAACTCCTCAAAGCCCTTCTCGGACTGCTGGATGACGATGTACACGTAGGCGTTCGGATCGGTCTCCCAGCCCTTCGCGCGGTAGCACCAGCCGAGCACGAGGCCGCCCTCGGCGTTGGCCGCGCGCGGGATCGCCTTGCCGAACTTGTAGCCCGGATAGCAGTCGTAGTAGGACAGCTGATGCAGGTGGTCGAGGATGAGCTGATCGCGCAGTTTGATGCGGCACAGGTTGAGCACGGCGTTCTGCATCGACTGGTAGACGAAGACGCCTTCGCCGGTGCGCTCGCGCTGCAGCAGCGCTGTGAGGATCGCGATCGTCAGATGCATGCCGGTGTTCGAGTCGCCGAGCGCGGCGCCGGACTGGGTCGGGACGTTCTCGTCGCCCTCCCACCAGCCGGTCGTCGAGGCGGCGCCGCCGGCGCACTGCGCGACCGGCTCGAAAGCCTTGACGTGCTCGAAGCGGCTGCCCTGATTGAAGCCCTTCAAGGAGGCCATGATGCACTTCGGGTTGATCTTGTGGACCTCGTCCCAGCCGAAGCCGAGTTTCTCCACATCGCCCGGGCCGATGTTCTCGACGAAGACGTCGGCGTCCTTGAGCAGATCGGTGAGGATCTTCTTACCTTCCGGATCCTTCATGTCGAGGGTGATCGACTTCTTGTTGGCGTTGAGCTGCAGGAAGTACAACGAATAGGAGCCGTCGACGTCGTTCATCTCGCTACGGGTCGGGTCGCCGCCGTGGACCTTCTCCAGCTTGATGACCTCGGCGCCGAGCCACGCAAGGATCTGCGTGCAGGACGGGCCCGACTGCACCTGCGTCCAATCGATGACCTTGATGCCTGCGAGCGGCGCGGTATTGGTTGCCTCTGCCATATGGCCTCCTTGTTGTTATGTAGCCAATAGTGCATTCAATATACGCATCCGCGATTGTGCTTTTCCATTGATTCAGCTACTGGACGCAAGCATTCCGCCAGAGGGCGATTTTGCCATGAAGCCCGGCGCGGCGGTGCCGGCGCAACGCAGAAGGCCGGAGATCCGTAGATCTCCGGCCTTGGTGGTAGCGGGGCATGGATTTGAACCATGGACCTCTGGGTTATGAGCCCAGCGAGCTACCGAGCTGCTCCACCCCGCGTCGGCTGTTTTGCACAGCTCTCACTAATATACACGTCTGTATCCGAATGTCAATCATCGGCGTGTCGTAAGGGATGCGCGGCATGGACCGGCGTTTGTTATGCCGTGCGCACATAATAGGAAACCATGCCTATCAAAATTCCCGGAGGTCTTCCGGCGCGTGACATCCTCGACTCCGAGCGCATCTTCGCGCTCGAGAAGCCCGAGGCGGAGCGGCAGCGCGTGCGTCCGCTCAAGATGGTCATCCTCAACCTGATGCCGAAGAAGATCGAGACCGAGACGCAGCTGCTGCGGCTGATCTCGAAATCGCCGCTGCAGGTGGACATCGACTTCATGAAGACGGGCACGCACGAGTCGACGCATGTGAGCGCCGACCATCTCGTCAAGTTCTACGAGCCGCCGGAGTCCTTCGCCGACAACTACTACGACGGCCTCATCGTCACCGGCGCCCCGGTCGAGCACCTGCCCTTCGAGCAGGTCGATTACTGGGACGAGTTCAGGCGCATCCTCGACTGGGCGGCGAGCCATGTGTTCTCGACGATGTACCTGTGCTGGGGCGCGATGGGCGCGCTCAACCACCGCTACGGCGTGCGCAAGATCGACCTCCCCGAGAAGATCTTCGGCGTCTTCCCGCAGTATCTGCAGGACGAATACTGCTTCCTGACGAACGGCTTCGACGAGATTGCGCTGCAGCCGCATTCGCGCGTCGCCGCCGTCAGCGAGCAGGACGTGGCCGCGAACCCGGATCTGCAGGTCCTGACCTGGGGGCCGGCCTCCGGCCCCGGCCTCATCGCGACGCGCGACTTCTCCGAGGTGTTCGCGCTCGGCCACTGGGAGTACGGCAAATACACGCTCGCCGAGGAGTACCGCCGCGACATGGACCGCGGCCTCGACAACGTGCCGTTCCCGACCAACTACTTCCCGAACGACGACCCGACGATCGAGCCGCTGTTCTCGTGGCGCGCGCATGCGAACCTGCTGTGGCGCAACTGGCTCAACTGGGTCTACCAGATGACGCCGTACGACCTGACCGAGGTGCCGCAGCTGCGCGCGCAGCGCCGCCCCGGCACCGACCACGTCGTGCGCCACGCGCCGAGCTCGCCGCGCGAGGACGGCTTCCGGCCGTTCCTCGACGACGGCTACGGCCTCATCGTCCCGCGCGGCTGAGCCGTCGCGGCCCGGCGCGCGCAGCCGGATTCCGTGGCATGCGGCGCCGTCGTGATGCGCGATGCGGATCATGTGTGATGTGCGATACAGATCGGGCCCCCGCGTGTCGCCGCGCCGGCGGCCGGGGGGACTCCGACCGCGTAAACCCTATGAAATGGCGGCGTTTCGACGCGAAGGGGCCGTGACGGCGCGCGGATCGTCGATGTCCACTATCAGGCCAATAATCGCCGTCAGTGGAAAGAAAGGTCCGAATACGCTTCACGGCGCCGAGGCGGTCACCACCCCGGCACATGGGCACCGGCGCATGAGGAAGACGAGGAGAGACAACGCCGCAGAGCGCGCGCGATAGCGCATGACGCGCATGTTCGCACGCTGCTGAACCCGACGTCGGCACATCGGCGCAACGCCGCCGGTGGGGTAATCTCGCCGTCACATGCACGGTACGTAGTGGACATCAGTCGGATTACACTGTCATCAGACAATTCGTAACATCAGGAGGCATGAATGGTTGATGCATTCGCCGCAGGCGCCGTCACGCTCGCAGAGTCGTCGATGCATATGCCGAGCATCGACGACTTCCTTCCTCCGGAGATCCTGTTCCAGGGCACTCCGTTCGCGATCAACCGCATCATCCTCGTGCGCATCCTCGCCACGATCATCCTGATGCTCGTGCTGGGCATCACGGCGGCGCGCGCGAAGCTCGTGCCCGGACGTTGGCAGAGCGCCGTCGAATGGATCGTCAACTTCACGAAGACGGACATCGTCTACCAGGTCATGGGCGAGGCGCGCGGCAAGCGCTACGTGCCGATGATCACGACCGTGTTCCTCACGCTGCTCGTCTTCAACCTGTGCGGTGAGGTCCCCGGCATGAACATCGCGGCGAGCGCGACGATCACGTTGCCGCTCGTGTTCGCGATGTGGTGCTTCTTCCAGTACTGGATCGCCGGCATCCGCGAGAAGGGTCTCGGCCACTTCCTGCGCGACGAGCTGTTCCCGAAGGGCGTCCCGTGGCCGATCTACATCCTGCTTTCGCCGATCCAGCTGCTCGAGCTGCTCGTCATCCGTCCGTTCTCGCTGACGATCCGACTCTTCGCGAACATGGTCTCCGGCCATCTCATCCTCGCGCTGTGCCTGTCGGCGACGCAGTACTTCCTCATCGACGTCGTGAACAAGGTGATGATGCCCTTCGGCGTCGTGACCTTCGCCGCCGGCATGTTCATGTACCTGTTCGAGGTGTTGGTGAGCTGCCTGCAGGCCTACATCTTCGCGATCCTGACGACCGCGTACATCAATATGAGCTATCCGGAGATCGACTGACCGCCGGCATGATTTTGTTGCATCAAGCAATGAACCAGAAAGGAAACAACCATGGATATCGTTACCCTCGCTGAGGTTGCGGGCAACCTGAACGTCGTCGGCTACGGTCTTGCCGCCATCGGACCCGGCATCGGTCTGGGCATCCTGATTGGCAAGACGATCGAGAGCACCGCGCGCCAGCCCGAGCTGGGTGGCCGTCTGCAGACGCTGATGTTCCTGGGTCTGGCGTTTGTCGAGGTCCTCGCGCTGCTCGGCTTCGTCGCGGCGTTCATCTTCCAGTGATCCGAGTCGAGTAGCAACCCGAATCATCACTCGAGGACATGAAAGGAGGAGAACGAATCATGGACATGGCGGAAAACGACGGCATCCAGCTGTTCCTTCCCGAGACCTATGACATCGTCTGGTCGCTGATCATCCTGATCATCGTGGCCGCGTTCTTCTACAAGTTCTTCCTGCCGAAGTTCCAGTCCGTATTCGATGAGCGCGCCGCCAAGATCGAGGGTGGCCTCGCCAAGGCGGAACAGGCCCAGAAAGACGCCGAGGAAGCCAAGAAGAAGTATCAGGCGCAGCTGAGCACCGCGCGCGTCGAGGCGTCGAAGATCCGCGACGACGCGCGCGCCGAGGCGTCGCACATCATCGCCGACGCGCGTTCGCGCGCCGAGACCGAAGCCGCGCAGATCACCGCCAACGCCGAACGCTCGCTCGAATCGCAGCAGCAGAAGGCGATGGTCAGCCTCAAGGGCGAAGTCGGCACGATCGCCACGTCGCTCGCCGGCAAGATTCTGCAGACGCAGCTTCAGGATCCGACGGTCCAGTCGGACATGCTCGACAAGATGATCGCCGATCTGGAACAGTCCGAAGACAACAAGTAGCACGTATCTGCAAGGAGGGAGGTGACAGGTGCAAGGAGAAGCATCACGAGTGGCCGACCGCGAATCGCGTGACTCGTTCGCCAAGCGGCTCAGCGCGTCGGGCGACGACGCGTGGGAGATCGGCAACGAACTGTTCACGATCACGTTCGTGCTCGACAAGAACCCGCGGCTGCAGCGCGCGCTGACCGATCCGGGCCGTCCGACCGAGGACAAGGTCCGCCTGCTCAACGAGCTGTTCGGCGGCAAGGTCCTGGACATGACGATGGCGATCCTCGTCGATCTCGTCGGCCGCAGCTGGAGCCGCGCCCATGACATCGACAACGCCGTGGAGGACTTCGCGGTGGACGCCATGATGTATCAGGCGGACAAGGACGGCAAGACGCTGCAGGTGTCGATCGAACTCGCGCAGCTGCAGTCGGCCCTGCTCAACCTGCCCGTCGTGCGCGCGGACCTTTCCGACGCCGACGGGCCGCTCGAGGCGCGCTACGACCTGCTGCACGCCCTCATCGACGGCGCCCACTTCGACCGCATCACCGTGCGTCTCGCCGAGCACAGCACGCGCAATCCGCGCAACCGCCGCTATCTCGAGACGATCCAGTGGCTCATCAACAAGTTCTCCCGCCATATGGGGGAGTCGATGGTCACGGTGACGGCGGCGACCGAGCTGAGCGACGCGCAGATCGACCGCCTCGTGAAGATCTACACGAAGAAGGTCGGCCGTCCGGTGCACATCCACCTCGTCGTGGACAGGAACGTCATCGGCGGCATGCGCGTGCAGGTCGGCCACGAGGTGACCGACAACACCGTCGTCGCACAGCTGCAGGCGCTCAGGCGCAGGGTGAAGGCGGGCACCGCCAAGTGACGCGGGACGGCTCATGCCGCAGCGTCCCACGGGTCCAGGAAGAGGACCCACACGAATGTATACACAACAATAAGGAGTGATCATGGCAGAACTGACCATTGATCCCGCCACGATACGCAAGGCGCTCGATGATTTCGTCGAGGCGTACACGCCGTCGGAGACGCCGACCCAGGAGGTCGGCCACGTCGCGACGGCCGGCGACGGCATTGCGCATGTGACGGGACTGCCTGGTTGCATGGCCAACGAGCTGCTGACCTTCGAGGACGGCACCCTTGGTCTGGCGTTCAACCTTGACGCCCGCGAGATCGGCGTGGTTATCCTCGGCGACTTCGTCGGCATCGAGGAGGGCCAGGAGGTCCGCCGCACCGGCGAGGTGCTTTCCGTACCGGTCGGCGATGGATTCCTCGGCCGCGTCGTGGACCCGCTGGGCAACCCGATCGACGGCCTGGGCGAGATCAAGAGCGAAGGACGCCGCATTCTCGAGGCGCAGGCCCCCGACGTCATGCACCGCCACCCGGTCGACGAGCCGATGTCCACCGGTCTCAAGGCGATCGACGCGATGACGCCGATCGGCCGCGGCCAGCGCCAGCTCATCATCGGCGACCGCCAGACCGGCAAGACGGCCATCGCGATCGATACGATCATCAACCAGAAGGCGAACTGGGAGTCCGGCGACCCGAAGAAGCAGGTGCGCTGCATCTATGTGGCCATCGGCCAGAAGGGTTCGACGATCGCCTCCGTCAGGCAGAGCCTCGAAGAGGCCGGCGCGATGGAGTACACGACGATCGTCGCGTCCCCGGCGTCGGATTCCGCGGGCTTCAAGTACATCGCGCCGTACACCGGCTCGGCCATCGGCCAGCACTGGATGTACAACGGCAAGGACGTCCTCATTGTCTTCGACGACCTGTCGAAGCAGGCCGAGGCGTACCGCTCGATCTCGCTGCTGCTGCGCCGCCCGCCGGGGCGCGAGGCGTATCCGGGCGACGTCTTCTACCTCCACTCCCGCCTGCTCGAACGCTGCGCACGCGTCTCCGACGACCTGGGCGGCGGCTCGATGACCGGTCTGCCGATCGTCGAGACGAAGGCGAACGACGTCTCCGCGTACATCCCGACGAACGTGATCTCGATCACCGACGGACAGATCTTCCTGCAGTCCGACCTCTTCAACGCCGGCCAGCGTCCCGCCGTGGACGTCGGCATCTCCGTCTCCCGCGTTGGCGGCGCGGCGCAGACGAAGGCGCTCAAGAAGGTCTCCGGCACGCTGAAGATCTCGCTGGCGCGCTACCGCTCGCTCGAGTCCTTCGCGATGTTCGCGTCCGATCTGGACGCCGCGTCGAAGGCCCAGCTCAACCGCGGCGCACGCCTGACCGAGCTGCTCAAGCAGCCGCAGTTCTCCCCGTTCTCGATGGAGCAGGAGGTCGTCTCCGTGTGGGCCGGCACCCATGGCAAGCTCGACGACCTCGAGGTCGTCGACGTGCTGCCTTTCGAGAAGGGCCTGCTCGAGTACCTCGACCGCAACACCGACATCCTCAAGACGATCCGCGACACCGGCGACTTCAGCGATCAGACCGAAGAGGCGCTGGACAAGGCCGTGGACGCCTTCCGTGAGACCTATGTGACGAAGGCCGGCAAGCCGCTCATCGACAAGAAGCCGACGCCGAAGGGCGTCACGCCGGTCGATCAGGAGCAGATCAAGGCCCAGGGCCGCAAGGCCAAGGACGCCGAAGCGCAGGAAAAGAAGTAACCTATGGGATCGCAACTCGCATTAAAGGGCAGGATCGCCTCCACGGGTTCGTTGGAGAAGATCTTCAACGCCCAGGAGATGATCGCGGCTTCGCATATCGCGCAGGCCCGTGAGGTGGCGCTCAACGCGAAGCCGTACACCGATGCGATTTTCGATGCCGTCCAGACACTGGTATCCCACTCCCATATCTCACATCCGATCGTCAAGAAGGAGGGCGACAACCCCCGCGTTGCCGTCCTCGCCTTGACGGCGGACCGTGGCATGGCCGGAGCGTACACTTCATCGATCATCCGCGAAACCGAGGATCTGCTGGCGCGTCTCGACGAGGCCGGCAAGGAACCGGAACTGTTCGTCTATGGTCGCCGCGGTGTTTCGTACTACAAGTACCGCAACCGCCCGCTCGCACAGACCTGGGAAGGCGATACCGAGAGGCCTGGCGTCGAAGTCGCCGACGCGATCTCCCGCGCGCTGCTGGACGCGTATATGCTTCCCGCCGACCAGGGCGGCGTATCCGAGCTGTACATCGTCTACACCGAGTTCATCAACATGGTCGTGCAGAAGGTGCGCGTGCTGCGCATGCTGCCGGTCGAGATCATCGAGGACAAGGACGCGCAGCGCCCCGATCCGACGGCGACGACGGCAATGCCGCTGTACGCCTTCGAACCGAGCCTCGACGAGGTGCTCGACGCCGTGCTGCCGAAGTACGTGCGCTCGCGCATCCACGAGTGCCTGCTCGAGGCGGCCGCCTCCGAGGTGGCGTGCCGGCAGAACGCGATGCACACGGCCACGGAGAACGCGCGCGAACTGATTAACGACCTGACCCGCAAGCTCAACGCATCGCGCCAGGCATCGATCACCCAGGAACTTACCGAAATCATCGGCAGCGCCGATGCATTGAACAAGAAGGAAGAGTAGGAACGCGAAATGGCTGAGAAACAGACCACTGCGGCCGCCGACACCGTCGCGGAGCCAATCGTCGGTCATGTGACGCGTATTCAGGGATCGGTCATCGACGTTGAGTTCCCTGTCGGTCACATGCCGGACATCTACAACGCGCTGAAGGTCGAAATCAAGCAGATGGGCCAGCAGGAGGAGGGCGAGGTCAAGGACGTCGTCATCACCCTCGAGGTCGAGCAGCATCTGGGCGATTCGACGGCGCGCTGCGTGGCGCTCAAGTCGACCGACGGCCTCGTGCGCGGCGCCGAGGTGCGTGACACCGGCGGCCCGATCGAGGTGCCGGTCGGCGATGTGACGAAGGGCCATGTCTTCGACGTCGCCGGCAACATCCTCAACAAGAAGCCGGGCGAGAAGATCGTCATCAAGGAGCGTTGGCCGATCCACCGCAACCCGCCGGCCTTCGACCAGCTCGAATCGAAGACGCAGATGTTCGAGACGGGCATCAAGGTCATCGATCTGCTCACCCCGTACGTGCAGGGCGGTAAGATCGGCCTGTTCGGCGGCGCGGGCGTCGGCAAGACAGTCCTCATCCAGGAGATGATCCAGCGCGTGGCGCAGAACCACGGCGGCGTCTCCGTGTTCGCCGGCGTCGGCGAACGCACCCGTGAGGGCAACGACCTGATCGGCGAGATGGACGAGGCCGGCGTGCTCGAGAAGACCGCGCTCGTCTTCGGCCAGATGGACGAGCAGCCGGGCACGCGTCTGCGCGTCCCGCTGACGGCGCTGACGATGGCGGAGTATTTCCGCGACGTCGAGAACCAGGACGTGCTGCTGTTCATCGACAACATCTTCCGCTTCACGCAGGCGGGCTCCGAGGTCTCGACGCTGCTCGGCCGCATGCCGTCCGCGGTCGGTTACCAGCCGAACCTTGCCGACGAGATGGGCTCCCTCCAGGAGCGCATCACGTCGACGCGCGGCCATTCGATCACGTCGCTGCAGGCGATCTACGTCCCCGCCGACGACTACACCGACCCGGCGCCGGCGACGACCTTCGCCCACCTCGACGCGACGACCGAGCTCTCGCGCGACATCGCGTCGAAGGGCATCTACCCGGCCGTCGACCCGCTGTCCTCGACCTCCCGCATCCTCGACCCGCGCTACGTCGGCCAGGCTCACTACGACTGCGCGAACCGCGTCAAGGCGATTCTGCAGCGCAACAAGGAGCTGCAGGACATCATCGCCCTCATCGGCATCGACGAACTCGGCGAAGAGGACAAGATGATCGTCAACCGCGCGCGCAAGATCGAGCAGTTCCTCGGCCAGAACTTCTACGTCGCCGAGAAGTTCACCGGCGTCCCGGGCTCCTATGTGCCCGCGGAGGAGACGATCGAGGCGTTCACGCGCATCTGCGACGGCGTCTACGACAACGTCCCGGAGCAGGCGTTCTCGGGCATCGGCGGCATCGACGACCTCGAGAAGAAGTGGCACAAGATGCAGAAGGAATACGGTGAGTGATCATGGCCGGCGCGACGATGGACGTGAATATCGTCTCCGCTGACCATCCGGTCTGGAGCGGCGTGGCGAAGTCGGTGCTCGTGCCCGCATATGCGGGCGGCATGGGCATCCTGCCCGGGCACGAGCCGGTGCTCTCCGTCATCCAGGAGGGTCCGCTCGTCGTCACCGAACCGGACGGCGCGAAGCATTCCTTCGAGGTGACCGACGGATTCATCTCCTTCGACTCGAACAAGTTGACCGTCGTCGTCGAGCACGGCCGCACGATGGCGAACCAGCCGATCGACGAGACCGGCATCCAGTGACCGCCGGCGACCTTCACGTCGACAAGGCCCCGGATCCCAATCGGGATCCGGGGCCTTCCCTATGCGCCCGTATGCGCGCCGTCCGCCGGTTATCCCGCCGTGGCGTTGTGCCGGGGCGCGGCGCGCGGTATCGTGGTGCCCCATGCGAATCATTGTTGCCGACTGCAGCGCGGAATACACCGGACGACTTCAGGCGACGCTGCCGCTCGCGCGTCGCGTCCTGCTGATCAAGGCGGACGACAGCCTGCTCATCTTCTCCGAACTCGGCTCATACAAGCCGCTCAACTGGATGGCGGCGCCGTGCACGATCAAGGACATCACGCCGAAGGACGCCGATGACGACGCCGCGACGCCGGCGCCGCAGAAGGTCATCCGCGCGTGCGCGACGAAGTCGAACGACGTCCTCGAGGTCACGCTGCAGCACATCTACTCCGACGAGACCTACGACCTCGGCGAGGATCCGGGATTGAAGAAGGACGGCGTCGAGGACCATCTGCAGCGTTATCTCGCCGAGCAGATCGAACGCATCGGCGAAGGCGCCAAGCTCGTGCGGCGCGAGTATCCGACGGCGATCGGCCCGGTCGACATCATGGCCATCGACGCCGACGGCACGCATGTGGCGATCGAGATCAAACGGCACGGCGGCATCGACGGCGTCGAACAGCTCACGCGGTATTGCGAGCTGCTCAACCGCGATCCGCTCATCGCGCCGGTGCGTGGCATCTTCGCGGCGCAGACGATCGCCCCGCAGGCGCGCACGCTCGCCACCGACCGCGGGTTCGAATGCCTGATCCTCGACTACGACGACATGCGCGGCGCCGACGACGACTCGCTGCGGTTGTTCTAGCGGCGCGCCGCGCGGACCGTGCACCCGCGCCCATGACGGAAAAACGGCGGTGGCCNCCCCCCCCCCCCNGGGGGGGGGGGCCCCCCCCCC
>NZ_MVOG01000015.1 GCF_002286915.1 Bifidobacterium italicum | reverse complement strand
GCCGCGCGAGCCGGCATGGTCGATCGCGACGCCGGCGATCGCCGACCCGGCCGACCCTCCGATCGCGTTCATCGCACCCATCCACGCCATGCCTTCGGTGAAGCGCGTCTGCGGCACGAGATGCAGCATCAGCTGGTTGCCGTTGATCCATGTCGGCGACTGACACACGCCGATGAACAGGTAGATGACGGCGATGACCCACAGCTGCTTGGCGAACAGGAACGAGCCGATGCCGAGGTTGACCACGGCGAGGCACACGTAGAAGCGCTTCCACAGCGGAATCGTCCAGTTCCTCGCGCCGTAGACGAGCGCGCCGAGCAGCGAGCTGATCGAAAAGCATGCGAACACGAATCCGGTGTACTGCTTCATGTCCGATTCGGTGGCGAACGAGACGATCGAGATGCCGGCGGCCGACTGGAACGCGCCGAGCCCGAACCAGGTGACGCATACGGCGACGAGGCCCGGACCCCAAATCGAATCCTTCTTGCCGCTCAGCGACTTCTCGTAGGCCGCCTTGCCTGCCGCGTCCACTTCGGCCGCCGTCAGCCCTTCCGATTTCGCGTGCGCGCGGGCGTCACGTTCCGCCGTCTGTGCACGCAGCAGCCGTGCCTTCTCGTCCTCGCGGGCACGGAACTCGCGACGTGTGAGGCCTTCGGCGCGGGCGAGCTGCGTCTGGCTTGCTGGCTCAGTCGTCAGTTCGGTCAGGAACATCAGTGCGCCGATGAGCACGCATGCGCCGGTGAAGCTGAACGTGAGCACGCCGGAGATGACGGCCAACGTCGAAGCGAGCGGATTGCCGATGACCCACATCGCCTCATCGAAGACACCGCACAGTGACAATGCGCGGTTGACGCCGACGCGATCGTGTTTGAGCAGATTCGTCCACCGTGCGCGGCTCATCGCGCCCCACGGCGGCACGGCGGCGAGGAACGGCACGATGCAGAACAGGATCCACGGCTGCACATGTGCGAGCACGCAGGAGACGAAGGCGGTGGCGGCGACCATCCACACGGCGATGATCGGCACCGAGACCTGCCGCTGCCCGTAGCGGTCGACGAGCGTGCCGAACAGAGGCCCTACGGCGGCGCCGGCGATCGCCTGCACGGCGGTGAGCGCTCCGGCGAGCGAATAGTTGCCGTAGTACTGCTGCGTCATGATCGTCATCGTCATGCCGACCATCGGGAACGGCATGCACGCGATGACCGAGCCGACGGTGAACCGGGCCGTGTGCGGGATCTTCAGCAGCTGCGCGTAGCCGCCGAACAACCGTCTGTTGACGTCCCTGATCCCTTTCGTCACTACATGCTCCCTGCGTTGTGCCATGTGCCGCTCCTTTCTGCTCGCGGATGTGTTCCGCATGCGGCCGTCGCGCCGTTTGGCGTCACGGCTTGATTGTCGCCGTATGCGGTTGGTTGGTGGTTGGGGTGGTCGGCGATTCGGCGACGGCGACGTCGAGCGACCAATCGAATCGTCCGCGTACCGCACGCACCTCGCGTATGCGTTCGCGGACACGACCACATTAGTCGCACCCGCCGGCGCGACACGCGGTACATTATTGAGGTGGAAGCGATTATCGTGAAATGTTCACATCAATCCGAAAGGGAGCGTCATGACGGCCACCACCATCAACTTCGTGCGGCACGGCAAGGTCCACAACCCGAACCATGTGCTCTACGAACGGCTTCCCGATTTCCATCTGTCCGAAGCGGGGCGCCGCATGGCGCAGGCGACCGGCCGCTACCTCGCCGCGAACCCGCAGACGAACACGGCCGTCGCCGTCTACTCGTCGCCGCTCGACCGCACGCGTGAGACGGCCGACGCGATCCTGCTCGAACTCAACCGGCTGCGCGCCGACCGCGACCAGCAGCAGCTGCGGCTGCTCACCGACCCCCGTCTCATCGAGGCCCGCAACGAGTTCCGCGGCAAGCGCATCGGCCACGGCGACGGGGCGCTGTGGCGCCCGGGGAACCTCAGACTCGTGCGCAACCTGTGGCGTCCGAGCTGGGGCGAAAGCTACCGTTCGATTGCGAACCGTGTGCAGAATTTCGCCCTCGAAAAAGTCGACGAGCATCCCGGTGAGCAGATCATCGTCGTCACGCACGAATCGCCGATCTGGTCGTACCGCCACATGCTCGAGACCGGCCACCCCGAGCACAACATGCTGCTGCGCAAGACGGCGCTCGCGTCGGTGACGTCGATCACCTACGACAACGCGACGCACGACGTGCTGTCGATCACCTACGCCGATCCGGCGAAGGACGTCGCATAGCCCATGCCATCCAACCGTGGAGGAGTCACGATGAATGTTGAAACCGATCAGGTCGTCGAGCGCATCGCCGCGCTGCCGAGCGTCCGCCAGGCCGTGCAGACGGCGGCCGACCTCACCGAGCTGTGGCCGCTGACGTCGGCGCTGCACATGGACAACGACGCGCGCTACTGCGAGAACCTGCAGGTGCGCCTGAGCCGCCTCGCCGCGCAGGTCATGACCGGCGAGACGATTCCGATGGCCGACGCCGAATTCGTCTACGAAGGCGCCGACGCGATCCCCGGACGCCCGCAGGCGACGGTCGACGCGTTGAACGCCGCGAACGACGCGATCGAGGCGCTCGAGGGCTTCGTCTCGTCGCATGACGTACACGAGCTGCTCGACGCCGCCGACGCGCTCGACGCCGGCTGGTCCGGCGCGACCGCCACCGCCGTCACGGGCGCCGTCGGCGGCGTCGAGGATTTCGTCGCCGCGCGCACCGAGACGAAGGTCGAATCACCCGCATGGCGCTACGCCGTCGTCATCGTATTGCTCAACGAACTGATGCGCGCCGCGACGACGCAGCTCAGGGCAACGCTCGGCGCCGCAGAGCCGACGGCCGGCGGCGCGCCCGAACAGCGTGTGCGCGGCCTCGAGCGGCTTGCGCTGCCGTTCTTCCTGTTCATCAACGATTTCACCGCGACGCTGCAGCTGCCGCAGATCTGTCTGACGGCAGAGCAGTTCCGCGGCGTCATCGCAGCCTACGCGACGCCGAACGGCGACGACGACGCGGCAGACGCGGCGACCGTGCTCGCGCAGGCGCTCGCCCCGATCGCCGGCGCCGAGTGGCGCAAGCACCGCGAGGACATCCTGTGGGACCCCAAGGAGGCGAAGGAGCGCGCGCGCAAGGAGGACGAACGCAAGAACAAGGAGGCGCTCGCCGCGAAGTTCGCCCACATCAAGGACGACCCGAACAAACCCGAGGTCGAGCTGTAGAGCGGCGTCCTTCCCCATCTCGCGCGGGCGCACAGGCGCATAGCGCCGCAGCGCGGAGAGGACACGTTCACCCCGCCCTCTCCGTGCGCCTGGGTGCGCATAGCTTGATATTTCGCGCAAACCATCGAGTTATGCGCACACACCGCCGGCGAGCGCAGACACCCCGGCGACCCAGGCCATCAAAGGCGCACAATACCAACCATGCCGATCCCTCAGCCACACACCCGCCAACCCAAGCGCACACAATCACACACCCGTGCCACCCACCCGGGCGGCACGCGACGCATATCCCCAGATCCCCCCGAACTATCGAGCTATGCGAGCATCGGCGACCATCGACGCGCATACATGGCGTATGCGGTGATGTATGCTTGTATGTATGCGCATCATCGTCCATCCCCATGCGAGAGTGCACGGTCTATCAGCGGAACAGATCAGACAGGCTTATGAGACCGGATCAAATGGCGCGCGTATACGCAGTCGGGACAGGGACAGTGAACCGCAGCGCTGGGCGACAATCGGATTCGACGCACAGGGACACCGCATCGAGCTCGTATTCGTCATGCTCGACGACGGCGCAGCCCTCATCATCCACGCGATCTTACTGACAAAAGGATTCCTTAACGAAATAAGGAGGGCAAGATGACGTACATCGCCTCAAACGGCACGCCCATCACCGACGAGATGGTGGATCGCTGGGCGCAGGAGGCCGAAGACGGATTCCCCGACGACATCGTGGAACCAATCCACGGACGCGCATGGGAACAGAGCACGCAACCGCTCAAACCCCGCACGATACGAATCAGCGACACCACATGGCGGCTGGTCGAGGAAGCCGCCAAGCGCGAACATATCAGCGTGAGCGAATGGACCAGGCGAGCGATGAATGACGCGCTCGTCAACCAATAAGAACAAACGGTGTCGGCGCATAGGGCACACGTATGCGCGCCGGTCGCAAGGAGCGGGTTTAGGACGCTCGGTGCGATTGCACAGTAACGCGCCCAAGGCTGACGCACACATGTGACGCTCTCGCGCCGTACATCAGATCATGCGTGCGCACAGCTCGATACCTCGCGCAAACCATCGAGTTATGCGCACACACCGCCGGCGAGCGCAGACGCTCCGGTGACCCAGGCCGTCAAAGGCGCACAATACCAACCATGCCGATCCCTCAACCACACATCCGCCAACCCCAGCGCACACAATCACACACCCGTGCCACCCACCCGGGCGGCACGCGACGCATATCCCCAGATCTCCCCCCGAACTATCGAGCTGTGCGCGGGCGGCAACCTGGATATACGTGGCTTGGCGCAGCCGCCGTTCGCATCATGGGCGAATACCCATCGAGTCAGACGATGCCTCCGTCACACACGCATGCCTCGCCGCGACGCTCTACGCTGCGAGCGGCTTCGGACGGACCCCTTGTACACTGTTCGTGTGCGCAAACTCATCGAGCAGATCCTGAAATTCGGCGTCGTCGGCATCATCGCGTTCCTGATCGACTGGGGCATCCTCAACCTCCTCGTCGGCGTGTTCCATATGCATAACGTCATCGCGGCGACGATCTCGTTCCTCATCTCGCTCGTCTTCAACTACTTCGCGAGCATGAAATACGTCTTCAGGCACCGTCCGGATATGGCGCGGTGGATGGAGATGGCGATCTTCCTGTTCTCGGCCGTCGTAGGCCTGTTCATCAACATGGTCATCATCTGGCTGTCCACCTACGGCATGAACAAGGACGCCTACATCAGCCAGCATGCGATGTATCTGCTGCGCACGAACATCGGCAAACTCATCTCGACGGTCGTCGTCGCGATCTGGAACTTCATCATCCGCAAATGGCTGCTCGACGACACGCACACGAACGCGATGAACCGTCTGCGCCGCGGCGACCACATCCTGTCCGAGGAGGAGCTCGAGGCGAAGTGGGAGCGGAGCTTCTCGCACCGTCTGGGCATGTGGTCGATCGAGCACACGCCCAAAGGCTGGAAGTGACCGCTCAGCCGTCGGGCGTAACCCGAATGCGGCGCGGAACGGCTGCCCTAGACTGGATGCTGTTGGCCGGTGACCGCCGATGCGGCCGCCGCCGTTCCATCATCCGTTCCATCAAGGAGGACCGATGCCAGTCATTCACACCCATGTCTCCGTCCCGACGACGAAGGAGCAGCGCGATACGCTCAAGAACCTGTTCGGCCAGGCGATCCCGGCCGTCCCCGGCAAGTCCGAGGGCTGGCTCATGTGCATGTTCGAGGACAATGTGCCGATGTACTTCGGCGGCGACGATTCCACGCCGGTCGCCTACGTCGAGGTGAACGTCTTCGGCTCGAACGTGCCGACGAGCGCATGGAAGAAGCTCACGCCGCAGATCATGGACGCGCTGCAGGACACGCTTGAGATCCCGGCCGACCGCACCTACATCCGCTACACCGCGACGCCCGACTGGGGCTGGAACGGCTCCAACTTCTGACCTGAACTTCGCCGTCGACCACCGTGCGACGAACGCTCAGCGCATACGAGAGCCGCCGCCGAATCCCATCCGATTCGGCGGCGGCTCTCTTCATTCATCCGGCTCAGCGGCTGCGCGTCGCAGCATGCGCGCCGGGTTTGCGGTTCTTCTGCGCGACCACCGCCAGACACATGGCCGCCGCGATTAACGCGAATCCGAAGGCCGCGAAATGCGTCCCGAAGCCGCCCGCCGAAGGCAGCTCGACGCCGGTCTCCTCCTCCTTTGCGTTGCCGATGACCCATTCACCGGTCGGCATGCCTTTCCCGTCGGTGACGGCATGCGGCGTAGCGTCGCCGGACCATGTGACCTTGCCATCCGCGCCGATGGTGAGCGCGTACCGCTTCTGCGCTTCGGCAACATATCCCGTCGGCGCCTTCGTCTCGACGAGCGCATACTCATCCGTCGGGACGCCATGCACCTCGATGCGACCATCGCGCGTATCGTGATCCTTCAGCTGCTTGATGACGCCGTTCTCGGAACGTTCATCGCCGCCGTCGACGATGGCCATCTCGGCAGAGCCGTCCTTCTTCGCAAGCGTCCATTCCGAGGCCGCCAGATACGATTCATCCGTCGTGACATAGGTCGGCAGTTCTTCCGCGGTGGGGTCATTAGGGTCCTTATAGGTGCCTTGCGTCACTTTATCAGCACCCACCTTGCCGAACATGAAGCTCGTCAGCCCGTCGGCGACCTGGAATCCCGAATCCCACACATACAGATTATGCTGGTCCGCGTAGGCGGCCATCGCACGCGTCTTTGTGTCGAAGTCGGAGGCGCGCCCGTTCTTCACGTAGAAGAACTGCGGCGTCGTGTTCACCGCATATCCCGACGGCGCCTGCGTCTCCCAAGCCACATATAGCTGGTTTTCGTTGAACTGATAGAGCTCCGATTCCACGTCAGTGCCGTCGCCGTGATGGAACACAAGGCGACCGAGACTGTCGGTGACGCCAGTACGAGGATCTTCACTGCATTCGGTCCGACGATCCGCAGTCCATTCCTTGGAGGGCGCCGCGTTCAGATTGACCGGGCAGACCTTGAATGTGGCGCCTGACAACTTCTGGCTGCTATCGCCGTCGACCACCTTTTTCAACGTGACCGAGCCGGATGCACCGGCGTCGGCATCCGTCTTCGTGATCTGGACCGTACGGTTCGTCGACGCCGAACCGTCCAGTTGTCCCCTGAACGAAACCGTGTTACGCAGATCGATGTCTTGTCCGGGAATGCCGCGCAGCTGCACCGTGTAGTTCAGGCGCAGCGGCTTCTGCTTATACAACGGCTGCCCGGAATTCTGGTCCATGCTGTTCGACCGCATGCCATCGATCGGCAGCTTGATCGTCGCCGTCGGCAAATTGCTCCCCGCCGCATGTCCGAAGGACACTTCAAAATGATCCTTGCCTTCCGGATAGGTGACCTCATCCCATGAACCGGAATTCGTCGAAAGCCTGAACGACGACTGCACATATGCCGCGTTCGACGAGTGCAACGTGTCAGTGAGCGTAAGCACGGTCCCCTCCGGCAGCTGACTCTGCTGGGTGAGATTGATTTCGACGACGTATTTGACCTGATTGTTGCCAGTGCCGTCAACCCACTTGTTCAGATTCGGCGCCTCACCCTGCTGCACGAACACATCACCGGTGACGTCGGAGCTGTGTTCGCCAATCTGCACGTTCGCGTTGTTGGTGTAAGTGAAGCGCGAGCCGTCGATCATGCCCTGCTTGCGCAGTTCCACCTTGCTGATTTTCGTATCGAACTCATAGACGATAATCGAATGGCCCTGCTTGGCGATTGGTGGGCCCAGCGGGGTGGAAGGCCTGTCATATCGGTTGGGACCGCCATCGGTCGTGGAGTCAGGTGATGCATCTCCCACACGCTCGGTCTTCCACGCCGTCAACGAGCCATCGTTCGGCACCGTGAACACGACCTTGCCGGCCTGCACCGTGTAGGTTGCGCACGCAACATCCGAATCGCAGCTCTTGCCATCGCCGCTGAAGTCAAAGGTCGCCGTCTGCTGTGGCAGCGCTCCCCGCTTGTCGCCTTCGGCGATCGGCAGCCAGCCCTTGAGGTCCAAATCCAGTCCTGCAGCTTCCAGCTCATCCTCGGTCGCGTAGTCGCCCATCGACACGAAACGTCCGAAGATCGGCTTATCCGTATCGAGCTCCCAGCCTTCCGGCAGCGTATCCGTCATCGTGATCGATTCCGGCAGCTCATAGACGCCGCTGATGCCCGGCAACTCCTCATAGAACTTGACGTTGCCGTCGTCATCATAGAGATAGCGCACCGACCACCACGACTTCTTGCCGTTGCCCCAAACACGCCAGTGCACATGGCAGTACCCATCATCGCCTTCGTCGCAGTTCGCCTGATTGTTCCACCAGGTTTCGCCGTCGTTCTCGGCGTCGACGGTCTTGCCACCGATGACGTCACCGACGAACGGGATCGTCGCCGATTCCACTTCATCGGCGATCTTGTCGTTTACCCTGTAATGGAACTTGGCATAGTTGATGTACACATCCGGAGTACCGTCGCATAACGTGTTGTAGGTGATGCGCATCTTGTGCGAGAACGGGTTTGGCGAGTCCAGATTCAGGATTTCGTTGCCCTCGGCGTCCTTGATCTGCTTATGCAGATACGAGAACGTGAACGCCGGCGCACCATCATGAAGGGCATAGGTGTCATCGGCGTTGCGGTCCGCCTCGCCACGGAAATAGCCTTCCGGGAAGTCAGTGCCACCAGGCAGTTCACGCCCCTGTCCACGATGATATTCATCGTCGTAATACGATTCGCGAACGTCGTAATACTCGTTAGGATACCCCTTGCCCGACTGGCCCTTCTTCTTATCGGCGGCCGATACGAACAACTCATCCGACGGAATCTCCGTCCAGCAATTCGGATTGCCTTCCGAGCAGTTCGCATCGTTTTTGATGTTGTACACACTGACTTTGAGGTCCAGATAGTCCTTCGAGTACCACATATGCTGCGTGTTGCCGTCGGAGACGCCGTTGACCCAGTCCTCGTAGAGATGCAGCTCGGTCACGTTGCCTTCGGCCGGCGGCGTGTACTCGATGGTCCACGGCACGCTATAGACGTTCGTGTTGCGGATCTTCGTGGCGGACCCCACGCTCTTCTCGATCAGATCGAGATTGAGCGGCGGTTCCGGATCCGGTTCCGGACCGGGATCAGAGCCCGGATCGGGATTCGGTTTGCTCGGGCGATCCACATCCTTCGTCGCGGTCTTGCATTCAGTCAGCCCACAGACCTCCGCCTTATTCGAATACTTGGAGACTGGATGCTCATCAGAGTCGGTGGGCACCGTCTTGTATTCGATCTGATATTTGTTGTAATTTGGATCTCCCGAGGAGAAATCAATCGAGAAGCCCTTGCGATCGTCATTGACGACGATCTGCACACCTGCCGGATCGATCTCCTGGTTGTTCTCATCCCACGCACGGATCGTCACGGTATCAGGATCGATTTCATGACCGTCTTGCACGGTATCAGTCAGCTGACGCCCGTTGATATCAGCACGATCACCGCCGTTGTTGACATCGACGGTCCATTTGATCTCACGCTTCTGCTCACTGCCTTCGGCATACCATTTCGACGAGTCTTCCACCCAGCCGTTCTTGGACACCCAGTTGTAGTTCCAGTTGCGCTTGGACGGCACATAGCTGCTCTCGCCTTCACCGTCCTGCCACTTCCAATGGGCGGTGTTCTTCGCGCTCTGGTACTTGTCGCCATCATTGGCATCAGCCTGCGCGCCATTCGTGATAGATGCCTTGTAGGTAATTTCATAGGCGCCCTTCGGCAGCGTCATGCCTGCGGATTCGCCCGTATCCGAATCTGGGATCGGATTGATCTTGCTCTGCAGCTGCGAAGCGGCTTCCTTGGCCGCATCTTCATTCTTCGCGTTGTACAGATATTTCACCTGCACGGAGTCGCGATCCATGTTCAGATCCGAACCCGCCACATCCCAGAAACGGAAGTTGTCGACATCACCTTCCGTCTCAAGCTTGACGGTGCAGGTGAGGTCGGTCTCCGAACGACCGACCCATGCACAGTTCTTATCACCGGTCACCTTCCATGGCGTATGGTCGACCTTGATTGTCACGCCGGTACCGGGGAACTCCCATCCCCGATCGTTGCCCTCTTCGAGCGCCTCGTCGCGATAGTTCACACGCAGGTTGTAGCTGAAGAAGTAATCGTGATCCTTGTCCTGCGCATACTCCTCGTTGTACTTCACCCGCAACGCACAGGTACCGTCGTCCTTCTTCACCAATGTGATCGTCGCGACTTCCTGGTCGCCTTCGGTCACGATCTGCGGCTCGTCGAATTGATTCGCCACCACCGACGGCGGCACCGGCACAGCATATTCCCAACTCAGATGCTTGCCGTCGGAGGCGACCACCGCATTGTCCTTGAGATGCACATCCAGGAAGAATTCGAGATCGGTGTTCGGCACCACATTCGGCACGGTGTTCTTGAGTTCATCGTTCTTGAATGTCTTCTTCGTCTGTGATCCATTGGGTTCAAGCACCGTGGCCGTCAATTCCACCGTGGCCGCCCGAATCGTGTCCGCATCCGCCTGCTCATACCCATCCGCAAACGCCGCACGTGGCAGCACAGACATGATGCACACCAATGTCAATGCCACAATGGCAGCACCGCACGCCTGCAGGCGCATCAGCGCGCCTGTGTGCCGCCGGCGCGCGTACACGTGTCTTCCGTACTTCATCGTCCCTGCTCCTTCGGCTGCTGCCGATACTCGACTCTCCGACTTCGCCGCCCCGGCCTGCACGGAACTTCGTCATCCCTACGCCCACAGCCGATTAAGCGCTTAATGAATATTATAGGGGTTTTGCCCAACTTTCGTACTTTGGCATTATGGGCAATCCCTTGCTGCATACGTTCTCAGAGTCAAGCAATCAGCACGAAACAGCACCCATGCCGGCACATGCTCTCAACGCCGACACCATGCATTTGCAGTATTACTAAACTTAATCGCTTAAGTTCCCTAGATCGGCAAGCCCATGGCCATCAACGTTTCCCCTTCGGGCAACACGCCGTCCATATTCAGCGAATGAGCAACGTTCGCATTCACGCAACCCCCGAAGCAGCGCCCACATATCCGCATGCGCACAGCACCATCGCTCTCGGCGCAGTCCAGACATCCACCGGTGCCGCCATCCGGTTTGAGGCGCCAGCCCCTCCCGGCGCACCATCCGCGGCACGTCCGCCTCCGCAGCCTGCGACGACCCGCGGCTCATAACATATGAGCCGCCACGCGCGATCAGGCGCATGGCGGCCCGGAAACGGACAGACGTGTGGATCTCAGACGATCTTCGGCATCGGCGTCGTCAGCGACGTCGTCAGGTTGACGTGGACGAGACCGGCGCCGGAATGGACGTCGACCTTCTTGAGCGTCACCGTGCGTTCGTCGGCCGGGGCGGCGTCGTTATCGGTCATCGTCGCAGGCGATTTCACGGCGACGAGCGCGAGGTCGTCGAACGCGACGCCGGCGTCCTCGGCGAGCGCACGCGCGGTCTCGAGCGACTCCTCGAAGCCGGGCTTCATGACGACGCGGTCGGCTGGGACGCCGTAGGCGTGTTCGCACACCCACTTGACGTTCTCGACGAGCGGCATGCCCTTGTGGCTCGCCGGCGT
This sequence comes from Bifidobacterium italicum, assembly GCF_002286915.1. Lineage (GTDB taxonomy): Bacteria > Actinomycetota > Actinomycetes > Actinomycetales > Bifidobacteriaceae > Bifidobacterium > Bifidobacterium italicum. The sequence goes on along the minus strand of NZ_MVOG01000015.1, from coordinate 26,398 downwards.
CTCCGGCGCATCCTCGGCGCTCACGGCCTCGGCGAAGTCGTCGAGCTGCGGGGCGAGCGCATCGCCGCCGTCGCGGTACAGGTTGCCGATGATCGGCGCGCGGAAACCGAGCTCGGCGGCTGTCTCGCGCAGCGCCGGCACCTGATCGTCCTCGCCGTCCCACAGGTTGATGAGCGGGAAGGTCGGGATGCCGAGGCCTTCGAGACGCTCGACGTGGAAGGGGTAGCGCCACTGCAGCGCCGGGTCGTCGCGCCAGGTGGAGGCGCGCGTCACGACGACGGCGGCGCTCGGCCACTGCGCGCCGTACTCGCGGCAGGCGATGTCGAGCCACTTCTGCGCGCCGGCGTCGGCGCCGTAGCCGGCTTCGACGATGACGACGTCATGTTGCGCGCACGCCATCTCGACGGAGACGAGCGACGGGATGCCGATCGAGACGTTTGCGAAGGGGCCGCCGTGCACGTACACCGGCGAGCCGTTCTTCGTCTCGGTCTTCGCCGGCTTGACGGCGTCGGCGAGGATGTTCGTGATGCGCCACAGGTCGATGAACTCGCCGAAGGTCACGGCCTTGCCGTCCTTCGTGCCGGCGATCATCTTCGCGACGCGGTCGGCGATCTCGTCCATCGAACGCGACAGCACGACGATCTGCATCAGCTCGCAGGTCGGCGTGAGCACGGTCTTCTCGTGCACGTCGTTCTTGCCGGCGTCGACGACGACGCTGCGCAGCGAACGCGACGGCACTTCGGAGACGCGCGGAACGAGCACCGTGTCGAGCAGACCGTCATCGACGGCCTTCTCGGCGAAGGACGCGAGCAGGTTCTGCGCCGCCTCGATCGCACCCATTTCACCGCACAGGCCCCAGTCGATGAGTTCGGGATGCGTCAGCGACGCCTTGCCGCCACCGGAGGCGCCGCCCTTCGAGCCGGCCGCCGTGATGCCCATGCTCGGCTGGCGCAGCACCGCGGCCGCATCGATGCCACGCGCGTTGAGCGCGTCGATGAGCGCGATCGTCGTCGTCGTCTTGCCTTCGCCGCGCGACGCCTTGAGCGGCGTGTCCGCGGTGACGAGGACGACCTTACCGTGCTTGCGCGGCGCGTCGGGGTTGTTGTTGAGGGAGTCGAGATAGCCGAATGCGTCGATCTTGTCGACCAATCCGTAAGGCTTGGTGAAATTCTCGATGAGCGACACTACACGTTCCTTTCCGGTGGTTGAGCTGCCTGTTCCAACATATCAGCACGCTGCGGCCGCGAGACGTCCCCCATCACGATGCGAACGACGAAAGCCGGCGCGCAGGCGGGTGGCCTGCGCGCCGGCTTCGGGTCATCGCGCGATGGGCGCGACAGACCAGACGGATCAGTTGTCGGACATCGCGAAATGGTTCTTCATCGCGAGGCTCGCCGTGTACAGCGCCGTATCGAGCAGCTTCTCGGTCTCCTTCTTGACCTGCCGCGCGAGATCCTCGTTCGCCGTCGCGAGCACGCCGCGCACCTCGGGGTCGCGCACGGCCTCGATGATCTCGTCCGGCTCCATCGGCTGCACGTCCTCGACGAGGTCGTCCTCGGCGAATTCGTCGTCGTACTCCTGTTCGCGGGCGGCGGCCTCGAGCACGGCGTCGCCGCCTAGGCGGTTCACCTGCTCGTCGGCGGCGCGCAGCATCGCGTGGCCGAGCGCGCCGACCCTCTGCTGGTAGTTCTCGACGGCGGACAACGTCTGCGCGTGCTGCGCGTCGCACAGCACGCCGATGATCCGGTTCGCCCAGTAGAAGTTCTCGGACGTCACGCGCGACGTCGTGTCGCGCAGATAGGCGGGCGTGTCGTCGACGTTCGGGAAGAACGGGACGAGCGCGTTGAACGGGTTCGAACCGTAGGCGATCCATTGCACGGCGCGGTTGACCTGCGGGCGGTAGGGGCGGATCTGCATCGCGGCGAGATGGTTCGTGCGGTTGATGCCGATCGGGCGGAAGCGCGTGCGCGACGCGTCGTCGCCGCGTGTGCCGTAGGGGTCGTAGGGCGTCTCCTGATAGTGGGAGCTCAGGATGTACTTGACGTCCTCCATCGTGATCTTGCGGTCCGGCTGGCGGCACCACGGGATGTCGTCGGCGTCCGGCTTGTGGTCGGCGTCCGGACCGTCCCACACCTCATCGAGCGGGTTGAAGTAGCGCTGCATGTACCATGCGCGCGGCGTGTTGTAGACGTGGTCGGAGTCGGAATGCGAACCGAAGGCGTCACGCGGCGAGAACGGCGACGCGCCTTCGACGGCGAGGCTCAGATGGTTGCGTTCGATGAATTCCTCGAGATCGGCGGAGCACATGTAGTCGCGCTGGTCGCCGAGCGCGTCGTCGAGGTCGAACTCGTCGATGCCCAGCTGGTTCGGCATCGTCACGTAGCAGTCGTCGGGCACTCGGCGCGCGATCCAATGATGCCCGCCGACCGTCTCGAGCCACCAGATCTCGTTGACGTCGCTGAACGCGACGCCGTTCATCTCATAGGTGCCGTACTGTTCGAGCAGCGCGCCAAGACGGGCGACGCCCTCGCGCGCCGTCTTGATGTACGGCAGCACGATCGTGACGAAATCCTCCTCGCCGATGCCGCCGGCGACCTCCGGCTCGTAGTCGTCGTCGCCCGGATTGCCGATCGCCGGCGCGAACTCGACGAGCGGGTCGGCGCCGAGCACGCGTTCGTTCGTCGTCAGCGTCTCGGTGGCGCTCATCGCGACGTTCGCCTCGTTGACGCCGGCCTCGCCCCAGATGCCGCTTGTGCGGACCGCGTTCGGCACGCTCGAATACTGCAGCGGGTCGTCGGGCAGCTCGATCTCGACATGCGAAAGCACCGACTTGTAGGTGCGTGGCTGGTCCTCGGGCCTGACGACGACGAACTGCTTCGGGTCGAACTCGCCGTTGCAGCTGTCCTCGTTGCGCGCGATGATCGTCGATCCGTCGTAGCTTGCGTCCTTGCCGACGAGCAGGGTTGTACAGCTCATATCTCTCCCATGGTGTCAGATGATGCGGATGGTACCGCCCGCGCCGTCCGCGCCGGCGTGCGGGCGTTGGTCGCCACGGCCATTGTAGGAGGATAGGCCGTTGCGCCGCATTCGTCCAACCATGATACGAAATACGCCGTCGGCATACGCATAGCGCTGCGTATGCCGACGGCGCGCGAAGTATGGCGCGTACGGAGCGCGCCACGCACGGTCGGGCACGGTTTAGAAGTCGGCCATGCTGAACGCGTTCTTCATGTTGACGCTCGTCGCCTGCAGGCACTGCGCGATGATCGTCTGCGTCTGCGCCCTGAGCTGCGCGGCCATCGTCGCGTTCGCGGCCGCGAGCATCTCGCGTGCCTTCGGGTTGCGCGTCGCGTCGGTGACGTCCTTCGGCTCCATCGGTTCGACGTCCGCCGGGATGCCGAGCTCCTCATCCTTGACGCCTCGGGCGGCGGCGGCGCGCGTCGCGTCGGTGCCGAGGCGGCCGAGCTGCTCGTCGGTCGCGAAGACCATCTGATGGCCGAGCGCCGCGACCGTCTGCTTGTAGTGCGCGATCTGCTCCGCGGTGCCGGCGTAGTCGGAGTCGCCGAGGACGGCGAGCAGACGGCTCGCCCAGTAGTAGCTGTCGAGTGTGACCTCGGACGTCGTGTCGCTCACATATGCCGGCATCGCGTCGACGTTCGCGAAGAACGGCACCGTCGCATTGAACGGCGTCGACGCGAACGTGATCCAATGGATCGCACGGTCGGCCTGCGGCGCGTACGGGCGAATCTGCATGATCGAGCGCTCGCAGGTGCGGTTGATGCCGGCCGGACGGTACAGGTGGCGCGTCGCGTCGGTGCCGAGCTTGCCGTACGGATCGTACTTCGTGCCTTGGTAATGCAGCGACAGCGCGTAGTCGACGTCCTCGATCGTGATCTTCTTGTCCGGCTGGCGGCACCACGGGATGTCGTCGTCGCCCGGGCGCACGTCGGCGTCCGGGCCGTCCCAGGTCTCGTCGAGCGGATTGAAGTACTTCTCGATCATCCACGCGCGCGGCGTGTTGTAGACGTGGTCCATGTCCGAATGGGAGCCGAAGGCGTCACGCGGGTCGAAGCGTCCCTCGAGCGCGAAGTCGACGTCCAGATGGTGCACGTCCATGAACTCGCGCAGGTCCTCGGAGCACATGTATTCCCGCTGCTCGCCGTAGGCGTCCTCGAAGTCGAAGTCGTCGATGCCCAGACGGTTCGGGTTGACGACGTAGCAGTCGTCGGGCACGCGGCGCGCGATCCAATGATGCCCGCCGACCGTCTCGAGCCACCACACCTCGTGCGCGTCCGAGAACCCGATGCCGTTGCTTTCGTACGTGCCGTACCGCTCCAGCAGCGCGCCGAGACGACGCACGCCCTCACGCGCGGTGCGGATGTACGGCAGCACGATCGTGACGAGGTCCTCCTCGCCGATGCCGCCGGCCGATTCCGGCACATAGCCGGCGTCGCCCGGCTTGCCGACCGCGGGCGTGTACGGGACGAGCGGATCGGCGCCGAGAACGCGCGCGTTCGACGTGATCGTCTCGGTCGCCGTCATCGCGACGTTCGCCTCGTTGATGCCGGCCTCGCCCCACACGCCGTCGCTCGTGAACGAGTTCGGCGTCTCCGAATACTGCAGCGGATCATCGGGAAGGTCGATCGTCAGATGTCCGTTGACGCTCGTGTAGGTGCGGGGCTGATCCTGCGGCCTGACGATGATGAGTTTCTTGTTGTTGAACGATCCCGGTTCGTCGTCCTCGTTGCGCGCGATGATCGTCGATCCGTCATAGCTCGCGCCTCTGCCGACGAGAATGGTGGTGCATGCCATACGATGCCTCTTTTCCATGCATGGGGCGCAGCGCAGGGTGCGCGGCGCGGACGCCGCACGCCCATGCGCTCCGCCCGTGTTCCCCTATGTTCTACCGCGTTTTGCGGTGCATGGGGCATCAGACCGGCGAATTACTCCATGGGTGGAGCGGATGTTCAGCAGCTGCCGACGAGCGTGATGCCGCCGCCGTCGACGACCTGCGCGTGTTCGAGGCCGTGCAGCATCGCATTGAGCCAGAAGCCCTGCCCGAGCTCCGGTATCGGCTCGGTCGTGCCCCAGATCTGCAGCACGTAGCGGTGGTCCCGGTCCGGCGGCTGCGGGCCCGTGTAGTGCGCGACGAGCTGCAGGTTCTGCTGGTCCTGGCCGTAGAGCGGCGACGCCTGCGAATTGCGCCCCTGAGCCGCCTCCGGGATCATCGCGTTGACTTTGCGTGAGAAATCGGCGGGAATCTGCAGCGCATGCGCGTCCGACGGATCGAACATGATCGCGTCGACCGGCAGGTTCGCCATCGTCCAGTGGATCCATTCGAATCCGCACACCGGAATCGAATCGGGGTCGCTGAACTCCCAATGCAGATATTTGGCGGCCGGGTTGAGATGGTCGATGTAGAAGGGGAAGGAGATGCACGGCACGCCGTCCACGCGGGCGTCATCGGGCGCCTGCTTGGCGTAGAGGTCCGGCACGGTGGTGAAATCTGCGGAAACTAGCATGACTCCAGTATCGCGCATCGGCGGCGCCTGGCCGATATATCGCGCGTCGCGAATCGCCGTCGGCCGCTCACATCTCGGCGAGCGCGCAGAACAACGCCTCGAGCACGAGCAGCGCGTTGCCATTGCCGAGCAGACGCCGGCGCGCGACGTTGATCTCGTCGAGGCAGCCGATCGTCCGCTCCCTGCGCAGCCGCGCGCTCAGGTCGGCGATCGCGCGCCGGTTCTCGACGTTGACGAGGCCGACCGATTCCTCGGCGTCGTTCTGCAGCACGGCGACGTCGCGGTAGACGCTCGCGACCGAATTGAGCGCGCGGTCGAGCACGTCGCGCGTGCGGCGCGTCGTCTGGCGTTTGACGTCGTCGGCCTTCGTCAATGCGTTGTACGCGAGGCGCAGCGACGGCGGCACACGGTCGCCCTCCTGCAGGCCGTTGAGGCGCAGGAACTCGGCGCGCGCCCTGTCGCCGCGCCGGGCCACGTCCGCGGCCGCCTGCGCCTTCGCGCTGTCGAGCAGGGAGCCGGCGAGCAGGATCGCCTGAGACGCCCTGCGCAGCCCGAGGACGCCGACGACGAGCTCGTCGCGGTCGGCGAGCACCTGCGAATCGGTCGCGTACAGCGTCGCGACGCCGATGTGCCCTTCGGCGAGACGCGCGGCGCGCACGGCGAGGTTGTGGTCGACGTCGTGCCGGTCCTCGAGATACTGCGCGACCTGCGCATCCGAAGGCACGCCGAGGTTGACGATGCGCGTGCGCGAACGGATCGTCGGCAGCACGTCCTGCGCGCTCGGAGCGCACAGCAGCCAGATCGTGCGCGGGCTCGGCTCCTCGATCTCCTTGAGCAGCACGTTCGTCGTGCGTTCGAGCATGCGGTCGACGTCCTCGATGATGATGATGCGCCACGGGCCGCTGCGCGGCATCTGCTCGGCCGTCGTCACGAGGTCGCGCACCTCGTCGATGCCGATCGTCACCTTGTCGGTCGCCAATGTCGTCACGTCCGGATGCGTGCCGGCGAGCACCTCACGCACCGCTTTCGTAGGCTCGTCGCCGAGACCGTGGTCGGGGCTCTCCAACGCCGCCGCGAACGCGCGCGCCATGTTGGAGCGACCCGAGCCGGGCGGTCCGCAGATCAGCCATGACTGCGCCAGCATCCTCGGGTCGCCGCAGCTGACCGCGCGCAGCTGTTCGACGACGCGGTCCTGCCCCACCAGGGTGTCCCATACGCTCATGACGTCTCACCCAACCAGATTCGCGCTGTCTTGGCAAATCATGCGCGCGACGTCGTCGGCCGGCGCCGACGCGTCGACGACGAGGAAACGCTCCGGCTCGCGCCCGGCGAGGTCGAGGAACGCGCGGCGCGTGCGCCGCCGGAAGGCGCCTCCGGCCGATTCGATGCGGTCGTCGGCGTGCGTGAGCCGCATGTGCGCGAGCTCCGGGTCGATGTCGAGCAGATAGGTGCGCCGCGGCAGCAGGCCGCCGGTCGCCCACATGCTCAGCCCGCGGATCTCGTCGGCCGTCAGTTCGCGGCCGCCCGCCTGATAGGCGAGCGACGAATCGAGGTAACGGTCGGTGATGACGATCGCGCCGCGTTCGAGCGCCGGACGGATCGTCTCGGCGACGTGCTGCGCCCGGTCGGCGGCGAACAGCAGCGCCTCGGCGCGCGCCGCGATCGGCTCGTCGCCGTGCAGCAGCAGCCGTCGGATCTCGACGCCGAGCGACGTGCCGCCCGGTTCGCGCGTGACGACCACCTCCCTGCCCCGCGCGCGCCAATGGTCGGCGAGACGCTCGACCTGCGTCGTCTTGCCGGCGCCGTCGACGCCTTCGAAGGAGACGAACAATCCCTGTCCTGCCATCGTCATTCCGCCGCTCAGCGCCTCGACGCGACGGCCGGGCGCACGTAGCCGTCATGCTCGCTCAGATAGTCGAGGTCCGACTTGACGGTGGCCGGCGTCGAGCCGATCTCACGCGCGATGCGCGCATTCGTCCACCCCTGGTCGGCGAATTCACGCACCTTCCTGCGGCGTTCCTCGCGGGCGGCCTGCGCGGCGCTCACCGGCTTCGTCTTCGTGGACTTCGCCGATTTCGCCGACGTCTTGCGGCCACGGCGCTTGGCCGGACCGGCCGCGCGCTTCTCGGCGAGCAGGCGGAACGCGTCCTCGGCCGAGATCGTCTTCGGATCGTATTGCTTGGGCAGCGAACGGTTCGTCTCGCCGTCGGTGATGTAGGCGCCGTAGAAGCCTTCCTTGATCGTCACCGGCTTGTTCGTCGTCGGATCGTTGCCGAGCTCGCGCAGCGGCGGTTTCGCGGCGCGCCGACCGCGGCCGTACTTCGGCTGCGCGAACAGGTCGCGCGCCTGCTGTTCGGTCACCGTGAAGATCATGTCCTCGTTCTCGAGCGAACGCGTCTCGCTCGAGCCGTCGGCGCGCTCGCGTGTCAGGTACGGACCGTAACGGCCGTTGTTCGCGAGGATCGTCGTCGTGCCGGTCTCGCCGGTCTTCTCGTCGGTCTCGTCGTAGGACGCGACGAGTCGCGGCAGGCTCAGCAATCTGAGCGCGTCGGCGAGCGTGACCGTCTCCGGCGTCATCGACTTGAACAGCGACGCCATCTTCGGACGCGCGTCCGAGCCTTCCTCGACGAGCGCGATGTACGGGCCGAAACGGCCGTTGCGCAGTTCGACGGTGCCACCGGTCGCCGGGTCGGTGCCGAGCACGCGCGGGCCGCCGGCGTTCTCGTCGATGAGCTTGTGCGCCTCGGCGACGGTGAGCTCGTCCGGGGCGAGCGTCTCCGGAATCGACGCGTGCTTCGGGTTGCCCTTGTCGTCAAGGTGCTTCGTGTCCTCGAGATACGGGCCGTAGCGGCCGACACGCACGTTGATGCCGTCGCCGATCTCGATCGTGTTGATCGCGCGCGCGTCGATCTCGCCGAGCTGCGCGACCTGCTGCTGCAGTCCCTCATGCACCTCGTCGGCGTTCCTCGCCGCATCCTTGCCGGTGCCGAAATAGAAGGCGGTGAGCCAATCGCGGCCGGTGTCCCTGCCGTGCGCGATCTCATCGAGGCCGTTCTCCATATCGGCCGTGAACTGGTAGTCGACGTATTTGGGGAACTTCGTCTCGAGCAGCTTCGTCACGGCGAACGCGAGCCACGACGGGATGAGCGCGCGTCCGCGCTCGTACACGTATTTCCTGTCGATGATCGTCGAGATGATGCTCGCGTACGTCGACGGGCGGCCGATCTCCTTCGCCTCGAGCGTCTTGACGAGCGACGCCTCGGTGTAGCGCGCCGGCGGCTGCGTCTCATGGCCGTCCGCCTTCACGTCCCGCGCGCGCAGCACGTCGCCCGGGCTCATCGGCGGCAGCGACGCCTCGTCGTCCTTCGCGCCCTTGCGGTGCTCGCCGAGCACGCGCAGGAAGCCGGGGAACTCGATGACGGTGCCGGATGCCTGGAACGTCGTCTCGCCGCGGTCGCCGGCGTCGGCGGTGAAGCGCGACGTGGCCGTCGAACCGGTCGCGTCGGCCATCTGCGAGGCGAGCGTGCGCTGCCAGATGAGCGTGTACAGCTTGAGCTGGTCCGGCGGCAGCGTGCCGGCGAGCTGCGCCGGATCGCGGAAGTGCGAGCCCGCCGGGCGGATGCATTCGTGCGCCTCCTGCGCGCCCGCCGTCTTCGTCGCGTACTGCTTGGGGCTTTCGGACAGATACTGTTCGCCGAACTCACGCGCGACCGATTCGCGAGCCGCGTGGATCGCCTCCTGGCTGAGCGTGACCGAATCGGTGCGCATATAGGTGATGTAGCCGTTCTCGTACAGCGTCTGCGCGGCGCGCATCGTCTGCCTCGACGACATGCCGAGGCGGTTGCCGGCGGCCTGCTGCATCGTCGACGTCGTGAACGGCGGCTGCGGGCGGCGCCGGTACGGCTTCTTCTCGACATCGGCGACGGTGAACGGCGCCTGTCCGAGCGCGGCGACGATCGCGTCGGCGTCGGCCTGATCAAGCTGGCGCACGCCGTCCCTGCGCGCGGCCTCGGTGAGTTCGCCGCGCGACGTGAAGTCCTTCGAGCCGGCGACGCGATGGCCGTCGACGGCGACCAGGCGCGCGTCGAAGGACACGTCTGCACCGAGCGCGTCCGGCGCCTGCAGCTGCGCGACGACGTCCCAGTACGGCGCGCGCACGAAGGCCATGCGTTCACGTTCGCGTTCGACGATCAGGCGCGTGGCGACCGACTGCACGCGCCCGGCGGACAGCCCCGGGCCGACCTTGCGCCACAGCACCGGCGACAATTCGTATCCGTAGAGACGGTCGAGCACGCGGCGCGTCTCCTGCGCGTCGACCATATGGCCGTCGACCTCGCGCGTATGCTCGAGCGACGCGCGGATCGCCTCCGGCGTGATCTCGTGGAACACCATGCGCTTGACCGGGACCTTCGGCTTGAGCGTCTGCACGAGGTGCCACGCGATCGCCTCGCCTTCGCGGTCCTCATCGGTCGCGAGGAAGAGCTCGTCGGCGTCCTTGAGCGCGGCGCGCAGTTCGGCGACGGTCTTCCTCTTGTCCGCGCCGACGATGTAGTACGGCTTGAATCCGTCGTCGACATCGACGCCGAACTTGCCGAAGCGCGCCTTCTGGTCGGCGGGAACCTGACTCGGCTGGGCAAGGTCGCGAATGTGCCCCACCGAAGCGAGCACGGTGTACCCGTCCCCGAGGTAGCCGCCGATCTTCTTGGCCTTCGCCGGGGATTCGACGATCACGAGCTTGCTGCCTGCAGTCATGATTTCTCCTTACATACGGTATTCGCACGCCATATTACTCATGGGCTGCTCAATCATCCGCGCCCGCCCGGCGCGTCCCGGCGCCGATCCGGGCGTTCCGGCGCCGCTCATTTCGCTTTGGGCGGCGCCGGCGGCGCGCCGATGAGCCCGAGCTTCGTCAACGGCGCGGCCGTCAGCTGACGCATCATCAGCACCATGCCGTTGACAAGCGCGGCGCATCCGAAGACGAGCGCCGTCGTCGCCGCGCACGATCCCGAGGCGGCCCAGCCCGCCGACGACACGAGTCCGGGCTGCACCTGCCAGATGACGTAGACGCCGTACGCGATCGCGCACAGTCCGAGCGTGATCAACGCGGTCGCGACGAGCTGGATCGACGGCGACGAGACGCGGTCGCCCGGACGGTCCATGCCCGAGGCGCGCGTGCACGCCAACATGAGCATCATCAGGCCGCCGGCGATGAACATCGCCATCACCACGTCGCTCGGCCGGTGCCACTGGTCGAAGACGACCGATACGCCGACGGCGATCGTGCACAGCGTCGACAGCACGGCGCACGCGGCGCGCCATGCGTGCGGCACCGCGCACAGCAGCACGAGCCCCGCGGCGGCGGCGAGCATCGTGTGCCCCGACGGCGCCGAATTGTTCGCCGACGACTCGACGTAGACGAGGAACGGCCTCGGCAGGTACGGCTTGAGCAGCCGCGCCGCGGCGAAGCAGACGGCGCTGTAGGCGACGAGCTGCCCGACGAGCCACCACCGCCGGCGCAGCGCGGCGACGGCGAAGGCGACGGCGCCGAAGGCGAGCGCGACGCCGATGATGATCGGCGACTGCAGATGGCCGAAGCTGAGCCACGATGGCATCGTCGACGCATAGTTGACGATCGCGAGGTCCTCGAAGGTCTGCCCGGCGACGGTGCGCACGCCGAGCCAGTAGACGGCGGCCGCGATCGCGAGGAAGACGACGCCGAAGACGACGCCCAGTACGACGCTCGACGTGCGCGGCCGCAACGTGAGCGGGTCGAGCTGCGCGAGCTTGGCCTTCATGTCCTGTGCGAGGACGTCCTCCTCATGGGGTTCGTCGGGGCCGTCCTGCGGCACCGGCAGCGGTGCGGGACGTTGTGGCTTTTCGAGCGCGGACCAGTGCGTCGCACCGGCGGCCGGCTGCGGCGCGTCGGCGTCGGGATGCGCGGACGGGGTGTCATGCATGTGCTCGGTCATGCTACCGACTGTAGCGCAAGTGGGGAAAAACCTCCGCAGGTACGGAAAAACCTCCGCGCACCCACCAGAGGCCACTTACCCTTGCTGCATTCCTGCCCTGGGGGGATTGGGTGACGTAGTGCCACGCGGAGGCATTCATCAGTGTACACCATGCCCGGACACCGTGACACACGGCATGCGGTGCCACATGGTGAGGCCGCCCACGCCACGGGGGCGTGGGCGGCCTCTCGTCGACGGCCGTCGGACGGCGACGTCGCAGGCTCAGGCCTTCCAGACGTCCTTGCCGTCGGCCTTCGCCTTGGCGACGTCGGCGTCGAGCTCGGCCTCGTTCGCCTCGACGTTGCCGGCGATGAACTCCTCGACGAGCTGGCGCGCCTCATTGTCCTCGTGCTGCACGGCCGGGGACTTCATGAAGTAGGAGGACGGCGCGAGCACCGGGCCGGCGAGGCCGCGGTCGAGCGCGATCTTCGCGGCGCGCACGGCGTCGATGACGATGCCGGCCGAATTCGGCGAATCCCACACCTCGAGCTTGTACTCGAGGCTCAGCGGGACGTCGCCGAAGGTCGTGCCCTCGAGGCGGACGAACGCGAACTTGCGGTCGTCGAGCCATGCGACGTAGTCGGACGGGCCGATATGGACGTTGTACGGATCCATCTCGTGGGGGACGATCGACGTGACGGCGCGCGTCTTCGAGATCTTCTTCGATTCGAGGCGCGAACGCTGCAGCATGTTCATGAAGTCCATGTTGCCGCCGACGTTGAGCTGGTAGGTGCGGTCGAGATGCACGCCGCGGTCCTCGAACAGGCGGGCGAGCACACGGTGCGTGATCGTCGCGCCGACCTGGCTCTTGATGTCGTCGCCGATGATCGGGACGCCGGCGTCACGGAACTTCTGCGCCCACTCCGGATCGGAGGCGATGAACACCGGCAGGCAGTTGACGAACGCGCAACCGGCGTCCATCGCGGCCTGCGCATACGCCTTGTCGGCCTCCTCGGAGCCGACCGGCAGATAGGAGACGAGGACGTCGACCTTGTTGTCGCGCAGCACCTGGGCGACGTCGACCGGTTCCTTGTCCGACTCCTCGATCATCTCACGGTAGTACTCGCCGAGACCGTCGAGCGTCGGTCCGCGCAGCACCTCGACGCCCAGATTCGGCACGTCGGAGAACTTGATCGTGTTGTTCTGCGACGAGAAGATCGCCTCGGACAGATCCTTGCCGACCTTGTCGGCGTCGACGTCGAACGCGGTGACGAACTCGATGTCGCGCACACGGTAGCCGCCGAAGTTGTTGTGCATCAGTCCAGGGATCTTGTCCTCATCCTTGGTGTCCTTGTAGTATTCGACACCCTGCACCAGTGACGAGGCGCAATTGCCCACACCGGCGATAGCCACGCGAATGCTCATGAAAAATGACTCCTCTAGTTGCGTGCGTTGTTCGCCTTTCAGCATACCGCGCATTGCCCGCGGCGGCCTGCCAAAGGAACTCAAGACACTAACGTTACCGTGTATGCAGGAAAAACCTACGCCGTCGTAGTCGGCGCCCCCCGATGCGCCCTCCGGCGAAGCGGCGGCGGTTTTTCAGGTACGCCGATTACCGTGGACAGCATGGCTTCACAGACACGTACCGTACGTTCGGGCGCGGCGGCCGGCGCGCGCAAAGCGTCGTCCGGCTCCCCGAACGCGAGAAAGACATCGGCGGGCCCCGCCGGCGCGCGCAGGAACCATCGCGCGCCGAAGAACAACAAGGACCCGAGGAAAAAGCACAAGGGCCTGTGGTGGAAGATCCTGCTCGGCGTCGTCGGCGGCATCCTCGCCCTCGGCATCGGAGCGTTCGCCTATCTGTATGCGACGACCGACATCCCGCAGCCGGAGAAGATCGCGCTCGCCGAAAAGACGACCGTCTACTACAGCGACGGCACGACGCCGATCGGCTCGTTCTCCGAACAGAACCGAGAGATCGTCAACTGCTCGACGCTGCCCGACTACGTCGGCAACGCGATCGTCGCATCCGAGGACCGTTCGTTCTGGACGAACAAGGGCATCGACATCACCGGCATGGCGCGCGCGCTGTACAACAACCTGACGAAGGGCACCCGCCAAGGCGGTTCGACGATCACGCAGCAGTACGCGGAACGCTACTATCTGGGCGAAACGACGTCCTACGCCGGCAAGATCCGCGAGGCGATCCTCGCGATGAAGATCGCGAACTCGCAGGACAAGTCCGAGGTGCTGTGCAACTACATGAACACGATCTATCTGGGCCGCGGCGCCTACGGCATCCAGGCCGCCGCTCAGGCGTACTTCGGCAAGGACGCGAAGGACCTCACGCCCTCCGAGGCCGCGATGATCGCCGGCATCATCCCGGCGCCGAGCACCTGGGACCCGGCCGTCAATCCGCAGCAGGCGCAGAAGCGCTTCGAGCGCGTCATCGACATCATGAAGGACGACGGCTACCTGACCGCCCAGCAGGCCGCCGACGCGAAGTTCCCCGAAGTCAAGGAGTACGTACCCAGCAATGACTACGCGGGGCCGACCGGCTACATCCTGTCGACGGTCGAGACGGAGCTGACGAACAACAAGGCCTTCACGAAGGACGAGCTGGAGACCGGCGGCTACAAGGTCATCACGACGCTCGACAAGGCGATGCAGGACCGCATGCAACAGGTCGGCGACGAACGGCCCGAAGGCATGCCCGAAACGCTGCAGGTGGGCGGCGTCGCCGTCGACCAGAGCAGCGGCTCGGTGCGCGCGATGTACGCGGGGCAGGACTACCTCAAGCAGCAGCTCAACAACGCGACGCAGTCGACGTTCCAGCCCGGATCGACGATGAAGCCCTTCGGCCTCATCGGCGCCGCGCAGGACGACGTGAGCTTCCAGACGCTGTTCAACGGCAATTCGCCGGAACGCTTCGAGACGATGCCGGGCACCTTCGCCGAGGTGCCGAACGCGCTCGGCATCAGCTGGGGCACGATCAACCTCAACCAGGCGACGGCGAACTCGGTGAACACCGTGTTCATGAACGTCAACGAGCATCTGACGCCGAAACGCTACGCGCAGATCGCGCACGACGCCGGCATCACCGGCGACATCCAGGAGGACACGCTCTACAACATCCTCGGCATCAACTCGCTGACCGTCTGGGACCTCGCGCAGGGCCACTCGACGATCGCGAACAACGGCACGAAGAACACGCTGCACATCGTCGACCACGTCACGAAGGACGACAAGGACATGTACAAGGCGAATCCGGAACCGAAGAAGGTCTTCGACGAGAACGTCTGCGCGCTCACGCAGAACGCGATGCTCGGCACGACGACCTACGGCACCGCCGCCGGCGTCTCCGCGCAGCTCGGCCGTCCGGTCGCCGGCAAATCCGGCACCGCGAACGACGAGACGGCGGCGAGCTTCGTCGGCTACACGCCGCAGCTGATGAACGTGTGGGCGATCTGGAATCCGGGTGAGAACGGCGAGAACCTCGTCGTGCCGTCCTTCGCCGGCTACGGCGTCTCCTCGACCGGCTATCCGGCGCATCTGTTCGCCGAGTTCATGTCGACGGCCGTCGCCGACATGCCGGTCGAGCAGTTCCCGGCCGCCGTCGACAACGGCAAGATCGGCGGCCCGGACGGCGACTGGGGTCTGGGCGGATCGCGCGCGCCGACGACGAATCAGGGGCAGAACACGATCGCGCCGAGCGCTTCACCGAGCGAATCGGCGTCGCAGAGCGCTTCGCCGACGCCGAGCACGTCATCGTCGGCGACACCGAACGACAAGCCGACGACCGAGCCGCAGCAGCCGACGCAGCCGACGCCCACGCCGACGCAGCCGCAGCCGACGCAGCCGGCCACGCCCGCGGAACCGACCGAGCCGACCACACAACCGACGGCCGAATCGCAACAGCAGTCAGGCCATTAGCCGATCATCGGATGATCCGGCGCGGTCGCCGCGACTGCGCCGGATGGCGACGAGGGGCGCTCCGTTCGAACACATCGAACGGAGCGCCCCTCGTCGTGGGAGGAAGCATCGGTCCAGCTCAGCGACGCATCGTCGAGGCGTCACGCAGCGGCATCGACGCCTCGACGCACCACAGGTCGCCGTCGCCGGCTCCGGCCGCGAGCGCCCCGCCGCATTGCTCGAACAACCGTCGGCATACGGCGATGCCCGAACCCGAGGAAACCGTCATATTCGGATATGCGGCGCGCGTATTGCACCACGACACGTACAGCGTGTCCCCCTGAACGTCCACGGCACAGACGAAGGGACGCGCGGCGTCGGCGTATTTGATCAGGTTGCCGAACAGTTCATGGATCAGCCCGTCGAGCGCGGCGATGCGGTCGGCGCCGGACGTGACGAAACAGTTCCGGATCGAACGCGGTCATGCCGAGCACCGTCGGCCGTGACGACTGCATACGGATGGCCTTGCATAGACTCGGACCGCTCATCGCGCCGAGCGCCATATCCACGAGCAGCACATCCACATCCGGTTTCGCGTACAGGCACCCGTGCACCGCCTGCGCGCAGGATGTGGTGGCCCATGCCAATGTGCATTGCCACGGCTGCGCCTTCAGCCACTGTGTGATCGTCTGCAATGCCCATGCATCGTTGTCGATGACGGCAAGCACTGGTATCGCCATGTCTCCCCTCCCCATCCGAGACGTTCATCCTTCTCTCTCGGCGTTCATTGCCGAGTTGGCGCGGCGCATCCGTCTGCGCGCACTGTGTACCGGCATTGTAGCTCACGCTCCTCCATCGTCGCCGCCGGATGCCCACAACGCAGCCATGTAGTGTTTTCTTTACATGGCTTTGGCTTGCCATGCCGATGCCCGTACGCTGACGCATATCTTTCATTACCGTCATCCGGGCTCTTGAGGAGATTGCCATGAACGGATCCATCATTCGCCGCCAGCTGCGCAGCAATCTATTGAGCGGGCGCATGGCAATCATCATCGTGCTGTCAGTCGGCATGATCGTCGTGCAATGGTGGACGACTCACCGAGCCAGTTTTGTGCTGTACGATCATGAGCCCACTTTCCTCGCGGGCGTCATGCTGTTCAGCCAGTTCGGCAGCGGTGCCGGACTGTATCTGTTCCTGATGCCTTTTTTGGCGGCCCTGCTCGGCGGCAGCCTCGTCGCCGAAGAACGGCATTGGAAGCGTGCGCCTTTCGTCATCAGTCGCTGCGACCGCCCGATATTCCTGTGCTCGTCCCTCTGCGCAGGTTTTCTGCTCGGCGGCATTGGCGGTCTGATGCCGTTGGCGCTCAACATGCTCATCATGGGCATCATCAATCCTCATATGAATTTCATTGAAGGCACCGAATGGGATGAAACAGGTCTGTACCTCAACCGCTATGTACTCGTTTCATCGAAATCATGGGCGTATCCACTGTACGAGCGTAATCAGTGGTTATGTGTCGCCGTCATTTGCCTGCTTGTCTTCGTGATTTCCGGACTGTTCGCCACGCTGGCCATCTCCAATTCGTTGTTCATCCGGCGTCGTCACATGGAATTGCTTGTGCCATTTACATTGAGCCTGCTGTGATCGCGCCTTCGTGCTTGTCCGCCATGATCCCCGCACACAACTGACCGCGAATCTGTGCCGTATCATACTCATCTCTCTGGCAGCCGCTGTCGGCGGCGTAGTGTTGTTCGCCATCGTTGTATCTGCTCGGGTAGGGCCACCATGGGCAGATGACATCACATTGCTGCTCATCGCCATTGTTCTCACATCCATGATGAACATGTCATTGGCGTTGCTCAATATGCTGCTCGCCGTCTGCGGCCTGCCTTGGGCATATGGGACCACCATACTCATCGCATTCTTTGTGCTAGTCGAATGGATGTTATTGCCGCTCGACGGCAACATCCAACGGTACGTATGCTTCTTCTGGTATCCGATCAGTTTCGATTGGAACATCATCCTCGTTCAGCAGCTGCTGCCGTTCATCGGTTACTGCATCGTCATGATTCTGACGATTGTCACAGTCTTCGAGCATCGTGATCGATTGGAGATATGACATGCATGTCATATTCGGCCGACTGCGCGCGGCGTCCTGTGCACGTCTTGGCATGCGTTTGCTGTTGCTGACGCTGCTCGCCATCGTGACATACGCGTATTACTCATCGCCGCATGACCACGCCATATTCATCGGCATGGCACGCCCATCCGACGATCCGAGCGCGCCTGCACTGCTGACGAATCTACTGCCCATCGCATTCATGACGACGGCCGTCGCGCTGCCGTTGAGCGGCCCTCTCGATTTCCTTGCGTCACCGGATTATCTGGTATATGTGCGCCGTCCACGCACCGTCGGTCATTTCGTCGCCTATCTGGTCATGCTCGTCCTCTATTGTGCGATGCTGTGCGGCGTAGAACTCGCCGTGGCGCTCGCCATACGGCCTACAGAGACGGCCACGCTGGTTCCCGGCGCCGCATGTGCGATGCTGACATCGCTGACGCTGATCCTCATCATCGACGCCGACCATCTCGCCGAAGTCACCGCCTACGGGTATCTGGCGGCCATCACGCTGTATGCGATGGTCGCCGCCGTCTCCCCCGTGCTTGTATGGTTCGCACAGCCATCTCACGGGTTACCGCTATGCGCATTGCTGGCCACGATCTTCTCAGGCGCCGTTCTGCTGCTGTTCAGCAGATTGGAAATACGCTGACGTACTCATCTCGAAAGGAGCATCCTCATGCATGTCGCAATCAATCATCTCTCCAAGATCATCAAACACAAGCCGATTCTGCGCGATGTCAACGCGCAGTTCGAGCACGGCGCCATCTACGGCATCGTCGGGCCCAACGGGTCAGGCAAGACGATGCTGCTGCGTGCGATCTGCGGTTTCATTCGCCCTACTACCGGACAGGTGCTCATCAACGGCCAGCCGGTGGAGTTCAACCGCAGACTGCCCGAAGCGGTCGGCGTCATCATCGAGGAACCGGGGTTCCTCCCCTATGAGACGGCGATGGACAATCTGCAGTATCTCGCCGGCATCAATCATGATTTCGACTCCACGGAGACAGACAGACTGCTCTCACTGTTCGGCCTCAAAGGTCACGAGCGGGAAAAGGTGAAGTCGTATTCCCTGGGCATGCGCCAGAAATTGGCGATCGTGCAGGCGTTGATGGAACATCAGCGTCTCATCCTGCTCGACGAACCCACCAACGGTTTGGATGAACATTCAGTTCAGGTGTTCCTCGAGGAGATGGCACGGCAGCGAGATAAGGGCAATACCGTCGTCATCGCAAGTCATCACAGCGAAGAACTGCAGCAGATCGCCGACCACTTCTACCATATGGCCGACGGCATGCTCACCGAAGGATGACGCCCATTGCGCGAAAGGCGGCCGCCGAGCGCAAAGCCCGGCGGCCGCCTTTCTTATATCACGCCATTCAGCGCGCGGAGCGGTTGACGGCGGAGATGATCGCCTTGAGCGAGCTCGTCACGATCGACGAATCGATGCCGACGCCCCAGACGACGCTCGTCTCGCCGTCCTCGAGCGCGATCTCGCACTCGACGTAGGAGGCGGCGCGCGCGTCGGTGCCGACCGACAGCGTATGCTCGGCGTAGTCGAGCACAGTCGCGTCGACGCCGAGCACCTTGACGGCGTCGAGGAACGCGTCGATCGGTCCGTTGCCGGTGCCGGAGATCTCGCGGACCTCCTCCGGGTCGGTCCCGACGTTGAGACCACGGTCGAGCACGGTCGCGTTGAGCGTCGTGTCCGAGCCGTCCTCGCCCGAGGACAGGCTCACCTTGAGCAGCTTGAGACGGCCCCACTGTTCGAGCGATGCGTCCTGCCGGTCGCCGACGACGGCGCCGGCCTCGGTCGTGCCGGCCTCCTCGACGGGCAGGTACTCGTCCTTGAACAGGTGCCAGATGTCCTCGTCCTTGACCTCCTTCTTCGTCGCGTCCGCATGCTGCTGCACGACGCGCTCGAACTCGACCTGCAGCTTCTTCGGCAGGTCGAGGTTGTGGTTCGCCTTGAGCAGGTAGGCCATGCCGCCCTTGCCGGACTGCGAGTTGACGCGGATGATCGCCTCGTAGGAGCGGCCGATGTCCTTCGGATCGATCGGCAGATACGGCACGAGCCACACGAAATTCTCCAGCTCGGCGCCGGCCATGTCGGCGGCCACCTCGCGGGCCTCGAGACCCTTCTTGATCGCGTCCTGATGCGAACCCGAGAACGCCGTGAACACGAAGTTGCCGGCGTAGGGGTGCCGCTCGGAGATCTTGATCTGGTTGCAGTATTCGACGGTGCGGCGGATCTGCGGGATGTCGGACAGATCGATCTGCGGGTCGATGCCCTGCGTGAGCAGGTTGAGGCCGAGCGTGACGAGATCGACGTTGCCGGTGCGCTCGCCGTTGCCGAGCAGGCAGCCTTCGATGCGGTCCGCGCCGGCGAGCATGCCGAGCTCGGCCGCCGCGACGCCCATGCCCTCGTCGTTGTGCGGGTGCAGCGAAAGCACGATCGCGTCGCGGTCCTGCAGATTGTTCGAGACGTACTCCACCTCGTCGGCGAAGACGTTCGGCGTCGTCATCTCGACGGTCGCCGGCAGGTTGATGATCATCGGATGCTCGGGAGTCGGCTTGATGACGTCGATGACGGCGTTGCACACCTCGACGGCGTACTCGGGCTCGGTGCCGGTGAAGGATTCCGGCGAGTACTCGTAGTAGAGGTCGACGCCCTCGGCGTCTGCCTCGAGCTCCTTGCACAGCGCGGCCGCATCGGTCGCGAGCTTCTTGATCGCGTCCTTCTCCTTGCGGAAGACGACCTCGCGCTGCAGCACCGAGACGGAGTTGTAGAAGTGCACGATCGCGCGCTTGACGCCCTTGAGGCATTCGTAGGTCTTGCGGATGAGATGCTCGCGCGCCTGCGTGAGCACGACGATCGTCACGTCGTCGGGGATGAGCTCACGTTCGATGAGCATGCGGATGAAGTCGTAGTCGGTTTCGGACGCGCTCGGGAAGCCGACCTCGATCTCCTTGTAGCCCATTTCGACGAGCATGTTCCAGAACCGCAGCTTGCGGTCGGAGTCCATCGGGTTGACGAGCGCCTGGTTGCCGTCGCGCAGGTCGACCGAGCACCAGCGGGGCGCACGGGTAAGTCGTTTGCCCGGCCACGTGCGCTCCGGGTAGTCAAACGGCACCTGCTTGTCGTATGCGACGTACTTCGTGTACGGCATCGAGCTGGGCTTCTGCGGGGCGCCGATAAAACGTGCCGGAGGCAGCAGCGGGTCGTTGTTCCCTCCGTTGGAAGCCGCGGCCACTGCGGCGAGATCAAACACGGACGAATGATCCTGACCCATCTCTCCTCCTTCTGTGAGTGTTTCGAAACTGTGAGTCCAGTCGTTTCCACGATATGTCCACAGATGTGTTCACATCGTGGCTATGCACGGTCGTGCATATCGTCCTACCCTATAAAGCCTACCGAGGCAATCGTGGAGAAACGTCCACAATCCGGCCATTTTCCCCAGCTTGTTTACATTCTTCAGGTATAGGCGGCACGGTGAAGGAGGGTGATCGGCGGATTCGCCGAGCCGGTCCGGATCAATTGATGAGGTTGACGCCGCGGCGCGCCATGCAGTAGGCGTTGCCGAGCCAGGTGTGCCGTGAGTTCGGCCAGACGGCGCCCAGACGCGGAGCGTTCTGGCTCATCCAGATGCTCGGGACGCGGCCGTCCGCACTGCGCGAGCCGAGCAGGTTGAAGCCGTTCTTCTCGAGCAGCCATTCCGGATGCTGCGTCGCGATCGCGAGCCCTTCCTCGAGCGTCAACGGGATGCGCTCATCCGATTCGATGAGCTTGCGCGCGACGTCGGGCTCGCGGTTGACGTAGCAGGTGCCGGTGTGCGGCTCGACGACGAGATAGAACGGGCCCTCCGGCGGCTCGAAGCCGTCGGTCGGCAGGAAACTGGCGATGTCTCGCGGCGGCATCGTCGTGAACCCGGCCATGCGGTTGATGCTCGTGCGCGCAATCAGCGATTCCGGCGAGACGAGTTCGCGCGTCGGCACGAGCAGGATGTCCTCGCCCAGGTCGCTGCCCTCGAGCGCGGCGATGAGCGGCTGCGCGAGCGCGCGGAACGATGCGTCGCTCATGTCGGCGACGTCCGGATATCCCAGCGCGACGATGCGGTCCAACTGTTGCTGCGCGGTGATCGATGCCTTTGACATGCTTCCCAGCATAGCCCGCCGCCTGTTCGCGCATGGCGCGAGCGGGCGCGGCAGCGAACCGCACGCTTACGCCATGCACCCGGGACGATCGCAAACGGACCGCTCCGCGAACGCATCCTACGCAGAGCGCACCCGGAACGATCGCAAACGCCCTTCTCAGCGAACGTCTCCGTCGCAGAGCGCACCCACGACGATCGCAACCATCCGCGGACAAAGCAAAAAGGGAGGCGCACGCCATATGACGTGCGCCTCCCCTCCGGCCGTCAGCCGCTTGTCAGAGCTGATCGGCGAAATGCTTGTTCGCGACGATCTCGGCGAGTTCGACGGCGTTGAGCGCCGCGCCCTTGCGCAGATTGTCGTTCGTCACGAAGAACGCGAGGCCCTTGTTGCCGTCGACGGCCTGATCCTGACGGATGCGGCCGACGAAGCTCGGCGTCTTGCCGGCGGCGAGCTGCGCGGTCGGGATGTCGACGAGTTCGACGGCGTCCGCCTGCTCGAGCACCTCACGCGCCTGCTCCGGCGTGACGTCCTGCTCGAATTCGGCGTTGACGCTCATGCCGTGCGACGTGAAGACGCCGACGCGCACGCAGGTGCACGAGGCCTTGAGATCGGGCAGATGCAGGATCTTGCGGCTTTCGTTGCGCAGCTTCTGCTCCTCGTCGGTCTCCTCTGAGCCGTCGTCGACGATGTCGCCGATGAACGGGACCTCGTTGAATGCGATCGTGCGCGCGACCTTCGTCGGCTCCGGGAAGTCGATGGCGTCGCCGCCGAAGACGAGCTTGTCCGCGCCCTGCTCGACGGCGGCCTTCGCCTCGTTCATCAGCTGCTCGACGCCCGCGCGGCCCGCGCCGGAGACGGCCTGGTAGGAGCTCACGATGAGCCGCTTGAGTCCGAACGCGTCGGACAGCGGCTTGAGCACCGGCATGATCGCCATCGTCGTGCAGTTCGGATTCGAGACGATGCCGGACGGGATCTCGTCGAGATCGTCCGGATTGACTTCGGCGACGACGAGCGGCACATCGTCATGCATGCGCCACTGCGACGAGTTGTCGATGACGTAGGCGCCGGCTTCGGCGAACTTCGGCGCCCACACCTTCGACGTGCCGCCGCCGGCGGAGAAGATCGCGATGTCGATGCCGTTCAGGTCGGCGGTCGCCACATCCTCGACGACGATGTCATGGCCGCGCCAGTTGAGCACCTGGCCCGCCGAATGCGCGGAAGCGAGGAAACGCAGGTCCTTGACCGGGAAGTCGCGTTCGTCGAGCACACGGCGCATGACCATGCCGACCTGTCCGGTCGCGCCGAGAACGGCCACGTTGACGCCACGTTCGTTGATTTGTACCATTTGCCGGCTCCTTAGTTATGCCGTAGTTTCTGCCGTTGGGGTTGTCTGTGCGGCCGTCGACGCCGTCAGCGGCCGGTGCCGCCGTAGACGACGGCCTCCACCTTCTGCGCGTCCAGTCCGTACGCCGTGTGCAGCGCCTTGACGGCCTCGTTGAGCTGGTCGAGCGGAACGAGCGCGGCGATGCGGATCTCGGAGGTCGAGATCATCAGCACGTTGATGCCTTTCTCGCTGAGCGCCTTGAAGAAGCGCGCGGCGAGACCGGAGTGCGTCTTCATGCCGACGCCGACGACGGCCACCTTGCCCACGTTCGGGTTGAGGTCGAAGGAGTTGTAGCCGAGGTTGTCCTGCTCCTGGATCAGCACCTCGCGCACGCGCTGCGCGTCCTTGCCCGGCACGGTGAACGAGATGTCGGCGGTGCCGGTCGAGGCGCCGGCCTGCACGATCATGTCGACGTTCACGCCGATCTCGGCGAGACGTTCGAACACGCGGGCGGCCATGCCCGGCTCGTCGGCGACGCCGCGGACGGTCGCCAGCGATTCGCTGCTGTCGTGCGCGACGCCGGAGATGATCGGCGTCTCCTGGCCGAGGTCGGGAAACAGATCGCCCATCGACTTGTCTTCGTGCTCATTCATGGTTCTTTTGCTCTCCGTGGGTGTTGCGTGGTTGGATTGGTCGGAAGTCGGTCGCCGGCATCAGATGTTCGGCAGCGTGTTCGGATCGACGCCGTCGGGAACGACGAGCGTTCCGGAACGGTGGGAGAACGAGCTGCGCACATGCAGCGGCATCTTGAAACGCTGCGCATATTCGACGCAGCGCAGCGCGAGCACCTTCGAGCCGCACGAGGACATCTCGAGGATCTCGTCGTAGCCGATCGACGGGATGCGGCGCGCGGTCGGCACGATGCGCGGATCGGCGGTGAAGATGCCGTCCACGTCGGTGTAGATCTCGCAGATGTCGGCGCCGAGGGCCACCGCGAGCGCGACGGCCGAGGTGTCCGAGCCGCCGCGGCCGAGCGTCGTCGCGTCGCCGCGTTCGTTGCGCCCCTGGAAACCGGCGACGATCGCGACGCTGCCGAGGTCGAGCGCACGGCGCACGCGATCCGGCTTGACGGCGCGAATATGCGCGGCGCCGAACTGGGCGTCGGTCATGAATCCGGCCTGCGAGCCGGTAAACGAGTATGCGTGGGAGCCGGCGGCGTGGATCGCCATCGCGAGCAGGCTCATCGAGATGCGCTCGCCGGCGGTCATCAGCATGTCCATTTCGCGGGCCGGCGGATCGGAGTCGATGCTCAGCGCCTGGTCGATGAGGTCATCGGTCGTGTCGCCCATGGCGGAGACGACGACCGCCACATCGTTGCCGGCGTTCTTCGTTTCGATGATGCGTCGTGCCACGCGCTTGATCGAGTCGGCGTCGGCGACGGACGAACCACCGTATTTCTGCACGATAAGAGCCACAACTATCCAATCTTCTCTGTGTCTGTCTGTTGTACGCAATGGGACCCGCGACTGTGCCCAGTGTACGCAGGAAGCTCGATCATTATATGAACGCGCCCGCGCGACGCCGAGGCGCCTTCCCAGAATACGAAACGCCCGGTTTGGCGCTCGCGGGGCGCCGGATGTGCGGCGCGCGGCGCGTTCAGACCTCGCGGCGCCCTTCGAGCGCGCGCGACAGCGTGATCTCGTCGGCGTATTCGAGGTCGCCGCCGACGGGCAGTCCGCTCGCCAGCCGCGTCACCTTCACGTCGAGCGGCGTGAGCAGCCGGCTCAGGTACGTCGTCGTCGCCTCGCCTTCGATGTTCGGGTTGAGCGCGACGATGATCTCCTTGACCTCGTCGGTCTGCAATCGGTTGAGCAGCTGCGCGATGTTGAGGTCGTTCGGTCCGACGTTGGCCATCGGGTTGATCGCGCCGCCGAGCACATGGTAGAGGCCGCGGTATTCGCGCGTGCGCTCGATGCTCATGACGTCCTTCGGCTCCTCGACTACGCAAATCGTGCCGCGGTCGCGGCGGGGGTCGGCGCAAATCGCGCACGGGCTCGTCTCGCAGACGTTGCCGCACACGTCGCAGAACCGGACCTTCTGCTTGACCTCGGTGATCGATTCGACGAGCCGCTGCGCCTCCTCGTCCGGTGCGCCGAGCACGTAGAACGCGATGCGCTGCGCACCCTTCGGCCCGATGCCGGGCAGACTCGAGAACGCGTCGATGAGGCGCTGGATCGCGCCGTCGTATGCCAATGCCATGCTGTCCCTCCTCGGCGGGCCGTTCAGTGCGCCTGCTGATTGCGCGGGTTCCTCGGATCGTCCGCCGCGAACTCTTCAACAGACTTCACATCGAATAATTCCTTGACCTCGTCGACGCTCATCGTCTGGGACGAGGCCAGCGATTCGTCGTTGATCGAGTATTCGTCCTCCTCCGGATCGACCTGCGGGCGCTCGGGTTGCACGTCAGCGGCGGCCTCGGCCGGCGCAGGCGCCGGTGCCGCATCATCAAGATGGCCCCACGGATCGGCCGGCGCGGCCTGCTGGCCGCGACGGTCCTGCGCCGCCTCCTGCTCGATCGACGAGACGCGGCTGAAATCGATATGCGCCGGTTCGTCGTCGCGGTAGGCCCAGGGATCGATGCCGGCTTCGGCCATCGACGCGGCCGCACCGTTCGGCGACGGCGCCGTCAGCGGCGCATGCGCGTCGGAGCGTTGCGGATGCTGTGTCTCTTGCGCAGGCGCCGGAGCCGGCTGCATGGACCGCGTCCCGCCGTCATGGAAGTCCGACGGCGCCGCGAAGGGAGCGGCCGCCGGTTTGGGATTCGCCCACGGGTCGTAGTCGTCGCCCGGATGCTGCGCAGGCGCGCCTCGGTGCACGGCGTCGTCGGCCGCCGCCGCCCCGTCGCCGTCGGCCGGCGACGGGGCCGCCTGTTCGGCCGAAGCGCGGCCGAGCTGCGCCTTGAGCGTCGCCTGCAGGTTCTCCTTCGCCAGCTGCGCCTTGATGCGCTGCTGCTGGTCAGGCGGCAGCTGCTTGAACGGAGGCGCCGTCTGACCGTCCTCCATCGTCGGCGTCGGCGCGAGCCGCACATCGGGGCCGAAGACGCGGTGCACCCCGGCGCGCACGATGTCGGTGACCTCGGTCCTGCCGTCGACGCTTTCCTTGCTCACGGCGAGCGCGAACGCGTACTTGTCCATCGGCGTGCCGAACTTGATCATCAGTTTGCGGCCGCCGGTGCGCCGGTCGGGGGCGAACTTGATGCGCGGCACCCTGACACGGTCCACATAGGTGCGCACATCGGCGGGCAGCGACGCCACCAGACCGTCCCACAGCTCATCCGGCGTGCCGTTGAGCGGCGCAGGCCGCTGCTGTGCTCCGGCCTCGGCGATCCGCTGCGCCTGGGAGGCCGCGTGCATCGCC
>NZ_MVOG01000014.1 GCF_002286915.1 Bifidobacterium italicum | reverse complement strand
CGACGCCCGCCTCGACGAGCGCGCGGTAGCGGTAGTCGACGTTGCGTTCGTCGGCCAGACGCGCGAGCGCGCGCAGGTCGGCGGCGCCCAGGCCGAATCGCGGCGTCGCGAGCAGCCGCATCAGCGACGCGGCGTCGGAGCGGTCGGCGACGACGTGCATCAACGCGAGCACGTCGAGCACCTCCGGCTGTTCGAGCAGCGACGACGTGCCGACGGCGAAGGTCGTCAGCCCCGCCTCCTCGAGCGCGGCCTGGAAGGTCGGGATCTGCGTCTTGCCTCGGAACAGCACGGCGACGTGCGGCTTCGTGCCCCGCGGCTCCTCGCCGCGCGCGATGCGTTCGGCGTCCTCGCGCTCATGTTTGGCGATCGCGTGCTTCGCGAAGCGCACGACGCCGTCGATCTCCTGGCCGCGCGTCGCGTAGCCGAGGACGCCGACCGTGCCTTCGTGCACGTCGGCGCTGCCGTCCGTCACGTTCGACAACGTGCGCACGTCCACTTCGTGCACCTGCACGCTGCTGCCGTCGCGCTTCCGCCCGCGCAGCGCGGCCGTCAGATGGTTCGCGGCCCTGAGCACGACGACGGCGTTGCGCCGCGTCTCCGACAGCGCGCGCGGCTCGTAGTCGTCGGGCAGTCCGAAGGAGCGCTGGAACAGGCGGAAGGCGCCCGGGCTCGCGCCGCGCCACGCGTAGATCGACTGGAACGGGTCGCCGACGGCGTTGACGGCCGACTTGCCGCCGGGGGCGCAGAACAGCTTCGCGAGCAGCATCGCCTGCGTCGTGGACGTGTCCTGGTATTCGTCGAGCAGCACATGCGTGTAGCGGGCGCGGTAGCGTTCGCCGATCGACGGGAAGCGCGTGACGAGTTGGTAGGCGGCCACCGTGAAGTCGCTGAACTCGGCCATGTGGTTGCGCCGCTTCGCGTCCGCGACAAGCTGCACGAGCGTGAGCAGCAACTCGCGCTTGACGGTCGCCTCGCGCATCTGCTTGATGTGGAACTGCTGGATGTGGTCGCGCCAGTAATCGATCTTCTCGTTCGTGCGCTGCGCCTGCGCGTACGGTTCGCCGTTCGCTTTGACGCGGCGGTCGTACTGGTATTTGCTCAACCGCTTCGATTTGGCGCTCAGCTCGGGCACCGACGGCGCCTCGTCGCCGACGGCGTCGAAGTCGACGCCCATGGCGTCGATGCGTTCGAGGAACGCGCGGTCCCATGCGCGGATGCGCGCGACCGCCTCGTCGACGCTGTCGCAGTCGCCGCCGATCATCGAGCTCGCGATGTTCGACGAAAGCGCGAAGACGTCGTCGACGATCGCCGTGAAGCGCGTGAATTCGACGCCGCTGTCCCTGACGACGTCCATATGCTCGCCGACCGTCGTCGCGATGAGCTGGCGCGCGCCGGCCTCGCTCAGCGGCTGCGTCTGCTGGTCGAAGCCGACGAGCAGGCCGTACTGGCGCACGATCGACTGGAAGAACGCGTCGTAGGTGTACACATCCGGTTTCATGAACATCGACTTCGTCCTCGACCGTCCGGCCACGGCCGCCGAGACGCGTGTGAGCAGCTCGGAGGCTGCCTTCCTCGTGAAGGTCAGGCCGAGGATGTGTTCGGGCGGCACGCCGTCGTCGATGAACCTGATGATGCGTTCGGTCATCGTGAAGGTCTTGCCGCTCCCGGCGCCGGCGACGACGAGCAGGTCCTCGTCGGCGGCCGCGTCGATGATCGCCCGCTGCTGGCGGCTCGGCGTCTTCTTCGCCGGACGCGCCGGCTGCGGTTCCTGCGCCTGTGCGCGCTGCGTGCACTGCGTGGCCATCGTCACATTCCCTTCGTCTCGTACACGGTCTGCATCTTCTCGGCGCACGCCGGGCAGATCGGCTTGTCGTGGCAGTACCTGACGTGCTCCGGCGTCGGATGCGCGTCGATCGTCGACGCCAGACTCGCGGCGGCCGCGTAGAACACGCGCGCGATCATCGTCAACGACCACACGAGCAGGTTCGATTCCCCGCGCGCGCTCGCCGCCAGCATCGACCAGACCTCCTCGTCCACACCGTCGGGCGGCTTGATGTCTCCGAAGGTCTTGATCTGCGGGAACAAGCCGCCGAGCTTCGCGATCACGTAGGTGCTGTTCGGGTCGTCGCGCCGGCCCACGGCGCCGGCGTTGAGCGCGTCGCCGTTGAACAGCGGCTCCTGGTAGTGCATCTCCGCCTTCGATTTCCTCGCCGACGGATAGGTCACCTCGGCGACGTCGAACAATGCGGCGCGCGCGATCGGCAGCCGCGCGCCGGCGTCGCCGTCCTCGACGTGCGGGAAGCGCATCGCCAGCTGGTAGCACACGAGCTGCAGGTCGTTGAAGTTCTCGGCGCGCCCGTGCGCGTGCCCGGTCTTGTAGTCGATGAGCCTCCAGCGCAGCGTGCCGCCTTCGTCGCGGCGCGTCTCGCGGCGGTCGATGCGGCCGGTCAGGCGGATGTGCATCCGCCGGTCCCACTCGCACGGCCATCCTCCGATGAGCGCGCCCATGACCGCGGCGAGCTGTTCGGCGTCGAGCTGCAGCTTCGTCGCGTCGTTGAACGCGGCCGTGATGTCGGCGAGCGTGAAGGACGCGTCGAAGGAGATCTCCGCCTCGGCCCCGACGAGTCGGCCGACCGTCGGCAGGCTCCTGTGCGTGTAGCGGCGCGGATGGTGCTCGGTCTTCGTCTTCTCGTTGCCCTTGCGGTCGGTGGTGGTCACCGTGACCTCCTCGGTCGAGTCCGGTCCCTGCTCGTAGATCGGCAGGTTCGAGCGCACGAGGTAGTCGGCGGCGTTGAGCAACGTCTGTCGCGTGCGCTCGTCGCGCAGCGACGCGTCATAGCGTTCGTCGGCGTCGCGCAGCGTCTGCGGGTCGATGCGCAACGTCTCGTAGTAGGCGATCATCTGTCCGGCGAGGCGTTCGGCGCGCCGGCGCGCGACCTCGTCCCACGTCGCGTAGTCGGGCGAATCCGCGTCGCGGAAGCGCGCCTCGAGCTGCGCATCGCCCAGATCGAGCCGGTCCTGATAGTCGGGCATGTCCCAGCCCATCCGCGTCGCATGCTCGAGCACGGCGTGCACGATCGAGCCGTAGTCGAGCGTGAACGGCTGCACGGTCGGCCCGAAGAACTCGCGTTCCATGCGCGCGCACACCGGGCAGCCCCACAGCGCGTCGACGGCGGACGGCGACAACGTGACGGTCGGCGCGCCGTCGGCGGCCGTGCGCGCATGCGGCTGCTGCGTGGATGACGCGGGCTGCGATGACGACCGGGCGTCGGCTGTCTCCTTGGCGTCGTCCGGCCTCTCCCTCGCCCCGTGCCCCCCGGGGATGAACGGAACGTTCGAGATGCTCGGGATCGTCGCGCGCAGCAGGCTGCTGCCGTCGCCGCGACTATGTTCCACGCCGTGTTCCACAGCGGTGTCCGCGTTGGCGCTCGCCGCGGCGTCGGCGACGGACGCGACGCCCTCCCCCGGCTTGCGCTCCGGCCGGTATGCGCCCCACAGGTCGAGGAACGGCCAGTTGCCGGGGCCGGCGTCGGCGTAGCCGTTGACGGCGAGCAGCGCGAGCGCCGTGACGGCGTCGTCCACGTCGGCCTTGGACACGCCGCCGTCGGCCGACGTCGCAAGCCGTTCGCGCGCGAGCGCGATGAGACCGCGCGCGTCGGCGTCGAGCGCGAGCCCGTCGCCGTCGCCGACCGACGTGTAGACGCGCGTCTCGGGCTTCGAATCGCGCTCGCGGTCGAAATGCTCGGGCAGATAGCCGTAGAGGAATTCGGAGGGCACGGCGTCGTCGTTGAGCGTCGCGCTGACATGCGCCTGCCCGTCGGCGCGCGTCAACGCGACGAGGAAGCTCTTCTGTTCGGTGCCGAGCACCTCCTGCAGCGTGATGTCGCGCCGCCCGGCGCGTTCGCCGCGCGTCATGTCGAGTTCGCCGTACAGGCGGATGTCGACGAGGTCCTCGCCGCCGAACATCGTGTTGCGCGCCGCGAGGTTCGGCCACACGCCCTCCTGCACGCCCGGCAGCCACACATGGCGCCAATGCCGTCCGACGGCGCCGGCGGGCGTCGTCAGCGTGACGGCCTGGTCGAGCGGCGCCGTCCTCGCGAGCGAGTCGGCTTCGATCTGCAACTGGCGCACCTGGTTGATGAAGGCCGTGATCGACATCGCGCCGCCGTTGCGGTCCACATAGTCGAACAGGCGCATCGCCACGTCGAGGCGGTCGTTCGCGGCGCGTCCGACCGGCGTGTTGAACAATGCGAGACGCTGCCAGTGCGAGGCGACGTCGCAGACGGTCCATGCGGCCTCGAGCGCGAAGCGCGGCCGCGCGGCGTCCTGCTTCGCCAATGCGCGCAGCCGTTCGGCGATCTGGCCGACGTAGCGCCACAGCCGCGCGAAGCGGAGTGCGGGCGCGTTGCGTCCGACGTGGCGGCGGTCGCCGGAGCCGGCGCCGCAGATCGACGCGACCGTCTCGACGACCTTCGGCGCGCCGTCGTCGGCGAGCAGCAGATACAGCGAGTCGACGCCGAAGCCGACGTCGTCGCCGTCCTCGTCGCCGAGCGCATGCACGTTGCCGGCGGCGTGCGCGGCGACGGCCTCGTCGTGCAGCGCCGTCCACATCCTGCGCAGCTCGCCGAGCGACGACGCGGCGGCATCCGCGGCGTCCTCGGAATCGGCGTCGTCTGCGGCGGCATCCGCGGCGTCGCGGTCTTCGGGCGCCTTATGCGCGTCGTCGGCGATCATGTCGAAGGTCCGCGCCTCGTCATGGGCCGCCATGTCCTCGGTCCGCGCGGCGACGGCGTCGGCGGCCCCGTCGACGACGGCGGCCGCGTCGGCGAGCGCATCGAGCGCGGCGCGCGCCGGATCGGCGTACTCGTCGTCATGCACCTTGCGGATCAGCCCGGCGCGGTCCTGCACGTCGGCGATCGACTGCAGCGCGCGCATCGCGGCGTCGATCATGTGCATGTCCATCGGATGCGTCGCGTCGTCGTCCGCGCCGTCACGCCGTTTCGGCGCGACGTCGAGCAGCGGGCTCGCGACGATCGCGCGCACACGCGAGCGCACGAAGGCGGCGAGCGCCTTGAGCGGCGTCGCGCGCCTCGCGACGCCGTCGCAGCGCAGCTGCGCGAGTTCGATGAGCGAGAACAGGCCTTCGACGAAGGGCTCCTCGGCGAGCGGACGCGTCACCGACGAGAAGCGCACCGGGACGCCTTCGCGGCGCAGGCGTTCGCCGTAGGCGCGGATCGCGCCGTTGTCGTGCATGATGACGGCCATGTCGTTCCACGGCGTGCCGTGGAGCAGATGCTCGGTCTTGATGTGCCACACGACGTCGTCGCTCTCCTCGACCGGCGTACGGTAGAGGGCCGCGAGCACCGAGTCGTCGGGTGTGACCGGCGCGATCGGGTAGGCGCCGGGCAGCGCCGGCATCTTGCCGGGCCGCTGCGGCATCGGCGCGAGGCCGTCCTCGCTCGTCGCGATCGACAGGCTCACGCGCGCCTGCACGGTGCGCAGGTAGTCGTCGCCGCAGGCGTCGGCGAGCGCGATCCGCGCCGGGCGCAGATGTTCGTCGATCTGCCTGAACAGGTATTCGGGGTACGAGCCGCGGAACGACTGCACCGACTCGTCCGGGTTGCCGGCGAGCACGAGCCGCACGCCGCGCGCATGCAGCGCCTCGAGGAAGCCGAAGCCGGCGAGCGTCAGGTCCTGCACGTCATCGACGATGACGATGCGCGGCAAGTCGCCCCCGTCGAGCATGCGGACGGCCTCGGTGCCGGCGACCTGCAGGTAGCTGGCGTCGAGCCGGTACTCGTCCGGATAGGCCGCGCGCATCGTCGCGATGTATTCGGCGCGCAGCGCGTAGGCGAGCCGCCATTGGATGCGCAGACGCTCGCCGCGCATGCCGCAGCGCTCGACGGCGGCGAGCATCGCCTCCTCGCTTCCGGCGCCGGCGCCGACCTCGTCCATGCGCGCGAGCATGTCGCGCAGCTGGGCGACGAAGGCGGCGCTGACACCCTCCTCGAGCAACGTCTCGGTCGTCACGGCGCCGGACGGGTCGTCGCCGCCCGCGGCCGCGCCGCCGTCGGCGACGAATGCGGCCCAGCGTTCGTTCTGGAAATAGTCGCGCAGCAGCCGGCATGTGCCGCACATGTCGCCCGAACGCACATGGTCGAGATGCACGGCGAGCACGCGGCGCAGCAGCGCGTCCTGCTCGGCGCCGTTGAGCAGCCTCGGCGCCGGCTCGCCGTCATGCGCGCGGCGCGCGGCGACGAGGCGGAACGCGAGCGCGTTGAGCGTCGTCGCCGGACGCGTGCTCGTGCTCACGCCGACATGGCGGATGAGCTCGGGCGTGTAGTCGTCGGCGAGGCGGCGGTTCGTCACGGCGAGCACGGCGCCCTGCGCGCCGAAGGCCGTCATCGCCTCCTTCGCCGCCTCGATCGCGAAGGCCGTCTTGCCGGAGCGCGGAGGCCCGACGACGAGGACGGCGGGCGCCGAGCCGTCCTTATGCGCGTCCGCCGCAGCCGTCCCATCCTCCGCTTTGAGCATCTCGCGCACCGGTGCGCTCGCGAGCGCGTCGCGCACGGCCGCCCATGTCGCCTCGTCGACGGCGTCGGCGCGCGCGTCGTCCCCGTTGTGACGACCGTCATGCGGCGCCGGCGTCCGCCGTGGTTCCTTCGCTGTCGATTCCTGCATGGCGTCCCCTTTGGATCCTGCCGATCGTTCCTCCATCCGGACGCCGTCGACGGCGTCCGGCCCGGCTTCCCAGCATAACGCCTCCGCCGTCCGCTCGCCATCGGGCGCGCGGCGCGGCCGCGCACGTGGACCCGAGGCATCCGCATCGTGAATACACGGCCCCGATTGACCACCGCTTCGGCCATTATTATGCCTAGAGGAAACAACGATACGCGCGCGTTTCGATGCGGCCCCGGGGGCGGAACCGCGTCGGCGGGGCCGCGGAGAAGAACGGAATCGGATTCATGCCACAGAGGACCGCATCCACGGCCGCACGCAAACCGGCCGGCAACCCCGTCCCGCCGCGTCTGAGGGGCTACCGTTACGTGGGTGTCATCGGCAAGGGGTCGACGGCCTACGTCTTCCGCTACCGGCAGGAGGCGACCGAACGCGACGTGGCGATCAAGGTCGGCACGACGCACCTCGACTCGAAGGCCGGCGCGCGCTTCAAGACCGAGGCGGTCTTCATGGCGTCGCTGCAGCATCCGAACATCCTCACCGTCCACGGCGCCGGCGTCACCGACGACGGCCGTCCGTACACGATCTTCGAATACGCGCCCGCCGGCTCGGTCAGGGACATCATCGCCGCGCAGGGCGTCTACACGGTCGACAGGACGCTCGACTACGGCGTGCAGCTCGCGAGCGCGCTGTATCTGGCGCACCGCAACAACACCGTGCACCGCGACCTCAAGACGAGCAACATCCTGATCACGGCGCAGGGCGTGCCGGCGATCGCCGACTTCGGCATCGCGACGAACATCTACGACCACCGCAGCACCGGCTACTCGCCGCCGTGGGCGCCCCCGGAGGTCATCGCATCGCGCGGCGGCGGCGACGACCGCAGCGACATCTACTCGCTCGCGGCGACGCTGTACGCGATGCTCGCCGGCAAGTCGCCGTTCGAATACGCGTACGACCCGCGGACGATCGACGAGCTCGTCGACTGCATCATGCACAAGCCGGTGCCGCCGATCAACCGCGCCGACGTGCCGCAGTCGCTGCAGCGGGTGCTGCTCAAGGCGCTCGCCCCGGATCCGGCGAACCGTTATTTCACGGCCGTCGAGTTCGCGCGCGCGCTGCAGGAGGTGCAGATCCAGCTGTACGGGCACGCGACGCCGGTCAACGTGCAGGGCATAGAGCCGTATCCGACGCGCGCCGCGATGGCGACGGCGGGTGCGCAGGGCGCCTCGCTGCCGGCCGCGCCGGCGAAGCCGAAGGACCGCAGGCCGCTCATCGTCACGGCGGTCGTCGTCGCCGCGCTCGCCGTGCTCGGCATCGTCTTCGCCGCCGTCATCCTGCCGAACCTCGACCATTCGGGGGACACGGGGACGGCGACCGTCGTCAACCCGGGCATGAACGGCACATCGGGGGGCGACGACGATGACGACGTCACGACGACGGTGCCCTCGCCGATCGAGCTGTCCGGCGCCTATGAGGGCGACACCGTCAAGTTCACGTGGAGCAACCCCGATCCGCAGGACGGCGACCGCTACGCGTGGTCGATCATCAACGGCGCGGACTCCGGGCAGGCGAACGCGAAGCTGATCGAGGGGACGTCGGTCGAGGTGCCGGCGTCGGACGGCGCGCAGACATGCATCCAGGTGAGCATCGTGCGGCAGGACCGGCGCATGTCGTCGACGCCGGCGACCACCTGCGCGGTCAAGTGAACGGCACGGACGGCGGCACGGGCATCCCGGGGAGACGGAGAACGGAGAAGAGGCAACGATGAAGCTCAACGGCAAGCGCACGAACGACGGATACGAGCGCGGCACGCGGCGCAAGGAACGGCTGCAGTCGGTGCTGCGCACCGGCAGGAGGCCGTGGCTCGTGCCGCTCGTGTGCCTGCTCGCCGTGCTCGCCGTCATCATCGGCGCGTTCATCGTCAGCTCGGTCACCGAACGCCATCTCAAGCTCGACGACGGCACCGTGTGGGTGACGTCGCTCAACGACGGCAAGGCGGCGCGCTTCAACGTGACGCTGCAGGAGCCGGACGTGGCCGTCATGGCCACCGGCGCGCAGTTCGACGTCGCGCAGGCGGGCGCCGTCACGATGCTCGACGAGGACGCGTCGACGGCGTCGATCGACCAGGCGACGGTGTCGATGGCCGACGCGACGCCGACGAAGAACGGCATCCGCACCTATGTGGGCGGCGACACCGTCGCGATGTTCGACACGCAGCGCGGCAGCGTCTGGGTCGGCGGCGCCTCCGACATCAAATCGATCCGCCCCGTCGACAGCGACCCGACGATGAGGCTCGGCGTCGGCGGCAAGGTCGCCGTCGCGCACGACGGCACCGTCTACGGCTACCGTCCGCGCGACGCGAAGGTCCTCGCCGTCGACCCGGCCACGTCGATGGAGCCGCGCGAGGTTGCGAAACTCGCCGACGGCGCGCAGAGCGCCGACTCGTTCACCGTCGTCGGCGAGCATCCGGTCATCGCCTCCGGCGACCGTCTGATCTGGGACAAGGACGGCAGCGCCGAGTTCAAGGACGCGGGTCCGCTGACGTTGCAGGCGCCGAGCGCCGACGGCGAGCAGGGAGACTGGGTCGCCGCCGGCGCGCAGAGCGGACTGGCGCTCGTCGACCTCTCGTCGAAGAACGGCGACCCGCGCCTGCTGAGCTCGGGCGCCAAGGGCGAGCCGGCGCAGCCGGTCTCGCTCGGCGGCTGCGTGCAGGGCGCGTGGGCGCAGCAGGCGCACAACGCGATCAAGGTGTGTTCGGCCGGCTCGGACGCGCAGTTCAAGACGCTCGAGGAGGTCACGCCCACGTCGCAGCTCGTCTACCGCGTCAACCACCGCCGCGCCGTGCTCAACGACGTGCTCAACGGCAACCTGTGGAACCCGGATGTCGACACGAGCGTCATCAAGATCCAGTGGAAGAAGATCGAGACCAAGCAGGAAAGCCGCGAGCGGAACAACGACGAGGCGACGAACAGCAAACGCAACTTCGAGAAGCAGTGCTCGTCGAAATCCGGCCAGATCAAGGCCGAGGACGACGAGTTCGGCGCGCGCGTCGGCTCCCACCAGATCCTCGACGTGCTCAGGAACGACGAGCAGACCGACTGCTCGGTGCTGCGCATCACGTCGGTGAGCGCGCCGAAGAACAGCTCGCTCACCGTCTCGCCGATCTACGACGGCCGCTATCTGCAGCTCAACGCCGCCGACGCGTCGGCCGGCACGGCGACCTTCACCTATGAGATCAGCGACGGGCGCGACCAGACGAGCTCGGCGACGGTCACGCTCAGGTTCGAATCCAACTCCGGCAACCACGCGCCGCGCCAGGTCGAGACGCCCGAGCAGATCGACGTCGAGCAGGGCGCGAGCTACACCGGCAACGCGCTCGGCGGCTTCACCGACGACGACGGCGACCCGCTCACGCTCGTCGACGCGCACGTCGAGAACACCGAGGAGGCCACCGTCTCGACGCGCGCCGACGGCCAGCTCACGTTCAACGCCGGATCGATGAACTCGGGGCGCGCGACCGTCAAGCTCACCGTCTCCGACGGCAAGGAGACGGCCACCGGCACGATGTACTTCGCCGTGCGCCCGGCGCACACGCTGCCGGCGAGCATCGATCCGGTCGTCAAGAGGACGACGCCGAACACGCCGACGCAGATCGACCTCAAACCCTACGTGCACGGCACCTCGGTCGACCCGGTCAAGATCAGCGACGTCGAGGCCCCGGACAAGACGACGGCGTCGCCGCACCCCTCGGACATGGGCTTCACGTTCACGGCGCAGCAGACCGGCACCTACTACGTCTCCTACACGGCCACGCAGGGCGCGATCCCGGCGACCGGCCTCGTGCGCGTCGAGGTCGAGGCGCTCGCGAAGGACGAGGCGCGCCCCGTCGCCGCGAACGACGTCGCGCTGCTCGGCGCCGACAACACGGCGATCGTCGAGCCGTTGGCGAACGACGTCGATCCGCTCGGCGGCGTCCTTTCGGTGACCGACGTGAAGGCGCCGGCCGATTCGAGCATCAAGGCCGGCATCGTCGCGAACAAGCGCGTCTACCTGACGGCCATGCAGCTGCCGACCGCGCCCGTCGAGATCGAATACACGGTCGCGAACGCGTCCGGGTCGTCGACCGGCACGATCGTGCTGCAGCCGCCGGCGTTGTCCGGCGCGAGCAGCGCGCCGAAGGCGAGCAACGTCGACGTCTCGGTGCGCACCGGCGGCATCGTCTCCGTCGACGTGCCCGACCATGTCGCCTACGCGGACGGCACGACGATCACGTTGAGCAACAAGCTGCAGTACGACGCGAGCACGTTCAGGGGGCTCGTGTTCGTCGCCTCCGACATCGTGCGCTACCAGGCGCCGGGCGAACCCGGCTCCTACCCGGTGACCTACACCGTCACCGACACGCTCGGCAACAGCGCGTCCGCGACGATCACGTTCAACGTCCACCGCGCCGACGCCGACGCGAAGGCCGCCGCGAGCCCGAAGGACGTCGAGGCGCAGGTCGCCGCCGGCCAGAAGATCCGCATCCCGATCACGCTGCGCGGCATCGACAACGACGGCGACGACGTGCAGCTGCTCGGCCTGGGCAACACGGTGCCCCAGCTCGGCCGCATCAGCGAGGTCGGCGCCGACTACCTCGTCTACGAGGCCTACGAGGATTCGTCGGGCACCGACGAGTTCAGCTACGCCGTCGAGGATTGGACCGGGCGCCGCGCGCAGGCGAACGTGCGCGTCGGCATCTTCAGGAGCGGCGCGAACTCGAGCGTCTACGCGCGAGACGACACGGTGACGCTGCGACCGAACACGGCGACGACGGTGCCGGTGCTGCTCAACGACGTCTCGAGCGACGACAGCAAGCTCACCGTCGCGAAGGAACTCGAGGCGCAGGGCGTCACCGACGCGAAGGTGACGAACGACATGGTCTCGTTCACGACGCCGTCGACGGCCGGCACCGGCTACATCGTCTACACGATCAGCAACAAGGCCGGCATCTCCGACCGCGCGACGCTCACCGTCAACGTCGACCCGAAGGCGCCGATCGAGCCGCCGACCGCCTACGACTACCATGTGCCGGCGATCGCGACGATCGACAAACGCTCGGTCGACGTCGACGTCTCGAAGTTCATCGCGAACCCCTCCGGCTCGAGCGACGTACTCGCCGTCGACGTCGACGAATCGGCCCGCGACCACGCGCATATGGCCTCCGGCAAGCCGACGACGGTCTCGATCGAGCTGACCGACGAGGCGCGCGCCGTGCCGTACACGGTCACGAACACCGAGCACGGCATCACGTCGACGGCCTTCATCATGGTGCCCGCCTACGGCGTCTTCCCGCCGCAGCTGCGCCCGAAGGCGCCGCCGCTGAGCGTCAACGCCGGCTCGTCGATCACGATCAACGTCGCCGACTACGTGCGCGTCGGCGTCGGCAAGACGGCCGTCGTCGAGAAGGATTCGGTCAGCGCGACGAAGGCCGCGAACGCCGACCTCTACGTCAACGACCAGACGCTCAAGTTCACGGCGGCGAAGGACTACGGCGGTCCCGCGTCGATCACGTTCACGGTGACCGACGGCAAGCGCGAGGGCAAGGGCAACGTGAAGATCGTCAATTCGTCGGTCATCACGTTGCCGATCACGGTCATCGGCCATGAGGTGCCGGCGCCGACCTTCTCGTCGACGACCGTCGACGTCGTGGCCGGCGAAAGCCCGACGACGATCGACCTGCGCGCGTTGACGCACACGACCGAATCCGACGAGGACGCGAAGTTCAGGTATACGGGCGGCACGAGCTCGGGAGGCATCACGGCGAGCGTGAGCGCCGACGGCAAGCTCACCGTGAGCGCCGACACGACGGCGAAGCCGGGCGCGACCGCGTCGATCCCGATCTCGATCGCCTACGGCGACAACGGCGGCGTCGTGCAGGCGGGCCTCACCGCGCGCGTGACGGCGTCGACGCGTCCGCTCGCGCGCGTCAACGGCACGACGACGCGGATCAAGGCCGGCGAGACGAAGCAGGTCGACGTGCTCGCCGACGCCTACAACCCGTTCCCCGATTCGCCGCTCAAGATCGTGTCCGCGGCCTCCGACGACGGCGGCAAGCTGTCCGTGTCGGTCGACGGTTCGCGCATCGCGGTGACGGCGGCGAAGGACATCGGCGCGTCGTCGACGCGCGTCCTCGTGACGGTCGGCGACGCGACCGGCAGTGCCGACCGCCAGGTGACGGCCGCCTACACGTTCTCGGTCGTCGATAGGCCGGATGCGCCGATCATTCATAACAAGGCCGAATCGCAGGACGGCGCTGTCGTCGTAAGC
Source organism: Bifidobacterium italicum (assembly GCF_002286915.1). Taxonomy (GTDB): domain Bacteria; phylum Actinomycetota; class Actinomycetes; order Actinomycetales; family Bifidobacteriaceae; genus Bifidobacterium; species Bifidobacterium italicum. The sequence continues at coordinate 9,201 of NZ_MVOG01000014.1, read as the reverse complement.
TGGACACCGGGCAACGCGAACGGCAGCCCTATCACCGCCTACGAAGTCAGTTGGAATGAGGGCAAGAAGCTGTGCGACCCCGGTTCCTCATGTCTGATCTCCGGCCTGAAGAACGGCACCGACTACACGTTCACCGTGCGCGCGCAGAACGAAGTCGGCTGGTCCGAATCCTCCGATCCCGCCAACGGCAAGCCGGACAAGACGCCCGACGCGCCACAGGATGTGCAAGTGACCGGCGGCTACCAGAAGCTGAATGTGAGTTGGAAAGTCCCGAAGGACACGGCAAGCAAGCCTGACAGCTATACCATCCAAGCCGCCGGACTGGGGGCCAAAACGGTTCCGGCTTCCGAGACAAGCACGACGTTCGATGTACCGAACGGTCAGATCACCAGCGGCATCTACACGGTCACGGTGACGGCGCATAACGAGGTCGGTAACGGTATTCCCTCGGAGCCCAAGACCAATGAAGACAAGGTCTATGGCGATCCGGATGCGCCAACCGTGGTGGCGAAGCAGACCGCTGAAGACCAAATCGTCCTCACAGCCACCGTCAACAACACGCGTAATGCCGGCTGCTCGACGATTACGTTCGGATCTTATGGATCTGTGGATTGTTCCGGCAAAAACTCTGTTGAGAAGCAGATTCACATTGATGATGACAACATGTATTTCAAGGATTTCTCTGTGACGGCGACCATCAATCCGGAAAAATCTGGAGCGAAGCCGAGCACATCCGCGCCGTCGCCATCGATTCCAATCACAGTGAACATCGGTGCCGTCGCAATCACCAGACTTGACGGTTCTGGCAAAGTCTGCACGGTGGCTTGGGAATCCACGGGTAGAGTCAAGGAAGTGAAGCTTGATTTCGGTTCTGCATCAGGCATGAAGGAACCTCATGGTTCCGCCACAACGGAGATCGAGCCCTGGGATACATGTCCGCCAGCTGAGGTCACACCGTATTTCATGAATAAGCCCGGCGATAAAAAGGACTCCAAGCGCAATACCGAATACAAGTACAAGGTCAATCCGCGTATCGATCAAAGCAAGTTCTGGCTCGAATGGGACAGGACCGATCCCAACAAGATCCACGTCCATAACGAAGGTGCCGTGAACGCCCACAATCAGGGCTACTCCTTCGCGCTGTCTGTGTCTGGCGCATCGCAGGACTATACGGAACCGACTACGACGGAGGTCATCGTCGGCGACAAGGCCCCGGACAATGCGACATGGAAACTCACGGTGACGATCAACGAGGATACGAAATACGAGGCATCAGTCGCCGGTCAGGTTCGCGGCATCCGTGCGACGAAGCCGGCCCCGACGCCCGATCCTTCGCCGTCGCCGAGCGAGCCGTCGCCGTCGCCGTCGGAGGGCGGCGAGGCGCAGCCGAGCGCCTTCCGCCAGCGGTCGCTGCGGCCTTACGGGCAGCTCGTCGCCGTGCCGGGCAGCCGCTCGATGGTATTCCTGTAAGCCACCGCGCGCAGTAATACATCATCAAACAACTCATCGAACACATCGAACCCATCAACACAAGGAGCCAGCAGATGACGCAGCACAACGAGACCCCGCACGGGCAGGACATCGACGAGGAGACGGTGCTCGCCGGCGCCCATGGATCGGCCGTCGAGGACGCGGCCGCCGCGAGCGCCGACGAGACGGTGCTCGCCGACGCGTCGACGCCGAAGCCGTCGGTGCCGCATGTCGTCATGCCCGATCTGCCGACGCGCGAGATGTTCGAGCACACGCATACGACGGGCGGCGCCGACCTCGACGGCGACGGCACGATCCTCGCCTCGACGCCGGCGACCTCGCCGGCCACCTCGACGAATACGCCGGCCGCTTCGGCGACTCCCGTCACGCCGGCCGGCGTCGCCGAGACGATCCTCTCCCCATCCCAGACGGCGACGGCCGCTCCGTCCGTCACGCCGCCGGCATCGGCCACCTCCGCGACGCCGTCCACGCCCTCCTCCCCCGCGCTCGCCGGCACGACGGCGACCGTCCACAACGCGCTGCCGCCGATCGGCGCCGTCGCCGGCTCCGGCGCGGCGAGCAACGAGGAGATCGCCGACTTCAAGCGCCACTTCTCGGCGATCGTCGACAACGTCTCGCAGGCCGTCGTCGGCAAGGAGACGCCGGTGCGCCAGTGCGTCACCGCGCTCGTCGCCGGTGGCCATGTGCTCCTCGAGGACAATCCGGGCACCGGCAAGACGCAGCTCGCCCGCGCGCTCGCGAACTCGGTCAGCGTCTCGTTCAAGCGCATCCAGTTCACGCCGGACCTGCTGCCGTCGGACGTCGTCGGCGTCACGTTCTACGACCAGAAGAGCGGCGAGTTCAGCTTCCGCGAGGGCCCGATCTTCGCGTCGATCGTCCTCGCCGACGAGATCAACCGCGCCTCGCCGAAGACGCAGTCGGCGATGCTCGAGGTCATGGAGGAGCAGAAGGTGACCGTCGACGGCCACACGCATCCGGTGCCGCAGCCCTTCATCGTCATCGCGACGCAGAACCCGATCGAGCAGCTCGGCACATACAAGCTGCCGGAAGCGCAGATGGACCGTTTCCTGATCAAGACGACGATCGGCTACCCGTCCACCGAATACAGCCTCGACATCCTGCGCCAGGTGAACATCACCGACCGCGCCGGCGAGCTCGGGGCCGTCGCGGGCGGCGACGACATCCTCGCGATGCGCACGATCGCGAACAAGGTCAGGGTCGCCGACGCGATCCTCGAATACATCATGCGCATCGTCGAAAGCACCCGCCATGACGAAAGCATCGCCGTCGGCTCGTCGATGCGCGGCGCGCTCGCTCTTACGCGCTGCGCCCGCGTCTGGGCGGCCGCCGACGGACGCGGCTACGTGATCCCCGACGACGTCAAGGCGCTCGCCGTGCCGGTCCTCGCCCACCGCATCCTGCTGACGTCGGACGCCGTGTTCGCGGCGAACACTCCCGAGGACGTGCTCGCGCGGATCCTCGGCGAGATCCCCGCGCCGCAGCTCGACGTGCACTGATCGCCGCATTGTGCACCGATGTGGATTGCGCGGTGGAACCTTCCCGCCGGCAATCCACATCGCCGCCACCGTCAATCCCCCACTTCGTCGTCCCATCGGAAGGTTCGTCCCATGACCGATTCCGCACTGCGCGCCAGGGCGCGCAAACGCGCGTTCATCCGCGGCTGGAGCCGCTTCACGCGCCGCGCGCGCCACATCGCCACCGCCTACGTCTCGCCGCTTGGTTGGACGGCGCTCGCGCTCGCCGTCGCCGGGCTCGTCCTCTACCTCACGCTCGGCTGGACGGAGATGCTCGCGCTGTGCCTCGTGCTCGTGACGATGCTGCTCGCCGCGCTCGTGCTGTCGATCGGCAACACGTCCTTCGACGCGACGATCGACGTCTCCGACCGACGCGTCGGCGTCGGCGACGAGGTCGCGGTGCAGGTCGACGTCACGAACCCGGGCACGACGCCGACGGCGAGCGCCCGCGCCGACCTTCCGCTCGGTCAGGAGCACGAACGCTTCTCGATCCCGATGCTCGCGGCGCGTCAGTCGAAGCACACGACCGTCACGTTCCGCGCATTGTCGCGCTCGGTCCTCGACGTCGGCCCGCTGACGATCCGCAAGGGCGACCCCTTCGGCCTGATGCGGCATGAGCATCAGCTCGCCGAGCACTTCAACGTCTACATCCATCCGGACATCGTCATGCTCGACTCGCTGCACGCCGGCATCCCGCGCGACCTCGAAGGCAACCCGAGCGGCGACATCGTCGACGACGACCTCGACTTCTACGGCCTGCGCGAATACGAACCCGGCGACGACGTGCGCCACGTCCACTGGCTCAGCTCGGCGCGCACGCGCACGTTGATGCTGCGCCAGTACGAGGCGACGCGCCGCACCGACACGTCGGTGACGCTCGACGTCAACCCGGACGACTACATGAGCAAGGACGAGTTCGAGCTCGCCGTCAGCGTGCACGCGTCGATCGGCGTGCAGGCGCTGCTCGAGGACCGCCCGCTCTACACGCATGTGGCGCGCACGAACCTCAACCCGCGCAACCCGATGGAGCTGCTCGACATGTGCAGCGCGATCGAACCCGACTTCCGCGACCGGCGCAACCTCGCGCAGGAGGCGCTCGCCGCGACGCCGGACGCGTCCTTCTACTGCTTCACCGTCGGCCATGCGAAGCCGCTCGACGACATCCGCCGCATGATGATGGCGCTGCCGCCGAACGCGACCTGCCTCGTGCTGCAGACGACGCCGACCGAGCCGCGCACATTGCGCCGCTTCCCCGACTTCACGTTGGCGACCGTCAACACGCTCGACGACCTTCCGCAGATCATGGGGGCACTGAGATGAGCATGGCACCGACTCCGATTTCCGACGCCTCGTTGACGACCGGCGGCACGCAGACGTCGACCGAGACCGGTTCATGGGCGATGACGACGCATTCGGTCATCTGGTCGACGAACACCGGCAGGCCGACGCACCGCATCGTGCGCGAGAAGACCGAGGCGCGCCCCGCGCTCGTCTCATGCGCCGTCGTCGCCGTCGCGACGCTGCTGTGCGCCGCGAACCTCATCGACGTGTACGGATCGGCCGGCGCATGGGCGACCGCCGCCGTGCCGGCCGCCGTGATCGGCGCGCTCATCGCCTTCGCCGGCGTCCTGCCGACGCTGCGGCTGTGGTGGCAGCTGTTCCTCCTCGTGTTCGCGCAGTGGATCGTCGGCCCGGTCGTCTGCCTCAACGACACGACGATCGGCCATGTCGTCCCCTCGCTCGAGACGCTGCGGCTCGGCTGGCGCGAGACCTTCGGCTCGTTCAAGTACCTGATCGCGATCGAGCCCCCGGTCGGCGACGCGCAGGGCGCGCTGCTCGCCGTGTGGACGCTGTGCCTGTGGACGGCGGCGATCGCCGGCTTCTTCGCATTGCTCGACGACCCGCGCTGGTCGGTCGCGTCGATCGCGCTCGAGATCGCGGCGATGTGCGGGTGCGCGCTGCTCGGCACCGCGGACGGCGTCGCGCGCATCCCCTGCGGCATCATGTTCGCGCTAATCATGATCGTCTGGCTGTCGTGGCGGATGCGGATGTTCGAGTCGGGACGATGGATCAGTTCGCTCGTCATCGTCGTGCTCGCCGCGGCCGTCGCGTTCGGCGGCTGCCTGATGCTGCCGGCGCAGCGCACGATCCTGCGCGACCACTACGAGCCGCCGCTGAGCCCGAACGACTACACGAGCCCGTTGAGCACGATGCGCGCCTACATCAAATCGTACAAGGACACGACGGTGCTCACCGTGCATGGACTGCCCGAAGGCACGAGCGTGCGGCTCGCCGTCATGGACCGCTTCGACGGCAACGTGTGGAACCTCTCCGATTCGAGGGAGTCGCGCGATTCGGCGAACTATGCGCGCGTCGGCACGTCGATCCGCAACGATGCCGAAGGCAGGCCGTTCACGGCGAAGTTCACGGTGCGCGACGGCCTCGGCGACGACTGGCTGCCGCTCGCCGGCGCGGCCACGTCAGTGCGCTTCGGCAACGAGAAAAACGCGGAATCGTTCTACTACAACGTCGGCACCGACTCCGGCCTGCTGCGCGACGGCGTGAAGAAGGGACTGACGTACACGGAAAGCGGCATCATCCCCGACGAGCCGAGCGACAAACAGGTCGCCGAGGCCGAGGCGGCGCGCATCGACCAGCCGAAGGCCGACGACGTGCCGAACGAGGTCGGCAAGCTCGCGTCGGCGACGGCCGGCGGCAAATCGCACGGCGGCGAGGCGGCGCAGCAGCTCGTCGCGATGCTGCGCGACCAAGGATGGTTCTCGCACGGCCTTGGCTCCGACTACCAATCGAGCCCCGGACATGGCAACCATCGCATCGCGCAGCTGCTCGGCGGCGAAATGGTCGGCGACAGCGAACAGTACGCGTCGGCGATGGCGTTGATGGCGCGCGAACTCGGTCTGCCGAGCCGCGTCGTACTCGGCTTCCTGCCGAAGGACAAGGACGGCGACATCTCGAACGCGCGCACGCAGACGGAAGGCGACGGCACCGTCATCGACTTCACCGGCAACGACGTGACCGCATGGGTCGAAATCAATCTCGAAGGCTACGGGTGGGTGCCGTTCTATCCGACGCCGAAGGAGACGAAGACGCCGGACGACGACCAGAACCTCACGCCGCCGAATCCGCAGAACCTCGTGCGGCAGCCGCCGCTGCCGCTCACCGATCCGCTGCGCGACGAGACGAACACGACGAGTCAGTCGTCGTTCGGCGGCACCGAGGCGGCGGAAGCGCCCGAACCGTCGAAGTGGGCGCGCGCGGGGCACGTCATCGGCCAGGTCGCACTCTACGGGTCGCCGGTGTGGGCCCTCCTGCTCATATGCGGCGCGATCCTGCTCGGCAAGGCGATCCAGCTCGCGATGCTGCGCAAACGCGGACGCCCGCAGATGCGCATGGCCTCGGGATGGCAGTCGCTCGCCGTGCTCGCGCGGCAGAGCGGCATCGACGCGCACGGCACACGCCGTGAGCAGGCGAGCCAGATCACCGAGCAGCTCAAGCTCGATCCGACGGCGATGCAGTCGGCCTGCAGGCAGGCGGACTACGCGACCTTCTCCGGGCAGGACGTCAGCGATGAGCAGGCGTCGACGTATTGGCACGCCATCGACGAACTGCGCGCGGCGATGCTCGCGACGCTGCCACGCATGCGACGCTGGCGCACGAAGCTGTCGCTGCGCGGCGTGCGGCAGATGAAACCGGTCGATGTGACGGTCGGGTATCATAAGGCCGAGGCGAACGACGAGAAACAGTCGGCGCCGCGCCGCGCCGGCGAATCAGCGTCGGCGGACAGCAAGCACAGGAAGCGCCGTTTCTCCCATGCGCGTCACTGACGCAGGCAGCGGGGAACGGGTAGGAAGGACGCGCATGCAACAGGCAGTCATCAGTGTCGCTGCGCTCACCGATATCGGACGCAGGCGCCGCACGAACCAGGACAGCTGGCTCGCCGAACGCGGCGTCTACATGGTCTGCGACGGCATGGGCGGCGAATCGGGAGGCGAACGCGCCAGCGCGATCGCCGTCGAGGAGCTCGCCCAGCTCGCACGGGAGGCGTCGCGCACGCGCGCCTCAATCGAGGAGACGCTCGAGCGCGCGCAGTCGCGCACGCGTGCGCTCGGGCTCACGCTCGGCGGCATCGCCGGCACGACGGTCACCGGCATCGTGCTGCCGCAGTGGTTCGCGTCCGCCGGCGCACGCCATGCCGTCGGCGGCGCGGACGAGGACGCCGCGGATGGCGTCGCGACGGCTGACGAACTCGAATGCGGCCGCGCGGACGGGGCGACGCATTTCGCCGACGCGCACAGGAAACCGACGACGACGCATCATCCGAAGCACAGCGCGCGGTACAACGCGATCGCGACGCTCGGCGCGATCGACGAACTGCGGCCGCTGTCCGGGTTCGGCGACGACTGGGACATGACGCAGCCCGGCGCCGACGCCGTCGACGCGGCCGTGGCCGCCGCCACGCCGGACGCGGGTGACGCCGGCGCACGTTTCGGCGAGCACCGCGCCGACGTCGCGCCGGACGCGTGGTCGATCGCGATCCGACAGCTGCTGCCGGACGCCGAACCGCACATGTGCTACGTCGTCAACGTCGGCGATTCACGCACCTACCATATGGGCCTCGGCGCCGACGGCCGTTGGGACGCGACGTCGCTCACGCAGATCACGCACGACCATTCGCGCCGGCAGGAGGCGATCGAGTCCGGCGAGATGACGCCCGAGGAGGCGCGCCGTTCGATCGCGCGCAACGTCATCACGCAGTGCATCGGCTCGCCGATGGGCATCCGCCCGGATTTCTTCATGGCGGACGCGGCCGGGCGGTTCATCATCTGCTCCGACGGCTGCCACGGCGAGATCGATGATGCTACGATTGCACACGTTGCAGCGCGGCACGACACGGCCGAAGCCGCGGCGCGCGCGTTGATCGACGCGTCGCTGGAGGCGGGCGGCGGCGACAACGTCACCGTCATCGTCGTCGACATGCCGTGGAACGCCGAACGCGCCGAGGCATGGCACTGCGAACGGCTCGAGGTCGACGAGGACCTCTCGGACATCGACGACGCGACGCTGCAGACGTGAACGCGGCCGCGGACGGGCGCCGTACGCTTGTGCATACGATGGCATGCCGGATGTGAGACGGCGCGCCATCGAGGGCCGCGAAGACGATAAGTTAAGAACAAGGACATGGATTCGTCCTGCTCCGGCGCACGTTCCACGCGTCGGGACGAGGCGAGGGAAAAGAGGAACACATCATGGTCAGTTACGACGACGCTGTGGCGATCATCCAGGACCCGCAGGCCGACCCGGTCACGCTCGCGAAGGTCGCCTACGAGAATCCGGAATTCGGCGCGAACGTGGCCGCGCATCCGCGCGCCTATCCGGGACTGCTGCGTTGGATCGCGCAGTTCGGCGACGAGCGCGCGCGCACGACCGTCGCGCAGCTCGGCTATCAGGCGCAGCTCGGCGCCGTCGAGGACCGTCAGGTCGACGACGCCGCACTGGACGAGGCCGCCGCGATCGCCGCGGCGATCGACGCCGCCCAGGCGAACGTCGCTGCGCGACCGGCCGTGGCCGCCTCCGCGGCCGGCGACGAGGCGCATCCGATCGCATCCCAGACCGGCACCGTGGAATACGCGAGCGCCGAGGCGCAACCGGTCTCCTTCGAGCCGGCGCAGCAGACCGGCGTCGACATGCTCAGCGCGCAGTTCGACAGCATCGGCATGGACGCGTCGCAGACGAACATGGACGCCTCGCAGCCCGCGGCCTCCACGGCCGCATCCGACATGGCGCAGGCCGAACAGCCGGCGGTGGATCAGGCGCAGCCGGCGAACGCCTATGCGCAGATCCAGGCGACGAACCCCTACGGATTCACGGCCGAGATCGCGATGACGACGCCGGACACGACGGTCATGCAGCAGATCGCGCAGTACGCGCCCGAGCTGCATCCGGCGCTCGCGCAGAACCCGTACATCTACCCGGAGCTGCTCAACTGGCTCGGCATGCTCGGCGAACCGGCGACGAACGCGTCGATCGCCCAGCGCCAGCAGCGCTGATTCCACGGCGTATACGACGGCGGGGGCCGGCCGGGGAACCCACCCCGGGGTTTCCCCCCCCCCCCCCCCCGCGCGCCCGTCTCCCCCCGGTTCCGACCACCCCGTGT
>NZ_MVOG01000013.1 GCF_002286915.1 Bifidobacterium italicum | reverse complement strand
CCGCCGGCGGCTTCGGTCACCGAAGTGTCACAGACCGACGTCTATCAGGTGCCCGATCCCTCCTCGCCGACCGGCGCCGATGACGTCGTCGTCGAACAGCAGACGGCCTACGGCGACGTGCCGAATCCGCAGGCGCCGACGTCGCAGTCGCCGCAGCAGCAGTGACATCGATACGACGATGAAACGACGATGATATGAAACCGGTCCTTCGGGGCCGGTTTTTCGTTGCGGGGGAGGTGACCGCGGGATGGTGCAGTCAGCGAAAAATGAGGCGCGGCATGTAGAGTGAACATCGTAATCGTCAATCGACAGGAAGAAGAGGAATCATGGACCCGAATCAGCAGCAGCCGGGCGCACCGATGCCCCCGCAGGGTGCACCGGCGGCACAGCGTCCAGCGCCGCAGGCTCCCTTCGGCGCACCGCAGCCGCAGTACGCGCAGAACGCCCCGTACATGCCGCCGCAGAGCGCGCCGCGCCAGCAGAACGCCGACATCAAGGCCACGTTGGCCACGCGCATCCAGCTCGGCAAGCTGCACATCATCTACGCGGACTTCATCACGTTCTTCGGCGCGCTGCTCGGCGTCATCGCCGTGTTCGTGCCGTTCTTCTCCTCGAAGGGGTACTCGCGCGAAACGCTGGCGCTCATCGCGTCGGATTCGCCCTATGTCTTCTTCGGCTGGCAGTTCCTCGTGCTCACCGTCGCGATCGCAGGCCTCGCGTTCATCGACAACAAAGCCGTCCCGCTGACGCTCGCGGTCGTCTACGCCGTGCTGTTCATCGACCAGATCGCATGGGGCACGTTCAATACGCATGGCTATGCGAACTTCCACATCGGCTTCTATCTGATGCTCTTCGCCGTCATCTTCATGCTCGCCGGCACGATCATCGCGATGTGGCTCGAATCCCAGCAGACGAAGCTCCTCAACGGCACCGCGCGTTCCTCGCAGCCGATCCCGAGCGCCTACCCGGCGCCGACGAACGCCTACGTGAACAACGGCTGGCAGTCCGGCGTGCCGCCGACGCAGCCCGTCGGCACGACCGACAACAGCAACTGGCAGTTCGGCGTGCCGAACCAGCCGCAGGCCCCGGCCGCGCCAATGGCCCCCGGAGCCCCGACCGGTCAGTTCGCCGCGCCGCGCGGACAGCACGCCGCACCCGCGGCCCCGGGCGCGCCGACCGTGCCGCCGACCGTCCCGGGCGGCAACGCCTGAGTGAACGATGGCACGACGGCGTCGCGCCGCCGTCGCATCCCATCCGCGAAGACCTCCACCGAATGTGGAGGTCTTCGGCTATATCGGCGCGCCGGGGCGCCCACCATACCGCGCCGCGCGTAGTGTGGGACGCCGACGGCGTCGTGCGGCCATCAGGCGTCGCCGATCCATATGACGAGCGCGGAACGGAGGAACCAGTGACCATCGACCAGTACATCAGCGGCATGCGTCTGCGCACGCTCGCGCTGAGCGTCGCCCCGGTGTGGATCGGAGCGGTCGCCGGCGTGCGTCTCGTGCGCGAGCGCGCGGCCGCGTCATCGGCGCCGCGATGCGCGCTCCTCCACGGTGGCGCGTCCTGCATGCCGGACACCTCACGCATCGTCGCCGTCGCCGTGCTGTGCCTGCTCGTCGCGATGCTGCTGCAGATCGCCGCGAACTTCGTCAACGACTACGCCGACGGCATCCGCGGCACCGACGCGCACCGCGCCGCCCGCGCGATCGCCTCGCGTCTCGACGACGACCTCGACACGCCGGCCGACCGCATGGAGGTGCCCCCGGCGCGCCTCGTCGCATCCGGCGTGCCCCCGAGGCAGGTGCTCGCCGCGGCCATCGTCAACGCGGCGCTCGCCTGCGTATGCGGCGTCGCCGTCATCGTCATCACCGGATACTGGTGGCTCGCCATCGTCGGCGCGCTGTGCCTCGCCGCCGGCTGGGGATATGTGGGCGGCCGCCACCCCTACGGCTACATCGGACTCGGCGAGGTCGCCGTCTTCGTCTTCTTCGGACTCGTGGCCACACTCGGCACGACCTACGCGATCGCCGGCGCGCTCGACGCGGCCGCATGGGTCGGCGCGACCGCCATCGGTCTCGTCGCCGTAAGCGTGCTGTGCGTCAACAACCTGCGCGATCTGGAGACGGACCGCGAGGCCGGCAAGCGCACATGGGCCGTGCGCATGGGGCGCACCTGGGGCGCCGTGTGCACGATCGCGTCCGTCGCGATCGTCATGCTCGGAGCGGCCGCGGCGTGGACGACGACGAGCGTGCTGGGGGAGCGGCTGGCGCATCTGTCCGTGCTCAATGCGTTCCTCGGCATCCTCGGCGCCCTGTGCGCGCTGCTCACCGGATGGTTCGCGTCGCTCGACATCGCCAAACGCAAATACATGCGCGCGATGCGTTCGCTCGGGCTGCTCGCGCTCGCGACGGCGCTCGCGTTCAACGGATTCGCGTTGATGGTCTGAAGGCGGTGCAGCTGTGAAACGCGTCGTGAAACGCGTATGCGCGCGACGCGCCGATTTTGGCAGCACGCAACGCTAGACTGAAGCGTATGACATACAAACTGGTACTGCTCCGACATGGTCAGAGCGAATGGAACAAGACAAATCAGTTCACCGGCTGGGTTGACGTCCCGCTGACCGAAAAGGGCCGCGAGGAAGCCAAGCACGGCGGCGAGCTCATGAAGGAGAAGGGTGTCCTTCCGGATATCGTCTTCACGTCGCTGCTGCGCCGCGCGATCAACACGGCGAACATCGCGCTCGACGAGGCCGACCGTCTGTGGATCCCGGTCAAGCGCGACTGGCGTCTCAACGAGCGTCACTACGGCGCGCTGCAGGGCAAGAACAAGACCGAGATCCGCGAGGAGTACGGCGACGAGAAGTTCATGCTGTGGCGCCGCTCCTACGGCACCCCGCCGCCCGAGATCGACCCGAACGACCAGTACGCGCAGAACAACGACCCGCGCTACGCCGGCGATCCGGTTCCGGAAGCCGAGTGCCTCGCCGACGTCGTGGCCCGCGTCGAACCGTACTGGGACGCCGAGATCATCCCGGAGCTCAAGAGCGGCAAGACCGTGCTCATCGCGGCCCATGGCAACTCGCTGCGCGCGATCGTCAAGATGCTCGACGGCCTGACCGAAGAGGAGATCGCCAAGGTCAACATCCCGACCGCGATCCCGCTCGTCTACGAGCTCGACGAGAACTTCAAGCCGATCAAGAAGGGCGGCGAGTACCTCGATCCCGAGGCCGCCGCCGCCGGAGCCGCCGCCGTTGCGGCCCAGGGCCAGAAGTGATCTGAGCCTCCGTTGCGTCCGATGTGGCTGTCCCATCCCTGTGGATGGGACAGCCACATCGTCGTTTTCGGGACGTACACGGGGCGGATGTGGGGGATGGCCGCATAACTCGATAGTTCGATCGCGGAATCGGGTCATGCGCGCGCATGCCGCGACGGATGGCGCGCGGTGTCGCTTTATTGGGGTGTTCTGGTTGGTTTTGTGACGATCGTCGCGTGGATTGACCGATGTTGTGCGGATCGTGCCCGAGCGGAGATGTCCGTGCAGCCGAACGTCGGGGATGCGGTCGCATAACCGCGTTCCGTGCCTGAACTATCGAGTGATGCGGCGTCACGGCCGGAAGGGATGGGGCACTGCGGTTCGACGAGCCTCGCGCCAACCCTGACGGGGACGGGACGACCGCGGCGGTCCGTCAACTGTGCGCGGCATTGCTGCCTTCCATAGTCCATGCGGCTGCGAGACGTCCATGCCGGACGCTGTCAGTGAACCTCCGCGCGTGCCGGGCCCGGATGGGCCGACGATGGTAGGCAGAGCGCCGAAAGTCGGCGCGGATACGTCTTCATCGGATCAGGTCCGTGAAGAAGGAGGAATCATGTACTACTCCGCAGGCAATTTCGAGGCGTTCGCGCATCCGAGGAAACCGGAGGGCATCGAGAGGAAGAGCGCCTACATCATCGGCACCGGCCTGGCTGCGCTGACGGCCGCGTTCTATCTGGTGCGCGACGCGCAGATGCCGGGGAAGAACATCCACGTGTTCGACAAGGACGTGCTGCCCGGCGGCGCGCTCGACGGCGCCTTCATCAAGGGCGAGGGCTACGTCATGCGCGGCGGCCGTGAGATGGACAACCATTTCGAGGTCATGTGGGACGTCTACCGCGACGTGCCAAGCATCGAGGACGAGGACGTCTCGATGCTCGACTACTACTACTGGCTCAACAAGGAGGATCCGAACTTCTCGAAGTGCCGCGCGACGAAGGGACGCGGTCAGGACGCGCACACCGACCGCAAGTTCGGCCTGTCCGACAAGGCCGTCATGGAGATCCTCAAGCTGTATCTGGCCACCGAGGACGAGCTGGCGAACAAGAAGATCACCGACTATTTCGATGACGAGGTGCTCAATTCGAACTTCTGGCTGTACTGGCGCACGATGTTCGCGTTCGAGAACTGGCAGTCGGCGCTCGAGATGCGCCGCTACATCCACCGTTTCATCCACCACATCGGCGGCCTGCCGGACTTCTCGGCGCTGCGTTTCACCCGCTACAACCAGTACGAGTCGATGGTGCTGCCGTTGATGAACTACCTGAAGGCGCATGATGTGCAGTTCCACATGCAGACGTCGGTCGACGACGTGACCTTCGAGGTCAGCGAGACCGAGATGGGGCCGAAGCGTGAGTTCACGAACGTCGCGATGGACGAGATCGTCCGCGCGCAGGCCGAGAACGGCGCCTTCCCGCGCAACCCGTATTCGACGCCGAACAAGAAGGTCGCCAAGACGCTCGTCGTCACCGACCTCAAGCATGACGAGACGAAGACGATAGAGCTCACCGAGGACGATTTCGTCTTCATCACGAACGGCGGCCTCGTCGAGTCGACGACCGAAGGCAACCAGAACACTCCGGCCGGTTTCGACCCGTCGCTCAAGCCGGGCAACGGCTGGGACACATGGAACCGCATCGCCGCCGTCGACCCGAGTTTCGGACATCCGGAGAAGTTCATCTACGATCCGAACCTGACGAAGTGGATGAGCGCGACCGCGACGACGCTCGACGACGAGATCATCCCGTACATCGAGAAGATCACCGGACGCTCCCCGTTCGGCGGCCATACGGTGACCGGCGGCATCGTCAGCGTCGAGGACTCCAACTGGCTGATGAGCTGGACGATCAACCGCCAGCAGCAGTTCCGCGACCAGCCGAAGGACCAGATCAGCGTCTGGATCGACGCTCTGCTGCCGGACAACCCCGGCAACTACATCCGCAAGAAGATGCAGGACTGCACCGGCGAGGAGATCTGCGAGGAGTGGCTCTACCATATGGGCGTGCCGACCGATCGCATCCACGAGCTCGCCTCGGAGCACTGCAACACGATCCCGGTCATGATGCCGTACGTCGACGCGTTCTTCATGCCGCGCGAACTCGGCGACCGTCCGGACGTCGTGCCCGACGGCGCCGTCAACTTCGCGTTCATCGGCCAGTTCGCCGAGGAGCCGCGCGACACGATCTTCACGACCGAGTATTCGATGCGCACCGGCATGGAAGCCGTGTACACGCTGTGCGACGTCGACCGCGGCGTCCCGGAGGTGTGGAACAGCGAATACGATGTGCGCGACATGCTCAACGCGGCCGTCAAGCTGCGCGACGGCGAGCCGCTGACGACCTTCGGGCGCAACGGCATCGAGCGCAAGGCGATCGAGGTCGCGCTCAACCGCACGAAGGGCACCTACATCTACGAGATGCTCAAGACCTTCGGAGCCCTCGCAGATCCCCAGCATCCGGTGGACATGAAGCCGGGCATGCGCTTCGACGCCTCGTTCAGCGAGGCGGACGAGGAGCGTCTGATGAACGAGGCGAAGGATGCCGAGAAGGCCGCCTTCCCGGATCAGGCCGCCGAAGAGGCCGCCGCCGCGATCACGCCGGCGCAGGAAAGCGTCGACCCGCAGCCCGCCGGCTCCGATGGGCCCGAGGCCGAGGAGCAGTTCACCGCGCCGGAGGGCGACTCCGACGCAAACGGAAAGGACGCCAAGTGAAGGCGTATGTGATTCCCGACGCGCAGGCGCGCGGCATCGATGCCGTCAGGCTCGCCGACGTCCCCGAACCGGTCGCCGGGCCCGGCCATGTGCTCGTGAAGGTGCACGCGGCCGGCCTCAATCCGGTCGATTACAAGCTCGCCGAAGGCGGTAACGCGTCCTGGACGTATCCGCATGTCCTCGGACTCGACGTGGCCGGCGAGATCGTCGCCATCGGCGAAGGCGTCGAGGACACATGGAAGGTCGGCATGCGCGTCGCCGGGCACGGCGACCTGCGCTGCGACGGCTGCTTCGCCGAATACGTGAGCGCACCGGCATACGAGCTCGCGCTCATCCCGGACGACGTGACCTACACTACCGCGGCGGGTCTGTTGTGCGGCGCGCTCACCGCCTACCAGACGATCAACCGCAAGCCGAACCTCAACCTCGTGCGCACCGCGCTCGTCCACGGCGGCTCCGGTGCGGTCGGCGGCATCGCCGCGCAGCTCGCGAAGATGCACGGCGTCACCGTGCTCACGACGTGCTCGACGCGCAACGTCGACTTCGTGCGCGAGCATGTGCGTCCCGACGCCATCATCGACTACCGCACCGAGGACGTCGACGCGCGCGTGCGCGAACTCACCGGCGGTCTGGGCGCCGACCTCATCGTCGACACGGTCAGCGGCCGGGAGGCGCAGCGCGATCTGGACAGGCTCGCCTACAACGGACAGCTCGTCACGATCGTCAATGTGCCGCCGATTTCGGACGCCCAGATGTTCGCGCGCGCATTGAGCGTCGACGTCGTCAACCTCGGCGGCGCGCATGCGTCCGGCAATCCGGTCGAGCGGCGCGATCTGGGCACGATGGCGTCGGACGTGCTGTCGATGGTCTCCCAGGGGGAACTCGACCCGCTCATCACCGGCGTGCTGCCGTTCGCCGATCTCGTCGAGGGTCTGCGCTCGCTCGCCGAACACCGGGTCACCGGCAAGCTCGTCGTCGACATGGATCGGTAGTCTGCCGCCCGCATCCACAGATTATCCCCAGTATCCACAATGGATGCTGGGGATACTTGCTATCGTCCGTCCACAACGGGCGGGAGGGTATGTCCGCCGTCAGTCGATGTCGGTGCCCTCGTCGCGCGCCGGCTCCTTCGACGGGTCGAATCCGGAGACGATGAACACGACGCGCCGCGCCGCCGAGACCGAATGGTCGCCGAGTCGCTCCATGAAACGCCCGATGAGGACGACGTTGATGAGCTGCTGGTTCGTGCCCGGGAAATCGTCCGACTGCGCGAGCATGAGCGTCTTGCGGTGCAGATCGTCCAGACGGTCGTCGTCGCGGATGATCTCGTCGGCCGTGTGCGTGTCCCGGTCGGCGAGCATCGTCACGAGACGGTCGGCGGTCACGTCGAGGAAGTCCTGCATCTGGCGGAACAGATCGACGGCGTTCGCCGGCAGCGGCGAATCGGGGTAGGTGCGGCGGGCGGCCTCGGCGATATGCCGGGCCAGGTCGCCCATGCGCTCGAAGGTGATCGCCAGACGCATCGTCGAGACGACGACGCGAAGGTCGGTGGCGACCGGATTCTGCCGGGCGAGCAACTCGACGCACTGGTCGACGATCGACGTGGACAGTGCATCAGTCTCGGCGTCGTCGTTGATGACCCTCTGCGCGGCGTCGAGATCCTGGCTGAGCAGCGCCGCCCCCGCGCCGTGGATCGCGTCACGCACGTTGCGCACCATATGGTCGAGGTCGTCGGCGACGGCCTTGAGCCCCTCGTTGAAGATAACGCGCATCTTCCCGCCTTTCGTTCATCGGCCGCGCCTTCCTGCGGCGGCCTGCCGTGTCACCAGTGTAGAGGACACGCCCGGAGAAACCAACCGCTCGTCCGCCTCGCCTCCCGATGCGGCGTCGCGGTGTGCCACAATGGCGGTATGCATATCGAAACGTCCGCCATCATCGCCGCGGCCTTCGCGTTGTTCGCGCTCGGCGCGCTCGTCGGATTGGGAATCCTGCTCGTCGACGCGCTTGCACCGCTGTTCACTCGCGCGACCGGCGGCACGTCCCTCACGGAACGCATCGGCGACGTCCTGTCCCGCTGGCGCGGCGGCCATAGGAGACGCGACGTGGACGACGACGAGGAGGACGACGACGATCTGCAGGATTCGACGGCCGCGCTGCTGACGATGATCCCGGCGGCGGCCGTCGTCGTCGACGACGAAGACGAAGTCGTGCGCGCGAACCCGGACGCCTACCGTCTCGGCGTCGTCGACGACGACGCGATCGTGTCGGTGCCGATCGCCGAGGCGGTGCGCGACGTGCGCGCGAACGGCGGCCGGCGCACGCTCGAGCTGATGACGCGCACGCCGCGCCGTTTCGGCGACGTCGCCGATGATGACGACGCCGATGACGACGACGGGCTGCCGCATATCGGGACGGTGAGTAGGCCGAACTGGCTCAACGTCACCGTCGGCAGGATCTCGGAGGGGCTCGTCGTCGTGCTGCTCGACGACGTCAGCGAATCGGTGCGCTTCGCGCAGGTGCGCGACGACTTCATCGCGAACGTCTCGCAGCGCCTCGTGCAGCCGAGCGACGAGCTCAAGCATCTGGCGGCGACGCTCGAACGGGGAGGGCTCGACGAACGGCAGATCGCGCGCGACGCGCGCAATGTGCGTCGCACGATCGGCTACATCGACCATATGATCGGCGACCTGCTGCTGCTCATCAAGGCGCAGGAACAGGTCGTCCCGACCGCCGACAACGTGCTGAACGTGCTCGCCGAAGTGCAGGCGGCCGTCGACGTCGCCCGGCCTCTCGCCGCCGAACACGGGCAGCGCATCGCCGTGCGCGGCGACGACACGCTCGTCGTGCACGGCGAGAGCGAGCAGATCCGCGCCGCGATCGGCAAGCTGCTCGACAACGCGCTCCGGTATTCGCCCGGGGGCGCGACCATCAGCGTCGACGTGCGAGCGAGCCGTGACGGGCGCGACGCCGTCATCCGCGTCATCGACCGGGGGTGCGGCATCCCCGGGGAAGATCAGCAGCGAATCTTCGAGCGTTTCTACCGCGGACGCGTCCAGAACGAACGGACGGGGGACGGAGCCGGCCTCGGCCTCGCGATCGTCAAGCACGTCGCGCTCACCCATCACGGCAGCGTGCAGGTGTGGAGCCGTCCCGGACAGGGCAGCACCTTCACGCTCGTGCTGCCGATGGCGAAGCGGGAATAGGGGCCGGCGGACGATGGGTCATTGGCCGAGCCGGCGGTAGTCGGAGCGGTCGAAATGCTCCCAGACGAGCAGCGCGAAGCCGATGAGCACGCCGAGCGCGCAGATGAACGCGGCCATCTGGAACCAACGGATATGGCCGAAATACCAGCAGCAGGCGCATACGATGAGCGCGACCGTCCACAGGGCGATGCCGAAGATGAATGCCTTGCGAAGGTCCACCTGCGCCGGCTTCGGCATGGGGCGCCGGGCGTGCGGATCGATGATCGGGGCAAACTTCATAACCCTCAACCTTAATACAGGCGGGGACAGGGCGCCGTCATCCTCTGGGCTGATTCAGGCGCGCACGGCGCCCCCAAGGCCCATCGCGTACAATGGGGGCGTTCGGACGGACGGCAGAAAGGAACGCGCGTGTACACGATCCACCCGGTGCCCAAACGCTACGCGTGGGGATCGCACGGCAGCCTGCAGCGGATGTTCCGTCTGGGCGGCGCCGACGCGCAGGGGCCGCTCGCCGAGATGTGGTTCAGCGGGCATGCGCAGTCGCCGTCGACGATCGACGTGCCGGACGGGGGCGGCAAGACGCACGAGGTCGCGCTCACCGACTTAATCGCCGGCGATCCGGACGCGATGGTTGGCACGCGCGGCGTCGCCGAGTTCGGTCCCGAGCTGCCGTTCCTGTTCAAGACGATCGCGGCTGACGAACCGCTGTCGCTGCAGGTGCATCCGGTCGACTTCCAGGCTCGCGCGGGCTTCAACATGGAGAATCGGCGGGGCATCGCCCTGGACGCGCCTGAGCGCTCGTTCAAGGACATGAACGCGAAAAGCGAGATGGTCGTCGCGCTCGAGCCGTTCCTCGCCTCCGTGGGGTTCGCGTCGCAAGGCTTCGCGCTGCGCAACCTGCAGCTGCTGCGCTCGCCGGTCGCGCAGCGGATGGCGCAGGCCTACGCCTCCGGTGGGCGCCGCGGCGACGATTCCTTCGCGCAGGCCGACATGATGATGCCGGTCGCCGCGACGGTGTGGCCGGAATCGCGCAAACGCGTCTTCCGCGCGTTCCATACGGCGGTCACGGCCGAGGCGAGCGATCCGCGGGAACTCGTCGATGATCTGCTGCAGGCGGCCGCGCAGGCGCCGCACGCGCGCAACGTGATGGCCTTCGACTTCGCGCTGCGCGCCGCACGCGCGTTCCCCGGCGACACGAGCGTGCTCGCGCTGCTGATGATGAACCCGGTGCGGCTCGAGGAGGGCGAGTCGGTGTTCCTGCCGACCGGCGTACCGCATGCCTATATATATGGTACCGGCGCTGAAATCATGACGAATTCGGACAACGTGCTGCGCGCCGGGATGACGGTCAAGCACAAGGACATCGCCAATCTGCTGCAATGCGTCGACTGCCGCCCGTCGAGCCCGGTCAACCCCTCCGATTCGAGGCTCGGGGCGTTGCTCATGCGCGACGTCGTGTTCTACAAACCCGGTGTCAGCGAGTACGTGCTCGCCTACGGCCATGTGGACGCCGCCGAGCCGTGGCCGATCGTTGACCGTCTCGCCGCGCGCTACGACGCGCTCGTGCAGCAGGTGCGAGGACGCGGCGTCGTGCCGCACGCCGGTCCGCGCGTGCTGCTGTGCACGCAGGGCGAGATCGTATGCGCCACCGAGACCGGTTCGCGCACCCTGCATCAGGGCGAGGCCGTGTTCATTCCGGCGAGCGACGGGTGGGCGCGCGTCGGCGGCGGCCCGGGCTCGTATCTGATGGCGTCGACGCCGTTCTGAGCCATCCCGCAATCGCCGATGCCCCGCGAAACGCCGGCGTTTCGCGGGGCATCGGCGATTGCGGGGCGGGGACAACTAGAGCCGTTCTACGACATAGTCGATGCAGTGCACGAGTGCTTCGACGTCGGAGGGCTCGACCGACGGGAAGACGCCGACGCGCAGCTGGTTGCGGCCGAGCTTGCGGTATCCGGCGACGTCGACGATGCCGTTGTCGCGCAGTGCGGCGATGACGTTCGCCGCAGGCACCGACTCGTCGAGGTCGACGGTGACGACCGCCTGCGAGCGCGCGGCCGGATCGGTGACGAACGGACGCGCGTAGGAGGAATGCTCGGCCCAGTGGTAGACGATGTCCGACGAACGGCGGCAGCGCGCCGACGCCCACGCCAGACCGCCGTTCTCGTTGAGCCAGCGCACCTGCTCGTTGAGCAGCACGAGCGTCGCGAGCGCCGGCGTGTTGAGCGTCTGGTTCTTGCGTGAGTTGTCGATCGCCGATGTCAACGACAGGAACGGCGGTATCCAGCGGCGCGCGCCCTCGAGGCTCGCGCTGCGGCGCACACCTTCGGCGCGCTCGATCGCGGCGGGGGAGAGCAAGGCCACCCACAGGCCGCCTTCGGAGCCGAAGGCCTTCTGCGGGGAGAAGTAATAGGCGTCGGTCTGCGTGATGTCCACCGGGATCGCGCCGGCGCCGCTCGTCGCGTCGATGCAGATGAGCGCGCCCTGCTCGCGCGAGCCGTCGATGCGGTAGACGGGCGCCTGCACGCCGGTCGACGTCTCGTTCTGCGCCCAGCAGTAGGTGTCCACGTATTCGGTGCGTTCGGGCACGCAATAGGTGCCCGGTTCGCTCTCGAACAGGATCGGCGGTTCGAGGAACGGCGCCGACGACGCCGATGCGGCCATCTTGCCGCTGAACGAGCCGTAGACGCCGCAGGCGGCCTGACGCGTGATCAACGATGCGCAGATGATGTCCCAGAACGCGCTTGCGCCGCCGTTGCCGAGCACGACCTCATAACCGTCGGGGATCGAGAAGAAGGACGCGAGGCCCTCACGGATCGAGCCGACGATGTCCTTGACGGGGGCCTGGCGGTGGGATGTGCCGAGCACGGTGAGCGCGGCGCGGTCGAGGGCCTCGATCTGCTCAGGGCGGATCTTGCTCGGACCGGAGCCGAAGCGGGCGTCCTCGGGAAGCATTGACTGCGGAATCGTGATTGTGTCCATGCCCTCCAGCGTAGCCACAGCAAAGGAAAAATGCGGCGTGCGGGGCGCACGGATGGGCCGATGGGGATTGACGGCGCCGGCGCAGGAGGAGCCGGAAGGGACGCACATAGGACGTATGGATGTGGAGGACATGTGGCGGATATGCTTCGAAATGTGAAGATTTGACGGTTTGTCGTTCCCTTTAGGAGAATGCAAAACCGCTACTGCCGCTTGGTTTTCGCTGCGATGCGCCGCCAATCGGCCCCATCCGCGGAAACGCGGATGGGGCACGGTTTGGCGTTTTGATGATGTACCCTGTTTTTTTGTGAGTCGAACGCACGCACGCCGTGCACGCAGTTGAGCAACGTTGAATAAGGAGTGATTTACGTATGAGGCATGCTGCCCACGCGACCCGCAAGGGTCCAGGCGCTATAGCCCTGACGAAGTCCCTGTTTACCACGAAGCACGGTGCGCATTCCGCCGAATCGGTCTACGCCAGCAAAGCCGCTGACGGCGAGGTGGCCGGCCTCGATCCGGCCCTCGCCCGCAAACTCAATGAGGTGGCGCCGCTGACGCGCCGCTCGATCCGTGAGTCCGCGCGCGCCGCGCAACGCCGCAACACGATCCTCGCATCGGCGTCCCTTGCGGCGCTCGTCGGCACCGCGGCCACGTCGATGGCGTTCATGAAGACGGACGAGGACCTGCTGGCGCCGCTCGCCGACGGCGCGGAGACGACGCAGACGCTCGACATCGCGCGTGTCACCGACGCCGGCGCCTCCCGCTCGGACGTGCGCGAGGCGATCGACGGCCAGGAATCGACGGCCGTCACCGGCAGCTGGAACCTCGGCGAGACGAACACCGTCAAGGACGCGGCGTCGCTGACGACCGCGAAGGCATACAACGACAAGGTCTCGAAACTCGTCGACAAGGACGAGGAGCAGCTCCCGGCCGGCTTCGACGCGAACCACGCGACCGGCGACAACGGCAACGCCTACCCGTGGGGGCAGTGCACGTGGTGGTCGTATGAACGCCGCCACCAGCTCGGCCTGAGCACCGGATCCCACTTCGGCGATGCGCGCAGCTGGGGCGCCTCGGCGCAGGCGCTCGGCTACTGGGTCGACAATCAGGCGCGCGCCGTCGGCGATGTGCTCGTGTTCGCTCCCGGACAGGAAGGCGCGCACGGCTACTACGGCCACGTCGCAATCGTCGAGGCCGTCAATCCGGACGGATCGATCCGCATCTCCGAATCCAACGTCGAAGGACTCGGCGTCATCTCCCAGCGTGAGTTCACGGCGGATCAGGCGAAGACCTTCACCTATATCCATTACTGACATCGCCGATCCCGGCCATGCCCGTACCGTACCCGTCGCCGCCGCGGTGGGATATCGGTTGCAGCGGCGCCGCAAGGCGGTGGCTGGGGAAAAAGACATCTATACTACCTGAGATTGAGACAACGTTTGCAATCGGCGTGTCGCAAGTGACGGCAATGCGTTTCGATAAGTCGGCCCCTGAACGGCGCGTCGGGCATATGCTAGCGTGGAGGATGATGAAAAAGATGAAACGTTCTATTTCGATTACTACCGCTGCAGCACTCGCCGCATCCCTGCTCGTGGGTGCGCCTGCGGCTGTCGCAGATGATGCAGCGTCGAGTTCGAATTACGTCGTCTCGACACGCTCATTCCCCAAAGTGAACACGGCGAAGACCAACTTCTTCGCCGAAGCCACCTCCACGAACGTCGACGAGGACTCCAACTGGGGTGGCCTGGAGAGCATGAATGTTCCTCAGACCAAGTCGACCGCGGAGAAGGAGGCCGAACAGAAGGCCAAGGAAGAGGAAGAAGCACGCAAGAAGGCCGAGGAGGAGGCCGCGCGCCAGCAGGCCGAGGCCGCCGCGCGTGAGCAGCAGGAGGCCGCCGCGGCAGCGAGCCGCAGCCAGGAGCGTGAACCGGTCGTCGAAGGGACCCCGGCCGCCCAGGTCCAGACCCCGAGCGTGCCCGTGCCGGCAAGCAAGAACGGTCAGGCGATCGCCGACTTCGCATCGAAGTTCGTCGGAGCGCCGTACGTCGCGGGCGGCACGTCGCCGTCCGGCTGGGATTGCTCCGGCTTCGTGCAGTGGGTGTTCGGCCAGTTCGGCATCTCGCTGCCACGCACGTCGGGCCAGCAGGCCACCGTCGGCATCGCCGTGCCGAGCCTCGCACAGGCTCAGCCGGGCGACATCATCGCCAACGGCATGCACGCCGCGATCTATGTCGGCAACGGCATGGTCGTCAATGCGCTCAATCCGGCGCAGGGCACGCAGATCACGAGCCTCGCCGTCTTCTCGGGCGGATACTCCATCCGTCGCGTGCTGTAATCCCAATCCCCACATTTCACTTTTCTCGAGGGTGTGCGGTTCTTCGGAACCACGCACCCTCTCTTTTTGTCTGCGGAGGGGTATTCGCGGGCGCGGCCGTCCTCTTGGTCGGCGGTTCGACCCGGAAACGGGCTGGCTCGTCGATGGCGCCGACGGTTCGGGACGGAAAGGGGCTGGTTTGCGGGTGGCTCCGTCGAGGGCGTCGATGGAGCGGGACGGAAAGGGGCTGGTTGGCGGGTCGGTTTGTCGATCGGATTGACGGAACGGGACGCTGTGGATGGCCCCGGAGGCGCGGTGGGCGTAACCTGGGGCGGCTTTTCGGCTGATAAGGTAGGCGACGAAGGAAAACCACGGTATTCTTGAACGTGGAAACCAACCGAAGAGAAGGTTGTGCTGGGCAAGGAGGTCTCTGATGGTGAACGACAACACGATTCTGGTGGGCGTCGACGGATCGCATGCAAGCTACAAGGCGACGTGGTGGGCCGCCAACTACGCGAAGCACGTCGGGCTGAGCCTGCAGATCGTGTGCGCGTATTCGTTGCCGAGCTACGCCGCCGTCTCCTTCGACGCGACGTACACGGCGATGGGGGACGACAACGCCGCGCACAACGACGCGCAGGAGATCCTGTCGAAGGCGAAGGCGATCGCCGACGAGCAGGGCGTCGACGCGCAGACGCTCATCGTGACCGGCGACCCGTCGTCGGTCTTCGTCGAGCTTTCGCGCAACTACAACCTCATCGTCATCGGCAACCGCGGCAAGGGCGGCCTCGCCGAACGCCTGCTCGGCACGACGAGCTCGAGCCTGCCTGCCTACGCGTACTGCCCGATCGTCGTCGTGCCGTACACCGACGACAAGGGCAACCTGATGCACCTCAACAACGTCATCACGAAGGTCGCGGTCGGCTCCGACGACACGAAGTGGGGCATCCGTGCGCTTGAGCTCGCCGCGCAGTTCGCGCATGCGTGGGGCGCGCAGCTCGATGTGATCACCGTCGTGCCGTCGAACACGAATCTGGACAACGACGAGGTGCGCGGCAAGTTCGAAGACGAGCTTGACGCGCGTCTTCAGCCGATCCTCGCGAAGTATCCGGAGCTCGACATCCGTGAGAACATCGTCGCCGGCAACGCCGTCGAGACGCTGACGAAGGCGAGCCGCGACCATGACATCGTCGTCGTCGGCTCGTGCGGCCGGGGCGGTTTCACCGGCCTGCTGTTCAATTCGACGAGCCAGGGTCTGCTGCAGCATTCGGTGTCCCCGGTGCTCGTCGTGCCGCGCAAGTTCGTCGAGGCCGAGGAGCAGCGCGCCGAGAAGGAAGGCGAGCCGATCGCCGCCGTCACGCTCGACGAGCTCGTCACCGAAGTGCCGGTCGACCGCGCCGACGAGGACGTCGAACGGCAGATCGAGATCAAGATCGATCCGAATGCGGCCGACTACCACGGCGACAAGCAGGACGACTGACGGACCCGCGGCCATCGATGAAGGGCGGGAGGCACGCACCTCGCAGGTGCGTGCCTCCCGCCCTTCATGATCATATGGTCGCCGTGGCCGATGGGGCGGGGGCGCTCAGCGGCGCACTTCGATGTCCATGCGCACCGGCGTCTCCTGCTCGTAGGTGTGCATGACGGTGCAGCCCTTTTCGATGTGCGCCTTGACGCGCTTCTTGAGCTTCTCGACGTCCTCGTCGCTCAGCGAGGCGTCGGTCGCGTCGATCATGACCTGTTCGTTGAAGTTGATGTAGGCGTCGTTGTCGGCATCGTAGGCGCCGTCGACGATGATCTTCGCGGCGTGGCCGTCGCCGAGCGCGCTCTCGATCGCGAAGTTGCTCGACAGCGCCGCGCAGCCGGCGAGCGCGATCTTCATCAGGTCGCCCGGCGTGAACTGGCCACGGTCCTTGCCGAATTTGATGTGGGCGCCGTCGTCGCTGAACGCGTCCCACGAGCCGTCCTTGTTCTTCTCGACCCACAGTCGCTTGCTCATATGTCCCTCTTTTCCGCGGCGGTCGCCGCTGGTCTTGGTCAAGCACATTCTAGGCGCGTCCATGCCCCGCCGTGTCGCCATGGCCTGCTTCGTCTCCGGCGTCCGGGTGTCGTCGGAAGGTCAGAAGTTGCGGTTACGATAGCCAACCATGCCATTGACTCAGCAAGACCTTCAGCGAATCCGCGAACAGGACGTGCCATCGCGTCCGCGCACCGACATCCCGATGCCGTACGAGGATCTGCTGCGCAAGATCCTGATGGAGGGCAACCTCAAGAACGACCGCACCGGCACCGGCACGATCTCGTTGTTCGGCCAGCAGATGCGCTTCGATCTGGCGAAGGGCTTCCCGCTGCTGACGACGAAGCGCGTGTTCTTCAAGGGCATCGCCTATGAGCTGCTGTGGTTCCTCAAGGGATCGGGCAACGTGCGCTGGCTGCAGGAGCACAACGTGCACATCTGGGATGAGTGGGCGGACGAGAACGGCGACCTCGGACCGGTCTACGGCGTGCAGTGGCGCAGCTGGCCGGCGCCGACGCCCGAGGATCCGAACCGCACGATCGACCAGATCTCGAATGTGCTCGACCTGATCCGCAACGATCCGGACTCGCGGCGCATGGTCGTCAGCGCATGGAACCCGGCCGAGGTCGAGCATATGGCGCTGCCTCCGTGCCATGCGCTGTTCCAGTTCTACGTCGCCGACGGTCGTCTCAGCTGCCAGCTGTACCAGCGTTCGTGCGACATGTTCCTCGGCGTGCCGTTCAACATCGCGAGTTATTCGCTGCTGACGATGATGATGGCGCAGCAGGCGGGGCTCGCGCCGGGCGAGTTCGTCTGGACCGGCGGCGACTGCCACATCTACGATAACCATGTGGATCAGGTGCTCGAGCAGCTGTCGCGCGAACCGTATCCGTATCCGCGCCTCGAGATCCGCAAGGCCGATTCGTTGTTCGAGTACGGCTACGACGATTTCACGATCGTCGACTACCGGTACCATCCGACGATCAAGGCGCCGATCGCCGTCTGAGCCGCGCGCCGACGCAGGGCCGGGCGTCGCCGGGATTGCATAGACTGGTGACCCGGTTACTTACGTTCAAGGAGACGAAATGGAGCATGACAGTAGCCGCAGTGGCTATCACGAACCCGTGCCCGGTTTTGCCGGGCCTGTCGAGGCTGAGTTCGAGGACGACTGGGGCGACGACTACGCCAAGACCTTCTCGATCAACCTGATCTGGGCGCAGGCGAACGACAAGGACGGTCGTTCGGGCGCCATCGGATTCGAGGGGACGATGCCGTGGCATCTTCCCGAGGATCTTCGCCGCTTCAAGGCGCTCACCGTCTCGCATCCCGTCATCATGGGGCGCAGGACCTGGGAGGCGCTCAACCCGAAGTTCCGTCCGCTGCCGAACCGCGACAACATCGTGCTCACGCATGACCGCGGATTCCGTGCGCCGGGTGCGACCGTCGTGTGCGACGTCGAGGAGGCGCTCGATCTGGCCCGTCAGGAGGCGATTCCGGACGACGGCCTCGACCGCAGCGAGATCTGGGTCATCGGCGGCGCGCAGCTCTTCGAACAGATGCTGCCGATCGCCTCGAAGATCTATCTGACGCAGATCGACGCCGACGTGGACGCGGACACCTACGCCCCCGATCTGGACAAGGCGTTGCGTTCCGGCGACTGGGAGGTCGTCGAACGCACCGACTGGATGCATCCGGCGCACGACGACGGCGGCATCCGGGGATACCGTTATGTGACGCTCGAGAACCGGCGCGCCGAGGGGGCGCCGACCGAATAACGACCGTGGCCGTGTGGACGGCCCATGTGAGGGATAGGAACGTGAAGAGGACAGCGACGAAGCCATACACCGTCATGACCGTGTGCACCGGCAATATCTGCCGTTCGCCGATGGGGGAGATCATCCTGCGGCATGAGTTCGCCAAGCGCGGGCTCGCCGACCGCGTCCGCGTCGAGTCGAGCGGCGTCAGCGATGAGGAGTACGGCAACCCGATCGACCGCCGCGCCGTCAAGGTGCTCAAGGAGCGCGGCTACGAGATCCCGGCGCGCCATTTCGCGCATCGCATCACACGCCAGGAGATCGACGACACCGACCTGTTCCTGCCGATGACCGCCTCCCATATGAACGCGCTGATGCACATGCTGCCGCTGAGCAAGCGCAGCGAGGTGCATATGTACCGCAGCTTCGACCCGTCGTTGCCCGATCCGCAGCCGGGGCACGAAGGCGAGATTGACCTCGTCGATCCGTGGTACGGCGGCATGCGCGAATTCGAGACGGCGATCGACCAGATCGAGGAGGTCGCCCCGCATATCGCCGACTACGTCGAGCAGCAGCTCGACAACGAGCAGCGCTGAGCGGGACGGCGCAGGCATACCGAACCGTGAAAGGGGCGGAGCACGAGGATTCGTGCTCCGCCCCTTTCACGGTTCGTCGTTGCGTGTCCGTGCCGACGGCACCGTCGGCACGGACACGCAACGAGTCGTCAGGCGTCCTGCTGCTTCCAGGTCTCGACGTCGATGTGGTGCTCCGGGTTCGCCTGCCATGCGTTCCATGCCGACTCGACGATGTCGTCGACGTCGTAGCGCGCATGCCAGCCCATCTCCTCGTTGATGCGCTTCGGGGAGCCGATGAGCTGCGGCGGGTCGCCGGCGCGGCGCGCCATGACGGTCTCCTGGAACGGCAGGCCGGTGACCTTCTTCACCTCGTCGACGATCTGGCGCACCGAAGTGCCTTCGCCGGTGCCGACGTTGAATACGTCGTACTTGCGTTCATCGCGGTCGAGGTACTTGAGCGCGGCGAGGTGCGCGTCGGCGAGGTCGGAGACGTGGATGTAGTCGCGGATGCAGGTGCCGTCCGGCGTCGGGTAGTCGTCGCCGAAGATCGCGGGCGCCTTGCCCTGCTTGAGACGGTCGAACAGCATCGGGATGAGGTTGAGGATCGCCGGGTCCTCGAGCTCGACGGGGCCGCAGCCGGCCACGTTGAAGTAGCGCAGGCCGCAGAAGCGGATGCCGTAGGGCTGCTCGCACGCGCGCGCCATCCACTCGCCGAAGAGCTTCGTCTGGCCGTAGGGGTTGATCGGGACCATCGGCTCGACGTCCTCGGGGACGACGTCGACCGGCGGCTCGCCATAGGTGGCGGCGGAGGAGGAGAAGACGAGCTTCTTGACGCCCGCCTCCTTCATGCCCTCGAGCACGTTGAGCATGCCGTTGATGTTCTGCTGGTAGTACCACAGCGGCTTCTCGACGGATTCGCCGACCTGCTTGCGCGCGGCGAAGTGGATGACGGCGTCGACGTCCTCCGCCTCCATGATCTCGGCGAGGCGTGCGCCGGCCCCCGGGGCGGCGATGTCCATGCCGTAGAGACGCGCCCCGCCGATGCGGTCCGGCTTGCCGTAGCTGAGGTCGTCGACGACGACGACGTCCTCTCCGGCTTCGTGCAGCGCATGGACGACGTGCGCGCCGATGTAGCCGCATCCGCCAGTGACAAGAACAGTCATGTTGAGCCTTCCTTCGACAGGTCGAACATCACGGTATTGGTATCTTTTTTGTTGCAATGTTCGTTTATGTTCGATTACAGTGTATCACCTGAACACTATCGCACAAAACTGGCGACGTCGGTGTGTTGCGGCCTGCGCCGGCGCATGCGCGTCGACGGCGGTTGCGGCGTGCGCCGCGTGCCCCCTCCCAGTCTAGGGCGTGGCCGGACGTCCTCCGCCCGCGGCCGCCGGGTCCGCGCCGTCGCCGATACAGGTCGCCGCATACACTGTGGGTATGGCTCAGCAGAACATCGAAGGAATCGACAACGCGGACGCCGTGAATCCGCTCCGCGACAGGAAGGTGCTCTCCTTCGTGCGCAGGTCCGCGCGTCTCGACGCGCGGCTGCAGCGCGCGATGGACAATCATGCGGCGCGCTACGTCCTCGACAACATCGCCGAGGAGGGCAGGCTCGACCCGACGCCGGGCTTCGGGTTCACCGGCTCCTATGTGCGAGACCACTGGGGCGCCGCGGCGCCGCTCACCGTCGAGATCGGCAGCGGGCAGGGGGAGAACGTCGTGGCCGCGGCCGCCGCGCATCCCGAACGCAACTTCCTCGCGATCGAGGTCTACGACCCGGGCGTCGCGCATACGGTGCTGCTTGCGGCCAAGCACGGCTTGGACAATCTGAGGGTCGCGCGGATCAACGCGCCGGAGCTGTTCGCCGTCATGGAGCCCGGCGTCGTCGACGAGGTGTGGACCTTCTTCCCCGATCCGTGGCCGAAGATGCGCCACCACAAGCGCCGGATCGTGCAGCCCGAGCTCGCCGTGCACATGCACGCCGCCCTCCGCGAGGGCGGCGTGTGGCGCATCGCGACCGACATCGAGGACTATGCGCTGCATGTGCACGAGGTCATGGATGCGCGCGCCGACTTCGAGAACGTCGGCGATCTGACGGTGAGCCTGCCGACCGCGCATGTCGGCAAGGGCAACGCGGCGCAAGCGGCGGCGCTGCCGCATGCCGACTTCGTCGAATCGCCGCGTTTCGACGGACGCGTACTGACGAACTTCGAGCGCAAGGGTCTCGACGCGGGCCGCGTCATCCACGACTTCACGTACCGCAGGGTCTGAGCGGACCATGCGGCGGCCTTCCCGGCCGCCGCATGGCGCCGCCGAATGCGACACGCCGATGCTTGCGCGATATGCCGATTCGTGTAATATCAATTGAGTTGTCGAAAGCCCCCTTCGTCTAACGGTTAGGACACCAGACTTTCAATCTGACAACGAGAGTTCGACTCTCTCAGGGGGTACCAACAGGAAGCCTTGGAATTGCAACGATTCCAAGGCTTCTTTGCTTCTCTGTACCAACCCAGTAACGACATGCGGGCAACAATCGGCGCTCCGGCTGCGCATCGACGTGCCGGAACGTGTACGCCCCGCGCGCCTAGGATGGATGATGGCCGATGGATGCCGATGCGGATCCGGAGTCGTCGGGAACGAAAGGTGGATGCGATGCGGCGTTGTACGCGGTGCGGCAGCGAACTCAACGAACGGGCGAAGGTGTGCCCGGTGTGCGGCACGCCCGTCGACGGGGAGCGCGCGCATCTGCGGCGTATGGTCGTCGCCATGCTCGTCGCGGCCGTCGTCGTCGCGGCGTTGCTGGTGGTCCGGTCGAGGCAGCTGGGCTTGGGGGGAGCCGGCGTCACCTCGGAGGCGGCCGCCGTCGCGATGTGGGCGCCGCTGCACTAGGCGCGGCCGGGTCAGTGCAGGGTCCGCGACCCTTTCGCCGCAAAACCGGTGAAAGAAGGCCTGAAACCGGGGTCCAGCGCGGTCGCATGATACGCTTTTCCCATGGGAAAGTGCAAAACGCTGACCGTCAACGGGACCCCGTATGACGTGCTCCGGCTGCTTGGCAAAGGCAATGGCGGCTATTCGTTCCTCGTGCGTTCGCAGACGCATCCGCCGGTGCGGTATGTGCTCAAACAGATCCATTACGGTCCGTACGACTACTACCAGTACGCCGACAAGATGCAGGCCGAGATCCGCGACTACCGCAAGCTGCGCGAACTGGGCGTCAGGCTGCCGGCGATGCTCGACGTCGATCTCGACCACGACCGCATCCTCAAGGAGTACGTCGACGGCCCCACGATCTACGAGCTCGTCCTCACCGACCAGATGCGCGACGATTACCTCGACCAGATCCGACGGCTCGCCAAACGTCTGGCCGCACGCCACATCAACATCAACTACTTCCCGACGAACTTCGTCGTCGAGAACGGCGTCGTGCACTACATCGACTTCGAATGCAGGCCCTACAAGGACGCGCGGGACTTCGAGAACTGGGGGGTGAAGTACTGGTCGAAGACGCCGGAGTTCCTCGCCTACGTCGCCGAGCATACGCAGCGCGCCCCGCAGGACGCCGGCACTGAGGGCTGAGCCGGTCCCGTCCCGGTCGCTCATCGCCAGACGAGGGGAGCATGCGCCCCGGCGCCGACCTCGAAGAAGTACTGCGCGATGCCCAGATCGGTCCGCGTGTACGGACCGATGCCTGGATCGGCGGCGACCGTGCGTCCGTCGGCCTCGAGCCGGAACGTGAACCTCTGTTGGTTGAGCGCGCTCGGCGCAAGCAGCGCCGCTTCGACGCCATGCTCGAACCACGTCGGCACCGCGATGCCTCCCTCGGCCGAAGCGACCTGCCCGTAGGTCTTCGAACGGGAGGGCCTGCCATGCGTCACGCCATGACCGACGGCGATCGCGAAGCGCACCTTGTCCTCGGCGTCGAATCCCGCATGCCGCGCCGCCTGATGCTTGCTGAACGACAGGGCGACCCAGCAGGTGTCGAGCCCCAGTTGCGCGGCGCGCAGCAGCACCTGCGCGCCATAGTAGCCGCAGCGCCGCTCCCAGTCCTTCGTCTGGTCGGCGGCGATCGCCACATAGTTGCGCACGTTCCTGAACATGCCGTAATGCAGCAGCGCGTTGCCGAAGGCGTCCGGCTCGTCGGTGACGAGCCGCATCCCGAGTCCGTCCGCGGCGTTGAGCCGGCCGATCAGCGCGCGCAGGTCGTCGCATGTCCGCGCGTCGATCGCCTCGTCGGTGTATGCGCGCACCGCGTGCCGCCTGTCCATCGCCTCGAGAAGATCCACCGATCGTCCTTTCCCTCGCACGTCGCCCGTGCGCCGCCGCCGGAGCATGCACGGTTCCCATCCACACGTCCCGCCGTGCGGCCGGCACGGTCGGTCCTTCGTACGTATTATCTGCCGAGCCGATCGCGCGTCCACCGGCGTTCCACCTACGGTGAACGCGCGGGCGTCCTTCGTGTCCCGATCCGATGGCGTCGGCGCCGCACAACGCGGCCGTTCCAACGATTGCGCGCATCCGCAGATGACGGGTCGGCTTGGAGGAAACGTGCCGGTAATACGACGTTTCACGTCGCGAAACGCAACGGCTGCGATGCTGGAGGGACCTAGGGACGCGGCGCAAGCCGAAGTCCACGACGATCCGCTGCGCGTCCCGGCGCGCGGCGCACGGCCCGTCAGGGCGGAAACGGAGGCGGACAGGCAGACGAAGGCTTTCCCTTTTTGCGAAGAACATACCCGGGGGCGCCGCGGCACGACGATCGTCGTGCCGCGGCGCCCTCCGGTTGCCGTCTCCGGCTACAGTGGAGACGTCCGCGCAGCCGACGAAGGAGTGCAGATGATGCGCCTGTCCGCACTGAAGATCCTCAACCACAGCCGCGTGACCGACCTCGACGTCGAGGTGCGCGACCACCTTGTTCTTGTCGGCACGAACGAATCCGGCAAATCCTCGATCCTGCGCTGCCTCGATCTGCTGCTCGGCGCTCCGCGTGCACGGCTCTACGCGACGCTGGGCGCCGCCGACCTGCGCGACCCGACACGTCCCTTCATCGTCGAGGCGTCGCTCACCGGCGCCGACGATACCGTCTTCGCCACGGCGGACGCGTCGGGCGCCGTGCGGCTGCGTCTCGATGTGCGTGTTGGGGACGACGGCGAGACGGTCGACATCGCCCGGCGCGTCGTGACGGACGGCGGCGGAACAA
>NZ_MVOG01000012.1 GCF_002286915.1 Bifidobacterium italicum | reverse complement strand
GGCGGCGAGACGCGCACCGCCGTCGCCGCGCTCGACACGGCGATGGACGCGGCCGCGCTGACGGCCTTCCTCAATGCGGCCTCGCGCGCCCATGACGGCGACGTCACGTTGCATATCGTCGACATCGACGACGCCGACGGCCGCACGCGCATCGACGACGGGGGAGCGGGCAACCGCGCCGCGATCCTCGCGCCGTGGATGGACATGGACCCGATGGCGGCCCTTCACGGCGATCCGCTCCCGTATCTGCTCGCGAGCGCGCCCGACGCGCCGTTCGCCGGACTCGAATCGGACCATTGGATCATCGGAGGCGCGCAATGAGGGCGCATCGCATACGCTGGTGGGCGTATCTGCTGGTCGCCGCGCTCGGCGTCGGCGGCGGTGCCGCGACGGCCGCGCTCGAGGAACGCTACCATGTCTCGCTGCTCGGGCTGCCGTGGTTCGTCTCGGCGATGCTCGCCGTCTTCGGCGTCGGCGTGCTCGTCGCCGCATGGCAGGTGCGCCGCTATGCGACGACCGAGCCGCGCAAACGCGTGCAGCTCAGGACGATCACACCCGAACGCGCCGTCGACACGCTGATCCTCTCGAAGGCGCTCGCGCTCGCCGGCGCCGTGCTGCTCGGCTGGTACGCGGGCGAGCTGCTGATGGTCGTCGGACATCTGCAGGCGCCCTACTACCGCCGGATCGCCGTCGAATGCGTCGTCGCATGCGTCGCGAGCCTGATCGACATGGTCTGCGGCGTCATCGGCGAGGGGTTCTGCCAGCTGCCGCCGTCCGAAGGCCCCGAGCATCCGAAGATCGAGCAGCGGCGCAAAAAGATGCGCGGCGAGCGGCCCGACCGCGGCGTCGCATGGAAGAGCGACGACAACGACGACACGGCCGCCGTACCCGGCAGGTGACGGCGGCCGCGGGAGGAAAAGGAAGACGGACTGGTCAGTCCGCGTCCGTCTGCGGGACGCGAACCATCGCCTCCTGCACGATCGCGGCGACGAGCGTGCCGTCGCGGCGGTAGACCTTCGCCGTGGACAGGCCGCGGCCGTGGGCGGCGGTGGGCGTGTCCTGCACGTACAGATGCCAGTCGGTGACGTCGATGTCGCGGTACCACCACATCGAATGGTCGATCGAGGCGAAGGAGATGCCCGGCGTCATCACTGTCAACCCGGTGCGGCGCAGGATCGGCTCGAGCATGATCTGGTCGCAGCCGAGCGCGAGGATCGCGCGGTGCATCGTCTGGGACACGTCGCAATCGCCGTCGGCGCGCATCCACACGAGCTGGCGGCCGCAGTCGGCGGCCGCGCTCGCCTTGTCCGGGCCGAGCAGGATCGGCTGGGACACGTAACGGATGTCGAAGGGGGACTTGCACGCGTAGTACTTCGCGAAGTTCGACTGGTCGGCGTACGGCGCCATCAGCTCCTTCGAGCTTTTGAGCGTCTCCGGACCGGGGATGTCGGCGGGCATCGGGTCGGCGTATTCGACTCCCGGCTGTCCGGGCTTCTGGAAGCTCGCGATCGCCGTGAGGATCGGCCCCTGCGACTGCGTGACGTTGACGCGGCGCGCCGAGAACGAATGGCCGTCGCGCAGGTTCTCGACGTCGAAGAGCAGGTCCTCGTGGATGTCGCCCGGGGCGATGAAATAGCCGTGGATCGAATGCGGCTCGCGTCCTTCCGGCACCGTCTTCGATGCGGCGACGAGCGATTGGGCGATGACCTGGCCGCCGTAGACGCGGCCGGTCGGGAAGTACATGCTTTCGCCGCTGATGTAGGTGTGGTCGCGGTAGACGGAAGGTTCGCCGAGGCTCAGCACATCGATCAGATGCTTCAGGGGAGTGGTGTCCGACGTCATGCGGCGTCCTTTCTTGTTCGGGGCGGCGTTCCCATACGCCGTCGGTGGCGCCCGATGCGCGGGCGGTTGCGCTGACTGTCTGCAATCTATCAGCGGCGTGTTAAGAAACGGACACATCCCGTCGATTGCCACCGACGGCGTAGCCGGGGGAGCCGATGTTCACGCGAACGTCATGGGTGCGTTCCGCACCTCCCGCGTTCGCCACCGGCGTGCCTCGCGAACGTTACGGGTGCGCTTTGCACCGCCCACGATCGCATAGGGGCCCGGCTGCGAACGCGGACGCCGCATCATGCGGCATCGACGTTCGCAACCGGGCCCCTATGGCAGCCGATATCGGCGATCAGCGGGTGAGCTTGCGGTGCAGGCGGTGCGGACGCGCCGCCTCCTCGCCCAGACGCGCGATCTTGTTCTCCTGGTACGACTGGAAGTTGCCTTCGAACCAGTACCAGCGCGCCGGATTCTCGTCGTCGCCCTCCCACGCGAGGATGTGCGTGGCGATGCGGTCGAGGAACCAGCGGTCGTGCGAGATCACGACGGCGCAGCCCGGGAACTCGATGAGCGCGTTCTCGAGGCTTTCGAGCGTCTCGACGTCCAGATCGTTCGTCGGCTCGTCGAGCAGCAGCAGGTTGCCGCCCTGCTTGAGCGTGAGAGCCAGGTTGAGTCGGTTGCGTTCGCCGCCGGAGAGCACGCCGGTGAGCTTCTGCTGGTCGGATCCCTTGAAGCCGAAGCTCGCGACGTAGGCGCGCGTCGGCACCTCGACGCCGCCGACCTCGATGAAGTCGTTGCCGTCCGAGACGGCCTCCCACAGGTTCTTGTTCGGGTCGAGGCCGGCGCGGTTCTGGTCGACGTAGCTGATCTTGACGGTGTCGCCGATCTTGAGGTCGCCGCCCGAAAGCGGTTCGAGGCCGACGATCGTCTTGAACAGCGTCGACTTGCCGACGCCGTTGGGACCGATGACGCCGACGATGCCGTTGCGCGGCAGCGTGAAGCTCAGGTCGTCGATGAGCACGCGATCGCCGAAGGCCTTGTGGATGTGCTCGGCCTCGAGCACCGTCGAGCCCAGGCGCGGTCCCGGCGGGATCTGGATCTCGGAGAAGTCGAGCTTCTTCGAGTTGCGCGCCTCCTGCTCCATCTGGTCGTAGCGCTCGAGACGTGCCTTGTTCTTCGCCTGGCGTGCCTTCGGCGACGAACGCACCCATTCGAGCTCGTTCTTCAGGCGCTTGGCGAGCTTGGCGTCCTTGGCGCCCTGGATCTCCATGCGCTTCGCCTTCGTCTCCAGATAGGTGGAGTAGTTGCCCTTGTACGGGTAGAGCTGGCCGCGGTCGACCTCGCAGATCCACTCGGCGACGTTGTCCATGAAGTAGCGGTCGTGGGTGACGGCGATGACGGCGCCCTGATACTGGTGCAGGAACTTCTCGAGCCACAGGATCGACTCGGCGTCCAGATGGTTCGTCGGCTCGTCGAGCAGCAGCAGGTCCGGCGCCTCGAGCAGCAGCTTGCACAGCGCGACGCGGCGGCGCTCGCCGCCCGAGCACACCGACACCGGCGTGTCCGGGTCCGGGCACTGCAGCGCGTCCATCGCCTGCTCGAGCTGCGAGTCGAGATCCCAGCCGTTCGCCGCGTCGATCTCGGTCTGCAGCTTGCCCATCTCCTCCATCAGCGCATCGAAGTCGGCGTCCGGGTTCGCCATCTCCTCGCCGATCTCGTTGAAGCGTGCGACCTTGTCGGCGATGCCGCCGAAGGCCATCTTGATGTTCTCGCCGACGGTCTTGTCCTCGTCGAGCGGCGGCTCCTGCTGCAGGATGCCGACCGTGTAGCCCGGCGTGAGCGACGCCTCGCCGTTGCTGACGGTGTCGAGCCCCGCCATGATTTTGAGCAGCGTGGACTTGCCCATGCCATTGGGGCCGACGACGCCGATTTTCGCGCCCGGCAGGAAGCTCAGCGTGACGTTGTCGAGGATCACGCGGTCGCCGTACGCCTTGCGGGCGTTGATCATCTGATAGATAAACTCAGCCAAAGTTGGTTCCGTTCCGTTGTCCGTCTTGCTTCGTGGAATCGAAGCGGTCGCAAATGCACAACCATTATTCCAAAAGCGGTCTACAGTTCGTCCTACCACGGCGGCGGCGCGTATATTCCATCGTCGCCGCGGGCGCACGCTCAGATGACCACGCCGCCGCAGTGGTCGATCTCGTGCTGGATGATCTGCGCGGTGAAGCCGTCGAAGGAGGTACGCCTTTCGCGCCCGCGCCGCGTCAGATATTCGACGTCGATATGCGCCCACCGCCGCGCAGGGCGCTCGCCCTTGAGCGACAGGCAGCCCTCCCGCGTCTCGTACGGATCGTCGGCGTGCGTGACGACCGGGTTGAACATGACGGTGACCAATCCGTCGAGATCCTCGTCGACGAAGGCGATGATGCGTTTGCGTTCGCCGATCATGTTCGCGGCCATGCCGACGCAGCGCCCGCGGTTCGCCTTGAGCGTG
Organism: Bifidobacterium italicum; assembly: GCF_002286915.1. Taxonomy (GTDB): domain Bacteria; phylum Actinomycetota; class Actinomycetes; order Actinomycetales; family Bifidobacteriaceae; genus Bifidobacterium; species Bifidobacterium italicum. The sequence goes on along the minus strand of NZ_MVOG01000012.1, from coordinate 27,736 downwards.
TCGACGAGGTCGGCCGCGGTCGCGGCGTCGGCCGGATCGTTCGGATCGGCGTCCTCGGACGGCTCGGACAGGAACGGGATGGAGGTGACGATCGTTTGTTGCATGGGCAGCAGTATAGCGGTGACCCGCGCATGGGAGCATGCGCGGGGCCGCAGTCGGCGGCCGCGGCGGCTCACAGCGTCGCGTCGGGTGTCGGCGATGATTCTTGGATCATGCGGCCATTATGCATGAGTGATGTCAGCTGAGCGGTTTCCATGCTTCGAGTTCATCGATAAGCAGGCTGGAGTCATTGGTGACCACACAGGTACGGGCCTGTGGGGCGTTGAAATCAAAGCTGAACGCTTCGCGTCGTTTGGTATAGGCCTCGCGTTCAGTCTTTGTATCAGAGACATCGGTGTCGAAGAAGCGCTCACTTTCGGCACGGTACTGGTCCACCGAATAGTCTTTGGGAACCAGCGCGTGGCGGCGAAGACAATCTACCAATGCGACATCGGAATTGCTGTATAGACTTGGATTTGCCACATTCAGGCGGTAGATATCATCCACTGAAAGCACGTAGCGATTTTGACAACCATCGACGTCGCGGTTGAGTTTATCCTGCTGTGCCTCGCTCATGCCGCTGGTGTCAATCTTGGTCTGGTGGATGTACACCCCGTTAATCAGGCGCATCGTCGGCGGGTTGTACCCCTTGGCAACCAAGCATTGGCGGTAGTTGTCCCATGCCGTCAGATAGTCGGCATGGGAGATCTTACCTTCGTTGGCGAGTGCACGCTCAAGCATCTGTCGCTGTGACTGGTCCATATCTGCGTGATACTCCAGCAGATTCTTGATACGTTCACTAACGCTACCGGCCATTTGGAATGTGTCGCCGCCCTCGCTCCACTCATCGGGAGGGGAGACAGACGACCCACAGGCCGTCAATCCCAAAGTCAGCACGGCACACAATATCGCACTGCAGCATCTACGAATGAAAAGCATTACGACCTATCCTTAGAGGTGTTTGTGGATTGCTGGCCGCAATTGGCGATGCGGCCAGCAAAACTGATGTGTCACGGGTCACCGAGTGGCGCAGCAGGCATAGTCGCCAGCCGATTTGATGGACTGAGAGGCCAGGACCGCTGCGCCGCATGTCTTGCCCACATCGGAGATATCCCGTATTTTCCGGTTGGTGTCTTGCGACGCTTCGCAGTATGAGCCGCGGGACCTGGATGAAGCCACCATCTTGGACGCATCGTCTCGAGCGAGCACATCCACGTGCACATCGCCGACTCGCACGTCGCTGTTTCTGAAGTATGGCGTGAACCCGTTCTGCTGTGCATGGGCCGTCGTGGCGGAACCGAATACCAAGCCCAATGTCATCAAGCATGCGGCCGATCCTCCAACGGCCTTCTTCGTCTGTTTTGTATGTGGAATCCGAACCATATCAGTTCCTTCCCTCGTCTTTCGCCTTTGGGCCATCTTGCACATCGGCGTGCGAGAATCGATGATGAAATATGCTCATCATGATCACTAGTATTATGACGGACACGGAATTTCTCAACCACATGTTCCCGTTTCCGGGTATACGCAATCAATGAACTATTACGGATTCGATTGTTTGTCCTCTACTCAGATGGACGGTCCCGCGATTGAGGTCATCGCGGGACCATTCATTCCGGGTAAGGCTTAGTTGCTGGAGGGGAACGCCTCGTCGAGCTGTTCCTCGGTGAGCTGGCGGTGCGTCGTTCCGGCCGGGTAGAGCACGCAGCTGCGCGCGTCGGCGACGTGGGTTGCGATTGCGATCATCTTGAGGTGGTCGAGGAAGGCGGACACCTTCTCGCGGCCGCCGGGCACGCCGAAGGAGATGACGCCGCACGTGCCGTTCGGCCCGCAGGGCCGCCAGCTGCAAGACGAGCTCGTGTCGTGTTGCCGGCGCATGTCCTCGATCGACGATGACGCCGGCTCGTCGGCCCCTGCCGGTTCCGTCTCGCTTCCGGCGTGCCCGTCGTGCATCTGCGGCTCCTTGTCGTCGTGCGTGAGCATGGTGTGCTTCCAGTTTCGCATGACGTCGGCGCTCACGCCCAGTTCCTCGCCGATGCGATGGCTGGTCGCCTCCCCGGACGCGTACTCGCCACCGCCCGGCGCCTCGTCGCCTCGTCCACCGGCGCGCGACGCAGCCGGCGCCGTCACGGCTCCAACTCGTCGCCCCAGCGCGCCAGCATCATCCTGGATGGATACCCCGCTCGTTGATCAACGACGCCGCGCTGCGATCAAACTGCTCATACAACCGCACCGCACGAAGCCTCTGCTCCCTCGTGTACTTCACCACCAACGGACTCCCATCCCACTCAAGAGTCCAACTTTCCTGCACCACCTCACGCCGTCCACAACTAAGTGAATACAACAATTGGTCGTGTGCTGAATGATGCAGATTCGCCCGACCGAGCTTCTCTTATCAGATTGATTGAGCTCGCATACACAATATGGGTAGAATGCTTGACTATCGTTTTCCCTGATTTCTATAGTGTTCGTAGATGTCTCAGAGTGGAGATGTCTACAAGTATCATGGAGGTGGCTCATGAAGATTAGAAAAACAACGCGCGCAATCGTGCCAATGTTATGTGCACTGGCTCTTGCTTTCTCGACGGCCGCACCTGCTTTGGCGGCGCAGGTGGATACCGGGAAGTGGTACAGCGGTTCCGGGACCTTCCATGGAAAGGTTTCTGGCGGGAACTACAGTGTCGGTTGGGATGCCTCGTCCATCGAATTAGTAACCAGTGGCTATGCCTTTGGTTACTGCGAAGCTGCTCAGGAAGGGCGAATAGACTCCCGCAGTGTCGGTGTGCTGTCAGTCTGCAAGGCATCCATGAAAGGCAATAACGAGCGTGGACGAGATTGGGCCTACTATCGAGCAGGTTGATTGCGTCTCTTCTGATTCGGCTCGATGATGAACGATGTGTGGTGTGGTGTGAGACCGCATCGAATACGGTCTCACACCACACCATATTTTGAGTTGGAATGTGAGGACTCGAAATATGATGCGTGAGGTTTTCGCCCGATTCGGCGGAATTGTCATGGTGATGTGTTTTGCCTGCGGTCTGCTGGCGGGGTGTGGCTCCAACGAAGCGGATCCGGATACTGGTGCGGAGGGTCAGCGCATTGCCTCGTCCATGCAGGACTATGTGCAGATGGTACTCGATCTCGATCAGAAAGCTCGTAATGGACAGATGCACGGGGCGCCCATGGGGGATCGTCAAGTGACTATTCTGGAGAGGGCGTTGGAGAACGGAGGGCGGGTTAGCCGGGCCGACTACGAGCAGGCATGGGCGAGCTATCGTCAATGCATTGTCAACAAAGGGTATGCCGCGCCGCCGATTATGAAGGTCGGTGAGTTTTATCAAGCACGGTGGTCGATGGCATCTGTTGAAGGGCAGGAGGCGCGGGAGGAAAAACTGCGTGAAGATGATATGGCATGCGGCATGGCGGAGATGCTGAACGTGAACGAGGTGTACCAACGCCAGCATTCGAACCCGAACCTATATCGGAATCCATCGGAGGGGGTGGTGGATTGCCTGCATCGCAACAATCTGGTGAAGACGTCGTATACGGCGAAGGACTACGATGCGGAGAATCGCAGATTCGACGAATACTGGAATGATCGTCGCATGGGACGTGCTCCCACCATCGCCGAGACGCACGGGCATTTCAGTTTCGATTACGGCGATGTCGATGCGGCCATGTGTCTGGCGAACAATCATGAGGCCATGGATGTTCAGGAATACAAGCCGCCTGAATGGAAGCCGTTCGGATAGGGGGATGCCACAGTGGGCAAGCGCAGGGGTCGGCCTCGGGATGGCAGGCAAACAGCTGTTTTGCCTGCCATCCCGAGGTCAGGACCTCTGGGCTGCGTTTCGCTCAGTCGCCGAGCGCCGCGTCGAGCGCCTGACGGATGTCGGCGATGATGTCGTCGGCGTTCTCGATGCCGCAGCTCAGGCGCACGAGGTCGATGCCGACGCCGGCCTCGTCGAGCTGTTCCTCGGTGAGCTGGCGGTGCGTCGTTCCGGCCGGGTAGAGCACGCAGCTGCGCGCGTCGGCGACGTGGGTTGCGATTGCGATCATCTTGAGGTGGTCGAGGAAGGCGGACACCTTCTCGCGGCCGCCGGGCACGCCGAAGGAGATGACGCCGCAGGTGCCGTTCGGCATGTACTTCTCGGCGAGCGCGTGGTACTTGTCGCCGGGCAGCTCCGGGCAGCTCACCCATGCGATGCGCGGGTCGTCCTCGAGGAACGTGGCGACCTTGAGCGCGTTCGCGCAGTGGCGTTCCATGCGCACGCCGAGCGATTCGAGGTGCATGCCCATGATCCACGAGTTGATCGGCGCCGGCGTCGAGCCGAAGTCGCGCATGAGCTGCGCCGTCGCCTTCGTGATGAACGCGGCCTTGCCGAAGTCCTTCGCGTAGACGACGCCGTGGTAGGAGTCGTCGGGCGTGCACATCCCCGGGAACTTCTCGGCGTGGGCGAGCCAGTCGAAGTTGCCCGAGTCGACGATCGCGCCGCCGACGCACGAGCCGTGGCCGTCCATGTACTTCGTCGTCGCATGCGTGACGATGTCGACGCCGTAGCGGATCGGCTGGCAGTTGATCGGCGTCGGGAACGTGTTGTCGACGATGAGCGGGACGCCGTGCGCGTGCGCGGCCTTCGCGAACTTCTCGAAGTCGAGGACGATGAGCGCCGGGTTCGCGATCGACTCGCCGAAGACGGCCTTCGTGTTCGGGCGGAACGCGGCCTCGAGCTCGTCGGCTGAGCAGTCGGGGCTCACGAACGTGCATTCGATGCCCATCTTGCGCATCGTCACGTTGATCAGGTTGAAGGTGCCGCCGTAGATCGCGCTCGACGCGACGATGTGGTCGCCCTGGTTGCAGATGTTGAACAGCGCGAAGAAGTTCGCGGCCTGTCCGGAGGAGGTGAGCATCGCCGCGGCGCCGCCCTCCATCGCGCAGATCTTCGCGGCGACCGTGTCGTTCGTCGGGTTCTGCAGGCGCGTGTAGAAGTAGCCGGACTCGGACAGGTCGAACAGGCGGCTCATCTGCTCGCTCGACGTGTACTTGAAGGTCGTCGCCTGGATGATCGGCGGCGTGCGCGACTCGCCGTTGCCCGGCTGGTAGCCGCCCTGCACGCAGATCGTGTCCTCGTGTTCGGTGCTGATAGGTGTGGCTGTGTCTGCCATGTACGCTCCTCGTCTGCGGTTGGCTTCCCGTCACGCGCGCGCCGTGCGGCGGGTAGACGTGGCGGAGTAGGTTGGACACCGGTATTAAACCACGACGGCCGCGTGCGCCGCCGGCGCGTCCCACACTGTGTGCGCCGGGCGCATGGCGGCCGGCGCACATGAAGGAGGAGGCGACGATGACGACGGCGCTGATGGTGTTCCACGACCGGCTGCGGCTTTCGAGGGTGAACCGCGCGCTCGCGCGGCGGGCGGCGCGCGAGGACCCCGACGACGTGGTCGTGCGCGACATGTACGCGCTGTACCCCGACTTCCGCATCGACGTCGACGAGGAGCATCGCGTGTGCGGCCGCGCCGACCGGCTCGCGTTCCTCTTCCCGTTCTACTGGTACAGCGCGCCGGCTCTGATGAAGCTGTGGGAGGACGCCGTGTTCACGCCCGGGTGGGCGTACGGCGACGGCGCCGCGATCGCCGGCAAGCGCATGCTGCTCGCCGTGACGACCGGGGGCGCCGAGGACATGTACACGGCCGACGGCAGGCACGGCGCGACTATGGAGGAACTGCTGCTGCCGTACCGCACGACCGCGCGCTACCTCGGCCTCGACTACGAGGAGCCTTTCGTCGTGCACGGCTCGTCGAGGACGATCGACGACGACGAGCTCGCGCGGACCGCCGAGCGCTTCGTGCGCCGGCTGCGCGGCTGATTGGCCGGGCTGCTGATCGGCTGCGCGACTGTGTGACGCATGTCGGCGCAAGGGGAGCGGCGCCGCGCGTATGCGCACGCGGCGGGTGCGTACGCGATGCCGTAGGCGTGTGGCGGCGGATGGGCGGATGACGGGAAAACGGCGGCATCGTGCGGGACTCGCCGATGAAAGTTAGATGGTTTGACAAATGATGGCCGTCGTTGTAGCTTACTTAATAAGACGAATGAACATAGTCGTTCGGAGGCGACCGCCGCCATGGCGGGGGCGGCCGGCACGGCGACGTTCGCCCGTCACGCGACCCGCCGAAGACGGCACCGCAACACAGCGCAACGCAGAACAAAGGAGTCATGATGGGACTGTGGGACATCGATAAGATCGAGTACGTCGGCCGCGGCAACGGCCCGATGGAGGGGCTCGGCTTCCAGTACTACGACGCCGATAAGGTCGTCGCCGGCAAGAAGATGAAGGACTGGCTGCGCTTCGGCGTCGCCTGGTGGCACACCTTCGACGCGCCGCTCACCGATCCCTTCGGCAACGGCACCGCGCAGCGCCCGTGGGACGGCAAGTACGCCGATCCGATGGACAACGCGCTCGCGAAGGTCGACTACGCGTTCGAGTTCTTCACGAAGCTCGGCGCCGAATACTTCTGCTTCCATGACCGCGACATCGCCCCGGAAGGCGACACGCTGCGCGAGACGAACGCGAACCTCGACCGCGTCGTCGACAAGATCGAGGAGAACATGAAGTCCACCGGCGTCAAGCTGCTGTGGAACACGTCCTCGCTGTTCACGAACCCGCGCTTCGTCGCCGGCGCCTCGACGTCGCCGTTCGCCGACGTCTACGCCTACGCCGCGGCCCAGCTCAAGCACTCGCTCGAGATCGGCAAGCGGCTGGGCGCCGAGAACTACGTGTTCTGGGGTGGCCGCGAAGGCTACGAGAACCTGTGGGTCACCGACATGAAGCGCGAACAGGAGCACATGGCGAAGTTCTTCCACATGTGCGCCGACTACGCGAAGCAGATCGGCATGGACGCGCAGTTCCTCATCGAACCGAAGGCGAAGGAGCCGATGACGCACCAGTACGACTTCGACGCGGCGACGGCCTGCAACTTCCTGCGCGCCTACGACCTCATCGACGTCTTCAAGCTCAACCTCGAAGGCAACCACGCGAACCTCGCCGGACACACGTACCAGCACGAGATCCGCGTCGCGCGCGACAACGGCGTGCTCGGCTCGCTCGACGCGAACCAGGGCGACATGCTGCTCGGCTGGGACCTCGACGAATTCCCGACGAACCTGTACGAGACGACCTCCGTCATGTGGGAAGTGCTCGACGAAGGCCAGATCGGCCCCCACGGCGGCCTCAACTTCGACGCGAAGCCGCGCCGCACGTCGTTCACGGCGGAGGACCTCTTCCGTGCACACATCGCCGGCATGGACACCTTCGCGGCGGGCCTGCTCGTCGCCGACAAGATGCACCAGGACAAGTACATCGAGGACCTCGTCGCGAACCGGTACGGCTCCTATGATTCCGGCATCGGTAAGACGATCGACGACGGCACCGCGACGCTCGAGTCGCTCAACGACTACGCGATCGACAAGCCGCAGTCCGAGATCATCGCATCGACGCACCCCGACCACCTCGAGGACGTCAAGGCGACCGTCAACAACTACATCATCGACGCGCTCGCGAACGCGTGACCCCGCGTGTCCCCGCCGCCGTCCGCATCGGCGGCGGGGACACCCCCTCCATCATCACCAGCATTTCCTGTATTCCTCGTATTCCTTTCCTCCTCTTTCCTCTCCCAATGCATCGGCGACCGTTCCTTTCCTTTCCTTCCTCGGCGGGCGCGGGATGCATCCGCCTACGGCCGGTTGGAGGCGCGGCCCCTCGATGCGCCGCGCGTGACCTCCTCATCCGCACGCTGCGCATCGCGCCGCCCTCCCCGGCATGCAGGCCCCTCCATCCGGGCGGGCACGACGGTGTGTCCGCCCTTTCCTATATATGACGACACTGAAAGCTGAGGCGCTCCGATGACGAACGACGCCGTATTGACGAACGATGGCACAATGGCGAACGACGCGCCCACAATCACCGTATCCAATCCGGTGCTGCGTGGCATGTACCCCGATCCCAGCTGGATATGGGATGAGGGCGGGGGGCGGGTCGCGCTCGTGAACTCGTCCTTCGAACTTGTGCCCGGACTGCCGATTCACGACTCGTGCGACCTTGCGCATTGGCGCCTCGTCGGGCACGCCGTCGACGAGGCGATGGGCCGCCGGCTGCTCATCCCCTTCGTCCTCGATTCCGGGGGCCTGTATGCGCCGACACTGCGCCATATCGCCGGACGCTATGTGATCTGCTGCACGGTCGCGCGCATCGACACCGACGCGGCAGCCGCCGCGGGCGCCGACGCCGCGATGATCGACGGGGCGCGCGCGAGCCAAGGCAATTTCATCATCGAGGCCGATGCGCTCGAAGGCCCGTGGCGCGGCCCCTATTGGGTCGAAGGCGCTGAAGGCATCGACCCCGACCTCTTCGAGGACATCGACGGCTCCGTCTATTGGACGCAGACGAGGCCGGCCGTCCATCCGCGCTGGGAGGGGCAGACCGAGGTGTGGACGCAACGCATCGATCCGGATGGCTGGCGCCTGATGACATCGCGTGACGATGACGGCATCCGCGGCGGAACGGTCATCTGGAACGGATACGGCGTCGAGGCGGTCTGGGCGGAAGGGCCGCATCTGTACCGCATCGGCGATTACGTCTATCTGATGACGGCCGAAGGCGGCACGAGCTTCGACCACAGCGAGATGATCATGCGTGCGGCGGCGCCGCAAGGATTGCGGCAGGCGATCGACGGGTTCGTGCGTGATGCGCGCGCCCGCGGCGACGAGCCGCGTCCGCCGCGCCCCGACGAGCGCTCCGTCGTCGGCCGCTACACGAGGCTGTTCCATCCGGACAAGAAGAACCCGTTCCTCACGCACCGCCACCTCGGCGTCGATGAGCGCGTGCAATGCGTCGGCCATGCCGACCTGATGCGCCATCCCCTCTTTGGATGGTGGCTTGCCTGCCTCGGCTCACGCCAGACGCGCACAGGAGGGCACGGCACGTTGAGCTTCCTCGGCAGGGAGACCTTCATCACGCCGGTCGATTGGCAATGCGATCTGGCCCAATGGACGCTCGACGCCGCCCCCGACCTCAGGGACGACGACGATCCGGGATGGCCGGTGATCGCCGGAGGCAACGGACGTCTGCCTGAAACGGTCCAGATCGACGGCATGGACGGCGCATTGCGCGGTGTGCGCGTCGGGCGCTGCGAGGGGCGCGCCGTCATCGACGCGCGTGCGCCCTTCGATATGGCGTGTGACACGGCATGTGTGCGCGATGAACCGTCGGTCGTCTACCGCAGGCTCCCCGAGGACCGGTGCGTCGTGCGCTGCCCCGACCACGGATCGGTGCATATCCGTCAGGACAACGGCCATACGTTGCGCGTCGATATCGACGGCGATGCAGTGCATTGGAGCCTGCGTCGCGGGGAGGGCGCCGATGAAGGCGACATCGGCGCCGGCGGCGCGCACGGATCGGTCATGCTCGTCTTCGAGGACGGCGTCGTGCGCATCGTCGTGGCGCGCAGTGTACCGCTCGCCTGGGATGCGCCGGCGCTCGCCACCATCGACGTGGCGCCGCTGAGCACCGAATGGTCCGGTGGGTTCGTCGGTTGCCTCGTCGGCGTCAGTGCAACCATGGCCGCTGACGACTGCTGACCGACAATGTGGCTCATTGCGTGTTTGCTTCGCTGCCGTGCAATGATTGTGTGCTGCCGCGCACGACGAGCGTCGTCGGCAGGATCACATGGTGCTGCGTCGGGCGTCGTTCGGCCGTGTCGATGAGCATGCGCGCGGCGGCCGCGGCCATGTCGTGCAACGGTTGACGCACCGTCGTGAGCGCGGGGCCGAGGAACGCGGACGTCTGCACGTCGTCGAATCCGACGACGGAAAGCTCCTCGGGGATCCGCAGCCCGTTCTGGCGTGCCGCCTCATAGACGCCCATCGCCTGCAGGTCGCTACCGGCGAAGATCGCCGTCGGGCGTTGCGGGTGTTCGAGGAGCGCCGTCGCCTGTGCATAGCCGCCTTCCGTCGTGAAATCCCCTTCCGTCACAAACGCGGGGTCGACGGGGATGCCCCGTTCGGCGAGCGCCGACGTATAGCCGTCGAAGCGCGCACGTGAACACATCATCTCCTCGGGGCCGGTGATGATGCCGATACGTGTATGCCCGAGCGCGAGCAGATGGCGTGTCGCGAGCACGCCGCCCGCCCAGTTGTCCGCCTGGACGGAGAAGTCGTCGTTCGACGGCTCGCCCGAGGGGTCGAATATGACGTAGGGGATGCCGTTGGCCTGCAGTTTCGTCTTCTCGTCGTCGGTCAGGTTCGCGAAGATGAAGATGACGCCGAATGGCCTGCGGCGCAGCACGCCGTCGATCCAATCGTCGTCGGGGTGCTGGCGTGTGCCGCTTTCCGTCGTGATGACGCTGATGTCCGCGTATTGCCGCGCCTCGCGCAGCACACCGCGCAGGACCTCGAGCGCCCAGATCGTGTCGAGGTCCTGGAAGACCACCTCGATGTAGCGTTGCGGTGTTGTGCGCTGTCCACGGCGCTGGTATTCCGACTCGCGCAACGCGCGGTCGATCGTCGTGCGCGCCTCGGACGAGATGTCGGAGCGCCCGTTGAGCGCCTTCGACACCGTCGCGAGCGAATACCCGGTTGCGCGCGCGATGTCCGCCAATGTGACTTTGTTCCCCGTCATGCCAGGCTCCTTTGCCATCGTGGTGTCGCCGATGCGACTCGTTGCCGTCCACTATATCGAAAGTTTCGAAAACTGCCAACGTATGTTCGCGCGGATATAGACAAGATGTAGAGAAAGTGTATGTATAAGCGTGATATATTGGACGAAACGCCGAGGTAGGAGTTAATTTGACTATTTAACTAAGTAGTCTTACGATGATTCCTAACGAAAACAACGTAAGTTTTCGATACTGATCCATAGGCATCCGGAAACCGCTCCAATGACGGCGCGGACGATTCAGGAGGTACATCATGAAGGCCAAGTCAGTGCTCGCCGCGACCGTCGCGGCGATGACCATCGTCGGCGTGTCCGCATGCGGAGGCGGCGATGGCACAAACGCGGACGGCAAGACCGAAGTCGTCGTGTGGATGAACTCCACGACGGGCGACGGCAAGAAGTTCTGGGAGGACGCGGCGGCCGCGTTCGAGAAGGAACACGCGAACGTCGACATCAAGGTCGAGGCGATCCAGAACGAGGATATGGACGGCAAGCTCCAGACGGCGCTGCAGGACCCGTCGTCCGCGCCGGACGTGTTCCTGGCGCGTGGCGGCCAGAAGCTGCGTGACGTCGTCGAGGCCGGCCAGGTCATGGACCTGACCGACAAGATCTCGGACCAGGTCAAGACGCAGATGAAGACGGCGCTTGACACGACGACGATCGACGGCAAGGTCTACGGCGTGCCGCAGGCGGTGCTCCCCGGAGGCATCTGGTATTCGAAGGACCTGTTCAAGAAGGCCGGCATCACCGAGACGCCGAAGACCTGGGACGAGTTCAAGACCGCCGTTGGCAAGCTCAAGGACGCCGGCATCACGCCGATCGCGCTCGGTGGCAAGGACGCCTGGCCGGCGGCTCATTGGTACTACTGGTTCGCGTTGCGTGAATGCTCGCAGTCGGCGTTCGACGAGGCCTCGAGCGACATGAAGTTCACGAACGACTGCTGGGTCAAGGCCGGCGATGACGTCAAGGACCTCCTTGATCTCGACGGCTTCAACGACGGCTTCCTGACGACCTCCGCCCAGCAGGGCGCAAGCTCGTCGGCGGGCCTGCTCGCCAACCACATGGCCGCGATGGAGCTCATGGGCGGCTGGGAGCCCGGTGTCGTGCGTGACCTGACCCCGGACAAGAAGGACATGGCCGACCTCGGATACTTCACGTTCCCCGAGATGGAGGGCGGCGAGGGCGACCCGACGGCGATGCTCGCCGGCGCCGATGGCATGTCGGTCGGCGCATGGGCGCCACAGGAGGCCGTCGACTTCCTCAACTTCATCTCCGAGAAGGAATGGCAGGAGAAGTACGCCGAGGCGTTCGTCACGATCCCCGCGGCGAAGAACGCGCAGTCCGTCGTCACGAACGACGCGCTCAAGCAGGTGCTCAAGGTCTATGACGAGGCCTCGTCGGTCTCGCTGTGGCTCGACACGGTCTTCGGGCAGAACGTCGGCAACGCGCTCAACGAGGGCGTCGTCAACATGATGGCCGGCAAGGGCAATGCCGAGGACATCGTCAAGGGCATCGAAGCGGCAGCAAACAAGGGCTGACGATCCCCCGGGGACCGGGGCCGGCGACCGCCGGCCCTGGCCCCCGCCACGTTCATCCAGACAGACATCATCAGAGGAGTAAGTCATGTCAGTCGCAACAAGCATGCGCGCCAAGCGCCGCGGCCGTCCTCGCAGCGAACGGTTCCGTCAGCGTTTCGAAATGAGCGTCCTGTCCGTCCCCGCGCTCATCATGTTCGTCGGATTCGTGATCCTGCCGGTGTTCATGGCGGCGTATTACGGATTCTACAGATGGAAGGGCTTCGGCAAGCCCAACGTCAACGGCCAGTTCATCGGTCTCGAGAACTACCACATCATCCTCACCGACCCGAACTTCCAGCAGGCGCTCGGCCACACATTGTTCATCGCGGTCATGTCGCTCGTCATCCAGGGGCCGCTCGCGATCCTGTTCGCACTGCTGCTCAACCAGAAATTCAAGGGGCGCGGACTCATCCGCACACTCATCTTCGTGCCGTACGTCGTCTCCGAGGTCATCATCGGCACCGGTTGGAGCCTGATGCTCCAGCCGAACGGCGCCGTCAACGCGGTCATGAAGAACCTCGGCCTGCAGGGCGTCGACTGGATCGCCAATCCGAAGATCGCGATCTGGACGCTCATGTTCATCATCTCGTGGAAGTACATCGGCTTCGCCGTCATCCTGATGATCGCCGGCATGCAGGCGATCCCCGAGGAACTCTACGAGGCGGCGCGCGTCGACGGCGCGGGCTTCTGGCGCCAGCAGTGGAGCATCACGCTCCCGCTGCTCGCCCCGACGATCCGCATGTGGGCGTTCATGTCGATCATCGGTTCGCTCCAGCTGTTCGACCTCGTCTACATCATCTGGGGACAATACGTCTCGTCGACGGCAGGCACCTCGACGATGGCCACGTACATGGTCAGGGAAGGACGTCTTGCCAACAACTACGGCTACGGCTCCGCGGTCGCCGTCGTCATCTTCATCATCTCGCTCGTCATCGCGCTCGCATACCAGCGCTTCGTCCTCAACCGCGACCTCGCCGGCGCCGTCGAGAAGCGCGAACGCAAGCAGCTCGAACGCCGCATCGCCAAGCGCGAACGCGAACGCATGGAGCGCGACGAGATCGAAGAGGCGATCGCCCCGAACAACGCTTCCATGGAGGTGGCAACATCATGACGTACACAGGTGAACGCATCGAACGCACATTGCTGTTCGGCAAGCGCAAGCGCAACGACCCATACGCATACCGCAAATCGGCGAAGACGCCGTGGGGCCATCCGATCGTCTACGTGCTGTCGGTCATCCTCGTGCTCATATGCGTCGTGCCGGTCCTCTACATCATCCTCGGCGGTTTCCGCACGAATTCGCAGATCACGCGCGACCCCGCGGGGCTGCCCAATCCGTGGAACTTCTCGAACTATGCGACCGTCGTCGGCTCAAGCACCTTCTGGGTCGAGCTCGTCAACTCGCTTATCGTCTCGATCGGCACGATGGTCGGCGTCGTCGTCCTCGCGCTCATGGTGAGCTTCGTCATCGCGCGCTACCGCTTCCGCTTCAGCCGCATGCTGTACACGCTCTTCTCGGCGGGCATGATGTTCCCGATCACCGTCGCGATCACGCCGCTGTACCTGCTGCTGCGCAACCTGCATCTGATCAACAGCCAGCTCGGCATCATCCTGCCGCAGATCGCGTTCGGTCTGCCGCAGGCGATCATCATCCTCGTGCCGTTCCTGCAGTCGATCCCGATGGAGCTCGAGGAGGCGGCGCAGCTCGATGGCTGCTCGAGGCTCGGCTTCTTCGCCCGCATGGTGCTGCCTCTGAGCGGCCCCGGCGTGGCCACCATCGCGATTCTTTCGTTCGTGGCCAGTTGGAACGCCTACATGCTTCCGTTGTTCCTGCTCAACGATTCGACGAAGTACACGCTGCCGCTCGGCGTGCAGATGTTCAGCTCGCAGCACTCGGTCGACACCGCACAGGTGCTCGCGTTCACGTCGCTGTCGATGATCCCGGCGCTCATCTGCTTCACGATCTTCCAGAAGAAGATCGTGGGCGGCCTCGCCGGCGCGGTCAAGGGTTGATCCAGGGCACCGCGCGCAATACTCGAATCACGGTGGTCCGGACACTATCCGGGCCACCGTTTCCCAAGGAGACCGAAATGAAGATCGAAAACCCGGTGCTCGCCGGATTCCACGCCGATCCGTCGATGATCCGCGTCGGCGATACCTATTACATCGCGAATTCCACATTCGAATGGTTCCCCGGCGTGCGGCTGCACGAATCGCGGGACATGGTGCATTGGCGGCCATTGCCAAGCCCGCTGAGCCGGAGCTCCCAGCTTGATATGCGGGGAAACCCGTCGTCCGGCGGCGTATGGGCCCCTGATCTGTCGTATGCCGACGGCAGGTTCTGGCTCGTCTATGCGGACGTCAAGGTCGTCAATGGCGCGTTCAAGGATTGCGTGAACTATCTGGTGACGGCCGACGACATCCGCGGTCCGTGGAGCGAACCCCTCAAGCTCAACGGCGTCGGCTTCGATGCAAGCCTGTTCCATGACGACGACGGTCGCAAATACCTGGTGCAACAGACGTGGGACTTCCGTGAATACCATCATCCGTTCAACGGCATCACGCTTACCGAATTCGATGTGGAAACGATGCGGCTCAAGCCGCAGACGGCGCGGACCATCTGGAACGGCACCGACGTAAAGCTCGTGGAGGGGCCGCATCTGTATAAGATCGGCGGCCTTTACTATCTGTTCTGTGCGGAGGGGGGCACCGTCTGGACCCATCAGGAGGTCGTGGCGCGGTCGTCCACGCTTGAAGCCCACTCGTTCGAGGGCAGCCCGATCAACCCGTTCCTCACGAATTTCGATACGCCGCGCAGTTATCTGCAGAAGCAGGGCCATGGGGCGCTCGTGGACACGCCTGACGGCGAATGGTACTACGCGTCGCTGTGCGCGCGGCCGTGGCACCGTGAAGGCGAATCGGTGAGCGATCCACGCGGCTGGTGCACGTTGGGGCGCGAGACGTCGATCCAAAAGGTCAATTGGACCGCGGACGGCTGGCCGTACATCGTGGGAGGACATGGCGGCGAACGTTTCGTCGAGGCCCCTGCGGGCGCCGTCGTCGATGAAGCGCCGGTCTCGCGCGACCGGCACGACGATTTCACCGACACCGCGCTGGGGGCGGACTGGAACACGTTGCGTGTGCCGTTCGACGAGCGCATGGGTTCGGTCGGCGACGGCGCGCTCACGTTGAAGGGCAGAGGGTCGTTGTGCAATCTGTTCGACCTGTCGCTCGTGGCGCGTCGCTGGCAGGCCTTCGACTTCGTCGCGTCGGTGGGTGTGCGATTCGACCCGTGCACCTACAACCAGATGGCGGGGCTGACGAACTACTACAACGACCTGTGCTGGTCGTGGGCCTTCGTGACATGGGACGAACGACGCGGGTGCCGTGTGATCGAGGTGGCGCAGAACGATTTCAACGTCTACACCTCGTTCCTGCGCGATGACGCCGTACCGGTGCCGGACGATGTGCGGACGGTGTGGCTGCGCACGCGTGTGCGCACGCAGCGCTACACCTACGACTATTCGTTCGACGGTGAGCATTGGCGCAATCTCGGTGTGGACCTCGATGCCAGAATCCTTTCGGACGACTATGTGAACCAGCGCTATGGCGGATTCTTCACCGGTGCGTTCGTGGGGCTCGCGGCGGTCGACCTTTCCGGCTACGAAGCCGAGGCCGATTTCGTCGACTTCGATTACCGGGAGGCGTCGGACTGAGATTCGCGCAGTCGGGTGGGCGTCGTGCGTCGTGTGTCGACGACGTCCACCCGCGCGTCCGTCGGCCGTGTCGCGGATCGGGTGAGGGCGTTCTGGAGTCGCCGTCGGCGCCGTCTGCATGCCCGATTCATTCGCGGTCCGGAACGCACAGGGCCCGGATCGGCAGGTTCGTTGCGAACCTCCCGATCCGGGCCCTGTGCGTCGTCCTGCGTCAGCCGCGCGCCCGGACGTAGGCCTCGTAGACCAGCGGCGTCGGCGCGCCGGTGGACACCGAGTCGATCGAGACCGGCCATTCGGGCGCCTCGTCGTCGCCGGCGAGCGTCCATGCCGCCTGCCGCGCCGCGCCGATCGCCACGTATTCGTCGGTCGCCGGGCAGGTGACGTCCATGCCGAGGACGCACGGCGCGAGCGTGCGCACGGCGAGCGACTTCGCGCCGCCGCCGATGAGCAGCACGCGCTCGATCGGCGCGCCGAGCGAGCGGATCAGCTCGATGCAGTCGCGTTGCGAGCACAGCAGTCCCTCGACGAAGGCGCGCGCGATGTCCTCGGCGTTCGTGTTCGCCATCGTCATGCCGGACAATGTGGCCGTCGCGTCCGGGCGGTTCGGCGTGCGTTCGCCGTCGAAATACGGCACGAGCGTCATGCCGTCGGCGCCGGGGCGGGCGGCGAGCGCTAGCGCGGCGAGCTCGTCGTAGTCGACACGCAGCGCGGCGCGGGCCGCGTCGAGGATGCGCGATGCGTTGATCGTGCATGCGAGTGGCAGGAAATGGCCGGTGCAGTCGGCGAATCCGGAGACGGAGCCCGTCGTGTCGACGACCGGCGTCTCGCTGACTGCGGCGGCCACGCCGGAGGTGCCGAGCGAGACCGAGACGTCGCCGACGGCCATGCCCAGGCCGAGCGCCGCCATCGCGTTGTCGCCGCCGCCGGGCGCGATGATGCAGCCGTCGGGCAGCGCGGCGCCGGCGATGGACGCCGCCGCGCGCGTCGGCGCCGCCTCATGCGGCCCGAGGACATGCGGCAGCGTGATACGGTCGGCGAGGCCGAGCGCGGCTGCGTCGGGGTCGGGTCCGTCGCCGCGTGTGAGGCCGAGCGCGAGCAGATCGCGGCGGTATGCGTCGTGCGCGGCGTCGAAGTAGAGGGTGCCGGAGGCGTCGGAGCGGTCGGTGCACAGCATGTCGAGATGCGCGTCCGCGCCGTCGTCGACCGGCCCGTAGCCGGCGATGCGCCAGCTGAGCCAGTCGTGGGGGAGGCATACGGCGGCGATGCGCGCCGCATGGTCCGGCTCGTGCTCGGTCACCCATTTGATCTTCGTCAATGTGTATGAGGCGACCGGCGACGAGCCGACCGCCTCGACCCAGCGTGCGACGCCGCGCGCATGGACGGCGTCCGCGCCGTCATGGCCGTCGCCGCGCGCGCCGAGCATCGTGATCAGTTCCTCGGCCTGCGGCGCCGAGCTGACGTCGTTCCACAGCATCGCGTCGCGGATGACGCGGCCGTGTTCGTCGAGCAGCACCATGCCGTGCTGCTGTCCGCCGACGGCGATCGCGGCGACGTCGTCGAGGCCACCGGCCTGCGCCGACGCCTCGAGGAACGCCCGCCACCAGGCCTCGGGGTCGACCGTCGTGCCCGACGGATGCTTCGCCTGACCGAAGCGGACGAGTGCGCCGGTGCGCGCGTCGGTGACGCGCACCTTGCAGGATTGGGTGGATGTGTCGACTCCCGCGACGAGCGTTCGCTGCATCGTGGCTCCTTTCCGCGCATGTGCGCCGTATGGGCGCGCGGTGCGCACGTCGTCGTGCGCCGGTGCCTGCGCGCCGTCGGTGCGCGGCCGACCGTCGGCCGCGCCGCATAGCCAGCTAAATAGTTAGATGGCTAAACTATACTGTGTAGTGTAGCATGACCGTAGTTCGGCGCGACCAGAAGGGGCGCGCCGCGAAAGCGAGGAGGCGGCGCATGGCGACGTTGAGGAGCATCAACCAGAACGATCTGAGGAACCACAACCTGTCCGTCGTGCTCGAGACGATGATGCGCCGCACGACGCCGCTCAGTCGCGCCGACCTCGCCAAGGAGACCGGGCTGACGAAGGCGACGATGTCGCTTCTCGTCTCGCTGCTCATCGACAACCGCATCGTGCGCGAGGGGATGCCGATCGTGCAGTCCGTCTACGGACGCCCGAGCACGCCGCTGCTCATCGCCGGCGGCGCGATGTGCGGCATCGGCATCCAGATCAACACCGACGGCTACGGCTATCTCGTCCTCGACCTCGACGGCTCCGCCGTCGCCGAACGCTGGGTCGAAGGCGACCTGCACGGCGCGGACACGAAGGCCGTCTTCGACGACCTCGATGCGATGCTCGGCGCGCAGGAGCGGACGCTGCGCGAGCATGGCTACACGATCGCCGGGGTGGGGCTGGCGCTGCCCGGACTCGTCACCGAGGAGGGCCATCTCATCGTCGCGCGCAACCTCGGATGGGAGGACGTCGACCTCAACGAGCAGGCGCTCATGCGCAGGCTCGACGTCATCGCCGGCAACGAATCCAACATGGCGGCCGTCGCTCAGCTGCCCGGCTATGCGACGCAGCGCGCCGACGAAGGCGTCGTCGGCCCGAACGGATCGTTCCTCTACGTCTCCACCGACATCGGCATCGGCGGGGCGATCGTGCGCGGCGGCTCGCTCGTGCGCGGCGACCACGGCTTCGCCGGCGAGGTCGGCCACCTTTCCGTGCAGATGGACGGACCCCGTTGCCGCTGCGGCCGCCGCGGCTGCGTCGAGGCCTATGCCGGACGTCGCGCGGTCGTCGAGGCCGCCGGCATCGCGCACGGGGCCGACGCCGCGACCCAGGCGTCGATCGACGAGTTCTTCCGGCGCGCCCAGCGCGGCGACGCGCATGTGCTCGAGGTCATGGACCGCGCGATGCGCGCGATCGAATCGATGATCGTCTCGATCGTCAACGTCAGCGACCTCGACGTCGTCGTCCTCGGCGGCGCGTGGGCGCAGCTTGATGACGCGCGGCTGCGCGCGATGGAACGGCATGTGCAGGATCAGGTGCTCGCTCGCGACGTCGTGCATGTGCGCGTCGCGCGCGCCAGCGGCTGCGCGCGCCCCGCGTTGCTCGGTGCGGCCGTCACCGGTTTGCGCTGCTTCGTCGACGAGCCGCTGGCATACCTCAAGTCGTGAGCGCGCGGACGTCGCGCGGCCGCGTTCGCGCGCCATGCGCCGTGTGCGACGGCTGCCTGTGCGCCCACGATGTCGAAATCTCATGATGTGAGACGTCGTTGCGGACCGATGCGTGGTGTTGCGAGGCGCGTCGGCGCGCGGTATGCGCGGTCTGCGCGGCGATGCCGTCGCCGCGTGCATATGACGGGGCGCCCCCCGTCTTGCTATGCTGACGGAGGCGTTCCCGCCCGGACTGCGCAGGTCAAGGAACGCCTTTCGAACCGCTGTGCGCAGTACCGTCGGGAAGAGGGACTTCCATGGTCGAACACACCCAAAATCAAGTCAACACCACCATCCGTTCCGGCAGAAGACTGCGTTGGACGACCGCGGACATCGCCGTGGCCGCCGCGCTCGGCATAGCCGCCGGCGTCGTCTTCTGGGGATTCAATTTCGCCTACGCATCGATCTCACCTATCCTCGGCGGCCTGCTGCCGGGCTTCGCGAGCATCCTGCACGCCGTATGGTACTTCTCGGGCACGCTCGCCGTGCTCATTCTGCGCAAGCCGGGGTCTGCCGTGTTCGTCAACCTCGTCGGATGCGCCGCGGAGATGCTGATCGGCAGCTCGTTCTCCTTCGGGTTCGTCTTCCTGTCCGCCGCGCTGCAGGGACTGTTCGCCGAACTGCCGTTCGCGCTGACGCGGTACCGCGTCTTCAATCTGCCGATCTCGATTCTTTCCGGCGTGTGCACGGCGATCGAATACGGCATCTACCTGATGCTGTTCCGCTATCAGGGCGTCGCGTTCGTCAGCCCGCGCGGCATCGTGCACATGGTGAGCGAGATCGTCGGCGGCGCGCTCATCGCCGGCGTCGGCTCGTGGTATCTCTATCTGGCGATCGCGAAGACCGGCGTCCTCGACCGTTTCGCCTCCGGACGCGCCGTCCGCACCACCGTCGCCGCCGACCGCTGACGACATTCTGTGCGTGTGCCCACCCATGTACCGCCGTTGCAGTCGCCATCGGTGGCATTCTGTGGGTGAGCTCACCCATGTACTGCCGTTGTAGCCGTCGTCGGCGGCATTCTGCGGGTGTACTCACCTACGTACTGCCGCCGTGGTCGCCGATGACGGCGCTTTGTGGGTGTACTCACCCATGTACTGTCGCGTCGGGCGGCGTCCCACTACGTAAGATGGGCGCCACCCGGACGGGAAGGCGTCCACGTACACTGATGTCGACGATGCATCGGCAGGAGAGAGCGTGCGTCGTGACGAGATCATGCGACATCATCGAGATGAGCGCCATCACATGAAAAGAAGGTTTGTTCATGGTGGACGACAGCACGATTGTGTACGCGGGAGCCGAAGCCGGCACGCAGACCGAACTCATCAACCCCAACGAGATCGCCGCGCTCGCGAAGAAGCCCGGCCATAAGCCGCCGGAAGACGACAATCGCAAGTATCTGTGGGTGATCTTCGCTTCGATCGCCGCGCTCGCGCTGTTCGCCGCCGTCATCTTCGCCGGCGTGCGGATTCACAACCATCGACAGCAGCAGCTCGCGCAGGAGCACGCGCGTTGCGAAAGCGCGATGACGGCGCTCGACAAGAAGGCGAAGCAGTACGAGGAGCTGCGTGCGGGCGACGGTGCGTCCGCCGGAACGGTCTCCGACATCCAGGTCGCGGACAGCGGCACCGTCAAACTGCTCGACGAACAGCTCAAGGCGCAGGCGCCGGCGACGACGAGCTGCGATGTGTCGTCGGTCGACCAGTACGATGCACGCATCCAGCAGATCCGCGATCATGAAGAGTGGTACGACGCGCATATGCGTTCGCTGCAGGAGGCCGTCGACGGCGTCAACGACTCGAAGCGGCTCAAGGAGGTCGAGGAGGCGACGGCCGCGCTTGACGACACGTTGCGCGAGGCGCAGACGACGCTCGACCTGACGCGCGGGCAGGTGGCGGACGAGGCGACGTGGAGCCGTCTGTCCGAACTCTACGACAAGGCGAAGCAGGCCGAGGCCGGAGGCGACCTCGACGAGATCTCGTCGATCGAGCAGCAGATCAAGTCGGCGATCGGCGACGTCAACGCGTCGCGCGACAAGAAGATCGCCGACGACGAGCGCAAGGCGCGCGAGGAGGCGCAGAAGAAGGCGCAGGCCGAAGCCGACCGCAAGAAGGCGGAAAGCCAGGCCGACAAGGACGGCGGCCGCAACGCGAACCGGGACGATAAGAACAACGACCGCCGCTGATGCGCGGCACGGGAGACCGGAGGGCTTGGTGCATATGGGTCGCCGGTGCGTGCGGTTCCGGCGCGGACGGCGCAGGTACCGTTGAGCGGTATGCCGGGATCGGCGGGATCCCCGGCGTGCGCGGACGCGTCGGCGCACGCCGGGGATCCATACAGGACGGCCCGCCGTCGCCAGCGGGCCGTGACCGGTGGGGCCTCAGGGGCTTGAACCCTGGACCGGCGGATTATGAGTCCGATGCTCTAACCGACTGAGCTAAGGCCCCACGTCGTATCGCGGGAAACCGCGGATGCGACTCGCTAAAGTGTAGCAAACGACATGACCATTACGGTCGGGGCACGGCAGGGAATCGGCGGATGCGGAAGGGCCGGCGCGGCCGTGGGCACCGGTTGGGCGGCTGCCGCGGGTGCGCGGACGGCCCTTGTGCGATCGCCCTGCGCAGTCGCGGCGCGGGGCGCGCGGACGGCATAACGAAAAACGCCGACCCGAAGGCCGGCGTTTCCGTATCAGCGTGAGAGTCAGCTGCTCTTCTTGCCGTAGCGCTTCTCGAAGCGGGCCACACGGCCGCCGGTATCCAGAATCTTCTGCTTACCGGTGTAGAACGGGTGGCACTTCGAGCAGACGTCCACCGTCATGTGGTCGCCCTTGGCGGTCGACTTCGTGACGAAGGTGTTGCCGCAGGAGCAGGTAACCTGCACCGCATGATAATCAGGATGAATTCCTGGCTGCATAATTTGTCTCCTAAAGATACGGGGGACCCGGGTCGCCATGCCCCGATGGCAGGCGTGAACCGGATACATGCATTGTACGGCTGCGCATTGACGCAGCCGTACGGCTCGTCCCGTGGCGAACCACGGGCGTCGCCATCAGGGACAACTTCCCGGGTGCCGTGTTTATTCCGCATCCATGCGCGTCCGCGTTTCCCATGTGGGCGCCGGAGGCGACAACGGCTCTTGCTAGGATGGAACGGTTTGAACGGAGGGCCGTGCACGACGCCGGATGGCGTGAGTCCGCGGCCGAGGCATCGAAAAGGCGAAGATGGCAGAGGAACAGTTCCCGGCGGCGCGTACCGCACTTGAGGAATACCGCAGGATCGAGCAGCAGATGGCGCAGCCGGATGTGGCGTCGTCCCCGGACAGGATGCGCAAGCTGGGGCGGCGTCACGCCGAACTCGGCGCCATCGTTAGCGCGTACACCGATTATCTGCATGCCCGTGACGACGCCGAGGCCGCACATGAGATGGCGGCGGAGGATCCCGATTTCGAGGCCGAGGCGAAACGGCTCGAGGAGGCGCTGCCGGCCGCCGAGGAACGGCTGCGCACGGCGCTCATCCCGCGCGACCCGGACGACGCGCGCGACGTGATCATGGAGATCAAGGCCGGCACCGGCGGCGAGGAGGCCGCGTTGTTCGCCGGCGACCTGCTGCGCATGTACACGCGCTACGCCGAGAAGCGCGGCTGGAGCACGACGATCCAAAGCGAGAACACGACGGAGCTCGGCGGTGTCAAGGACGTGCAGCTCGCGATCCGCGCGAAGGGCACGCCGGCGCCCGAGGAGGGCGTCTGGGCGTCGCTCAAGTACGAGGGGGGCGTGCATCGCGTGCAGCGCATCCCGGTGACCGAATCGCAGGGCCGCATCCAGACGTCGGCCGCCGGCGTCATCGTGTTCCCCGAGGCCGACGAGGACGACGACGAGATCGAGATCGACCCGAAGGATCTCAAAATCGACATCTTCATGAGCTCCGGGCCCGGCGGCCAGTCAGTCAACACGACGTATTCGGCGGTGCGTATGACGCACATCCCGACCGGCATCGTCGTGAGCATGCAGGACGAGAAGTCGCAGATCCAGAACCGCGCGTCGGCGCTGCGCGTCCTCAAGAGCCGGCTGCTCGCGATGAAGCACGAGCAGGAGGCCGCCGAGGCCGCCGACATGCGCCACTCGCAGGTGCGTTCGCTCGACCGTTCCGAGCGCATCCGCACCTACAACTTCCCGGAGAACCGCATCGTCGACCACCGTACGAACTACAAGGCGTACAATCTCGACGCCGTGCTCGACGGCGACCTGCAGGCCGTCATCGACAGCGACGTGCAGGCCGACGAGGCGCAGCGCCTGGCCCGTACCAACGAGTGAGCGCCGACGAGTGAGCGCGGCGCGCGCGCAACGCACAGAACGCGTCGCATATGGCGCGATGGACATCACACGACATACGAACCATGCAGGAGGCGGCGATGGCGTCGGCAACCGATGAAGCAACCGATGGAATGGACGACGCGGCGGCGGCGCGCCCGCAGATGCCCGGGGATGGCGCGCAGGCCGTCGCCGACCTCATCGCCGTCGGCGGCGACCGACTCGCGCAGGCCGGCGTCGACACGCCGCGACACGACGCGAAGCTGCTGCTCGCCGAAGCGACGCGCGCGTCGCTGAGCGACGTCGACAAGGCGGCGCTGCTCGGCGACGGCGTAGCAAGGCTCGTCGACGGCAAATCGATAGATGCGGCCGCCGCGCTCGCCGACTATTCGGCGATGCTCGCGCGCCGTGAACGCCGCGAGCCGCTGCAGTACATCGTCGGCCATGCGCCGTTCAGGTATCTGGACATCAAGGTCGGCCCCGGCGTGTTCATTCCGCGCCAGGAGACGGAGCTGCTCGTCGACGAGGCCCTCGGCTGGATCACACGGGGAGGCATGTACTGCCCGCGCGTCGTCGACCTGTGCGCGGGCAGCGGCGCGATCGGCCTGTCGATCGCCACCGAAGTGCCCGGCGCGCAGGTGTGGGGCGTCGAGAAGGACGTCCTCGCCGCGCAGTGGACGCGCCGCAACGTGAGCGAAGTGGGCGCCACGTTCCCCGACATCACGGCGAACTACCATCTCGAGATCGCCGACGCGACCTGCCCGACGACGCTCGCGCAGCTCGACGGCACCGTCGACGTCGTCGTCAGCAATCCTCCGTACATCCCGCTCACCGACGTGCCCGAGCAGTTCGAGGTGCGCGAATACGACCCGCAGACCGCGCTCTACGGCGGCTCCGCCGACGGCATGATGGTGCCGGAACGCATCATCGTGCGCGCCGCCGTGCTGCTGCGCGCAGGCGGCGTCCTTATCATGGAGCATGACGTCACGCAGGCGGACCGCACCGTCGCGTTCGCGCGTGCGAGCGGCTTCGCCGACGCGCGCACCGAGATAGACCTCACCGGCCGTCCGCGCTATCTTGTGGCGACGCGGTAGGCGGGGCGACTACAGTCGTCATCGAAGGGCGCCGCAGGTGTATGCCGCGTCGGCGTCGAAGGAACATCGGCAACGCGGAAAGGCGGGGAGCAGGCATGAGCGACGTACGGGCCATCGATGAGCGGTCGCTGCGCGAGGCGAGGAAGGTCGTCGAGGGCGGCGGCCTCGTCGTGCTGCCGACCGACACCGTCTACGGCATCGCGTGCGACCCGCGCAACGGCGACGCGATCGCGCGGATCTACGCGGCCAAGCGCCGCCCCCGCACGAAGGCGCTGCAGGTGATCATGGCCTCGGTCGACGATCTGGACGCCCTCGGCCTGACGCTGCCGACGCCGCTCAACCGTCTCGCCGCGCAGCTGCTGCCCGGCGCGTTCTCGCCGATCGCGCTCGCCGACGACGACTGCGCATTGTGCACGACGAGCCGCGACGCGCGCGGCGTGCGCACTCAGGCGATCCGCGTGCCGAACTCGCACGCCTGCCTTGAGGTGCTGCGCGCGACGGGGTCGCTCGCCGCGTCGAGCGCAAACCGTTCGGGCGACGAGAGCGCGCAGAGCGTCGACGAGGCGGTGCGCGCCTTCGGCGACGCCGTCGACCTGTATCTTGACGGCGGCCCGACGATCGGGCATGTCGCGAGCACCGTCGTGGCGGCCGACCCCCTCGCGCGCGACGGCATAGAGATCCTGCGCGAGGGCGTCATCCCGGCTTCGGCCATCCGCCGCGCGATCCATATGAACGGCGGCGGTCTGGGTTTATGAAGGTCTACCTGTTCATCTGCCTGCTCGCGGCCTGCGCGACGTTCCTGTACACGCCGATCGTGCGCCATGTGGCGATCCGCGTCGGCGCGGTCGGCGAGGTGCGCGCGCGCGACGTGCACACGGTGCCGACCCCGCGCATGGGCGGCGTCGGCATGCTGTGCGGCTTCCTGACGGCGATGTTCTTCGCGTCCCGTCTCAACTTCCTGCAGGGGGTCTTCCGCGAGAACCACCAGGCGTACATCGTCATGGCGGGCGCGGCGCTCATCTGCCTGCTGGGCGTGTGCGACGACATCTGGGACCTCGATTGGATGCTCAAGCTCGCCGGGCAGCTGCTCATCTCGGTGTTCGTCGCATGGGGCGGCCTGCAGATCATCACGTTGCCGATCGGCTCGCTCGTGACGGCGTCGCCGACGATCTCGATCGCGATCACGGCGCTGCTCATCGTCGTGTCGATCAACGCCGTGAACTTCGTCGACGGCCTCGACGGCCTCGCCGCCGGCATCGTCGCGATCGGCGGCATCGCCTTCGGCATCTACTCGTACATCCTCGCGCGCTCGGCGCCGTCGTACGCGTCGATGGCGACGCTCGTCGACGTCGCGATGGTCGGAGTCTGCCTCGGCTTCCTGCTGCACAACTGGCATCCGGCGAAGCTGTTCATGGGCGATTCCGGATCGATGCTGCTCGGCTACCTGATCACCTGCGCGTCGATCATCATGACCGGACGCATCGATCCGGCCACGGTGAACGCGTCGATCTACCTGCCCGCGTTCATGCCGATCCTGCTGCCGATCCTCGTGCTGTTCCTGCCGGTGCTCGACATGATGATGGCGATCTGCCGACGTCTGAGCAAAGGGCAGTCGCCGAT
This sequence comes from Bifidobacterium italicum, assembly GCF_002286915.1. GTDB lineage: Bacteria > Actinomycetota > Actinomycetes > Actinomycetales > Bifidobacteriaceae > Bifidobacterium > Bifidobacterium italicum. The sequence continues at coordinate 1,459 of NZ_MVOG01000012.1, read as the reverse complement.
GCACCCCGACCGCATGCATCTGCACCACCGCATGCTGCGCATCGGCCATTCGGTGCGCGGCGCCGTGCTCATCCTGTGGGGATGGGCGGCGCTCATCGCCTTCGGCTCGCTGATGCTGCTGTTCTTCCGGCCGCTCCATGTGCTCGTCGTCTTCCTCATGGCCGCCGCCGCGCTCACCGTCGCGACGATGTATCCGTCGATCCGCCGGCGCATGAACGGCGAGGTCGACGGCGAGGAACCGCCCGAGGAGCGAGACGCCGATCATCCTGGGCATGCGCGCGGCGGCGACGGACGGCATCGCGCGCGGCACATGCGCGACGCCGCGTCGTCGGGTCCGGCATCGCCATCGGCGGGAGGAAGGCAGCGCGGACGCCGGGACGAGTGAGCGGACGCCTTGCATCGCGCTCGCGCCGCGACTGCGCGGGAAAGCGCGGTGAAATAGGGCTGTTATCTGTTGGTGTATGAGTTTGTTTTGCGTGGTTTGGATATGTTATACTTGGTTTCATGTTGGTGAAGGAATGGGCGGCCCGTGAGGGGTTGCATCCGCAGACGGTGTGGAAGTGGTGCCGTGAGGGCACGATGCCCGTGCCTGTGGAGCATACGCCGACCGGTATGTGGCTCATCCACGACCCCAAATACGAGACCCGAGGGGCGCATGCCCCTGCCGGCGGGCGCACGGTGTGCTATGCGCGCGTGTCCGGTCCGGACCGGAAGAACGACCTGCAACGTCAGGCGGACAGGCTCAAGGCGTTCGCGCTCAGCATGGGCGTCGAACGGCCCGAGGTCGTCACGGAAGTGGGGTCGGGTATGAACGATCGGCGGCGCAAGCTCAACCGTCTGCTGGCCGACCCGACGGTGGGCGTGATAATCGTGGAGCACCGTGACCGCCTTGCCCGTATGAACGCGGGATTGGTCGAAAGCGCGTTGAAGGCGCAGGGGCGGCGCGTCATCGTCGTGGACGACGAGGAGCCGGACGATGATCTGGTGCGGGAGATGACCGAGGTGCTCACGTCGTTGTGCGCGCGCCTGTACGGCAGGCGCGCCGCCGCGAACAAGGCGAAGGCCGCGTTGAGGGCGGCGGAAGATGCTTGAGGCGGTGAAGGTGGCGCTCGATCCCACGCCACGGCAGGAACGCTTGCTGGAGGGGCATGCGGGCGCGGCGCGCTTCGCCTATAATCTCATGCTCTCGCATGTGCGGTCCCAGTTGGCGCGTGGCGAGAAGGCGGACTGGTCGATGTACGCGATGCGGCGTTGGTGGAACGAGTGGAAGAACGAGATCGCCCCGTGGTGGGCCGAATACAGCAAGGAGGCGTACAACAGCGCGTTCGAATCATTGGCGGCCGCGTTGAAGAACCATTTCGACTCGAGGACCGGCAGGCGCAAGGGAAGGCGTATGGGCTGGCCGAGGTTCAAAAGCAAGCGTCGCGCCACGCCGCGGTTCGCGTACACGACCGGCTCG
>NZ_MVOG01000011.1 GCF_002286915.1 Bifidobacterium italicum | reverse complement strand
CGTCGCCGACGCGCAGACGAGCAGGCATGAGGCGCAGCGCAGCGCGGGGCGTGCACGTCCGGCGCCGACATGACGCAGCCACATGCGCACGCCGTGCAGCGTCACGAACATGACCGCGCACGCGCCCATGCCGGTTGTGACGGCGAGGCCGCGCATGCCGGCGACGCCTTCCTCGGACAGCACGGCGCGCATCGCGAGCGTCGCGGCCCACAGGCACAGCGCGGCGGGGAGCATCCGCAGGTCACGACGTCCCGATTCTCCGTCCGCCCAACGCGCCATGAGGCCGCGGCGGCCGAGCCCGAGCGCCCGTCGAGGCGCGCACGCCGTCACGCCGTCATCGGTCATCGCACCGTCACCTGCCCACGGATCTTCTCGAGCGTCTTGGGGCCGATGCCGTCGATGTTGAGCAGATCGTCGACGGCGCCGAACCGTCCCATGCTCGTGCGGTAGGCGATGATGTTCGCAGCCGTCACCGGACCGATCCCCTTGACCGTCTCGAGCTGCTCCTGCGTCGCCGTATTGAGGTCGATGAGCTGCGGCGTCGCCTGCTGCGTCGGCTGCGGCGTCATGTCCGGCTGCCCCTGTGTCGCGTCGGCCGTCGGCGCCGGCGAGGCGGGGGCGTTCGACGCGCATGAGGGGGCGTCGCCATGCTCGGCTGCGCGCGGCGACGTCGCGATGGGCGTCGGCTCGGGCGACGCGGCCGCCAGATTGACCGACTGCTGGACGAGCAGCGTGAGGCTCGCCGCGAGCATGACGACGAGGATCGCCATGATGATGAGCGCGTGCACCGGTTCGACGCTCAGCCGGGGACGCGTACGCGGCATGGCTTCCCTCGTCTCCTCACCCGAGCGCACGCCTGCGAGCCCTTCCAGCAGCGCACGCGCACCGCCGTCCCCGGCGCCGTCGCCGGCGCGCGCGCCGTGCCACGTCGTGACGGGACGCGGGGGCAACGGCACGTCGGACAGGCTCGGAGGGCGCACGCCGGAGCACGATGCCGGGGCGGACGGCGGGACTTCATCATCGTCATCGAACATGGCCCCACTATCGCGTCCGGGGCGCGGCCGTGTCCAACCGGAGAGGGGATGTGTACGGACGGTCCCGTCGTCCACATTCCTCCGTGGGCCAAGAACGTCGCCGCCGCAACGAAAAAGGGAGGGCCGCCCATACGGGCGGCCCTCCCTCACGGCGTGTCGGGATCAGTTGCCGGGCACGACCGACACGATCTTCGGTGCCTTGACGATGACCTTGCGCGGAGGCACGCCGCCGAGCCTGTCGGCGACCGCCTCGAGCGCCATCCGCTCGAGCTCGTCCGGATCGATGTCCGGGCTCACCTCGAGCTTGGCGCGCACCTTGCCCTTGATCTGCACGACGGCCGTGACCACGTCCTGGCCCACGTAGCGCTCGTCCGCCTGCGGCCACGGATGGTGCGCGAGCGAGCGGTCGTGGCCGAGCCTGCTCCACAGCTCCTCGGCGATGTGCGGGGCGATCGGCGAGACCATGAGGATGAGCGGCTCGATCGCGGCGCGCGGCACACGCTCGAGGCCGGTCAGATGGTTGTTGAGCACGATGAGCTTGGCGATGGCCGTGTTCGGGCGCATCGCCTCCATCTCGACCGTCACCTCGGCGATCGTGTTGTTGAGCAGCTTGAGCGTCTTGTCGTCGGGCGCCTCGTCGCTGACGGTGACCTCGCCGGTCGTCTCGTCGACGGCGTTGCGCCACAGACGCTGCAGGAAGCGCATGCCGCCGACGACGTTGCGCGTGTTCCACGGACGGGACTCGTCGAGCGGGCCCATGCTCATCTCGTACAGGCGGAACGTGTCCGCACCGTAGTCGTCGTACATGTCGTCCGGCGTGACGATGTTCTTCAGGCTCTTGCCCATCTTGCCGAACTCGCGGTTGACGTGCCGGCCGTGCCAGGTGAAGGTCGGTTCGCCGAATGCGTCCGCCGCCCCCTCCTCGACCTCGTCGGCCTGGACGTACTCGCCGCGGTCGTCGGTGTAGGCCCAGGCCTGGATCATGCCTTGGTTGAACAGCTTGTGGAACGGTTCGCTCGAATCCACATAGCCGAGGTCGAAGAGGATCTTGTGCCAGAAGCGCGAGTAGAGCAGATGGAGCACGGCGTGCTCGACGCCGCCGATGTACAGGTCGACGCCGCCGGATTCGCCGGCCGTCGGATTGTGGTCCGGCCCCATCCAGTAGTCGTATTCGTCGCGTTCCACCATGTGCTCGGTGTCGTGCGGGTCGAGATAGCGCATGTAGTACCAGCACGATCCGGCCCAGTTCGGCATCGTGTTCGTCTCGCGGTGGTAGCGCTTGGGGCCGTCGCCCAGATCGAGCGTGACCTCCACCCAGTCCTCGTTGCGGCTCAGCGGAGCCTCGGGGTTGGATTGCGCGTCCTCCGGGTCGAAGGTCTTCGGGCTGTAGTCGGGCACCTCGGGCAGGTTGATCGGCAGCATCGAATCGGGCACGAGATGCGGCACGCCTTCGTCGTCGTAGACGATCGGGAACGGCTCGCCCCAGTAGCGCTGGCGGCTGAAGAGCCAGTCGCGCAGGCGGTAGCTGACGGTGCCGCGGCCGACCTGCGCCTGCTCGAGCCACGCCGTGACGGCCGCGATCGCCTCGTCGACGCGCATGCCGTTGATGTCGAGCGCGTCGCCGCGCGCCCAGGTGGCGTCGACCGACGAGTTGACGACGACGCCGTCATGGGAGACGAACGGCGCGTTGCCCTCGTAGTTCGCGAGCGTATCGTCGCTGCCGGGCAGCGGTTCGACGGTGTAGACGACCGGCAGCCCATACTTGGCCGCGAAGTCGTAGTCGCGCTGGTCGCCGCCCGGCACCGCCATGATCGCGCCGGTGCCGTAGTCCATCAGCACGTAGTCGGCGGTGAACACCGGCAGCTCGGCGCCGGTGATCGGGTTGACCGCGTACAGGCCGGTGAACAGGCCCGTCTTCTCGCCGGCGTCGTTGACGCGGTCGGCGGCCGTCTTCGCCTCCGCCGTCATGCGGTAGGCGGCCACGGCCTCGATCGGCGTCGCGTAGCCGCCGGTCCACTGCTCGGGCACGCCCTCGGGCCAGCGCTCGGGCACCTGCAGCAGCAGCGGATGCTCCGGGGAGACGACGCAGAAGGTCGTGCCGAACAGCGTGTCCGGACGGGTCGTGTAGATCTCCATGTCCTCCATGCCGTCGCCGACGCGCACCTGGAAATGCACAGACGCGCCGTGCGACTCGCCGATCCAGTTGCGCTGCATGAGCTTGACCTTCTCGGGCCAGTCGATCGTGTCGAGGTCCTCAATGAGGCGGTGGCCGTAGGCGGTGATGCGCATCGACCACTGGCGCAGCTCGCGCTGGAACACCGGGTAGTTGCCGCGTTCGGAACGGCCCTCGGCGGTCACCTCCTCGTTCGCCAGCACGGTGCCCAGACCGGGGCACCAGTTGACCGGCGACTTCGAGATGTAGGCGAGGCGGTACTCGTTGAGCACGTCCGCCTGCTCGGCCTCGCTCAGATCGTCCCAGGCGCGCCCCTCATGGCCGTCGATCGCGCGTTCGCCGGAGCGGAACTGCTCGACGAGCTCGCCGATCGGCCGCGCGCAGCCCATCGAGCCGCTCGGGTTCCTCTTGTCCGGGTCGTACCAGGCGTCGAAGATGCGCGAGAAGATCCACTGCGTCCATCGCACATAACCGGGTTCGATCGTGGCGAAGGAGCGGCGGTCGTCGAAGCTCAGGCCCATGCGATGCAGCTGGCGGCGCATGTTCGCGATGTTCTGCTCGGTCGTCACGCGCGGATGCTGCCCGGTCTTGACGGCGTACTGCTCGGCCGGCAGACCGAAGGCGTCGTAGCCCATCGCGTGCAGCACGTTCTCACCCTTCATGCGGTGGTAACGGCTCACGACGTCGGATGCGAGGTAGCCGAGCGGATGGCCCACATGCAGGCCCTTGCCCGACGGGTACGGGAACATGTCCATCGCGAAGAACGGCCGGCGGCCGTCCGCGTGCCGCCCCTCGCCGTCGGTCAGCTCGCCTTCGACGTTCGCCGCCCAGAACGTGCCCTGTTCGTCCCAGATCCTCTGCCATTTGTCTTCGATGGTCTGCGCCATCGCGGCGTTGTACCGGAATGCGGACTGGTCCGCATCATGCGCCTGCGCCTGCGCGCTCGGTTCGATCTCACTCATAGGGCACGATTATCGTTTTTCAGCTGGACAGTGTCGTGCCCCGTCCGCAGTGCGAACGCGCGCTCAGTCCTCGGAGCGCGAGTCGACGATGTTGGGCGGATTGAGACTCAGGTCGGCGTCGACGCCCAATGAGCGACCGGCGTCGTCGACGATCCGGTCCCATGTGCCGTCGTCGATCATGGACTGCAGCGTCGTGTTGATCTGCCCGAGCAGCCCGTCTCCGCCGGCGATCGCGATGCCGTAGGCGCGTTCGCCGAAGGAGTCGTCGAGCAGGCTCACGTATGCGTCTCCGGCCTGCGAACGCAGCCCGGCGAGGACCGGCCGCGAGCCGGCCACGGCGTCGGCCTCGCCGGCGAGCAGCGCCGAGACGCATTTGGCGAAGTCGCCCTCCTCACGGAACCGCACGCCACCGACCCGTTGCTCGAGCTGCTCGCGCACGTCGTCGTCCTCGACGACGCATGCGGTGCGGCCGCGCATGTCGTCGACGCCGCGGATCGACGCGCGGTCGTCGCTGCGCACGAGCAGTTCGTCCTCGGTGATCAGGTACGGCCCCGAATAACGCACGTCTCCGCCGCGCGAGGCGAGCTCCTTCGTGAACGCGCGCGCATCCTTGCCGCCCTCGTAGGCGTACGACGTCATCGCGAAGTCGATCGTGCCGTCGGCGAGCATCGCGTCGCGCCGCGCCATCGTCATCGGATGGAAGACGATCTGGCGGTTGCTGTAGCCGATCTTCTCGGCGACGTATTTGGCCACCTCGACGCTCAGGCCGCTGTAGCCCTCCTCGTGGTACCAGCCGACGCCGGGCTCGTCGACGGCGACGCCGATGTCGATCATCGGCCCGTCGGCCTGCCCGGGCACCGACACCTGCACCGGCGTGCCGCAGCCGGCGAGCGGCGACACGGCGGCCGCCGCGCACAGCGCGGCGAATATCCTCAGAAGTCCACGGCTACGCATGCTGCCTCACTTGAACAGACGGGAACGGGTGAGGAACCACATCACGAGCAGGGCGAGCACAAGCGCCAGGACGATGATGATCAGGAAGCCCCAGCGCGAGCCGGTGAACGGCATGCCGAGCATGCCGTTCTGGAAGTTCATGCCGTACATCGAGAAGATGAGCGTCGGGATCGACAGCGTGATCGAGATGATCGTGAAGATGCGCATCACGTTGCTCAGGTTGTTGGAGACGACCGACGAGAACGCGTCGGTCATGTTCGCGAGGACGCCGCTGTAGATGTTCGCCATCTCGATCGCCTGCTTGTTCTCGGTGATGACGTCGTCGAGCAGGTCCTCGTCCTCCGGGTACTGCTTGATGCGCGAGAGCGTCGTGAGCTTCTCCATGACGATCTCGTTCGACTTGAGCGACGTGTTGAAGTAGACGAGCGTCTTGCTCAGTTCGAGCAGCATCAGGATCTCGCGGTTCTGCATCGAATGGCGCAGCCTCAGCTCGAGCTTGTCGGTCTCCCCGTCGATGATGCGCAGGTAGCGCAGGTACATCGTCGCGTTGCGGTAGAGGATCTGCAGGATGAAACGCGAGCGCATGAAGGTGTTGAAGCCGCGGATCGTGCCTTCCATGAACGGGTGGAGCACCGGTGTGTCCTGCATGCACACGGTGACGATGAGCGTGCGCGTGACGATGATCGACAGCGGGATCGTCTCGTACCAGTTGCGACCGGAACGCTCCCCGACCGTCGGGATGTCGACGATGATCATCGTGTAGTCGTCCTCGACGTCGACGCGCGAACGTTCCTCGTCGTCGAGCGGCGCGCGCAGGTCGGCGAGGTCGATGCCGGTCTCCTGGGCGACCGTGGTGAGCTCGACGTCGGTGGGGTCGCACAGCGCAAGCCATGAACCGTTCTCCGGCTTGTCTATCTGTTCCACCTGTCCGTGAACGGTGCTGAACATGCGCAGCATGAGATCACCCGCCTCTCATTCGCCGAACCGCGCGACGGACGCGGCCTGTCCTTGTGCAAACATCAACAGCTTAGCCGCACCTATGAGACACGCCGCCCGGGGCGGCCCGGGCGGCGTGGCGCCGACGTGGTCAGCCGGCGATCGGCTTCCACATCGGCATGTCGGGGTTGCGCAGCGCCTCGGGGCCGTTCTCCCAGTCGACGAATTCGGCGATCTGCGGACCGTGGTTGAACTCGGCGAGCAGCCAGCGGTCGCCTTCGGGGCCGCGCTCGAGGCTCAGACGCGACCAGAAGGCGTTGCGCATGGCGTCGAGCCCGTTGGCGTCGTCGACGTCCATGCCCAGCAGCGTCGCGATCGTCGCGACGATCCACGATCCGTGGGAGACGACGAACAGCGTCTCCTCGCCGGGCACGTCCCGCGCCTGGCGCACATACGAGCGGATCGCCTCGGCACCGCGTTCGCCGACCTCGCGCCGGCTTTCGACGCCGTGGGCGAGCTCGCCGCCCTCGTGCCGCTTCCAGGCGCGGAAGTCCTCCGGCCAGCGTGCGAGGATCTCGTCGCGGGTCATGCCCTCCCATTCGCCGAAGCCTCTCTCGCGCAGCCTCGGATCGAGATGCACGTCGAGCCCGAGGATGTCGGCGAAGGCGTGCGCCGTCTGCTGCGCGCGGAACAGGTCGGAGCTGACGACGACCATCGTGCGCGCCGAGGCCGGCGCCTTGCGGTACTCCTCGACGTCGACGGCGCGCACCGCCGCGACGGGCGGCGTCGGCAGCAGCTCGGGGTGGGCGGCGAGGTTGCTCACCTTCGCCCAGTAGTAGCGTTGCGCGAGCGCGAATCCGCTCTGATCCACCTGCCACTGGCCGACGATGTCGAGCGGGACCTCGACCTGGCCCTGCAGACGGCGTTCGAGGTTCATCGAGGTGCGCCCATGGCGCAGCATGACGATGTCGGTGATCATCTTTTCTTGTGACTCCTTGAGATTCGGGGATGGCGACGACCGTGGCGCCCGGATCGGGCGCCACGGTCGTCGGCGTTCATGGGGACGGGGCCGGTTCAGTCCTTCGTGATCGTCGTGCCTGCGTGCGCGCCGGCGGACAGGTCCTCGATCGTGTCGATCGTCATGACCGGCACGCATGCCGGGACCTTCGTGCCGCGCTCCTTCGCGAGCCTGACCTGCTCCTCGTAGACCTCGTCGTCGGTGTGCAGGACGACCTCGCCGCGGAAGCGGTATCCCTTCTTCTGCTCGAAGTTGACGAACGCGATGACGAGCGGGCTGCCGTTCTCGAGGTTGCGGTAGGTCTGCCCGGCGGTGCGCTCATGGTATGCGAGATGGCCGTCGTCGAGCACGAACATGCTCATCTTCGGACCGAGGTCCGGCACGCCGTCGGGGCTGACGGTGGCGACCCACGCGAGATTGTCCTTGATGAAGTCCTTCATCTCTTCGGTAAGCTGTGCCATTGGGGGCTCCTTTCTATACCTTCCCCACACTACGCGCCCGCTGGGCGCCACATGCCCCGTTGCGCTGTGAAGTGAGCGCGACACACGTCGCCATGCTCACATGTGACGCCGCCCACATCGGCGTCCCGCGCGCCGATAACGAAAAACCCGACCGAAGCCGGGTGTGAATCGTGGAGCTAAGGGGATTCGAACCCCTGACCCTCTCCATGCCATGGAGATGCGCTACCAGCTGCGCCATAGCCCCATAAGGGGAACCTGTCATCAGGAACCTTCGTGGAGCTAAGGGGATTCGAACCCCTGACCCTCTCCATGCCATGGAGATGCGCTACCAGCTGCGCCATAGCCCCGTCGGCTTGTTTCAGCCAACTCGAGATAGCATACATCGTGAATTTTCGATATGCAAGGGGCCGGCGTGTCGCGTTGCGCGACGCGCCGACCCCTTCACGATGCGATCACTGCGGCTGCTGTCCGGCGTCGTCCTTCTGCCGGCCGTCGCCCTGCTGGGTCCCGCCGTCCTGACCCGAATCCGTCGAGCCGCCGCCCTGAGTGCCGTCCGCGGCGCCGGTCCCCTGGCTCGCCGACGGCGACGTACTCGGTTCTACGATCGGGGCATCCGAGCCCGAGTCGTCCTTCGTGCCGGTGCCGTCCTGCTGTTGCGGCTCCTGCGTCGGCTGCGTCGAGCCGGCGTCCGGCGTCGATGTCGCGTCCGGCGTCGGCGTCGCGTCCGGCGTCGGCGTGATGACGCCCTGCGACGGCGACGGAGACAGCTCGCCGCCCTCCTCGCTCGTCACGCTCGGGCTGACGATGTCGTGGACGACCGAATCGGTCCCCCTGCCGCCGGTGAGAGCGAGGATGACGCCGGCGGTCACCGCGACGGCGATCAGACCCGAGACGACGGCCACGACGATCGCCACGCGCTTGTCGTGGCGGGTGAGCTGCGGTCGGCCGGACGATGGAGTCCCGGCCGCGCCGGCGGCATCCGACGCGGCGACGCGCCCCTTGCGCTTCCCGTCCTTCGACGCCTGGCCGTCCGATTCATCCGTCTGCGCGTCGTCGGAGGCGCCGTCGCGGCCGCCATCCGTCTGCTCGCCGAGCTGCTGCGCGGCGGCGTCCTGCAGCTTCTTGCTCGAGGCGTCGATGACGTTCTGGTAGATCTGCGACGCCGACGTCGAGACGATCGATGCGACGGCGACGCCGATCACCGAACCCGCGATGCCGATCTTCGACGACAGCAGGAACGACGTGACCGCCGCGAGCGCGCCCGCGAGCAGCTGGGAGAACGATAATCCTTTGAGAAAATTCTTCACGGTCGATTCATCCGGTCATGGCGCCTCCGGCGCCCGGATCGGGCGTCAGGCGCGTCGGTGGGCAAAACTGCCATAAGCATAGACCAGTTCACCGGTCATCGGCTGCATGCCGTGTCGGGTTCTCCCACAGCTCAGTGTCGGCGAGCGCCGGCCCGTGGTTGTAGTCGACGAGGATCCAACGGTCCGGGTCGTCGAGCCCCGCGTTGACCAGGCGCGCCCAGTGCGCGTTGCGCATCGAGGTGACGGAGACGAAGTCCGGAAGCGCCGCGCCGATGCCGAACAGCACCTGCAGCGTGTTCTCGATGAGAGCGCCGTGGGAGAACACGAACAGGTCGGTGTTGGCGCCGCCCCGGTGCGACCAGTCGCGCAGCGCCTCGACGCCGCGCGCGCCGGCATGCTCGTGCGATTCGGCATGATGGCGCATCTCGCCGCCGAGGCCCCGGCACCACAGCGCGAAGTCCTCCGGCCACTGCGCGTCGAGCTCGTCGCCGGACATGCCCTCCCAATCGCCGAAGCTGCGTTCGCGCAGGCGGGGATCCGTGTGGACCTCGAGCCCCAAGGGGTCGTCGAACAGATGCGCGGTGCGGCTCGCACGCCTCAGGTCCGAGGCGACGACGAGCTGGCGCGCGCCGGGGTCGCGTTCGACGTAGAGCTCGCGCAGCGCGTCGCCGGTGCGGCGCGCCTGCCACAGCCCGACGTCGTCGAGCGGGATGTCGATGCCGCCCTGGACGCGGCCGGCGAGGTTGTACGAGGTGCGCCCATGGCGCACGAGCGTGATCGAACGTACCGTCTCGATCGCCGTCATCGCCGCCCCCGTCAGGCGGCGTCCGCGCCGGCGGCGTCCGCATCGGGCAATTCGAGGTCGATGCGCGGGCAGTCGCGCCACAGCCTCTCGAGATGGTAGAAGTCGCGCGCCTCCTCATGCATGACGTGGACGATGAAATCGCCGTAGTCGAGCAGGATCCACTGCGCCTCCTGGATGCCCTCGCGGCCCCGCGGCTGCAGTTTGCCGCCCTTCGTGTACAGGTCCTTCTCGATCTCCTCGGCGACTGCGAGCACCTGCCGCTCGTTCGTCGCGGACGCCAGAAGCATGCAGTCGGTGATGCCGACCAGATCGCTCACGTCGTAGGCGGCGATGTCGACCGCCTTCATTCGGTCGGCGGCGGCCGCCGCGGTCCGCACCGCTTCGATGGATGATTCAAGTGCCGTCATATCAACGCTCCCAAGCTGGTTTCCAATGCTGCACGATGTGCTGCGTGTTCTCTGAATAGACCATCGCGTCGTCCGGGACGTCATGGCGGATCACCGATCCGGCGCCGCTTGTGACGTGGTCGCCGACCTCGACCGGCGCGACGAAGAGGTTGCCGGCGCCGATGTGCACATCCGAGCCGATCGTCGTGTGGTTCTTGTGCACGCCGTCGTAGTTCGCCGTGATCGTGCCGCCGCCGATGTTCGTGCGCTCGCCGAGGTCGGCGTCGCCCACGTAGCTCAGATGCGGCACCTTCGTGCCGTCGCCGATGCGCGCCTTCTTCATCTCGACGAAGGCGCCCGCCTTCGAGCCCACGCCGAGCTCGTTGCCGGCGCGCAGGTAGGTCCACGGGCCGATGTTCGCGCCGCGGCCGATGTGCGACGCCTGCACGCGCGAACGCTCGACGGTCGCGCCCGCGTCGACGGTCGCGTCGATGAGCGTCGTGCACGGGCCGACGACGGCCTCCTCGCCGACGACGGTGCGCCCCTGCAGGAAGCAGCCGGGCAGGATCGTCGCGTCGCGGCCGATCGTCACGTCGTCCTCGATCCACGTCGTGGACGGGTCGAGGATCGTCACGCCCTCGCGCATCCAATGCTCGCACACGCGCGCGTTGTGCGCGCCGGCGAGCGCGGCGAGCTGCACGCGGTCGTTGACGCCTTCGACGCTCAACGGATCAGGCGCCGCGAAAGCGCCGACCTTGCCGCTCGCCTTCGCGGCCTTGAGCGCGTCGGTCAGGTAGAACTCCCCTTGCGCGTTGTCCGCGTCGAGGCCGGCGATCGCTTCGGCGAGCACATGCGCGTCGAAGACGTACACCGACGTGTTCACTTCGCGCACGGCCAGCTCGCTGCTGTTCGCGTCCTTCTGCTCGACGATCTTGAGGACGTCGCCGTCGGAATCGCGGATGATGCGGCCGTAGCCGGTCGGGTCGTCGAGCACCGTCGTGAGCACCGTCGCGTCGTCGCCGCTCGCCGCATGGTAGTCGAGCAGCGCCTGCAGCGTCGCCGTGTCAAGCAGCGGCATATCCGAGGCCGTGATGAGCACGTCGCCGTCGAGGGCGCCGTCCGGCGAGAGCCGGCGCATCGCGCACTGCACGGCGCGGCCTGTGCCGGGGATGTCGTCCTGTTCGACGATCGTCACGTCGGGGTCGTAGCCGCGCGCCGCCTCGGCGACGCGTTCGCCCTGATGGCGCACGACGACGGCGAGCGTGTCCGGCCCGAGCGCCCCGACGGAGGCCATGACGCGCTCGAGGAAGGTCTTGCCCGCGAAGGTGTGCAGCACCTTCGGCTTCGACGAGCGCATGCGCGTGCCCTCGCCGGCTGCCAGCACGATTGCGGCGATTACCGTCATCTGTTCTCCTTATTCGTGGGTGTGCCCAATGGTCCGATGTCCCTGATGCGAAAGGCGTCCGCATCCAAACGCCGAAGGCCGGATGCGGACGCCGCTGGCTCCCCCACCTGGACTCGAACCAAGACAAAGGGTTCCAAAGACCCGTGTGCTGCCATTACACCATGGGGGAACGGCGGGTTACGCCCGCCAAGTGTCCATTATGCCATAGGGGCGGACCACATGGCGCCCCGCGGCGGATCAGGCGAAGAGGAAGCCCTTGCCGTGATGCTCGGGATAGGTGTCGAAGAGCTCGGCGACCGATCCGTCCTCGAACACGGCCTTGATCGCGCTCGCCAGCAGCGGCGCGATCGACAGCACGGTCAGGCCGTCCCAGCGTTTCTCCTCGGGGATCGGCACCGTGTCGGTGAGGACGACCTCGCGCGCCCCGCAGCTCTTGAGCCGCTCGACGGCCGGGCCGGAGAGCACGCCGTGCGTCGCGACAACGGTCACCGACTTCGCGCCGGCCTCCTGCAGCACCTTGCACGCGCCGGCGATCGTGCCGGCCGTGTCGATCAGATCGTCGACGAGCACGCAGTCCTTGCCCTTGACGTCGCCGACGACGCGGTTCGCGACGGCCTGGTTCGGCCGCGTGATGTCGCGCGTCTTGTGCACGAAGGCGAGCGGGCCGCCGCCGAGGCGCTGCGCCCACTGCTCGGCGACGCGGATGCGGCCGGCGTCCGGGGAGACGACGGTCACGTTGTCGAGCTGGTTGGAGAACCGGTCGCGGATGTAGTCGACGAGCACCGGCATCGCGATGAGATGGTCGACCGGGCCGTCGAAGAAGCCCTGCGACTGCGCGGCGTGCAGGTCGACGCTCATGATGCGGTCGGCGCCGGCCGTCTTGAGCAGGTCGAAGACCAGACGGCACGAGATCGGCTCGCGTCCGCGGTGCTTCTTGTCCTGACGCGAATAGCCGAGCAGCGGGCTCACCGCGGTGATCGAACGCGCCGACGCGCGCTTGAGGGCGTCGATCATGATGAGCTGCTCCATGATCGACTGGTTGACCGGGCTGCTATGGCTCTGCAGCACGAAGACGTCGGCGCCGCGCACGGATTCGGTGTAGCGCACGTACATCTCGCCGTTCGCGAAATCGTAGGCGGTCGTCTCGAGCACGTCGATGCCGAGCTGGTCGGCGACGTCCCGGGCGAGCTTGGGATGCGCCCTTCCGGTGACGAGTATCAGGTTCTTGTCTGGTTTGCCTTCGAGGATTGCGCTCACCGTATCTCCAAACGTCAATTGGTTCGTAACCGTGTCCCCAGTGTAGTGCCGGCAGCTGACGTGCGCCGGCGCGGGGCGTTCAGCCCCGGCCGCGGTACAGGCCGTGTTTGCCGATGTACTGGACGACGCCGTCGGGCACGAGGTACCACACCGGCTCGCCGTGCGTCGCGCGCTCGCGCACGTCGGTCGACGAGATCGCCAGCGCCGGGATCTCGAGCATGTCGACACGTCCCGCCGGCAGCGTGACCGCCGACGAATAGCCGGGGCGCGTGACGGCGACGAAGTGCGCGATGCGGAACATCTGCTCGACGTCCTTCCACCGCATGATCTCGGCGACGGCGTCCGCGCCGGTGATGAAGAACAGCTCGGCGTCCGGATACAGCGCGCGCAGGTCGCGCAGCGTGTCGATCGTGTAGGTGACGCCGGGACGGTCGATGTCGACGCGCGAGACGGTGAACTTCGGGTTCGACGCGGTCGCGATGACGGTCATCAGATAGCGGTCCTCGGCGTTCGTCACATGCTTGTCGAGCTTGAACACCGGGCGTCCGGTCGGCACGAAGACGACCTCGTCGAGGTCGTACACCCACGAGACCTCGGACGCGGCGACGAGATGGCCGTTGTGGATCGGATCGAAGGTGCCGCCCATGATGCCGATGCGCGGCCGCGCATGCCAGTTGCCGCGGGGCGAACGGCGCCCCGGCGGCGAGACGAGATGCGCCGTGGCGGCGTCGGTCACGGACAGTTCGGCCATGCGCCGGGGCTCACCGCCGGAGTTCGCGGCGTCGTCGGCGTCGCTGCGCGCCATGTCAGCGCCTCTCCTGAACGTCCACCGCGGCGCTGTCCGCGGCGCCGCGGTCGATCTCCTGCTGCAGCGTGAGCTCCTGCGCGCGGTCGTCGGACGACTCGCCGTCGGGGTCGATCTTGCCCATGTCCTCGTTCCACTCGTCCTGCACGACGCGCCGGATCTCGGCGAAGGTCGGCAGCAGGAAGGTCGGCTGAAACGCGCGACGCACATGGGCGACGCGTTCGGTGATGCGGATGAGCGTGTCGGTCATGCCGTCGATGTCGCCGTCGCGTTCCATCGCGCGGAAACGGTCGATGTAGTCCTCCATCAGCATGGTCTGCTCGACGACGTCGCGGTAGCGTTCGTCGTCGACGGCCACGACGTCGTCGGCGTCCGTCTCCGGCCATCCGATGAGCACGGCGTCGGCGTATTCGAGCGACGCGCGCTGCGCCGCCGAGGCGATGCCGTCCTCGATCTGCACGAGGAACACGTAGCGTACGAGGCTGAGCCGCTCGGATGCGACCTTGAGCATGTTGCGCCTGTCGGAGAGGTCGACGCCCCACGGGTTCGCGAGCACATGGGCGTCGTCGAAGGTGACGGTCGCCACATCGTCGCGAGTCCCGGCGGCTTCCTCGGCCCCGTTCGCGGCCTCGTTCAGCAGATCGCGCCCGCTCATGCCCTCACCTGGCCCGTGCCGTAGCCGATCCACTTCGTCGTCGTCATCTCCTGCAGGCCCATCGGGCCGCGTGCGTGCATCTTCTGCGTGGAGATGCCCAGCTCGGCGCCGAAGCCGAACACGCCGCCGTCGGTGAAGCGGGTGGAGGCGTTGACCATGACGACCGCCGAGTCGACGTCCTTCGTGAAGCGTTCGATCGCGCCGTAGTCCTCGGCGAGGATCGCCTCGGTGTGATGCGTCGAATAGCGGTTGATGTGCGCGATCGCCTCGTCCATCGAATCGACGACGCGCACGCCGATCTCGAGGGCGAGGTATTCGGTGCCCCAGTCGGCCTCGTCGGCCTCGAACAGCTTGATGTCGCGGATGTTCGCGTCGCCGATGATCCTGTAGGAGACCTCGTCGGCGTGCATGACGACGTCCTCGTCGGCGAGCGCCCGGGCGACGGCCGGCAGGAACTCCCCGGCGACGTCGCGGTGGACGATGAGCTTCTCGGCGGCGTTGCACACGCCGACGCGCTGCGTCTTCGCGTTGAGGATGACGGGGATGGCCTTGGCGAGGTCGGCGGAACGGTCGACGTAGATGTGGACGTTGCCGGCGCCGGTCTCGATGACGGGGACCTTCGAGTTCTCGACGACGGCCTGGATGAGTCTGGCGCTGCCGCGCGGCACGAGCAGGTCGACGTGGCCGCGCGCCTCCATCATCGCGGTCGCGCCCTCGCGGCCGTACGCGTCGACGGAGGCGACGAGCGCGTCGTCGAAGCCGAGTTCGCGCAGCGTGTCGCCGACGATCGCGAGCGTCGCCGCGTTCGTGCGCTCCGCCGCGTGGCCGCCGCGCAGGATCGCCGCGTTGCCCGACTTGATGCACAGCGCGATGACGTCGACGGTCACGTTCGGGCGCGCCTCGTAGATCATGCCGATGACGCCCATCGGCACGCGCACCTGCTGCAGACGCAGGCCGTTGGGCGCCTCGAAACCGCGCACGACCTGACCGACCGGGTCGGGCAGCGTCGCGACGTGGCGCATGTCGTTCGCCGACGCGGCGATGCGCGTCACGTCGAACTTGAGACGGTCCAGCTTGCCGGCGTCCATGCCGTCGTCGAAGGCCTGGCTCATGTCCAGGGCGTTCGCGCCGGCGATCTCGTCGGCGCGCGCGTCGAGCGCGTCGGCGATCGCATTGAGCAGGCCGTTCTTCACGTCGGTCGTGGCCTTCGCGAGCTTCGCCTGCGCGGCCGCCGCACGGTCGGCCATCGCGCACACCGCGTCGAAGACGTCGTCGCTGACCTTGTTGTGTTCGCTCTGTGTGTTCGTCATACTTGCACATTAGTGGACGCCCTGCCCTCATGGCGGGCGCCGTCCACGGCCGCGCGTTCCGCAACCCGGACAGCGGCCCCGTGGCTTTCGTCCGTGAACCCTATACTGAAATCATCCGCACACTGTCATCTCTCTACATCGCAAGGACGGACGAGTGAACAAGTTCCACAGCACACGCAGCACCACCGACTCACTGACCTCGAAGCAGGCCATCCGCAAGGGCATCGCGGACGACGGCGGCCTCTTCGTCACCGACGAACTCGGCGAACGCCTCGTCCCGATCGACGGCCTGGCCGGCAAGAGCTACCAGAGAATCGCCTACGACGTGCTTTCCGTGCTCCTCGACGACTTCGACGCCGACGAGCTCAAGGAGTGCATCGCAAAGGCCTACGGGCCGCAGTGGTCGGACGAGCGCATCACCCCGGTCAGGCCGCTCGGCGAGGACTGGGTCATGGAACTGTTCCACGGACCCACATGCGCGTTCAAGGACGTCGCGCTGCAGATCCTGCCGCGCTTCATGGCGCGCACGACGCCGGCCGACGGCGACCCGGACGAGAGGATCATGATCGTCACGGCCACCTCCGGCGACACCGGCAAGGCCGCGCTCGCCGGCTTCGCCGACGCCGAGGGCACCGGCATCACCGTCTTCTACCCGCAGGGCCGCGTCAGCCGCGTGCAGGAGCTGCAGATGACGACGCAGACCGGCGGCAACGTCAACGTGTGCGCGGTCGAGGGCAACTTCGACGACGCGCAGTCCACCGTCAAGAAGATCTTCGGCGACAAGGACCTCGCCGCGCGTCTCGAAAGCGACGCGCACGTCGTGCTTTCGTCGGCCAACTCGATCAACGTCGGCCGCCTCGTGCCGCAGGTCGTCTACTATTTCTCCGCGTACGCGCAGCTGCTCGAGAAGCAGGTCGTCAACGTCGGCGACCCGGTCGACTTCGTCGTGCCGACCGGCAACTTCGGCGACGTGCTCGCCGGCTACTACGCGAAGATGCTCGGCCTGCCGGTGCGCCAGCTCGTCGTCGCCTCCGACAGGAACAACGTGCTCTTCGACTTCCTGACGACCGGCACCTACAACCGCAAGCGCCCGTTCTACGAGACGATCTCGCCGTCGATGGACATCCTCATCTCCTCGAACCTCGAACGCATGCTCTACTACATGAGCGAGAAGGACCCGCGCCTGATCACCTACCTGATGAACGACCTCGCCGAATGGGGCGCGTTCGAGGTGCCGGCGGAGCTGCTCGCGCAGATCCGCCGCCTGTTCGCCACCGGCTGGGCCGACGAGGACCAGGTGCGCCAGATGATCGCCGAATGCTTCAGCGAACACGGCTACGTGCTCGACCCGCACACCGCATGCGGCTATTTCGTCATGCAGCAGATGCCCGCCGAACCCGGCGTGCCGCGCGTGCTGCTGAGCACCGCCAGCCCGTACAAGTTCCCGCGCGTCGTCAACGAGGCGCTCGGGCTCAAGCACGACGGCACCGACTTCGAATGCATGGACGAGCTGAGCGCGAAGACGGACACCGAGATCCCGCCGATGCTGCGCGACCTCGAGACCGCCGACGTGCGCTTCCGCGACTGCGTCGAGATCTCCGACATGGGCCACTACGTCGAACAATGCGCCGACCGCCTGTGACATGGGCGCCGTGTCATCGGACGCGCGATACCTGATGACACCGTAACGACGCACGACCCCGCCCGCGCTCCTTATGGAGCGCGGGCGGGGTCGTGCGTCGTTACGGGTCGCGTTCGCAATCGCTACCGGTAGCGGCGACGATGATCACACGTGATGCCACCGGTAGTGCGACTTACCGCAGCAGGCGCGGCGCATCGGCGAAGTCGAAGAGCACGCCGTCCGCGAGCGCGCAGATGCGCTCCCAGTCATGGTCGGAGGAGTCGTCGTGCACGGCCCACACCTGCATCCCGACGGACTTCGCCGACCGCATGCCCGCCAACAGATCCTCGAACACGGTGCAACGGGCCGGATCGACGCCCAGCCGTCGCGCGGCCAGCAGATACACGTCCGGATGCTCCTTGCCCCGGTCGCCGGCATCGTCCACGCCGACGACCGCATCGAACAGGTCCGCCATCCCCGCATGGGCCAGCGCCGGCATGCGCAGATCGGGCAGCATCGTCGTGGCGACGGCGAGTCGTGCGCCGCTCGCCTTGAGCGCGCGCAGATACCCGACGGCGTGGGGCTTGGGCTCCACGACCTGGGCGTACATCCGCTTCGCCATGCCGTTCCATTCGGCAACGAGCTCCTCCGGCGTGTCGCGCAGGCCGAACCGTTCGATCGTGTATTCGGCGATCTCCATGAACTGCATCGCGCTCACCTTCGCCATGTAGTCGTCCGGCACGGCGATGCCGCGTTTTGCGAGGAACTCCTCGTCGATCCGGTCCCACACGCCCATCGAATCGAGCAGCGTGCCGTCCAGATCGAAGATCGCGGCACGCCCCGTGTTATCGGCGGCGCCTCCCGTAACGGCATCGGTGGAGCGCACGAAGCCGCCCGTTGCCGCATCGTTCGTCGATGTGCCGCCCGTAAGCGCATCGTTCATCGCATTGCCTCCTGTCGGGTCGAATCGTTCAACCATCGTCAAGCACGCCGCTTCCCGTAAGCATGAAGTGGCTTCGGACACCGCCTGCAGGCGTGATGGCGTCCGCGCCGGCGCGTCATGCGAGCTTCGAGGACGCGAGCAGTTCGCGCGCATGCTCGAGCGACGTGGGCGTCGTGCTGCCGTCGAGCATGCGCGCGATCTCCTCGATGCGCGCATCGCCGATGACCTCGCGCACATGCGTGCTCACGACGCCGTTGCCGTCCTCGCTTTTGCCGACGACGAACTGGCTGTCGGCCCATGACGCGACCTGCGGCAGATGCGTCACGACGATCACCTGCGCGCGCCGGGCAAGCCTGGCGAGCCTTCTGCCGAGCTCCACTGCGGCCTTGCCGCCCACACCTGCGTCGATCTCGTCGAAGATGAACGTCATCGCCGGCATCGTCCCGCCGTCCATATCCGATTCGCCGCCCGCGCGTTCGCCGGCGCACGACAGCTCCAACGCGAGCATGAGACGGCTGAGCTCGCCGCCGGACGCGCTTTTGCCCATCGCGAGTGCCGGCGACCCCTTGAACGGCGTGAACAGGAATTCGACGTCGTCGCCGCCGTTCATGTCGAGCGCGGCGTCGCCGTCCCGCGCGTGCACGGCGATCGTCAGCGATGCGTCGGCCATCGCCAGCTGCGCGAGCTCGTCGTCAACGTCCTTCGACAGCCGCTTCGCCGCACGTTCGCGCGTCTTCGTCAGCGCCGCGGCCGCCTTGCGCGCGGCGAGCAGCCGGCGGTCGCGCTCCGCCGAGAGTTCCTCGAGCTTTTCAGGGGATGCGTCCAGATCCTCGACGTCGAAGCGCGCCTTGTCACGCCATGCGATGACGTCGTCGAGCGTCGGCCCCCAACGGCGCGCGAGCTCATCGAGTTCGTGGATACGGCCGTTGATCGTATCGAGATCCTCCCCCGAGTCGTCGAGGTCGAGCTGCTGCGACAGCGTGAACGAGATGTCCTCGAGCTCCGCCTGCAGCGAATCGAGACGGTCCGCGCATTGTTCGAACACGCCGCCCAGACGGATGCCGCGCAGCGCCTGCGCGGCATAGCGGACGAGCTCGTCGGCGCCCCGGTAGTCGTCGCCGCCGTCTCCCTGCGAGGAGTCGAGCGCCGCGAGCGCGCCGGCGACCCCTGCGTTGATCTGCGCGGCGTGCTCGATGCGCTCGCGCTGGCTTTTGAGTTCCTCGAGCTCACCCGGTTGCGGGTCGACGCGGTCGATGCGGGCGATCGACTCCCGCAGATAGTCCGCCTGCTGTCGCATCGACGATTCCTGCGAGCCGAGCCTGCGCAGGCGGTCGTCGATCTCGCGGTACATGTCCCACGCCTTCGCGTAGGCGCGCCGTTCCTTCTCGTTGTTCGCGCAGCGGTCGAGAAACTCGCGTTGGCGCGCCGGCGACGCGATGCGCAGCTGGTCGCTCTGCCCGTGGATCGTGATGAGCTCCTGCGCGAGCGCAGCGAGCACCGATTTCGGCACCGTCCTGCCGCACAGGATGGCGCGCGAGCGTCCGGACGCGGGCACGATGCGCGATACGAAGATCTCCCCGTCGTCGACGTTCGCCCCCGCCTGCTCCGCGACCGCAAGCGCCGCGTCGCCGTCGTCGGCCTGGAAGATGCCCTGCGCCCACGCCTGCTTGGCGCCCGCCGAGACGCGGCCCGAATCGGCGGCGCCTCCGGAGATGAGCCTGATCGCGCTGAGCAGCATCGATTTGCCGGCGCCGGTCTCGCCGGTGATCGACGTCATGCCGCGCGCGGGGACGAGCTTCGCCTCCCGGATCGGTCCCAGATCACGCAGTTCGAGTTCCTCCAGCACCTGTCACCGTTCCTGTTCCGTCGTCATGTCCGCCGTCACCCCGTTGCCGCGTTCGGGGTCGTCGAAGTCGCCCTGCCCGCGCAACGACGTGTCGACGCGCGCGCTGTCACCCGGATGCAGGTCGCGCCATCCGACGACCGGAAGGTTGAACTTCGTGACGAGCCGGCTCGTGAACGGCGCGTCGGAGAGGCGGGCGAGGCGAAGGCGCCCGGAGGACTGGCGGATGTCGACGCGCGCGCCGCGCGGCAGCGGGCGCTGACGCCGTCCGTCGCAGCAGATCCAGCCGTCGGACGTTGAATCGTCGTCGATGCGGATCGAGAACGTCGAATCCGAGCCAATGACGATCGGACGGGAGAACAGCGCATGGGCCGCGAGCGGCACGAGCAGCAGCGCCTCCACCGTCGGCCAGATGATCGGTCCGCCCGCCGAGAACGCGTATGCGGTCGAACCGGTCGGCGTGGAGACGATGATGCCGTCGCAGCCGAAGGAGCTCATCGCCACGCCGTCGACGGCGATCGACAGCTCGACCATCTTGCCGCGGTCGGCGCGCTCGATCGTGATGTCGTTGAGCGCCCAGTCGCCGAGCGGCGCCTGCGAGCCGGGCAGCCACACGTCCACATGCGCGATCATGCGTTCGTCGATGCTGTAGTCGTGCATGGCGATGCGGTGGATCGCCTCATGGATCTGGAAGCTTTCGAATTCGGCGAGGAAGCCGACATGGCCCATGTTGATGCCGAGGATGGGCACGTCGGTGCAGGTGACGAGTTCGGCGGCGCGCAGGATCGTGCCGTCGCCGCCGAGCACGAGCACGATCTCGGTGTCCGGGTCGACCTTCGGCGACGGCGAGCCGAAGTCGGGCGCCGCCGTGTTGTCGATGACGGCGACGTCGAAGCCCTCGTCGCGCAGCTGCGCGATCGCGTTCTCGACGACCGCGCTGCGTCGGAGCCTTTCATGGGTCACGACGACGACGTGACGCGGCCCTTTCGTTTGCGCTGCCTGCATGCACACCCCTTTACGCACGATGTTTCCACTCACAGTGTAATGGAACCGGCGAATGCGCAAACGCACGCCCTGCGACGACCTCGTCGGACACGGCCGTCCGCGCCGCCGCGCGCCGTCCGCGGACGACGGCCGTCTACGGGCGCGGCATATCTTACGGGCGGTCGCTCTTACGGGGGTCCCACCTGCTTACGGGCGGCATACCGCGATGCTCACGCTGGGTGGCGCCACTGGCGGGGTTCCACTTGCTTACGGGCGGCATATTGCTTACGGGCGGCACATGCCACATATCCCACATCCGACGCTCACATCAAATCACATTCCTCGCGGATCGCGTCTCCTTGTGGAAGCTGCTCGTTACGGGAGGCATCCTCTACGGGAGGGCGCCCCCTCGTAGCCGGCGCATGCGCCTTGAACGACGCGCCGCCAACCAGGAATCGCACTGCACTCCCTGCTCCTACAGGTCACATTCCCGCAGACTGCGCCCCATCGCATACGCTGCCCTCCGCGACCCCATCGATCGCCGACAAATCCCGTGCCTCCCGTAAGCATTCCGACGGCACGCATCCCGTAAGCGTCCCGCCGACGACCTCGGACAGCCGGCATGCATCCCATTGCGATTCAGCACCGTCATCGATAGCACTTGGCTCTCCTCCGGGGTCTCCCCGAGACATCCGGCGGCCATCCATGGGGCGCCCCATGTGCATCCGGTAAGCATCCATACGCGTATCCTGCGGCGATCATCCATATGCATCCCGTAAGCCTTCGTTGGATGCGCAGGTCGACGAAACGTCACCGACCCATCTACAATGGCAGCGTACTGGAAACAAGGATGGCAACCAATCGGAGGCAGCATGGCCAATCTCCTGTTCGACGAATCGGCGTCGAACAGCGACGCGTCGAAGGGATACGCCTGGTGGTTCTCCGGCGACACCTTCGAACAAGCAGCCGCCGCTGAACGCCGTCCGCTCAAACGCTCGCTCTCCTACCGGCTCAACTCGCATCCGGGACGACTGACGATCCTTTATTTCCTGCTGCTCATCAGCATGTCGACGGGACTGCTGCTGCTGCCGATATCCACACAGCCCGGTGAGAGGACCGAATTCTCCACCGCGTTCTTCACCGCCGTGTCCGCGCTGTCCACATGCGGCATCTCGATCGTGAACACCACGACGCACTGGACGTACTTCGGTCAGGCCGTGCTCATCTTCTCCGTCCAGCTCGGCGGCCTCGGCGTGATGACCTTCGCGTCGCTCATCGCGCTCGCGGTCAACCATCACCTCAAGGCGGTGCAGCGTCTGCTCACGGCGAACGAACTCGGCACGAACAAGCTCAGCGAGATCCGCGGCGTCCTCACCGTCGTCCTCACGACGACCTTCGTCATCGAGCTCATCACGTTCATCGCCCTGTTCCCCGGCTTGTTCCACGTCAACAAAGGCAACGTCGGCAGCACGTTGTGGGAGTCGCTGTTCTTCGCCGTGATGGCTTACAACAACGCCGGCTTCACGCCCGACGGCGCCGGGCTGTACGTCGACAACTGGGCGGTCGGCATGCCGATCATGCTCTCCGCGTTCTGCGGCACGCTCGGCTTCCCGGTCATCCTCAACATCTACCGCACGGCGCGGCGCCACCACAGTCCGAAGCGATGGAGCCTGCACACGAAGGTCACGCTGGTGACGACCTTCGCGATCGTGCTCGCCTCCCTCGTCTGGTTCCTCACCGTCGAGTGGGACAACCCGGCGCTGTTCAAATACGCCGACGTCGAAACGCGCATGCGCCGCGCGATGGTCGCCGCCGTGATGCCGCGTTCGAGCGGCTTCGACCTGTCCTGGGTGCCGCAGGTGAGCGAGGCGACGAAGGTGTTCATGAGCGCCGTCATGTTCATCGGCGGCGGCAGCACGTCGACGGCCGGCGGCATCCGCGTGACGACCTTCGCGGTCATCCTGCTCGTGTGCAGGGCCGCGTTCACCGGACACAGCGACGTCACCGCGTTCAAGCGGCGCATCCACACGCACGTCGTCATGACGGCGGTGAGCATCACGACCGCCTGCTTCGCGCTCGTGCTCGTCGCGTCGGTGGCGCTCATGCTCATCACGGACGCGTCGTTCAGCCACGCCGTCTTCGACGCCTGCTCCGCCTTCGGCCTGGGCGGCTACTCGGTGGGCGTCGCGAACGTGGACAACGCGCCGTCCCTGTATATCCTCGCCGCGACGATGCTGGTGGGCCGCATGGGGCCGATGACGCTCGCGTACGCCGTGAGCCGTCCCCGCCAGACCGAGCTCGTCCGCTACCCCACCGACCAGATCGTCGTCGGCTGACCGCAGATCCCCTCGTCGTCGCTTGCGGGTGGCACATCCTTCGTGCGGCGCATCGCTTACGGGATGCACGCTGCTACGGGATGCACATCGTTACGGGTAGCATGCTGTAGCGGAACACCAAACAGGTGCACGGGCAGCTCGCCGCCGTCGACGCATCGACTACCGGTAAGCGGGCTGCAGCAGTCCTTAGGAGGTCAGGATGGCAGATAATCGCAGCGTGCTCGTCGTGGGACTCGGCCGTTTCGGCAGCGCGGTCGCCACGACGCTCGACGAGATGGGTCAGGATGTGCTCGCCGTCGACAAGGACGCCGAGCTCGTCAACCGCTGGTCCGCGCAGATTCCCACGGTCCAGGCGGACATGACCGACGTCCTCGCGCTCGAGCAGCTCAACGCCGCGGACTTCGACATCGCCGTCGTCGCGATCGGCGACAGCGTCGAGGCCTCCGTCATCACCGCCGGCAACCTGCTTGACGCAGGCATCTCCGACATCTGGGCGAAATCGGTGTCCAAGGAGCACGCACGCATCCTGCAGCGCATCGGCGCACGCCACATCATCAACGCGGAGACCGATGCCGGCAAGCGCGTCGGGCATCTCGTCTCCGGTAATTACCTCGACTATATCGAGCTCGAAGGCGCATATAACGTCGTCAAGATCCACACGCCTTCCCAGTTCGTCGGCTACACGATCGGCGACGCGAAGATCCACGACCGCTACGGCATCACGATCGTCGGCGTCAAGTCGCCGGGGCATGAGTTCCAGTACGCGTCCAACAACCTCGAGCTGCGCCGCAACGACGAACTCATCATCATGGGCAAGCAGGACCAGATCGACCACTTCATTCGCGGCTGAACCGTTACGGGCGGCACGTCCGACCGCTGACGAAGCCGCCGACGCCGATTCGCGAACAGCATGGCGTCGTCCACCGTCGTTCTTACGGGTAGCGCGTTTTTCTTACGGGTGACGTGTATCGCGAACGTGCGCGCACGACACGCGTCGTCGACGGGCGATCAGTTTCGCGACGGACGCCGCCCGTAACAGGTGCGCCGTCCGCGGCACAGGAAGCGTCGCGGTCCCGGCTGGAGGAGAATCGACCGCCGTTCGCGGGGACGACGTCATCGTCATCGCCGCGCATGCGCGCATGCGAATACGTCCCGTAAGCCCCTCGGCCGCCGCGCAGCCGCCCGTAAGCGCAAACGGCCCGAAGAGAAGGCGCCTTCATGAGAAGCCACCACCCGTAGGCACAGCTGCCCGTAGGATACCGCCTGTAGGCACGGTCTCTTATAAGGACGGCTGTCCCGTAAGGACGACCACAGACAAGAACGGCCGCCCATAAGAACAACCCATAGGAGCGGCATCCTGTAAGATCGACTGCCCGTAAGATCGGCTGCCCGTGACATGAGGCTCCCGTCTCATGGAGGATCGCCGTGGACGCGGTGGCATCGGCCCGGCGCCCCGCGGTCATCCCATATGCGCGTAGAGCAGGTACTCCGTGTTGCCGTGGGTGCCTTCGATCGGCGAGGGGGCGGTCGCCACGACGTGCATCCCGCAGGCGCGGGCGCATTCGACGACATGTTCGAGCGCGGCGCGGCGCCTGCGCGGATCGGTGACGATGCCGTGCTTTCCAAGTCCCTCGCGCCCCACTTCGAACTGCGGCTTGACGAGCAGCACGATCTGCGCGCCGGGCGCCGCGATCCGGGCCACGACCGGCAGGACATAGGTCAGAGAGATGAAGGAGACATCGGAGACGACCATCTGCGGACGGTAGGGCAGATCGCCGGCGTCCACGTCGCGGATGTTGACGCCGCTCATCTCGATGACGCGCGCGTCGCCGGCGATCCTCGGATCGAGCTGGCCGTGTCCGACGTCCAACGCGATGACGCGGCGCGCTCCCCCGCGCAGCAACACGTCGCAGAAACCGCCCGTCGACGCGCCGATGTCGAGGCAGTCGAGCCCCTCCGGCCCCGTCAGGCCGTCGGCGGCGAAGACGTCGAAGGCGCCGAGCAGCTTGTACGCGCCGCGCGACACGTAGTCGTCGGCGCCGCGCACCTCGATGCTCGCGTGCGGATCCACCTTCGCGGACGCCTTGCGCGCCCGCACGCCGTCGACGTACACATGGCCGTCGTCGATGAGCCTGCGCGCCTTCGCGCGCGAGGGCGACAACGCGCGCGCCGTCATCACGACGTCGAGCCGTTCGTCCGCGCCCACGTCACGCCCCGGCGAAGGAGAACTCGGGCAATGCCACGCCGTCCAGATCGACGCCGTCGTCCTGCAGGGCCCAGCCGAGCGCGCAGGCCGCGCGCAGCGCGTCGACGCTCGTCACGTCGTCGACGACGATCGCGTCGTCGACGAAACGCGCCTGCGCGTTCCGGCAGCGGAACACGTCGCCGCGCGCGCCTGCGCCGTCCACGCCGCCATGGTCGCGCGTCGCTGCCGGCTGCGCCTCGTTGAGCCCGCGCAGGTCGAGCGCCACATAGGTCGGCCGCAGCTCCTTCGGCGCGCGGATGAGCAGGTCCGGATCGGTGACGCCGGTGAGCACGAGCAGCGAGTCGTAGCCGCCGCGGTTGCCCGCCTCGATGTCCGTGTCGAGACGGTCGCCGATCGCGAGGCTGTCACCGACCGAGACCATGTCCTCGCCGTCGTGCGCCGCGAGCATGCGCGCCTCGTCGTACATCGCCGGTTCCGGCTTGCCCGCCGATGCGACCGGTTGCACGCCGGTCGCGTTGACGACGGCCTGGATCATCGATCCGCAGCCGGGCGCCACGCCGTGTTCGCGAGGAATCGTCAGATCGCGGTTCGTCACGAAGTACCGTGCGCCGCGTTCGACGGCGAATGACGCCTCGGCGAGCTGCCGCCATGTCATCTGCGGGTACCAGCCCTGGACGACGGCGGTCGGCGCGCGACCGTCGTCGTCAACCCCGGCGTCGACGATGCGCAGCCCCGCCTTGCGCACCTCGTCGCGCAGATGATCGGCGCCGACGACGAACACGTCCGCGCCGTCGCCGGCATGGCGCGCGACCATGCGCGCGGCCACGACGGACGACGTGATCACCTGCCGGGCATCCACGTCGAGGCCGAAGCCGCGCAGCTGTTCGGCGACCGTCTCCTGCATGCGCGACGAGTTGTTCGTCGTGTATTCGACCGTCATGCCGTGGCCTTCGGCGTCGCGGATGGCGCCGGCGGCGTGCGCGACCGGCTTCCTGCCGTAGTAGACGACGCCGTCGAGGTCGAGCAACGCGAGACGGTAGCGCCGCGACAACGGCGTGTTCGTTGGTTTCAGCACGCCGCGGTCACTCCGTTTCGCTCTTGAGCTGCTCTTCGTAGTCGCCGACCTCGACGTCCTCCTCGTCGACGTCGTCCTCGGCGTCGCTCAGATCGGGATCGCCCATCACGCCCTCCTCGTCGCGGCGCGAGTTGCGCTCCTGCATCTCGGCGGGCTCGATGTCCATTTCGGCGCCGGCGCGCTGCTCCTCCTCGGGGATGCGCGTCTCGTCGTCCATGTTGACGCCGTCCTCGTCGTCCAGCGGCGCGTACTGCGCGTCGTCGGGCGTCACGCCGAGCTTCGCCTGCAGATCCTCCGGGAGGTCCTCGACGTCGTAGTCGACGACGAAGTCGTCGCTCGTCTCGTCCTCGTCGACGTCGGCGTAGCGCGCCTCGAAATCGTCGATGAGCTCGTCGAGCGCGACGGCCTCGTCGTCGCGTCCCGCCTCCGACAGGAAGTACTGCTCGGCCTGCGCGGCGCGCATGCGGTATTCGCCGGCCAGTCCCTTGGCGTGTACGAGCTTGGAGACGACTTCGATTGCCTGATCGACCATGCCCATGTCGTTGAGCGCGCCCGCGTAGACGAGGAACATCTCCGCCTTCGCCTCGCCGGTGAGCTGCTTGGCGTTGTCGGACAGCGCGATCTCGACCGCCTTCTTCGGCTTGCCCAGACCGCGCTCGCAGTCGGCCATGAACGGCAGGTAGTCGAGGTAGCCGTTCATGCGGAACGCCGTCTGGAACTCGCGCAGCGCGAGCTTGTAGTCGCCCTGACGGTAGGCGACCATCGCGAGCGTCTCACGGGCGATGTCCACGCGCGACGCCTGCTTGGCGGCCCACTTGGCGTGCGCGAGCGCCGCCTGCGGATCGTCGGCCTCGAGCGTGTACGCGGCGAGGATGTGCAGGCCGATGTTCTCGGCGTGCTCCTTCGAAAGTCCGCGCAGACGTTCGCGTTCGTCCTTGCTCAGCATGCTCCATTCGAGGCCCTTCGGCATGACCGGCTCGCCCGGGCGGCGGTCCGTGTACGGGTTCTGCGACGGGAAGCTGACGGTGCCGTCCGAGTTCTTGCGCGAATGCGCCATGTACTCGGCGCGCTTGCGGTCGTGGTGCGCCTGTCGATCGGCTCCGTCGCGGCGAGGGCCGCGGCGGTCGTCACGGCGGAAGTCGCGGCGGTCGTCGTCACGACGGTGAAAATCGCGGCGCTGACCGCCGTTGCCACCGTTGCGGTTGTCGCGGTGGAAGTCGCGGCGGTCGTCATCGCGACGGTGGAAGTCGCGGCGCTGACCGCCGTTGCCGCCGTTGCGGAACTCGCGGCGGTCGTCGTCGCCATGACGGAAATCGCGACGCTGACCTTCGCCGTCACGACGGAATCCACGGCGCTGACCGCCGCGTTCGTCGTCGCGTCCGCGGAAACGGTTGCCGGAACGGTAGCCGCCGTTGCCGTTGCCGTTGCGATGGAAACGACGCTGACCTTCGCCGTCGCGACGGAACTCGCCGCCTCCTTCGCCGTCGCGGCGGAACTCGTTGTTCCTGCCGCCGTTGTCGTTGCGATGGAAGTTGCGTCCGCCGCCGTTGCGGTTGCCACGGCGGAAGTCCGATCCTCCCCGCGAGCGGAATCCGCCGCCGGAGCCGTGACGATGGCCGCCGTTGCCCGACCCGTAGCGGCGGTTGCCGCCCTGGGAATGATGCTGTGATCCGCGTTCGTCTGCCATGTTCGTACCTTTTTCATTCGAGAGGCGGGCATGCGCGCCCGCCTCGTCCGTCATTGTCTTCCAGTGTAGCCAATCAGCGTTCCGGATCCGCCGTTTCGGCTGTCGGTGTGCAAGAAATCAGCCAAGCTCGACGACGCCGAGCGCCTTCTTGCCGCGGCGCAGGATCGCGAAGCGCCCCTGCAGGAAATCGTCGCCGCCGAGCAGCTGCTCCTCGTCCTCGACGCGCGCGTTGTTGAGGTACACGCCGCCGGACTTGATCGTCTTGCGCGCCTCGGAGATCGACTTGAACAGGCCGGCCCTGACGCCGGCCTCGCTGACGCGGTCGCCGGCGCCGGCCTTCGCGAAGGCCTTGGCGCCGTCCTCGTCCTCGACCTTGAGGCCTTCGAGCGCGGCCTCGAGGATGTCCTCGCCGATCTCGGCCACGTCGCCGCCGCGGCCGAACAGCGCGGTGGATGCCTCGATGGCCTGACGTGTCGCATCCTCGCCGTGCACGAGGCTCGTGACCTCCCAGGCGAGCGCGCGCTGCGCCTCGCGCGCGCCCGGATTCGTCTCGGTGGCATCGATCAGCTCCTCGATGCGCGCCTTCGGCAGGAACGTGAAGGCCTTGAGCAGACGCTCCATCTCGGCGTCGGGACGGTTGACCCAGAACTGGTAGAACTTGTAAGGGCTGAGCATCGAACCGTCGAGCCACACGGCGTTGCCTTCGGATTTGCCGAACTTCTTGCCGGTGGCGTCGGTGATGATCGGGCTGGCCATGACGTTGACGTTGACGCCGCGCACCTTGTGGATGAGGTCGAGTCCGGAGGTGAGGTTGCCCCACTGATCGGAGCCGCCGAGCTCGAGCACGCAGTCGAAATGGTCGTACAGGTGCAGGAAGTCGTTGCCCTGCAGCACCTGATAGCTGAATTCGGTGAAGGAGATGCCCTCCTCCGAATTGAGGCGCCGGGCGACGATGTCCTTCGACATCATCGTGCCGACACGGAAGTTCTTGCCGACGTCGCGCAGGAAGTCGAGCACGTTCATCGTCGCGGTCCAGTCGTAGTTGGACACGAAGGTCACCGGATTGTCGCCCTCCTGCACGAGGATGTCGCCGATCTGGATGCGCAGACGCTCGCACCACTGCTCGACGACGTCCTTCGGGTTGAGGATGCGTTCGCCGGACTGGCGGGGGTCGCCGATGAGGCCGGTGGCGCCGCCGACGAGGGCGATCGGATGATGGCCGGCCTCCTGCAGATGACGCATGATGATGAGCTGCACGAGGTTGCCGATGTGCAGCGACGGCGCGGTCGGATCGAAGCCGCAGTAATAATGGATGGGCTCCCCGTTCAACGTCTCGGCGAGTCGATCCCTGTCGGTGGATTGCGAGATCAACCCGCGCCATTGCAATTCATCGAGCACGGAATCGAATCCGGCTTCCTTGAAATCGATGACGTGAGCCATGCCAAACATCTCCTTGTGAAGTTTTCGAACGGGTGCCCCCGCCCTCCGATCGGCGCGGGGCAAACATTGTCAGTGTGTCACACCTCGCCGACACGGCGCCGGTACCGTAAGCGGGGGCATCAGACCCGTTGCCGGGGCGCCCGAAGCGGCGCCGGGCCGGCTCGCGGGCAGCCGCCCGACCAACGCGGTCTCCCCTACGGGCGGCACCGTCGAATCCTTACGGGCGCAACGTCGATCCCCTACGGGCGGCATCCGCACGCTTCCATCGCGACAGTCGCGATGCCAGCGTCTCCCGCACGGCGCTCACCGTATCGGCGACGTTCACGATGACCCCCTCGAGATATCGCGGCGGTATCGGCGTCAGTGGGAACATATGCGTGCGGATGCTGTTCGAGACGATGTCGTCGAGCTCGAAATCGGCGCGCGCATTGGCTTCGGCGGTGTACGGATGGCGGAATCCGTGCATCCGGTGGCTTCCGCCGTCATAATCATGCCAATCGTACAGGAAGTAGTCGTGCAGCAGCGCCGCCCGTACGAGCGCGCGCAGGTCCACATGCCTCCACAGATGCAGCCGGTCGGCGATCGCCACGCTCAGCCGCGCCACCCGCAGCGAATGCTCATACGTCGTGACGTCGCCGTGCTGCAGGCTCCTCCTTTCGATCTCCATGTGCTCGTGCTCCAGAATGTCGCGCCCGTAGTGACGCACGATGGCGTCGATGCGTTCCCGGCTCAGCATATGACCCTCCCTCATCCGGACATGATGTGGTCATCGTTGCGGGATCGTGCGCCATCGTCCCGATCGGCGGCGGCGTTTCCTTACGGGATGCATGCATACGGGGTGCGACCCGTAGCATCATGGAGACGCCCGGACCATGTCCGCCGTGTCTTCCGACTGCCGGGCTCACCGCGAGAGGACGCATGCCGTCAGGCGCACCGTGCACGGCCGAGCGTTCCCGGAGGTGCAGCGCGCCGCCCGTTAGCGATCATCGCGGATGATGCATCCCGTAATCGATGCATCCCGTAGATAGTGCGTCCGATAACGCATGGGGTCGCTGACGAGGCCGTTCACGGACGCTGCCGCCGATAGGCGATGCTGCGCCTTGAACGATGCCGCCCGTAAGACGTTGCTTCCCGTAAGACGCGGCCACCAGTAAGCGATGGCGGATCGATGCGCGTGCGCGGCGGCGCCTCCATCACAGCGGCGACTGCGCAGACGGCACGGCGCGCGGCATACGACCGGGTGCGCCGCCGGACGTCGTTCGGCGGCGCACCCATGCGTCATGCGGCCGTCACTGCTTCTTCGCGAGGGAGCCGGTCGCCTTGTAGGCGATGCCGTCGCTCTTGGCCTGGAACATGCCGTGCAGGCGTTCGATCTGCGACTTCGCCGACATGATCTGCTCGCGCACGCGCGTCGGCGCCGTGCCGCCCTTGCCTGCGCGCGCGGAGACGGAGCCCTCCGTCGACAGCACCTCGCGCACCTTCACCGCCTGCTCCGGCGGCACGAAATCACGGAAGATCTCGATGAAATCGTCGTCGGACAGGTCCCACAGCTCCTCGTGACGGCCTTCGGCCAGCTTGACGCACGCACCGGAAAGCTCATGCGCATGGCGGAACGGCACGCCGTTCTTCACGAGCCACTCGGCGATGTCGGTCGCGAGCGCGAAACCGGTCGGCGCCTCCTGCTCGAGACGTTCCGCGTTGAATCGCATCGTGCGCACCATGCCGGTGAACGCGGGCAGCAGCACCTCGAGCGTGTCGGTCTGGTCGAACACCGCCTCCTTGTCCTCCTGCAGGTCGCGCGCATACGCGGTGGGCAGCCCCTTGAGCGTCGCGAGCAGGCCGGTGAGGTCGCCGATGAGGCGCCCCGCCTTGCCGCGCGCGAGTTCGGCGATGTCGGGGTTCTTCTTCTGCGGCATGATCGACGAACCGGTGGAGTATGCGTCGTCGAGCGTGACGAAGCCGAACTCCTGCGTGTTCCAGATGATGATCTCCTCCGACAGGCGGGAGACGTCGACGCCGATCATCGCAGCGATGAACGAGTATTCGGCGACGAGATCACGGCTCGACGTGCCGTCGATCGAATTCTCGGTGACCTTCGTGAAACCGAGTTCGCGCGCGACGGCCGTCGGCTCCAAGCCGAGCGTGTTGCCGGCGAGCGCGCCGGAACCGTAGGGGCTCGCGTCGACGCGGCCGTCCCAATCGATGAACCGTTCGACGTCGCGCAGCAGCGGCCACACATGCGCCATGAGCTGATGCGCGAGCAGCACCGGCTGCGCGTGCTGCATATGCGTGCGGCCGGGCATGACGGTGCGTCCCGCCGCCTTGGCCTGCTCGCACAACGCGTCGGCGAGCGCGAGCACCTGCTTGGCGACGATGCGCGCATGGCGGCGCAGCCACATGCGGATGAGCGTCGCGATCTGGTCGTTGCGAGAACGCCCGGCGCGCAGCTTGCCGCCGAGTTCATCGCCCGCGATGGCGATGAGTCCGCGCTCGAGCGCCGTCGCCTCGTCCTCGTCGTCCTCGATCGGCGCGAACTCACCGTCGTCCACGCGGCGCTGCAGCTCGTCGAGCGCGGCCTCCATGCGCTGCAACTCGTCGGGGGTGAGCAGGCCCGCACGTCCGAGCGCGCGCGCATGGGCGCGCGAACCGGCGATGTCGTCGTCGGCGAGGCGCCAATCGAACTGCGTGGACTTGCTCAGCAGCGCGAGCTCCGCCGACGGACCGGAGGAGAAACGGCCTCCCCACAGCGCGAGATGCTCGCCCGGCTGCTGCTCCGACGCGCCCGCCGCGGTCTCGGTGTCGGTCGTTTCGACGATGCGTTCGTCACTCATGATGTCTCCATGTCTCCTTCGCCGTCATGCCGACGGCGTGATATGCGCGGCGCGCGACGTCAGGCGCGCCTGGTTGTCCTTCCTGCCGGTGCTCATCCTACCGGTGTTCATCGAAATCCGCCGCCGGTTTCCCATGGCCGCCGCCTGCCGAAGAACGCCCCGGCATCGTTACGGGTCGCATTGCGCATCCCGTTGTTACGCATCGCATCGGATTCCATCAGGCGCCATCGGCCACATCGCCGGTGCCGTCAGTTGGTCGCCCTTGCGCACCGTTACGGGTCGTATGCATCCACGAGCACGATTCATTACATCACATCATTACGGATGCAGGCCATTACGGATGCGGAAACCTTACGGGATGCGGCTGCCCATGGACGGCGAATCGGACGGCGCGGCGCTTACGGGAAGCGCCTCCCTGCAAGGGATCGGCTGCCGGACACGACGCGGACGGCGGGGCACATGAACGATATGCATACCGTAGGAACATCGATGCACAGGCGGATCGCATGCCTCCCATACGCGCCATACGCGGAAATGGGCGTGCAGCCCGTAAGGGCAACGCACTACGGCACGCGGATGGGCGTCGACGCCCGTAGGAAATCGACGGTGCATCCCGTAGACCAACGGTGCATCCGGTAAGCGAGACCGCCCGCGGACCGGAGCGGCGAGCACGCGGCAGGTGCCGCCCATAGTCGATGCACATCCCGTACGCGGTGACGGCCCGCAGCGGTACCGCCCATAAGTCCCATCCGTGACGAGCCGCCGCCAAGATGCGCCACCATTAAACGGCGCGGCGCCTGCAAGGTTGCGAGACCCATGGGACGGGTGGCCGAAACAGCGGGGAGGGCGCACAGCGCGCGGCCGCCGCCCTCCCCATGATCAGAACGTTCGCATGTGCGTCGCGTGCAACGTCACTCGACGTCGTTGTCGGGGACCTCGATGCCGTTGCCGAACTTGACGTCGCGCGCGGCGGCGACCTTCGTCGGCAGTCCGTAGATCTCGATGAAGCCATTCGACGCGTTCTGGTCGAAGGTGTCGCCGGAATCATAGGTCGCGAGGTTGTAGTCGTAGAGCGATTCCGCGGAACGACGGCCGACGACGACGGCGCGGCCGCCGTGCATGACCATGCGGATCTCGCCGGAGACATACTGCTGCGTGTCGTTGATGAACGCGTTGAGCGACTTGACCGCCGGCGAGAACCACTGCGCATCGTAGACGAGCTCGGCCCAGCGCTTGTCGATGTCGCGCTTGATGCGATGCTGCTCGCGCTCGAGGCACATGTTCTCAAGCTCCTGATGCGCGGTGATGAGAGCGATCGCGCCCGGCGCCTCGTACAGTTCGCGCGACTTGATGCCGACGAGACGATCCTCGATGAGGTCGACGCGGCCGATGCCCTGCGCGCCGGCGCGGCGGTTCATCTCCTCGATCGCCTGCAGCGGGGTGACGTCGCGGCCGTCGATCTTGACGGGCACGCCCTGCTTGAATTCGATGACGACCTCGTCCTCGACCGGCGGGAAGTCGGGGTCGTCGGTGTAGGAGTAGCAGTCCTTCGTCGGCGCGTTCCACGGATCCTCGAGGAAACCGGTCTCGATGGCGCGGCCCCACACGTTCTGGTCGATCGAGAACGGGCTCTTCTCGGTCTGCACGATCGGCAGCTTGTGGTCGTTCGCATAGGCGATCTCGACGTCGCGCGTCAGCGAAAGATCGCGGATCGGGCTGATGGCCTTGAGTTCGGGATCGATCGACTGGATCGAGACCTCGAAGCGGACCTGATCGTTGCCTTTGCCGGTGCAACCGTGCGCGATCGTGTCGGCGCCGAACTGATGGGCGGCGCGCACGAGGTGCTTCGTGATGAGCGGACGCGAGATCGCGGAGACGAGCGGGTACACGCCTTCGTACATCGCGTTCGCCTTGAGCGCCTGCATGCAGTACTCGTTCGCGAATTCGTCGCGCGCGTCCACGATGTAGGCCTCGACGGCGCCGCACGCGAGCGCGCGCTCCTTGATCGTCTCGAGGCTTTCGCCGCCCTGGCCGACGTCGAGTGAGACGGCGACGACGTCCTTGCCCGTGCGATCCTTGAGGTACGGGATGGCGACCGAGGTGTCGAGACCACCGGAATACGCCAGCACAATGCGATTCTGTTCGCTCATGAGTTGACCTTTCTGTTCAGATATTCATAAGTATATACAGTCCTCTGTATAAATATTCATTCCGTGTCCACGAGCGGCGTCGCGACCGCCGCCGACGGCATCGACGGCGGCGCACGGCCGCACGAACACACGAAAAAACGGAAGGCCGTACACGTCGTACGGCCCTCCGCATGCGCGCCTCCACATCGGGCGATCGCGCAAATCGGACGATCGCGCTCAGTTCTGCGTGGAGGCGACCTCGAGCAGCCACACGGAGCGGCGCTCCGCCATCGCATCGTCCACGCAGATGACGAGGACGGTGTCGTCGCCGGCGATCGTGCCGAGGACGCCGCCTATCGGATGCTTGTCGATGACGCTCGCGACGTACTGCGCGGCGCCCGACGACGTGTGCACGACGATGAGGTTACGGGCGGCCGCCACGGACGTCACGAGTCCGGACAGGATGCGCGTCATCTGCTGCTGCGAACGTTCGTCGCTGTCGAGGCCGGCGGCGGGGATCGGCTGGTCGTCGATCGTGTACGCCACCTTGCCGTCGGGCAGCCGCGTCTTCGTCGCGTTCATCTCGTCGAGATCGCGGCTGAGCGTCGCCTGCGTCACCTCGATCCCCTGGTCCGCGAGGATCTCGGAGAGCTGCGACTGCGACGTGACCACATGGTCGGCGAGCGCCTGCTCGATCGCGTTGAGGCGAGCGGCCCGGCTGGCTGGACGCTGCAGCGGCGTCGTCGGATCCGTCATCAGACAAGCAGGCTTTCGTCGCCGCGCTGCTTGCCGATGAGCCACGTCAGCAGCGCCTTCTGCGCGTGCAGACGGTTCTCGGCTTCGTCCCAGACCACGGACTGCGGACCGTCGATGACGGCTGCCGTCACCTCCTTGCCGCGGTAGGCGGGCAGGCAATGCTGGAAAAGCGCATCCGGCTTGGCGAGCGCCATGAGCCCCTCGTTGACCTGATACGGCCAGAAGGGCTTCGAACGCACGGCGTACTGATCCTCCTCGCCCATCGACACCCATGTGTCGGTGAAGACGCAATCCGCGTCGCGCACCGCCTCCTGCGGGTCGGTGGTCACGAGGATGCTGCCGCCCGTAGTGGCTGCGATCGCCTCGGCGTCCTGCACGATGGCGTCGTCGGGAAGGAATCCGTTCGGACCCGCCACCCGTACGTGCATG
This sequence comes from Bifidobacterium italicum, assembly GCF_002286915.1. Taxonomy (GTDB): domain Bacteria; phylum Actinomycetota; class Actinomycetes; order Actinomycetales; family Bifidobacteriaceae; genus Bifidobacterium; species Bifidobacterium italicum. The sequence goes on along the minus strand of NZ_MVOG01000011.1, from coordinate 109,298 downwards.
CCGGCGACGGCGCCGGCGAGGAGGTAGGAGTTGGCCATGTTGTTAGCCGCGTCGCCGAGGTAGGCGATCGTCATGCCTTCGAGCGCATCCACGCCGCCCTTGAACTGCGCGATCGTCAGGAAGTCGGCGAGCACCTGGCACGGATGGAATTCGTCGGTGAGCGCGTTGACCACGGGCACCGTCGCGACACGCGCCATCTCCTCGATGCGCGACTGCTCGAAGGTGCGCCATACGAGTGCGTACGCCATGCGCGTGAGCACTTCGGTGGTGTCGCGAATCGGCTCGCCGCGGCCGAGCTGGGAGCCCGACTTGTCGATGACGAGGGGGTAGCCGCCGAGTTCCGCGACACCGATCGAGAAACTGGAACGCGTACGCGTGCTCGGCTTGTCGAACAGCACGGCGACGCCCTGCGGCCCCTCGAACGGACGGTGGTGGAACCTGTTCTCGCGGAACTTCATGCCGAGTTCGAGGATCTGCTTCTGCTCGTCATGGTTGACGTCGTCGTCGCGCAGCATGTGACGGAGCTGTCCCATGATGGCCTCCTTTTTTCTTTCTTTTCTGTGTCTGTTGTGGTTGGCAGGTGTGCCGCCGGTACGGATCGCGGACCGGCTGGGATCGGCCGACGACTCGGCCGGGCTTCGGAGGACCGGCAGTGTGGCCGGACGCCCCTGTCCCGCGTGCTTACGGGCAGCGGACTCGCGATTCGTCGTTACGGGCGGCGCATGGTGCCACACGGCTCCTCGTCACCGTCGCCGCCGGTAACGCCGGACGGCGCCGAACCGTGCCGGTGCCGCCCGTAAGCGATGCGACCCGTAGCGGCATGGCTCAGTCGTCGGGAAGATCATCCGGCAGCTGGGAGAGGATCGCCACCGCCTCGTTCACCTCCTGCTCGCTGACGACGAGCGGGGGCGCCAGACGGATGACGTCCGGCGCGCAGGCGTTGATGATGAGCCCGTGCCCGAGCGCCCAGTCCACGGCGGCGTGCGCGCACGGACGCTTCAGCACGATCGCGTTGAGCAGGCCGCGTCCGCGCACCTGCCCGAACAACGGGTTGTCGGCGGCGCGCAGGTCGGTGCGCAGCTGCTCGCCGCGCACTTCGGCGCGCTGCACGAGCCCCTCCTCCTCGATCACGCCGATCGTCGCGAGCGCGGCGGCCGCACCCAACGGGTTGCCGGCGAAGGTCGAACCATGGGTCCCCGGCGAGAACAGCGAGGACACCTCCTCGCCGAAGCTGATCATGCCGCCCATCGGGAAACCGCCGGCGACGCCCTTCGCGAAGGTGACGATGTCCGGCGTGACGCCGCCGAGATCCTCGCGCTGGAACGCGAACCATGATCCGGTGCGTCCGACGCCCGTCTGCACCTCGTCGATGATCATCAACGCGCGCCGCTCGTCGCACAGCGCACGCACGCCGCGCACGTATGCGGCGTCGAGCGGCAGCACGCCCGCCTCGCCCTGCACGAGCTCCATGATGACCGCGGCCACCGGGCCCTTATCGGCGGCCTCGAAGGCCGCCCTCATCGCGTCCAGGTCGTTGGCGTCGACGAATTCGAAGTTCGGCACGAGCGGCTCGAAGGGCACGCGGATCGCGGGCTTCCAGGTCGCGGAGAGCGCGCCCATCGTGCGTCCGTGGAAGCCGTGCGTCAGCGCGATGATGCGGTACGGCTTGTCCGTGCCGAGTTCGTCGCGCAGGCGCGCCCCGTAGAGCTTCGCCATCTTGAGCGCGGCCTCGTTGCCTTCGGCGCCCGAGTTGCCGAAGTAGACGTGCGACCCTTCCGGCGCTCCGGCGAGCGCGATGAGTTTCCGCGCGAGCCTGATCTGCGGGCGCGTCGCGAAGTAGTTGCTCACATGCGCGGCCTGCGCGGCCTGCGCGGCGACCGCCTCGATCCACTTCGGATGCGCGTAGCCGATCGAGTTGACGGCGATTCCCGCGAGGAAGTCGAGGTATTCGTTGCCGTCGACGTCCCAGACATGCACGCCCTGCCCGTGGTCGAGGACGCGCAGCGGCGTGCCGAAGACGTGCATGTGCACGTCTTCGTATTCGTCGAGCAGCCGCCTGTCCTCGGTCAGCGCGCCATACGGCGCGCTACCGGTAGCGGGTGTCGGGTTCGTGTCATGCTCGGTTGTCATATGAGTTCCTCATTTCCAGTCCTTCGCCGGGTTCGACCATCGTGCCGATTCCGGCGCTTGTGAATACCTCGTTGAGTATCGAATGCGGCTTGCGGCCGTCGATGATGTGCGTCTGCTGCACGCCTCCGTCGATGGCGCGGATGCACGCCTCCATCTTCGGGCGCATGCCGCTTTCGAGCTGCGGCAGCATGTCGCGAAGATCCTCGACGCCGATGCGGCCGATAAGCGAGTCGCGGTTAGGCCAGTCGGCGTACAGCCCGTCGACGTCGGTGAGGATGATGAGCTTGTGCGCGCCCAGAGCGGTCGCGAGCGCGGCGGCCGCCGAGTCGGCGTTCACGTTGAGCACCTCCGTCGCGTCCTCCTCGTTCGGGGCGACCGACGACACGACCGGTATGCGTCCCGAGTGGATGAGGTCGATGACGGCGGACGCGTCGACGCCGATGACGTCGCCGACCAGGCCGATGTCGGTGGGCTTGCCGTCGATGATCGGCATGCGCTGCGTCGCCGAGAAGAGCGCGCCGTCCTCTCCCGACAGACCCACCGCGTACGGTCCGTGGGCGTTGATGAGGCCGACGAGTTCGCGCGACACCTTGCCGGTGAGCACCATGCGCACGACGTCCATCGCCTCGGGCGTCGTGACCCGCAGGCCGCCCTTGAACTCCGAATGGATGCCGAGCGCCTTGAGCATCTGCGAGATCTGGGGTCCGCCGCCATGCACGATTACGGGATGCAGCCCCACCTGTCGCAGGAACACCATGTCGTCGGCGAAGCAGCTCTTGAGATGGTCATCGACCATCGCGTTGCCGCCGTATTTGATGACGACCGTCTTCCCATAGAACTCCTCAAGCCACGGCAGCGCCTCGATGAGCACCTCCGCCTTCTGGTCCGGACGCAGATCCGTATGCACGTCCAGGTGGAAGCCCGGACCTTTCAGTTGTTTCGTCATGATTCCTTAATCGTTCTCCTGTTCTCGCGCCGTCGACTGTCCGTGCGGGCGCGGCGGACGCCGAGCGTTCCTTGTGAAGCGCGCCGCATCCGCGCGTTCGCACCGGGCGCGGTATGTGACGCCCGGGCGTCCTGCGGCGCCGCGCGTTCCGCGACGCATAGGCGCGCGGATGGCCGATGCCGCCAGCGTCCATCCGCTTACGGGCGGCACACGCCCTGCGGGTGGCCGCATCTCCTACGGGCGGCGCATCCGCCGCAGGCGGCGCCATACGGCGCCCGCAACGGCCGACCGTCACGAGCGTCCGTGTCTCCCGTAGCGACGGGATGGTCACCGGCAACTGATACTGGGTGCCGCCCGTAACAACGGGCGGTCGCCTTCACCCGGCGACCGGCGAGGACCGTCGCCCGTAAGCGGTGCGGGACGCCATCGGTCGGATCGTTCAGCTTTCGTAGTCGGCATTGATGTGGACGTATTCATGGGTGAGGTCGTCGGTCCACACGGTGGCGGTGGCGCCCCCGACGTTGAGTCCGATGACGATGTCGACCTCGCGCGGCGTCATGTCGACTTCGGCGCGGTCGCGTCCCGGCTTGCCGCCGTCGCACACCCGCACCCCATTGACGTCGACGGTCACCTGATCGGGATCGTAGGGCGCGACGTCCACCGGCACGGTGCCCAGCGAGCTGACGATGCGGCCCCAATTCGGGTCGTTGCCGCTGATCGCACATTTGAGCAGGTTCGACGCGGCCACCGCACGCCCGCAGGCGAGCGCGGCGTCCTCGTCGGTGGCGCCTTCCACGGTGATCCTGATGTCGTGGCTCGCGCCCTCGCCGTCGCCGATGATCTGGCGGGCGAGCGCGGCGCAGCAGTCGGCGACGATCGCGTTGAACTCGTCCATGTCCGGCGTGATGCCGGAAGCGCCCGACGCGAGCAGCAGCACGGTGTCGTTCGTGGACATGCAACCGTCCACGTCGATGCGGTTGAACGACGTGTCGACGCCGGCGGCAAGCGCCACCCGTAGCTGTTCGGGCGTGACGACGGCGTCGGTCGTGATGACGCACAGCATCGTCGCGAGCTGCGGCGCGATCATGCCGGATCCTTTGACCATGCCGCCGAGGCGGAACCCGTTCGATCCCAGCCGCGTCACGGTCTTCGGCTTCGTGTCCGTCGTCATGATCGCGTGGGACGCGTCCTCGCCGGCCTGGACGGTGTCGTCGAGGGCGGCGAACGCGGCCTCGACGCCGGCGAGCACGTTGCCTAACGGCAGCAGCTCGCCGATGAGGCCGGTGGAGCATACGGCCACGTCTTCCGCATCGCAGCCGAGCAGTTCACCCGCCTTGCGCGCGGTCTTCGCCGACTGTTCGTAGCCTTCGAGTCCGGTGCAGGCGTTGGCGCCGCCGGAGTTGAGGACGACGGCGTCGAGACGGCCGTCCTTGACCGCTGCACGCGACCACTGCACCGGCGCCGCGCAGAACCGGTTCGTCGTGAAGACGCCGGCGGCGGCCTTGAGTGGCCCGTCGTTCACGACGAGCGCGAGGTCCTTCTTCCCCGCCGTCGATGAGATGCCGGCGACCACGCCGGCGGCCGTGAATCCTTGTGCGAACGTTACGCTCATGGTGCCACTCCGATCTTGCTGAGTCCTGTTTCTTCATTGAGTCCGAATGCGAGGTTGAGCGATTGCACCGCCTGCCCCGCCGTTCCCCGGTTGAGGTTGTCGATCGCCGCGAACGCGTGCAGCGTACGGCTTCGTCGGTCGACCGCCACCTGCACGTGCGCGGCGTTCGAGCCGAGGACGTTCTGCGTCGCCGGCATCACGCCTTCGGGCAGCACGGACACGAACGGCTGCCCCGCGTACGCCTTCGTCCACACGGCGCGGATGTCGTCGTCGCCCATGTCGAGCGCCTTGTCGGTGAGTTTCGCGCTCACCGACGCGAGGATGCCGCGCGACATCGGCACAAGCATCGGCGTGAACGCGAGCGTGAACTCGTTCGCGCCCTCGGCGCCGAGTCCCGCCGCGTGCGCGAAGTTCTGCAGGATCTCGGGGATGTGGCGATGCGTGCCTCCGACCGAGTACGGCGTCGCCGAATTGAACGCCTCCGAGGCGAGCAGGTTCGTGCGTTTGAGGCTTTTGCCCGCCCCCGAATAGCCGACGGCCAGATCGGCGACGATGGTGTGCGGCACGATGAGGCTCTCGGCGATCGCCGGCTGCATCGCGAGCGTCGTCGCCGTGACGTTGCAGCCGGGGCCGGCGATCCGCCGCGTCCCCGTCCTTACGGGCTGCGTCTCACTTACGGGCTGCACATCGCTTACGGGCTGCGCATCGCCTGCCGCCGCGGCGCCGATGATGACGGCGCGCTGCCGCAGATACCGTCCGTTGGCGTCCTTGCCCAGGATCAACTCGGGCATCCCATAGGTCCAGTGCTCGTAGAACGCGCCGCCGTAGTAGTCGTCCCACGCCTGCTGCATTTCCAGACGATGGTCGGCGCCCAGATCGACGACCGTCGCCGATTCGTCGAGCTGCGCAGCGAGCGCGCCCGACGCGCCGTGCGGCAGCGCCAGGATGATGACGTCATGGCCGTTGAGCGCGTCGGCCGTCGTATCCGCGATGGTCAGGTCGGCCAGCTGCGGGATGTGCGGCTGGTAGGCGCCGAGCTTCTCGCCGACCGACGAGTGCCCCGCGACGGTCGTCACTTCGAAATCCGGATGGGTCGCGAGAATGCGCAGCGCCTCCCCACCCGCGTATCCGGTCGCACCCGCGACCGCGACGGTGTACTTCGTCATTCCCGTTGCCTTCCTTCCCGGCCCGCCCGGGCCGTGCCGTCAGTGTTCGCCGTTGGCCGCCGATCATCCGCCGCGTGCCGTATGCCCGCAGATGACAGCGTGATTGCGCATGCGCTTACGGGCGGCATTCACCGTTTCCGCATACGGCGGTCGATTCCCTTACGGGCGATCCGCGACGGGACATGCCGTCCGAACCGGAACGCCGGGGCTTATCGACTGCAGCCGATCGCCATATGAGCGCGGCGGATGCTATGAAGCGAACGCAACATGCCGGCCGCGGGGATTCCACGCCCGCACGCATGCCACCGATAACGCCAGGGGTCGTCGCCCAAGCATCCGATGCGACCAACTTTTGAGTTATACAGATGACAATACACTTTATGCAGTACATTGCATAATTATGCATTCATGACCGAACGGATGCATCACATCCTCCCCGCGCGTCCACGCACCCGCGAAAACGACTGCCCGTAAGCGCAGCCGAGCGAGGGGAACTCAGAAGACGCCGGCCGATCAGGCGTGACTGCCCGTAAGCGCACCCGTCCGATATGCCGCCTTCCATGCATCCACAGGCACGATATCCACGGAAGCAACCTGTAAGACCAACGAGACGACACACGACAGGCACCTCGGCAATACACCTGCGAAATCGGCAATCCGCGGACACGAAAACGCAACGATGCGTCGACCGTGCACGGTGCGACACGCCGTCCGTCCATTTTCCCGCACAATCAATCATTATGAGGTTCGCGCACCGTGACGTCGTCAAGCCGTCCGCCGACATGGCGACGGACGCATCGAGGACGAAGCCGTCCCCTCGCGGCGTCAAGTCACGGGAGGACGCCTTCCGCGACATCGCCGGTCCCATGACGGGTGTCTTCGGGCGCGTGATCCGTCACAAGCATCCATGCCGCTGTCGCCCATGCCGACGCACGCCATCCTCCACACGGCCGGACTACGCCACACGGCCCCAGCCGGGAGACATCGCGCGCAGCTCACGGTCGGCGATCGACTCGAGCGGGATCACGTCATCGGTCGGATATCGCACGCCGGTGCGCTCCTCGAGCGCATACGCGACGCGTCTGGCCATCCACGCGCGCGCATCCGGCGTCGCCATGTCGACGCGCGTCACCTGCACGTACCGCCAACCGGAGCATTCGATCTTCGCGCGACGCATGCGGTCGTGCTCCAACTGGCAGAGATGGTGCGCGCCGTCGTACTCGCAGATGACGCCGGCGTCGACGAACACCAGATCGCCGCGCACGACGGTGCCGTCGTCCAATATGATCGACAGATTGGCGACCGGCTCCGGCAACCCACGTTTTCTGAGTTCCAGCGACAGGCGCGCCTCCTGCGGCGACTCCATGTTCCCGCGCAGCAGGACGATGGCGCGTCGAGCCTTCTTCACGCCGCGGGGCGCGCGCTTCCTGCCGAGGGCATGCAGCTTGCCCAGCTTCTCCATCCGTGTGACGAATACGTCGAAATCCTTGATCGTGACCGGATCGTGCACGACGCGGCGCATCAACAGGCAGTCGCCGAGCGTCACGAGTTCCTCCAGCGAAAGGAAGCGTGCGAGCATGAACCACGCGCACACGACGCTCACACATCGCACGCCGGGCATCGGCTCGACGATCTGCAACGGAATGTTCATATGGTAGAACCGTGCGTCGCGCAATCGTGTGCGTGTATTGCGGCGCGGCGCGAGGACGCACAGGTCGTCGCCGCCGACCGTGTCCCCGTACCGCGGCAGCGTGCGCGGCAGCGGCACCCCCTGCAGCCTCAGCGCGGTGAATCCGCCGAACAGCAGGTCGTGGCCGACCCTCGATCGGACGTTGATGCATCGCGCGATCTCGTGCGCCTGCAGCTCCATGAGCCGCATGCGCATCGGCAGCAGGTTCGGCGGAGAGCCCTCGAGGAGCCTGCGCTCGCATTCGTCTTCGTCTCGGGCCGATCTGTACGCCGACCCATCCATCCGCATTTCCATGCATCGACGGTACGGACGTGCCGCGAGCCGTGTCCACCCGGACGGGGGTATGTGACCGGATGGGTGTGTCGTCGGCGTGTCGTCGGCGTGTCGTCGGCGTGTCGATGTGGATAACTTCCTTCAGGGCGCCTTTCGCGCCCGATCTGCGCCGTTTTCCTTGTTCGCCTTGCGCGGCATCGCCTTCGTCGACGGCGGCCGTGACAGCCGTCCGCCACGACATCTCCCCCGCATCCGCGCATGCCACGCCATTCGCCACGACGCCCACAGCGCCGCCATGGCGCGCCCGATCTCCCCTCCCCGGCTTCGCCGCGGTTAGCGGCAGCGTCATGATCAACCTCTCATGACGTGGCGTCCTTCTTCAGATACTCACTTCAGGTACTCATCCCGCTTACCGGCAGCAACGCTTACCGGCAGCAACAGACGCCATCCACACATCCCGCTGACGTCGACGATGCCGCCCGTAACCCACGCCGGACGTCACGGGTTACGGGCGGCATCGTGAACGTCGTCGTCAGGAATCGACGCACATCCCCATCACATGCCCATCGCGGACGTCACACCGTTACCGGACGCACCACCCGTAGATGAAGGCGAAGGCGCCGGCTCCGACGTCGGGGGGCCGGTAGGCGCCGGCGAGGAACCGCCCGCGGTGCCGTTCAGCCCCAGCATGTGCAGCATGTCGTTGAGGACGTCCTGTGTGGAGACGCCGTTGATCATCATCCAGATCATCGCGATCGAGTAGATGACGTTGATGATGACCGCCGCCAAGGCAAAGCCGAAACCCTTCATCCTCATCAGCTTCGTACGGTACATCCCGAAGGCGCCCAGCAACGCCGGCAGGAACGGCACCGGCAGCAGCAACGACAGCGCGAACGCGATGATCGAGCTGGTGTCCCAACGCCCGTAGTACACGTTCTGGTTGGGGTCGTCGAGGTCGATGCCCTGCACGTAGCGAGGCAGCTTCCCACGATTGTCGGCACCATAGTTGCGCCGGTCGCCGAAGGGCGCGTTCGGGTCGGCGTTCTGCCCCGGACGCGACGCGCCGGACGACCGCTCGTAACCCGCTGCGGGCGACATGGCCATCGGGTTCGGCCTGCGCTGCTGCGCACGGCGCTGCTCGAGGCGAATCTCCTCGTCACGGGCCTCACGCTCGACCTGTTCGTGCGTTTCCCCGCTTTCCGGACGTCCGAAGATGTACGGGTCGTAGTCCGGCGGGAACTGGTTGTCCATCGCGCCGTACGCAAGGTCGTTCGGTTTTCCCTCGACCGGCATGTCGGTCTTCAGGATGGCCTGCGACACCTCCGATTCCGGAATGTCCGCCGCGCTTTTGTCCCTCGAGTCGACGGGCGTCGACGCCGCGTCGGTCCGTGTAGACGGAGCGGCCGGACGTCCCGCATCAGGCGCTATCGGCGATGCGGACGCATCGGGATGCGATGCGGTCGGCGCGGTGTTCGCATCGCACTCGGGCGCGCCCTGTGGCTTGTTCTGTTCCGGTTCGCTCATCTCATGTCCTTACCGGTTGTCGATCACGACTTCCGTTCCTGCGTTGTCCTGACGTATATGATGCCGTCGACGCCGACCATCCCTTACGGGTGGCCACGACGCCGCCCGCTGCGAGCGACCGTCATCAGCGATGGCGCGGCGCCTCGGCTTGTGCGGACACGCGACCGACGTTCATCGTTACACACGCTACCAGCAAGAGAAAACGCCCGCATGACGTGCTGCCCGTAAGCGCAATCGTCGATTATCGATCGTCCTTGGGGCAGCCGCCCGTAAGCGCGGATGCCCACACGGGCCAGCGAGTGCGGCATCTCCCAAGCCCAACGGGCAGCATGGACGCCCTACGACCATCGGCAGCCGCTTCCCGTAAGGCGAGCCGTGCATGATCGTCCCCATCAAAGGCGCTCGTATTCATCGTCCGTGTGCTTGCACAGACGTGCGCCGCACGTACATACCTCGGGCAACCGCCACCCGTAGGACGACCACCCGTAAGACAGCCACCTGTAGGACAGACGGACGCGCTTGCTTTGTGTCGTTTGCGGATGCCGCATACCACCCGTCCGCATGGGTGCCGCCCGTAAACGCCACGGGCTGCGGCGACGACATCGACATCGATATCGCCGCCGCAGCCCGTAAGCACGATGACGCGTTCGCCGGCTACGGGGAGGCGCGGTGGGGTCGCGGTTCAGTTCAGCGATTCAGTTCACTGACCCGGCGCCCCACGCCGCCTCGGATGGTCACGCGCGCAGTTGCGCGCCGAGCGTCGCGGCGCGTTCGACGATCCTCGCGCGGATCGCCTCGCTGTCCTCGCTCGTGAGCGTGCGGTCGGGCGCGCGGAAGGTCACCGCGTATGCGAGCGACTTCCTGCCTTCGCCGAGCTGATCGCCTTCGTAGACGTCGAACAGCTCGATCGATTCGAGGACGTCGCCGGCGGCCTGGCGGATCGCCTCCTCGAGTTCGTGCGCGGTCAGCGAATCCGGCATCGTGAACGCGAGGTCCTGCTTGACCGGCGGGAACGTCGAGATCGGCTTGGCCTGCACCGGCTTGTCGCTCAGCGTCCCGAACAGCGCGGTCAGATCGATCTCGAAGGCGGCCGTGTGGTGCGGGAAGCCGAGCTCGTCGTCGACCTTCGGATGCAGCTCACCGACGAAACCGACCGTCTCGCCGGCAGCGACGATGCGCGCGGCGCGGCCGGGATGCCACTGCGCCGGCACATCCTCCGCCTTCGGCGGATCGAGCACGACGTCGGCGCCGAGGCGCTTCGCGACGCGGCGCGCCGCCTCGACGGCGTCGCTCCAGTCGACGGCGCGCCGGTTGCCGAGCCATCCGTCGTCCTCGGCGAGCCCGGTCATGATCGCGGCCACATGCAGCGGCTGCTCGGGCAGGCCCGCGTCGAGCGCGGCGAGCTGCTCGTCGGTCGGCCTGACGGCGCCCGGAAGCGCCGGAATTGCCGGGGCGTCCGGATCGGCGAGGTAGACGTGGCCGATCTCGTAGCAGCTCACGTTCTCTATGCCGCGGCGCAGATTGCGGCGCACCGTCTGCGCGAGCGTGAGCAGCAGCTCGCGGCGCAGGAACGGGCGGTCGTCGGCGAGCGGATTGACGATCTGCACGCTCACCGGCTCGACCTCGTCGGCATCGATCATGAACGCCTTGTAGTCGGCGGGACCGACGAACGGATAGCTGAGCGTCTCCACGAGCCCGTACTCGGCGAGTCCGTCGGCGACCTCGCGCTTGCGCCTCTGGTCGGCGGTGAGTCCGACGTGGCCTTCGACCGGCGCATGCGGCACGCGCGTCGGGATGCGGTCGTAGCCGTAGATGCGCGCGATCTCCTCGACGAGGTCGCATGCCTCTGTCAGGTCGGGCCGCCACGACGGCGGCGTCACCGTGAACTCGCCGTTGCCGCCGCCGCCGACGACGCAGCCGATGTCGGTGAGGATGCCGTTGATCTCGTTGAGGTCGAGGTCGAGGCCGGCCAGGCGCTTCACCTCGCTCGCCTTGAAGACGATCGGCGTGCGCCGCGGCGTCGTGTCGATGTCCCGCGGCGTCAGCGACGGCGTCGCCTCGCCGTACTTCTCCAGCAGATCGGCCGCCATCTGCGCGGCCGCCGGCTGCAGCTTGTCGTCGACGCCGCGTTCGAAGCGCCGCGACGCCTCGGAGGGGATCTTGTGGCGGCGCGCCGAGCGCGCGATCGTGATCGGGTCGAAGTGCGCGGCCTCAAGCAGGATGTTCGTCGTCTCGTCGGTCACCTCGCCGTACATGCCGCCCATGACGCCGGCGATGCCGAGGATGCGCGAGCCCTGCTGCCCGTTGGGCGAATCAGTGATGAGCAGGTCCTCGGGATCGAGGTCGTGCTCCTTGCCGTCGAGCGTCGTGAGCTTCTCGCCGGCCTTCGCGCGGCGCACGACGATCGGCCCCTCGATCTTGTCGAGGTCGTAGGCGTGCATGGGCTGCCCCAGATCGAGCATGACGTAGTTCGTGACGTCCACCGGCAGCGACAGCGAGCGCATGCCGGCGCGCGTGAGCCTGCGGCGCATCCAGTTCGGCGTCGCGCTGCCCGGCCGGTAGCCGCGCACGGCGCGCGCGTAGTAGCGGTCGCAGCCGACGACGCCGTGGATCGGGTTGTCGTCGTCGATGATGACGTCGATGTCGCGCGTCTCATCGCCGGCGTCCTCGACGTGCGGGACGCGTTCGTTGAGCGCGACGACCGGATCGGCGAACTTCGCGCCGGTCGAGTTGTGGTACTCGCGCGCGATGCCGCGGTAGGAGAACGCGTAGCCGCGGTCGGGCGTCACGTTGATCTCGAGGATCGGCTGGTCGAGGTGCAGCAGGTGCATCGCGTCGTCGCCGGGCTTGAGCGCTTCGTACTCCTCGGGCGTGAAACCGTAGTCGCGCAGCAGGATGATGCCGTCGTGGCTGTCGCCGAGGCCGAGCTCGCGCTCCGACGCGCACATGCCGTCGGAGATGTGGCCGTAGGTCTTGCGCGGCTCGATCCTGAAGTCGCCGGGCAGCACGGCGCCGGGCAGCGTGACGACGACCTTCTCGCCCGCCTTCATGTTGGGCGCGCCGCACACGATGCCGCGCGGCACCTTGTTGCCGTCCTCGTCGACGTCGTTGTACTCGTCGCCGACGTCGACGTGGCACCAGTTGATCGTCTTGCCGTTCTTCTGCGGCTCGGGCGTCGCGTCGACGACGTAGCCGACGACGATCGGGCCGGTCAGCTGCGAGGTGTGGATCTCCTCCTCCTCGAGCCCGACGCGGACCAAGTCCTTCGCGAGCTGCCCGTAAGTCAGGTCCCGGGGGACCTCGACGTCGTCGCGCAGCCAGTCAATATCTACCATTGGCATTGGGTATCACTCCCCCATCACAAACTGTTCGCTGAAACGCACGTCGCCTTCGACGAGGTCGTGCATGTCGTTGATGTCGTGGCGCAGCAGCAGCGTGCGCTCCACGCCGACGCCGAACGCGAATCCGGTGTAGTCGTCCGGGTCGATGCCCGCCGAACGCAGCACGTTCGGGTTGACCATGCCGCAGCCGCCCCATTCGATCCAGCCCGGTCCGCCCTTCTTGTCGGGGAACCACAGGTCGATCTCGGCGCTCGGCTCGGTGAACGGGAAGTAGCTCGGGCGCAGTCGGCTCTTCGCCTCCGGCCCGAACATCGCGACGGCGAGCTTGTCGAGCACGCCCTTGAGGTCGGCCATCGTCAGGTCCTTGTCGACGGCGAGCGCCTCGACCTGGTGGAAGACCGGCGTGTGCGTCGCGTCGAGCTCGTCGGTGCGGAACACGCGTCCCGGGCAGGCGATGTACAGCGGGACGCCGTGGCCGATCAGGCCGCGGACCTGATCGGAGGAGGTCTGCGTGCGCAGGATCATGTTCGAGCCGACGAAGCCCGCGGCGTCCTTGGCCTGGCTGCCCTTGACATAGAAGGTGTCCTGCATCTGGCGCGCCGGATGGTCGGGGCCGAAGTTGAGCGCGTCGAAGTCGAACCATTCGGTCTCGACCTCCGGGCCGTCGGAGATCTGCCAGCCCATGCCGACGAAGAAGTCCTCGATGTCCTCCATGAGCTTGGGCAGCGGATGGCGCGCGCCGAGAGGCTTGCGACGCACCGGCAGCGTCATGTCGACCGTCTCGGACGCGAGTTCGGCGGCCTCCTCGGCGGCCTTGACCTCGGCCTCCTTCGTGCCGTACGCGCGTCCGAAGTCGGCGCGCAGCCTGCCCATGAGCTTGCCGGCCTCCTTCTTCTGGTCCTTGTCGAGCGAGCCGATCGCCTTGCTGGCGAGCGTCATCGCCGACTGCGCGCCGGCGTACTTGCCGCGGATGGCCTTGAGCTCCTCCATGCTGGAGGCTTGTTCGATTGCGGCGATGCCTTCGGCGACGGCTTGCTGCACCGCATCGGCATCGAATTGCGTGTTCCCTGCCACGAGTTACCTTTCATCAACAGGCGTCTTCTGGCGCGAAATCGCGTCATTCCAACGTTTTATCGACTTCACATTCTTTCAATACGACTCGACATAGCCAACGTCATCAACATGACCGCCGCGCTTGTGCCGAGGTTGAGCGACTCCGCCTTCCCGTAGATCGGAATCGAACAGACGACGTCGGCGCGCGACAGCAGCGCGTCGTCGAGTCCACGCGCCTCGTTGCCGAAGAGGACGGCCTTCGCCCCGTCCCATCCATCCCCCTGCCGCACGAGGTCGGGAAGGCTTACGGGCGGCATGCCCTCCGTCCCGTACACGTCGGCCGCGATGACGCCCGCCTTGCGGGCGTCGCACATTGCGAAGAACGCGTCCTCGTCCATGCGCATCACCGGCAGATGGAAGAGCGACCCGGTCGTCGCGCGGATGACCTTCGGATTGAACACGTCGACGCAGTCGCCGACGAGGACGACGGCATCGCATCCGGCGGCGTCGGCGCTGCGGATGACGGTGCCCGCGTTGCCGGGGTCGCGCACCTGCCAGAACGCGGCGATGAACGGACGCGGCGTCTCGGGGGGCGCCGACAGCCGTTCGCGGCACCGTTCGAGGTCGCCGACCGCGAACACGCCCTGCGCGTCCCGGCTCACATGGTCGATGACGTTACGGGTGGCTTTGTGCACATAGACGCCCTCGCCCATCGCGAGTCCCGCGAGAGACGCGACGGTCGCGTTCGCGAACGCCGCGTCGGGGGCGTCGCCGTTCGCGGCGACGTACAGGTCGCGCACGACGTCGGGCTGCCAAGTGAGCGCCTCGCGCACCGCCTGCGGCCCTTCGATGATGAACCGCCCGCTTCGCTCCCTGTGCTTACGGGATGCAAGCTCGACGAGCCTGCGCACGCGTTCGGACCTCGTGTTCGTGATTACATGGTTGTCGATCGGCATACCCGCCACCCTACCGCGATACCCCGTCCTGCCCGCAGCCGCCCGTAACACCCGTACGGCCTCGGGTCCGGTCGTCCCGCGGGACCCGCTACGGGCGGCATCGTCTTTTCTACCTTTTTATTTATCTTTTGACTCCTTGGATCTTTTTGATCTTTGCTTGATGCTTACGGGCGGCACCATGCCCGTCCCGTCCGTCCCCATGCCCCTCCTCCCCATGCCGCGCCGAAGCGGCCTGACCACCACGGGCAGCATGGGGCCCACGGGTTGGGGGCGCCGGCAACGGATGGGACATCGACGACGGCGTACTACCCGTAACGCATGACACCTCCCGTAACGCATGCATCGCCCCGAACGCTGTCAGCGGACTTACAGGAGACCCCCAGAAAACAGTCGGCAACGATTCTGCATCATCCCAGCGACCCTTCCGCCCGAGCTCAACTTGAGCCCTTACGCTGTCGGCATACGACATCCGTGGGCATACCAACCACAGACCAACGAATCATCGAAGGACGACCATGTTCATCATCACCAACGCGCTGAGGAACATCACCCGGAACAAGGGGCGCAGCGCGCTCATGATCATCATCGTCGCGATCGTCACCGCGGCGGCCACCATCGGTCTCGCCATCGTGCAGGCGGCGCAACGGGCGCGAACGGATGCGCTCGCGAACGCGACGATCTCGGCGCAGATCACGCTCGACCGCGGCGCCCTGATGGACGGCGCACGCGCGGACGACGCCGACGGCAAGCCGGATATGGACGCGATGCGCGAGGCCGTGGCCGGCAAGACGATGACGCTCGCCGATTACGAACAGTACGCCAAGGAGTCATACGGCGTCGCATCGTCGTATTACATCGAGACGGCGTCCGCCGCCGCCACGGACGACGGCATCGATGCGGTCGACTCGAACGGCGGTGTCATCAAGGAGAGGACGGATGCGGACCAGCCGGCCCAGTCGGACGGAACGAACGACGACGCACGAGCGGACGACGCCGCCGACGGACGGCAGGATCCGCCCCGGATGCCCGAAGGCGGCATGGGCGCCGACGGCGCGCAGATGACGGTCGGCGACTTCTCGCTCGTCGGGTTCTCCGGCGACGAAGCCATCGTGAACGCGCCCAACGGCGCCTTCACGATGGACGACGGCCAGGTCTTCGGCTACGACGCAGCCGACGACGGCGACGTCATCATCTCCGACACGCTCGCCGAGGCGAACGACGTCAAGGTCGGCGACTCGATCACGGTCGCGAACGTCGCCGACGAGGACACGACGTACACGCTCAAGGTCGTGGGCGTCTACGACAACACGAGCGACGCGTCGACGCCGATGGGCGGCCCGATGGCGTCCACGGCGAGCGACCCGGCGAACGCGATCTACACATCCGTCTCCACGCTTGACAAGCTCGGGCTCACCGCCGACAAGACGATTGACGTCACCGACGCACGCGGCAACACCCGTCAGACGCAGGCGGCGACGCTCAGCTACACCTATGTGTTCGACGGCAAATCCAAATACGACGAGTTCGTGCGCGACGTGAAGGCTGCGGGGCTCGGCGACGAATACACGGTCACCTCGCAGGACGTGCAGCAATACGAATCGAGTCTGCTGCCGATAGAGAACCTCGCGAAGTTCGCGAGGACGCTGCTCATCGTGGTGCTCGCGGTCGGCGCCGTGGTACTCGTCGTGCTGACGATATTCAACATCCGCGAACGCAAATACGAGATCGGCGTGCTCATGGCGATCGGCGTGAAGAAGACCAAGGTCGCGGCGCAGTACACGGTGGAGCTGCTCGTCGTGACGCTCATCGGACTCGCGGTGGGCGTGGGCGCCGGCGCGGCCGCATCGGTGCCGGTGTCGAACGCGCTGCTTTCCTCCCAGGTCGAGGCGCAGCATACGCAGCTCACCCAGCAGCGCGAACAGTTCGGCCGCGACATGCAGGCGGCCCCGGGGCAGCGTCCGGACGCCGACGGCGCCACGGGAGCCCCCTCGACCGGCGCGGATCCCGACAACGCCGCGGGCGCCGCTCCGGACAACGGGCAGCAGCCCGGAGGCATGCGCGACGGCTTCGGCAGGGCGTCCCAGACGATCGCGAAACTCAACGCGACCGTCGATTGGGCCACGCTCGGATGGATGCTCCTCATTGGACTCGGCCTGACGTTACTGGCGGCACTCGTGGCCGCGGTGTTCGTCATGCGCTACGAGCCGCTGCAGATCCTGGCCGACCGTTCGTGACCGCGCACGTTTGGCCCATGCCCGGCACGGTCCGGCTCGACGCCCGCACAAACGACATCGCCCGATCAGCCGGCGGCATCGGCCGGTGCTACCGGTAGCGCATCCGTCCTCCCGCCCTCGACGGGTAGCGCATCTCCAATTCCGCTACCGGTAGCACATCACCGCACGCCGCACACGCCGTGTGCGTTACCGGCGGCACGCAGCATCCGACCATCGGCGCATGCCCGATCATCACCGATCCCATCGATCCCATCGATCCCATCGATCCCACCCATCAACCTCTCAGATCTTTCCAAGGAGCACATCATGACGAAGCCATCAGCATCGCGAACTGCCGTGAACGACGACAATGCCACCCGTACGCCGATACTCGTCCTGGACGACGTGAGCTACGCCTACGCGAAGGGCGGCCGAAACGTCATCAGCCACATCAGCACATCGTTCCGCAGCGGTGAGGTGACGTCTATCGTCGGCCCGTCGGGAGCCGGCAAGACGACGCTGCTGTCTCTGATCAGCGGCCTGACCACTCCGACCGAGGGCGCCGTGCTCTTCGACGGCCGCGACCTGGCGACGATGGACCGCTACCGCTACCGCAGTCGCGACATCGGCGTCATCTTCCAGAGCTTCAACCTGCTGCCGCAGCTCACCGTGCTGGAGAACATCATGCTGACGATGGACGCTTCCGGTAAGCGTTTCGACCGCCCGAAGAAGGACATCGCGCTCGATCTGCTCAGACAGGTGCATCTTCCCGAACGATACGCGGGCGAGCGCATCCTGCACCTGTCCGGCGGAGAGCAGCAGCGCGTGGCGATCGCCCGTGCGCTGAGCGACGACCCGCGCGTCATCATCGCCGACGAGCCCACCGGTAATCTCGACGGGGCGACGCAGGCGGACATCATGAGGATCTTCACCGACCTGGCGCACAAGGACGGCCGCTGCGTCATCATCGTCACGCACAGCCCGCAGATCGCCGAGCAATCGGATACGGTGTTCAAGCTCGGGCCCCAACCGCGCTGACCCACTCGTCGAAGTGCGCCTGCTGCTACCGGTAGCGGCATGTCATCGCTACCGGTGGCAGCACCCATCCATTGCCGCTGCCGGTAAGCGATCCGCGCCTCCATCGCTTATCGGCAGCAAATCTGACGCCGCCGGTAGAGCCGTGACACAGCATGGATCGCCCGGCATGCCGACTTCATCGGATGGATCGCCCTCCCCGCCGACGGTTCAGTTGCCCATGAACGAGAACGTCCCGGCGAACGCCGCGCACACCAGCGCGATCGTCGGCAGCGCCGCGCATCCGATAAGGAACCACCAGTCGCGTGCATGCACCTCGCTCACGCGCGCATGGCTGCGCGGCGCGGCGCCACCGAAACCGCGCGCCTGCATCGCCGTCGCGAGCGTCGTCGATCTGCGGATGGACAGCACGAGCAGCGCGAACGCCTGCGGGAAGAACGCCGCGAACTTGTTGTCGTCGCCGAGGCCGCGCGAACGCCTCGACGCCGTGAGCGCCGTCCAATCATCCTGAAGCACCGAGAACAGCCGCATCCCCGCCAATCCGCCGTAGACGAAACGGTCGGGCAGATGGAGCAGCTCGCTGAACCCGTCGGCCAGATCGGTCGCGTCGATGCCGAGCACGGCGATGATCGCCGGAATGCCGATCGCGAGGATGCGCAACGCCGTGGCGAGCGCCAGCTGCGCGGAACGATCGGTGACGGCGATCCATCCCCATTGCCACCAGACGTCGCCTCCCTGCTTGCCATACAGCAGCACGGCGAGCGCCGAGCCCGGCGCGCCGATGAAGATCGGCCACGTCGAGCGGATCACACGCCACGGCGTGAAGCCGATGACCATCAGCACGAGGAATTCCGCGGCGAGCGCGACCGTCGCCGAGACCCAATCGAGGCTGAGCAGCAGCGGCAGCGACGCCAGGAACGCGCCACCGAGCCGGAACACCGGGTTGAGCGACGCCAGATATGGCGACCGGCTCGCCGGCCTGATGCGATCATGTCGTTCATTGACCGCGCTCACCCGCACGACCTGCTCGCCGTGCATCGCCGCATCGGCCGAAGTCGTCGTCCCGTCGTTACGGGCAGCATGAGCTCCCGGACGGCCTTCCGTCGATGTCGGCGTCTCCGTCTGCGCCACCCGCGAATCCGTCGTCTTCCGGTTACGGGCGACATCCTCCATGCCGCTACCGGTAGCATCGTCCGGCGCGACGCCGACGGCGCTTCCCGTAACGAGACCGGCGCCGCCGACAGCGTCGTCGATGCCGCCTGTAACGCGACTGCCTCTAGCATCGTTGCCCGCGGCGTCATCATTCGCGGTGCGACTGCCCGTAGCAACGCTACCGGTAGCGCCGTCCGGCGCGGGGACGCCGACGACGAGTTCGACGACGCGCGCGCCGAGCGCGGTCACCAGTTCGCGGTCGTGCGTCACGACGACGATGCTCACGCCGTCGCCGCGCAGCCCCAGGATGAGCCGCACGATCTGCATCCAGGTGCGCCGGTCCTGCCCGAAGGTCGGCTCGTCGAGGATGAGCACCTTCGGCGCGGCGGCGAGCGCGGCGGCCACGGTGAGCCGCCGTTTCTCGCCGCCCGAGAGCGTGTACGGGTTCACGTCCGCGTATCGCGCGAGATGGAACCGCCCGAGAAGCTCCCGTGCGCGCTTCCGCGCCGTCTCCTCGTCGACGCCGGTGCGCCGCGGACCGAGCATGACCTCGTCGAGGACGCTCGAGCATGCGAACTGGTGCTCCGGATTCTGGAACACGTACGAGATGCGCGACGCGAGCTCCGTCGAGCTCCAGTTGATCGGCCACGCGCCGTGCGCCCCCTCGGCGAGCGCCGAACCGGCCACGACGCGTCCGGCGAGCGGCTCGAGCAGTCCGGCGAGCGTGAGTGACAGCGTCGATTTGCCGGCGCCGTTCGCGCCCACGAGCGCCGTGATCTGCCCGGGGCGGAACGACACGCCGATGTGTTCGGCGATGGCGTCGCCGTTCCTGCCGATGCCGAGGTCGTCGGTGCCCAGCACGACGTCGTCGCGGCCGCTCGCGGGATCGCATCCGGGCTCGCCGTCGACGTGCATCCGCGTGATCTCGTCTCCATGCCGCCGGTAGCGTTGCGGCACCCAGATGCCGAGTTTGGCGAAGTCGATCGTGTCGTCGCCGAAGACCTCGTCCGGCGTGCCGTCGGCGATGACGACCGTGTTGCGGAAGCCGTCGCGCGCGATCTCGTCGTCGTATCCCTCCTGGTTGACGGCGCGTCCGTCGTCGTCCCTCTCGAGTCCGAGCACGACGACGCGGTCGATGAGTTCGATCCAGCGGTCCGCGCGATGTTCGACGAGCACCATCGTGCATCCGGTACGCTCGAGCACGTCCCGGACGGCGCCGACGATCTGCACGACGCCGTCGGGATCGAGGTTCGCCGTCGGCTCGTCGAGCAGCAGCACCTTCGGTTCCATCGCGAGCGCGCCGGCGAGTGCGAGGCGCTGCATCTGCCCCCCCGACAGATGCATGACGGAGCGGTCGAGCTGCAGTCCTCCGAGTCCGACTGCGTTCAGCGACGCGTCGACACGCTCCCATATCTCTTTGCGTGGCACGTCGAGGTTCTCCGGACCGAACGCCACGTTGTCGCCGATGCGCTGGAAGATCGCCTGCGCGTCCGGATCCTGGAGCACGAGTCCGACGGCGCCGCGCGCGCGGTGCACTTCGACGCCATCGATGTCGATGACGCCTTCGGTGACGCCGCCGTCCGCGTCCATGACGGGCTCGTCGCCGTCGTGTTCGGCGAGCGTGGCCGCGTCCTCGTCGCCGAGCAGTCCCGCAGCTCCTTCGAGGATCGTCGATTTGCCGATTCCCGACGCCCCGAGCAGCAGCACATGCTCGCCCGCATCGATCGTCAGGTCGAGGCCGCGCACGGCAAATCGTTCGCGTGACGCGTGGCGGTATCCCCATTTGCGCATGCGCAGCGTACCGCCGCGGCGCGCTTCGTGTTCCTCTCCGTTCGCGCGATCGGCCACACGCGTCGCCGACGTGGTCGTGTGTTCGTTTGTCTGAGGCACTCGAATCGTTTCCTTTGCTTGAACTCGTTGCGCATGCGCCGCCGACCTGCGCCGGCAGGTGCCGCCCCTAACGTTACCGGCGGCACCCGTCGGCGAACCGCCCGTCACTTCCACCGCTACCGGTAGCGTTCTTGTTACAGGCAGCGCCACTGTTACGGGCAGCGTTCTCATTACCGGTAGCGTTCCGTTACGAGCAGTCCTATCGTTATGGGCAGTACCTCCGTTATGGGCAGCGCCACCGCTACCGGTAGCGTTCTCACTACGGGCAGCGCTTCCGCTATGGGTAGCGTTCCGTTACGGGCAGCACCACTGCTACGGGCGCCACCCTCCGATGTGCCACCCGTAGGATCTGCGGAAAGGCGACGTGCACCTTCCGCATCGCACCGCCACATCCGCATCGCGTCATGCATCGTTCGCTTCCGTGGTCTTACGGGCGACATCCCCCGATGCACTGCCCGTAAGCGTCGACCACAGTCGAAAACGACGTGTCCCATGGCGCTACCCGTACGCGTCGGCGGTCCCCTCCGATGTACCACCCGTAGCGACGGATGCAGATGACGGCTGCGACTCGCGGCCCTGTACGGCGAATCCGACAGCGGCGACGATCGTCGAACACTGCCACCCGTAGCGATGAATTCGCCGATGCCGACGACTGCCCGTAGCACGACGGCTGCCAGTAACGGCGAAGATCGCTACCCGTTTCTCCTGAGTACACTGACCTCCGCCACCGCGACCGTCGTCCCGCGACGCCCGCGTCCGCTACCTGCCGAGCGTCACCTTCTTCGCGCGGCGGATCCGGCGTCCCGATTCGAAATCGTCGAGGGCACCCGTCTTCGCGATCGCGATGTAGAGGTACCACATCGCGACGCCGGCAATCAGCGCACCGGAGACGACGGTCGCCAGCAGATAGACGACGCCGTACGTCTTTCCAACATCGATCGCCTGCAGGTTCGTGAAGAATGAGTACGCCCAGCAGCCGACGCCGCTCAACGCGCCCGAAAGCACCGTCGTGCCAAGATTCCATTTGCGGTACAGGAAGACCGCGAAGGCGATTTCGGCGCCCAGACCCTGGGCGAAGGCGATGAGGAAGGTGCTGACGCCGCCCCACATGTTGCCCATGAGCGCCTCAAGCACGCCGGCGACGAGCTCCGCGTAGAGCGCCGCGCCCGGCTTGCGCACGATGATCGCCGCCAGAGGGCCGGCGAACAGCCACAGTCCGTTGATGACGCCGGCGAGCCCCGGCACGACGGCCTCGAGGAACCCCCACGGGGCCGCGGAGAAGAAGGCGACCAGCCAGTAGATCAGCGCGGACGCGACGCCTATGACGGAAGCCACGGCGATGTCGACGACCCGCCATTTCATATTCGGTTTCGCTTCGATGACGGAAGCAGACATAACTTGTGCCTTTCTTGTCTCGCCATGACGATGGTCGTCATGGATGTTCAGGCACGGGAGATCTACGACGTCCGTGCGCCGGCATTGTCCGGATTCACGTTCAATCGGTCGAGGTTCACCCTCTCTCAGCCGCCGCCCGCGCGATACGCATCGCGCGGGCGGCAGCCCCCGTGTCGCCTAAGAGTCTATTGCGACCCGGCGACCTCGGGCCGCCTCGACGCGTCGCCGCGCGCGACGTCGTCCGCATGGCGGCCTCGGGCTGCGGCGACTATAGTCATGCTCAGTATCGTATGATCTTATGGGCGGCATGGCGTGCAGCCGCATGCCGCGCCCGAGGGAAGGCCGATATGCAGTTCATCATCGTGGACAACGACCCGCGCGCCGCGGACAGCGTAGCGGGATTCATCAGGTCCGCCTATCCGCAGGCGATCATCCATCAGCTGCGCGGCACCGAGCAGAACATCATCGAGGAATGCGACGTCGCGGACCTTGTCGTGATGGACATGCAACTGTTCGACGCATCGGGCCCCGAACTGTGCACGAAGCTGCGCCGGGTCAACGGCCGCACCCCCGTGCTCGGCATGACCTGCTTCCCGAAGTCCTACTACGATGAGCGGTTCAGGCAGGCGGGCGGCCAGGGGCTTGTGCACAAGGAGGATCTCGGCACGCTGCTGACGATGATCGACCTGTTGCTGCACGGCGGCGCGGAGCCGGGATACCTGCCACCGGACGCGGCGCGGCGTGCCGTGCTCGCTCGCGACGTCCGACCTGGCCCGGCGTCCGACGACGACATGCCGGACGCGCTGACGCCGGCCGAACGCAACGTATACCGTCTTATGGGCGAATACGGCAACGATCCGAAGCAGATAGCCGCGCAGCTCGACGTCAAGCCGTCGACGGTGCGCACCCACATCCGCGCGATACGCCGCAAACTCGACCTGCCGACGACGAAGGACCTCATGCGCCTGCTGCTGCGCCGCCGCAACCGGTAGCGTCCGCGTACCGCCCGTAAGGCTGCGCATTCGGGAATCAACGATGCTTGAACAGTCTGAAGAGCTGCGACTGCCGCACCGTGACGCCGGCGGCTACGGCCGCGACGACCGCTGCGGCCGCCGTCGCCAACGGCGCCTTGCACGCGGCCTGCACGACCGTCTGCGCATCGGACGGCGCCGTCCGCACGCAATAGGCGCATATCAGCGCGCAGGAGCTCACGGCGCCCAACGCCGACCAGACGAGCGCCTCCGTCCCTATGCCCAACAGCTGCGCTCCTTTGGACTGTCCCGAATGCAGCGCGCCGGCATATTCCAGACGTCTGCGCTGCACGGCATAGACGCCGATCGCCACGCCGCACAACGCGGCGAGCACCGGCACCCATCGGGTGGCGCGCGCGACATACGTCCTGTACGGGTCGTATTGCGCGTCGAATCCCTTGTTCACGCCGATGACTGCCGCCTGCATGCTGCGGCCGTCGGCGATCAGCGTGGAGTACATCAGGTCACTCGCCTCCTGCGAATGCGGCCATTGCCTCACCCAGCATTCGTTGAACCGCTCCCCCGAAGCCTGCCGCGGAATCAGGAACGTGTACGAGAACCGGGTGTCGCGTCCGTCATTGGGCCACGCATACACCTGTGCGACATTGATGGCGCCCTGGCTGGTCTGTACACGGCTCCCCGCGCTCAGGCCGAAGTCACGTGCCACGTCTTCGGGAATCCACACGCCGGAGGTATCCACCTTCGTGATGTGCGCATCATTGGATGCGATGAGCTCGAGCATGCCCGGACTGACTTCGAACGACTGCAGCGCCTTGCCCGGCGTGGACAGCAACGCGATCTCCGCGCCGGCATCCACGGCGCCCGCATGCATGCCAGCGCTTGCGGTACTCTCCGGCAGCCCATCGCATGCCACGCCGTCCACACCGCCGTCCGTGGCGATCATGTCGGCGTCGGCCAGCGCATTCACGCGCGTCTGCGCCTCCTGCTGCATCGTGATGATGTCGTATGCCTCATAGCCGCCGAACAATACGCCGCACAGCAGCACGGCGAGGCACAGGACGACGGCGTGCGCCGTACCGGAGCCGATGTTGCGCATGGCTTCGGAGAACACCGAACGGATCTTCATGACTGCTGCACCTCCTCGTCTTCCCGTGGCGCATAGTGCGCCAGATCGATGATGCGCCCGCATGCGTCCCGCGTATCGGGGTCATGTGTGGCCACGAGCACGATCATGCCCTGTCCGGCCAGATTGCCGAGCACATGACTCACCGAGTGCGCGGTGCGCGTGTCCAATTGGGCGGTGGGCTCGTCCACAAGCAGCATGTCCGGATGCGAGCACACGGCCCGTGCGAGCATGAGCCGCTGCGCCTCGCCGCCGGACAGGTCACTGAACCGCCTGTCGGCGGCGTATTCAAGATCGAACATCCCCATGGCTTCCAACGCCTGCGGTTCGGCCTGTCGGCGGGTCATCCCCTTGGCGAGCAACGGGAACACCGCATGGTCCAGCGCGCTGCGGTTGGCCACGCCATACGGGTTCTGGAACACCCAACCGGTGCGCGTGATTTCCTCACGTCTGACCGAGCCGGCGTACGGCTTCTCCCACCCGGCCAGAATGGACAGCAACGTGGATTTGCCGCAGCCGGACGGCCCGCATATGGCCACGGTACTGCCAGGTTGCACAGTGAAGCTCAGATGTTCGAACAACAGATCGGTGCCGGCGAAACGATGCGCCAAATCCTCCACAACCAACTGCATGATCACTCGCAATGCAACGTGTTGAGCTGCGGCCCGATCACTACGGTCTTGATCTGGTCGACGTTCCCGTTGACCGGCTGCACGAGGCTCGCGCCGAGCTCGCTGCTGATGATCTGCACAGGCATTGCGGAGACGTCATCGGAGTTGCGCACGGCGATGCACGCGGCCGTGCCATCGACGTCGAACACCGCGGCCGCCGGCACACGTAATACCTGGATGGTGTTGGCGAACGTCACCTGGGCGTCTATGCCCGCCGCACGTTCCTCCGGCGTCTTGCTGGCGTAGGCTTCCGTCTGCGCGATCTGCCGCAGTGTCTCGGCGTCGGTGATCTCCACGCTGCCTGCCGGCAACGCCGAGGTCACGCCGCACACGGTGATGCTGCGTTCCTGATCCGACGGCCGGCCGCCACGGATCGTGAGCTTCGTCAACGTGCCGGGAACCGTGCCGATCGCGGTCGCCGCGCTGACCGTGGCGCCCTGCTGTGCGCTCCAGTCGCGCACATTGACCACGTCTGCGGGAATCCACATCGTATCGGCGAGGCTCAACTCCTCGGTGCCGGCGTTGCCCGAGTCGATCATCAGCTGTCTCCAACCGTTGCCGGTATTCCAATTGAACACATCCGAACCGGGCACCGAATCGTATCCCAACCTGCCCAGTTCGTCATTGAGCGAGCGCACGTCCTCGCCCTTGTCGCCGGTCTTGAGATCCCGGAACAGCGGCGTGTCCGTATGCAGCGCCACGACCACTCTGTCGTTGACCTGGTAGACGCGCGTGCCCGAGCGAATCTCATCATCCGTCCAGTTTTCCGTCACGATGCCGGACGCATTGCCGAGCAGTTCCTTGTCCGCGGAGATGGTGGGCACCACGTTGACCTGTTGCGCGCCGGAGTAGTCCTGTACGCTGGCACCCGCCGACGTCAGCGTCCTCGCGGCGCCCAATGTGGCCGGAGCCCTGTCCGGAAGCCATAACGCGCATGCGCATACGGTCAGTGCGGCCACGGTGATCGCCGTGAGCAGCACCCATGTCCACGCCGCTACGCCACGTCTGACGTCACGCTGCTTACGTTGCGTCAATCCCTTGTGTGCCATTGCCTTCCTCCCCTCGGATCGACTGCTTCGCTGCGTATATCTCCGGACAGTAGTACAGAAAATCGTTGAGCAATGCAACCGACCTGCGCGTTTTGCGCATATGAATCATCGGCGTGTCGCATATGCGCGAAACGCGCAGGTCGGTTGACGACGCTCGATTCCGGGTGTCATGCTGTATGCGCAATCGAAATAGGGAATTGGTTGCAACACATCGGACGGAGAAGTCCATGCAATGAAAGGAG
Source organism: Bifidobacterium italicum (assembly GCF_002286915.1). Classification (GTDB taxonomy): domain Bacteria; phylum Actinomycetota; class Actinomycetes; order Actinomycetales; family Bifidobacteriaceae; genus Bifidobacterium; species Bifidobacterium italicum. Next base: position 82,845 of record NZ_MVOG01000011.1, on the reverse strand, counting down.
AAGGAGTCATGAAAGTGAAAACCTTTATCACAGGTACCGCATCGGCATTGCTTGCCGCCGGCGTAGCGCCCAGCTGCGCTTCGGTGGCCAACGCAGCGAGTGCAACATACTATCCGGTCAGCAGTAGCGTGATCGAGAATGGGTATTATCGTGGTAGTTATGTTGCTGCTGCCAATCGCTCGTATATCACGTTGAGTTCTAATTCACATACTACCGCATGCTATGCAAAGCAGGATGGACATGCTAAGCCAGCGTACGATATCGGTGGTCCCGGCATGGGATGCAGCGCCGTCCAGACAGGAAGCAATCTCACCGTCGGAGACTACGTACAGTACATAGTCTCCTGATTCGAAACATACAATAACTCAAATCATCCTGTCGAGTCGAATCATCAATAGATTCGACCCGACAGGATTCAATCATTCGCAGTGATGGGTAGTAGACAATGCATATCAAACGGCTATCATGCATAATTTTAACAATAGGCCTCTTTGTTCTGACCGGTTGCGGCACCGTTGATTCATCCGTGCTGCAGTCACAGTCCGCGTCCGACTCCACCTCAGCAGAAGCTCCTTCGGCAAAGATCGCATCATCGCTTTCCGAGCGCATTCAGAATCTTCTTGCCATGAATGACACTCTGTCACAGCCGATGTCCGAAAAGCAGATCGCAATTCTCAAGACGGCCCTTGACCATGACGGCAAGGTGTCCAAAACCGATTATGACCAGGCATGGAGCAACTACCAACAGTGCATCATCGATAAAGGCTATGCGGCGCCCACCAGCACCATGTATGCCAACGGAATCCGCGGCACCATAACACAGACCGACGTTGAAGGCCGAGGGGATGATGTCTTCCAGAAGACCCAAGATGATTCAAGTGCCTGCAGATTGAGCGAGTATCTGTATGTGGATGAGATGTACCGGTTGTCGTTAGGCAATCCGAACCTGTATTCCGATCGCAGTGAGGGACTCGTGGATTGCCTCAAACGCAATCAGCTGGTCAATCCCTCCTATACCGCACAACAGTACGAAAAGGAGTTCGAGGAAAATGGGACCGTCTATTCGAAACAGCTTCAACAGCATTCTCCCAACGAAGCTTGGAACCTATCCAAAGAAGCGTTTTCCTTTGATTTTGATGACGGTCAGGTGCAATACTGCTTTGCCACCAATGGGCTTGATGTGAAAACATGGGGCCCCGAATCAGACGAGGGTGTGTGGTACCCGTTCCGCACCAACAACCAATGACGTCCACTTCACTGCCAGCCGAACAATTCGCAATGCCATGCCATCAAGCGCCATCAGAATAGAGATCAATCGCAACAAAACATCCGAAGAAGTCCATACAAAAAGAGACGATTCCAAAGGCATAATGAACTGCTCCCCAAAAGTTAGATGTTGTGTATCATGGTAGCATCCTAGATCTTCAGAGCCCATTGTCTAGATACGAGTGCGTCTAGATACAAGTGCAACACCCGTTAGATTGGTACTTGTGTAGAAAACCAGTCTACAGGGATATCGCACCTATGGGAGTAGCATATTCCGCCCGTATTGTGCAAAATTGGCGCTTTGGAATTGAGGTGGTGCAGGAGAATTGGACTCTTGATCGGGAAGGAGTCCAGCTTTCCTGTACCGCCACACAATGCGGAACAACACAACTTGTCCAAGCACAACAGGCGAACACCTCGCGCACCAGAGGCTCAACGTCGAGCCGGGTCACATGCACTTCATGACCCATGTGGTAGTGGTAGGTGGACCGGGACAGACCGGCGGCCTCGGGCAGGTCATCCAGCCGGTGTCCCTACATTCCACATATCGTTCAGTGGCACAAACGATAAATGCACAAAACAACCAACCTACGCATTTTGCATCTATGAATCCCCGGCGTGTCGCATATGCGCAAAACGCGTAAGTCGTTTGACACCACCCGACGCTCAATGCCATGCTGTAAACGTCATCGATACAGGGAATCGATGTACAACAATTGGACGAAGAAGTCCAACCGACGAAAAGGAAAGGAGAAGGAGTCATGAAAGTGAAATCCTTCGTCAAAGGTACGGTGTCCGCACTGCTGGCCGCCGCGTCGCCCTCAGCTGCGCATCCGTGGCCAACGCGGCAAGTGCTACCTACTACCCGATCAGCAGTGGTGTGATCGAGAACGGTTACTACCGCGGCAGCTATACGGCCGCCGCCAAACGCTCGTACATCACCCTGAGTTCCATGTCACATACCACGAAATGCTACGCAAAGCAGGACGGGCATTCCACGGAGGCGTCCAGCGTCGGCAACCCCGGCATGGGGTGCAGCGCCGTCCAGACCGGCACCGATCTCACCGTCGGAGACTACGTCAGGTATGTAGTGTCCTGATTTGAATACCATCAATATTTCCGTCAGGTTGAATCAGAACATCAATCGATTCAACCTGACCGAATTCCAATTATTTATAGTAATGGATACCAGACGATGAATACCAAACGACTATATTGCGCGGTCCTGGCAGCAGGGCTCCTTATCCTCACCGGCTGCGGCACCGTCGACGCATCATCCCAGCATGCACCCACTGACTCATCCACTGAGGTGGCCTCGGCAAAGATCGCATCATCGCTTTCCGAGCGCATTCAGAATCTTCTTGCGATGAATGACACGCTGTCACAGCCGATGTCCGAGAAACAGATAGCGATCCTCAAAAGAGCCCTTGACCATGACGGCAAGGTGTCCAAAACCGATTATGACCAGGCATGGAGCAACTACCAACAGTGCGTCATCGATAAAGGTTATGCGGCCCCTACCAGCACCATATATTCTGACGGGATCCGTGGCAGCACGACAGTGACCGACGCCGACGACCGAGGGGAGGACGCCCTGCATAAGGCCCAAGATGATTCAGGTGCCTGCCTATCAAGCGAGTATCTGATGGTGGATGAGATGTACCGATTGTCTTTAGGCAATCCACAGCTGTACGCCGACCGTGATGAAGGCTTCGTGGACTGCCTCAAACGCAACCAATTGGTGGATCCCTCCTACACCGCACAACAGTTCAAGAAGGAATTCGAGCAAAGCGGTGAGGAGTACGAGGCAAACCCGGAACAGTATCCCCCCAAAGAAGCTTGGCAAAAGTCACAGGAGGTCTATTCCTTTGATTTTTACGACAGTCAGGTGCAATACTGCTTCGCCACCAACGGGCATGACGTGAAGACATGGGCTCCCGAATCGGACGAGGGTGTGTGGCATCCGTTCCGCACCAACAACCAATAACGTCCACGCCATGATGAGGAAATCATGAAGGCATTACGGATGACACCCACGTACTCCATCGGACATCAACGCATGAAGATGAAGAAGGTTAGTTGATGAGGAACTCACATGGATGGAAGCTCGCGGTGCTCGCCATCGCGGTATTGGTCACGACGGCTTCATGCACGAACGGCCACAACCAGACCGGCGCGGACGGCGCGACGACCGCGTCACAATCCGACGTATCCGATGCAGGCGCCAACGCGAAGCTGGCCTCATCCTTCACGGAACGCATCAACACGTTGCTTGAGCTCGACGACCAAAGCGACGAGGCGGACCGCATGACCCAGCAGCAGCGGGACATGCTGCAGCGGGCGCTCGCGCATGACGGCATCGTCAGCAAAGCGGATTATGAACAGGCGTGGGAGAACTACAAACAGTGCCTCGTCGACAAGGGATACACCAAGCCCGATCTGCCTCGGTACGCCAACGGATTGTACAGTCCGATCAAATCCACCGACAGCTCGACGCTGACCGAGGAGGAACGCGACAAGCTGATGGCGGATATGCACGCATGCTCGAACCATTATGTCGCAGTGGACGAGATGTACCGCTACAGCATAGCCAATCCGGATATGCTCTCCAACAACGAGGAGGCGGCCGTCGATTGCCTGCACCGCAAGAAGGCCGCCGAACCCTCCTACACGATTTCCGAATATCGTCAGGACAATGCCTCCTACGAAACATATCTGTCGCAGCATTCCGAAGACCCCGACCGTTATGAGCAGGCGCGCAGACAGTACAGGCTGGATCTTGGCAACGGTGACGTCATCACCTGTCTGGTCGCGAACGCGAATCAGATGTACACCGACGACGCCAACCCATGGAAGCCATTCGGCTGATGGGGCCGCAGGGTCGTAGCCCCATGACGAGCGGGCGACCACAGGCCGGACATGGATTATCGGCGGAAAGACTCCAAGTCTTTCCGCCGATAATCCATGTCCGGCCTTAGAATGAATCCGAGACGGAAGGGGAAATATGCATCTGATGATGGTGGAGAACGACCCGCGTGCTGCAGAGAACATCGGCAGCTATCTAAAGCTCCAGCGGCCGGATATCCGCATACACGCCTTGCGCGGCAACGAACATGACGTGGTGGAGCAGTGCGACGCATCGGACATCGTGCTCCTCGACATGCATCTCATTCCTCAATCAGGCCCGGAATTATGCAGGCAGCTTCGCGCCATCAACGACCACACTCCGGTGCTCGGCATGACGTGCATCGCGATGGAGTATTATCTCGACGAAATCACAGCGGCGGGCGCGCAAGGACTGATACAGAAGGAACAGCTGATCTCAATGCCCAAACTCATCGAACTGCTCGTCCACGGCGGTGCGATGCGAGGGTTCCGGACCGCCCGCGACGCGCATACCGCAATCGTCGAGGAGATGAATCAGACAGGGGAAGCAACGCTTCACACGCTCCCTCCCCTGTCCAATCCACTCACGCCTCAGGAACAGGAGACCTTCGCGTTGATGCGGCAGTATGGCGCGGACAGCGCGGCCATCGCCGCGCACATGGGGCTGAGCGCCTCCACCGTACGCGGCTATATGCGCAACATCGCCGCCAAATACGGCGTAGGCTCACCCAAGAACGTCGTCAGGCTGCTGCTGAACGGACGTTGACGGCGCGCGCCGTGTGCACGTGTCCATCCGCTTCAATCGGCAGTTCGACGTAGCCTTTCCAAACGCCGTCCACCCGTTCATGGCTGAACGTACCGCCCATCGACGTGATGAGCGAGCGCAGGACGCGGATGCCGTTGCCTCCCTGTATCTTCGGTTCGCTTGATTCGGCGATGTCGTTCTCGTAGAGGATGCATACATGGGCGGCGGTCTCCTCCATCTGCACCCGGTATCGCCCCGCGGCGTCGCCATGTTTGAGGATGTTGGCGTAGATCTCGTGGCAGATCAGCATGACCAGTCCGTTGACCTCCCGGTCATGGACGTTCGCGTCGCGCATGACATCCACCTCGGTGCCGCCGGCGAATCCATGCCGATGCAGCAGTTCGTCGCCCGCTTTCCCCTGGTCTTTCAGTACCGTGGCGATGTCCTTGTCCCGGCTGTCGGACAGGCGCAGCGACATCGAATCATCACGCAGCTGCATGATGATCCCACGCAGGTCGCCTAAGGCGTTGCTGGCGTATTCCCCGACGCGTTCCCACCGCTCGTCGTCCGATTTGCCCGGATCGGCGTTCCTCAGCTGTACCTCCATCGAGATGAGGGCGAGCTCCTGGGACAGGGCGTCATGCAGGTAGGCGGCCAGATACTGGTTCGATTCCAGCTGCCTGACCTTGACTTCGAGCTCCACGGCTTTGCGCAGCTGTTCGTTGCGCCGGTCGTTCCAAGCCAGGAACCGGCCGACGACGACCATGGCGAGATACACCATGCAGAACGCCGTGCAGCCGTAGGGGGAGAAGGAGCCCAGCTTGACGTTCGTCTCTATGCATGTATATGCGGCCATGACGAACCACAGGGCCGCGGCGATCCTGGTCGATGTCTTATAACTGATCAGCACCACGGCGAGGAACAGGAAGTAGGCCGTGAACTGCCCGTAGCCGGGGATGGCGTATTCGCCGACGCCGTTGAGCAGCAGCACCGCGACGGACGCCCACACCGGGAACCAGTAGCAGCATACGACGATGGCCTGGGCCACCATCAGCCACACCATGGTGCCGGCGGAGGGCTTGGGCATCGCGTACACCCATACGTTCAGCTCATACAGCACCGAGAACACGATGATGAAGAAAGCGATGTATGGGTGCCGGATGCGCCTGATCCCGCGTCCTTTCGACGTCATTGCGCGTGCGCCCTGCCTCAGATCAGGCACAGGCCGAGCCAATGCAGGAACGCATTGCAGCCCCTGCCCGATTCGGCCGTGGTCGGCGCGGCGTCCATCGTGTCGACCTGCATGGAGGCGGCCGGCGCGGCCTGCATGGAGCATACCAGACCGATGGAGGCGATGATGGAGGCAATGGACATGATGATCTTCTCCTTTATTCGTGATGATCCCATTCGGGATCATCCGTGGTTTCAGTTCCTGCCAAGCTTATCAAGCAGCAGCGCCTCGGCGATGACGTCCTTCTCGAGTCCGGAGACGCTCACCGATTCGTTCGGACTGTGCGCGTTCGAGATCGGGTCCTCGGGGCCGGTGACGAGCACCTGCGCGTCGGGGAAGATCTTCTGCAATTCCGGGATGAACGGGATCGAACCGCCCTCACCCTTGTTCACCGGGGCGACGCCGAAGGCCTCCTCGAGCGCGGCGGCCGCGTCGGCGCTCGCCTCGCAGTCGGGATCCATCGCCCAGCCCATGCCGGCGTCGAGCGGCGTGACGTGCACGTCGGCGCCGAAGGGCGCGTTGCCTTCGAAGAACTCGACCATCGCGTTCATCGCGGCGTGCGGGTCCTGCAGCGGCGAGACGCGCAGACTCACACGGAACGTCGTCTCCGGGCTGATCACATTGAACGATCCGTCGACCGGATGGGCGTCGAAGCCGATGACGGTCGCGCTCGGCTTCGTCCACAGCCGCGAGGCGAGCGAGCCGTCGCCGGCGAGCCGGTAGGAGTCGACGACGCCCGCCGCCGCGCGCATGTCCATCTCCTCGACGTCGCGCTGCAGGCCGCCGATCGGGTCGCCGCCCTCGACGCCCGGGATTGCGAGCGCGCCGTCCTCGTCGTACATCTTCGCGATGAGCATCGCCGCGAGCGTGTTCGCGTCCAGGATCGGGCCGCCGTACTGGCCGGAGTGCACCGGATGCTCGAGCACCTTGACATGCACGTCGCAGGTCGCGTTGCCGCGCAGCGACGTCGTCAGCGACGGCACATCGGGCGCCCAGTTGCCCGAGTCGGCGACGATGATCACGTCGGAGTCGAATTCGTCGTGGTGTTCCTCGATGAAGGGGATGAAGCTCGCCGAGCCCATCTCCTCCTCGCCCTCGAAGAAGATCTTGATGTTGACGCCGAGGTCGTCGCCGAGCGCCTTGAGCGCGCCATAGTGGATCGCGATGCCGCCGGTGTCGTCGCAGGTGCCGCGTCCGTACAGGCGGTCGCCCACCTGCGTGACCTCGAAGGGGTCGGTGTCCCATTCGTTCGGATCCGGTACGGGCTGTACGTCGTGGTGCGCGTACAGCAGCACCGTCGGCGCGTCCGGATTCGTCTCAAGCGAGCCGATGACCTCCCACGCACCGGCGGTTCCGTCCGGGTTGTGCGACTGCACGACGCGCGCGTCGACGCCGACCTCGCGCATGATCCGCGCGACGTACTGCGCGGACTGCTCCATATGGTCGCCGGTGATGCCCTGCGCGGACACCGACCTGAGCGCCACCTTCTGGCGCACGACGTCCATGATGCCCTGCCAGTCCGCCGCCACGCGCGCGCGGATCTCCTGTGCCGATATCTCCATGTCGTTCCTTTCGTCGTCGCCGCCCGCACCTGCCGGCAGCGGGCGTCCGTCCCCGTCACGCCGCGCGTCGCGCACGCCATGCGCGCATGCGCGACATATGCACGACGCACGCATGCGCGCCATATGCACCGCGCGTGCCGCGAATCCCTTACGGGCGGCACGTCGTGCTTACGGGCCGCGCGCCGGCATATGCGCCGCAGGACGACGTCGTTTCCTTACGGGCGGCATCTGCAACGCGCCTGCGCGCAACGCCTCCCTACGGGCGGCGTCGCTTACGGGTCGTATGTCTCGATTGTCGATTGTAGGCGGCTCCGTCGCCCTGTGCCGCGCCCTGCGCCGAGGGCGGCGCAGCCTCCTCGGCGTCGATGTCTTCACGTACGCTCGTGCTTCATGGCAGTGAACAAGAAGGACGAAGGCAACGAAGGACAGGCCGAGCGCAACGCGCGCGGCGCGAACGCGCAGCTCAGGGAGGAGCAGGCCGGCAAGGGCCGTCCGACGCCGAAACGCAAGGATGCGCAGGCGAAGAACATCCGACCGCTGGTGCCGAAGGACAGCGCGGCGCAGCGCAAGGAGGCGAAGCGTCGCCTGCGCGAGCGCGAGAACCGCGAATACGAGGCGATGCGCACCGGCGACCTGCAGAACATGCCGAAGGCCGAGCGCCTTCCCTGGCGCGTCTATGTGCGCGACTATGTGGACGCCCGCTTCAACATCGGCGAGTTCTTCATCCCCGTGGCGCTTGTCATCCTTGTCCTGTCCGTCATCGTCACGGCCTTTGCCAGGCAGATCCCCTACAGCATCCAGATCACGCTGATCCTGATGACGCTCCTGTATCTGTATCTGTTCGCGATCATCATCGACGTCGTCGTGATGTGGCGCAAACTCAAGAAGCTGCTCATCGCCAAATACGGCGAGCAGGCGGTCGCCAAAGGCATGCGCACCGGATCCTACGCGTGGAGCCGCGCGATCCAGCTGCGTCGCTGGCGTCTGCCGAAGCCGCGCTACAAGAAGCGCGGCCATTGGCCCAAGTAAGACCCCGCAGAAGGGCCGGGAGGAAGCAACGGCTTCCTCCCGGCCCTTCTTGTTGCCTGTCCCTCATGCGCCCCTCCTCCCCAGGCAGTCCCCTTCCTTATGGGAGGCACATGCCACGTCATGCACGACATCATTACGCCGCGCACACCATTTGATTGTTACGGGCAGCGCATCCGTTACGGGTAGCGCATCCTCGCAGACGACATGCGACATCACCGTCATCATGTCCCCGTTCTCGTCATCATGCGCCTCGATCGGCAACGGGAAGCACGACACGGCGCCCATCCGCAACGGCGCGACGCCCATCCCCGCCCACGACGACGTCGCAGACGACGAAGGCGGCGACTGCAGAGACTCCTCCCGTAACGACTGCCGCCCGTAACGACATCGCAGTCGAGGACGAAAGCAGCGCCCGCGGCGACGCCGCCCGTAACGACATCGCAGTCGAGGACGAAAGCAGCGCCCGCGGCGACGCCGCCCGTAACGACATCGCAGTCGAGGACGAAAGCAGCGCCCGCGGCGACGCCGCCCGTAACGATTCACCACCGCCCATAGCGATGCGCCCCCGTAACGCTGCGGCGATGTGCCGATGATGCCCCGTAACAAACAACATGCCACCCGTAACGGCGAGGCGCCTCGCCGTTACGCCTTGCATTACAATGGTTGCCGGTTATCGGTCGCATATCTCAGCTGTCTGGAGGCATCGTGGCATCGTTACAATTCGACATCGCAATCATCGGCGCGGGCCCCGGCGGTTATTCCACAGCCCTGCGGGCGGCCGAGCTCGGCAAATCGGTCGTCATGGTCGAACGCGACGGGACGCTCGGCGGTACCTGCCTCAACCGCGGATGCATCCCGTCGAAAGCGCTCATCACCGCCACCCGTACGCTCGACGCGCTCGCGCACGGCGAGACGATGGGCATCGTCTCCACGCTCGAGGAGATCGATTTCGGGCGCCTGCGCGACTACCGCGAACACACCGTCGCAACGCTCGTCGACGGCCTGCGCACACTGGTCGAATACCGCGGGATCACCGTCTACCGCGGCGACGCGTCGCTTGGTTCCGACCGCCATGTGCGCGTCGTGCCCTCCCCCGGCCAGGAGCATGTGCAGCGATTCGCGAAGAACGGCGGATTCGACGAGATCGACGACGACATCGACATCACGGCCGGCGACATCGTACTCGCCACCGGTTCGCGCCCGCGCGACCTCCCCGGAACGACGTACCACGGCGCGATCGTCGATTCGACGGCCGCGCTGTCGCTCAACACGTTCCCCCACAGCGCGGTGATCATCGGATCCGGCGCCGTCGCGCTCGAGTTCGCGTCGATCTGGAACAGCGCGGGCAGCGACGTGACGCTGCTCATCCGCAAGGACAACGTGCTGTCGAAAAGCGACCGCCGCGCCGCGCTCGCGTTGTCGCGCGAACTCAAGCGTCGCGGCATCGACATCATCCGCGATGCGCACGTCCACGGCGTGGATACCGGCGTCAATCTCGGCGCGACCGTGCACTACACGCTCGGCGACGACGACGAGGAGCGCACGATCTCCGCGGAGATCGTGCTCGGCGCGATAGGCCGCGCGCCGAACACGGACGAGCCGTGGTTCGCCGACAGCGGCGTCGCGCTCGACGACGACGGCATGGTCGTCATCGATGCATACGGTCGCACGAACCTCGACCACGTCTGGGCGCTGGGTGACATCACGGCCGGCCATGCACTCGCGCACCGCGCCTTCGCGCAGGGGCTCGTCATCGCCGAGACGATCGCCGGGCTCGACGCGAGGCCGGTGAACGAGGACGCCATCGCGAACATCGTGTTCAGCTCGCCGGAGTTCGCCACCGTCGGCCTCACGCTGCGCGATGCACAGGCGGATGCGCGCTACGACGACGTCAAGGAGACCGTGTTCCCGGTGATGTCGAATCCGCGCATGGTCATGAGCGCCACGGGCGGCTCCTTCTCAATCGTCACCGGACGCGACGCGGAGGGGGACGACGTCGAGGTCGTGCTCGGCGTGCACGTCGTCGCGCCGGACGCGAGCGACATGATCGCCGAGGCCCAGCAGATCGTCGCCAACCACATCCCGCTGCACGAGGCGGCCGACGCGATCCATCCGCATCCGACCTTCAGCGAGATGATCGGCGAGACGCTGCTCAAGGCCGACGGCCGTCCGCTGCATACCCGCTGACGGCGGCGATTCCGCTCGCTTTGGCGGCGGGACGACGCCGTCCCGCCGCTGCGCATCCCCTACCCGTCCTCCTGACATAAGACGGCTGCCTTGCGCCACGCCCCGGACCGGGCATCACCTCTTCTTATTCTTATCCTTACTTCTTATCCTTACGGGTTCTTACAGGTGGCACGCATTCCCCTACGGGCAGCACGATGTCCCCGTCGAATGTTCCTCAACGCGTCCCCCACGGCTGCCCCCATGGGCAGCGGTTGCCCCCCTATGGCCCTTACGGGCGGCAGGCAGCAGCATTACGGCGTCCTAAATCTCTTATGGGCAGTACGACCTCTTACGGGCAGTACGACCTCTTATGGGTAGTACGGCCTCCGCCTGCAGACGGGGTCGGATCCCCTTACCGGAGGCACAACCATGGTCCTGCGTTTCCACGGACGCCCCGTAGGCGACACAAGATGGGGATGGTCAGCTGATAGAGTATGGAACCATTGCAACAGCACGCATCCGATAGCGTTCGCAAAATGTTCGCAAAGTAATTAGGAGAGGCGATACATGGCATCGAAGGACGAGCAGCCGAAGAAGAAAAAACGCGGCATGTTCAGCCAGATCAAGCAGATCTACCAGTTCACGCACAAGGAGGACAAGGCGCTGCCGTGGATCGTCGGCGGCGTGTTCGCGATCCCGCTCGTCATCGGACTGATCTGCGGATTCGTGTTCCACTGGGGATGGTTCGGATGGATCAGCTGGATGATCCTCGCCGCCGTCACCGGTCTGCTGTTCGCCACGATCGTGCTCACGCGCCGCGCGGACGCCGTCGGCTTCAAGCAGCTCGAGGGTCAACCGGGTGCGGCCATCAGCGTCCTCGGCAACATGAAAAGAGCCGGCTATGACTTCCCGCAGGAACCGGTGTGGGTCGACCCGCGCTCGCATGACGCGATCTGGCGCGGCACCGGCTATCAGGGCATCTATCTGATCGGCGAGGGCGACTACGGCCGCGTCATGCGCGCGATGGACCGCCAGGAGAAGATGATCAAGGGCGTGACCGCCGGTTCGCAGATCCCGATCTACCGCATCTGCGTCGGCACAGGACCCAAGCAGGTGCGTCTCAAGGATCTGCGCAACGTCATCCTCAAGAAGCGCACGTATGTTCCGAACACGACCTCCAACAAGCTTGTGCGCACGGTGAGGAAGCGCCGTCGGTTCGTGATGACCAAGGACCAGCTCATCACGCTCAACGAACGTCTGCATACGCTGCAGCGCAAGAGCGGCATGGGCGTCCCCAAGGGCATCGACCCGATGCGCATGCAGAAGGTCAGCAAGCGCGCGATGCGCGGACGCTGACCGTCGTCCCCTGAGATTGCCGGGGCCGGTTTCACCGGCCCCTTTTTTGTTTGCGTTGCCCCACTGCCCGTCGACGCCCGCGGCCTGCGCTGATGCGCCGTCCGTCGCGCTCCGATGACCGTCCGCGTATCGCGAGGCGATGCAAGGGAAGCGGCGAGCCGTAGCTATCCTCGCCCGCAGTCGCGCGGCCTCCCGTGGCAACCGCCGACCATATGCTCAGCCGCCATCCGTTCCGCAGATCGCGCCTACCCATGGGAAACGACCGCCAGCAGGACATGCCGCTCATGGAGACCAAGCCGCCCGTAACGGCAGCCACATGCAAGAACGACCGCCCGTAGGGACGACGGCCCGTAATGACCGCCCGTTACAGGGTCACGGCAGCGCGGCGTCCACATTGTGCGCAGCCGCGCGGCGCATGCGGCCACGCTTCCCGCATCGCCTCAGCGCAGTCGTTCCAACGATTCCGATGGTCCGCCGATTCCATCCGCGGCGCCCGAAACATGTTCGTAACTCAAACTTCGAGTGAGCGAAACGCTGTGACCTATGCTGATATGCGTAATCCACTTATTGAAAGGAGCGGTCCCGTGACCACACTCGAAACCAAGGAAGACGCCGAGGCCCTGATCAATCAGGAAGGCATCGAGTATGTCTCCGTTCGCTTCACCGATCTGATTGGTGTTCAGCAGCACTTCACGGTCCCTGCCAGCGAATTCCTCAAGGACGCGTTCGACGAGGGCATGCCGTTCGACGGCTCCTCCATCGAGGGCTTCCAGGCCATCAACGAGTCCGACATGAAGCTCGTCCCGGACATCACGACCGCCTACGTCGACCCGTTCCGCAAGCACAAGACGCTCAACGTCGCGTTCTCGATCGTCGACCCGCTGACCGATGAACCGTATTCGCGCGATCCGCGTCAGGTCGCGGCGAAGGCCGAGGCCTACCTGAAGTCGACCGGCATCGCCGACACCGCCTCCTTCGCCCCGGAAGCCGAGTTCTTCATCTTCGACAAGGTCCGCTTCGGCAACGACATGCGCGGCTCCTTCTACGAGGTCGATTCCGTCGAGGCGCCGTGGAACTCCGGACTCGACGTCGAAGAGGACGGCACGCCGAACATCGGTTTCAAGAACCGTGTCAAGCGCGGCTACTTCCCGGTCCCGCCGATCGACCACACGCAGGATCTGCGCGACGACATGGTCGCCAACCTGCAGAAGGTCGGACTCATCCTCGAACGCGCGCATCATGAGGTCGCCGGCGCCGGCCAGCAGGAGATCAACTACCGCTTCAACTCGCTGCAGCACGCGGGCGACGACCTGATGAAGTACAAGTACGTCGTCCATGAGACGGCCGCGCTCGCCGGCAAGGCCGCGACCTTCATGCCGAAGCCGATCGCGGGCGACAACGGCACCGGCATGCACTGCCACCAGTCGCTGTGGAAGGACGGCAAGCCGCTGTTCTACGATGAGAAGAACTACGGCGGTCTTTCCGACATGGCCCGTTGGTACATCGGCGGCCTGATCAAGCACTCCTCGTCGGTGCTCGCGTTCACGAACCCGTCGCTCAACTCGTATCATCGCCTCGTCCCGGGCTTCGAGGCGCCGGTCAACCTCGTCTACTCCGCCCGCAACCGCTCCGCCGCGATCCGCATCCCGCTCGCGGGCACGTCGCCGGCCGCGAAGCGCATCGAGTTCCGCGCCCCGGATCCGTCGTGCAACCCGTTCCTCGCGTTCTCCGCGCAGCTCATGGCGGGCCTTGACGGCATCCTCAACCACATCGAGCCGCCGGAGCCGGTCGACAAGGACCTCTATGAGCTTCCTCCGGAGGAGCACGCCGGCATCAAGCAGGTGCCGTCCTCGCTCGCCGAGGCGCTCGACGCGCTCGAGGAGGATCACGACTTCCTGACCGCCGGCGACGTCTTCACCGAGGACCTCATCGAGACCTGGATCGACCTCAAGCGCGGCGAGATCGATCAGGCCCGTCTGCAGCCGACCCCGCTCGAGTATGAGCTCTACTTCCACATCTGATCCTCCCCGGATCCGATGAGTCACAACGGGCGGCACCCTTCCGGTGCCGCCCGTTCTTCATCATCACCGCCCTGAGTGCCGCCATCCTCTCTCGACTGCCCGTAAGAGAAATCCTCACTCTCCCTATGGCCAGCATGCCCTGCACGGGCGGTACTCGTCCTTCTATCGCTTCTACGGGCAGCATTCTCCTACCGGCAGCACTTTCCCCTTACGAGTGCCCTCCCCCACGGGTAAGCGTCTCCTACCGGCAGTACGCTCCCACGGGTAGCCCGCCTATGGGTGGCACTCTCCATCGGCGGCGCTTTCGTTACGGGTAGCGCCCTTCTCATTGGGATATCTTTTTTGCTTCCATCGATCTTCCGCGCCGCCGACGTCCCGTAATCCGTTCGAACGACGAAAGTGCATGGTCTCTGCTTTACTGGATGCGGACACGGGGGCTTGCCAAGCAGGCTGAGAGGAAGCGTGAGCTTCGACCGCATGAACGTGAATCGGATAATGCCGGCGCACGGACGTCTCTTTCCCCGTGCCTTCCACATATATGCATATGACAAGGAAAGGCACTTCCATGACCAATACTGAAATCGATGCCGCCCGCATCCCGTACGCATCACGCCGATGGCGCGTCGTCGATCTGGTGACCGCCACCGCCATCGCCGCCGCCTCCGGGCTTGTCTTCTGGGTGTGGGATTTCATCTGCACCGCGCCGCTGACGCTGTTCGGCGCCGTCACCCCCGGATTCGAGGGCATCCTCAACGCGTTCTGGTTGTTCGCAGGCCCGCTTGCGGCCATCATCATTCGCAAACCCGGCGCGGCGTTGTATGCGGAAACCGTCGCGGCGATGCTCGAACTGCTGCTGGGCAACCAATGGGGCGCCGGCGGTTCGCTTGTCGTCGGCATCATGCAGGGGATCGGCGCCGAGCTCGGCTTCGCACTGCTCGCCTACCGGGTGTGGAATCTGGCGAGCACGATGCTTTCGGGAGCATTGGCGGGACTCGGCTGCGGCATCTACTACTGGATCACGAATCCCGGCTGGGGCGCGCTGCGCGCAAGCGTCTATCTGGCCACCTCGGCGGTCTCCGGCGCGCTCATCGCAGGCGGTCTGAGCTGGGTGCTCTACCGGATGCTGATGAAAACCGGCGCGCTCGACCATTTCGCATCCGGACGCCGATGACGTCCGTTTCCCCACCGGACCGCCCGTAGCCGCCGACGCATACGCATACCGCGCTTACGGGCGGCATCCGGCCAACATGACCTCTTTCTCACATCCGATCCTGCGGGCGGCGCGATTCATCCATCCCAGACCGCGCCGCCCGTTTCCGTTCCGTTCGCCTCTGGCGCGTCCAACACGCATGCAATACAGTGGGTCCTTGTCCACCCCCGGCGAAACCCTCGGCGGGTTCTTTTCCTCCATGCAGAAAGGCATCGAAATCGAATGAACGATGAGACGACGATCATTGAACACGCCGTGTTGGAACGTCTGGATCACGTCATCGACCCCGAATTGGGTCGTTCCGTGACGCAACTGGGAATGATCGCCAACGTCACCGTCATTCCGACTCCCGATGTCGCCGACGGTGCCGCCCGCAGCGATCCAGACGGTGCCGCCCGTAGCGATGGCGCCCATGCCGATCCAGACGGTGCTACCCGTAGCGATGCATACGGCTTGACCGGCCGGGCCTATGACGTCGTCGTCGACGTCGAGCTGACGGTGCCGGGATGCCCGTTGTCCGAGCAGATCGCCGCGCAGATCGAGCAGGCGGTGGCGAGCTACCCGTACGCGAGGCTCACGCCGCATATCAACGTCGGCACGATGGCCGACGCGAAGCTGCACGCGCTCGTCAGCGATCTCAAGGCGGCCCGCCGTGAGAACCCGTTCAACAAACCAGATACGAAGACCCGCGTCTTCGCGATCGCATCCGGCAAGGGCGGCGTCGGCAAATCGTCGATCTCGGCGAACCTCGCGGCCACCTTCGCCGCGCTCGGCTACGACACGGCGGCGATCGACGCCGACATCTACGGCTTCTCGCTGCCGCGCCTTTTCGGCGTGCACGGCCAGCCGACGAATCTCAACGGCATGCTGATGCCGGTCACGTCATGGGGCGTCAAGCTCATGTCGATCGGCATGTTCGCCGGCTCCGACCGCGCGATTCTATGGCGCGGCCCGCGTCTGCAGCGCTCCCTCGAGCAGTTCCTCGCCGACGTGTGGTGGGGCGAGCCGGACGTGCTCATCCTCGATCTGGCTCCCGGTACCGGCGACATGGCGATCTCCGTCGCGCAGGCGCTGCCGAACGCCGAACTCGTCGTCGTCACGACGCCGCAGCCCTCCGCCTCCGACATCGCCGTGCGTTCGGGGCTCGTCGCGCTGCAGGTGCCGATGCAGGTGCGCGGCGTCGTCGAGAACATGAGCTATTTCGAGCATGCCGGCGAACGTCTCGAGATCTTCGGCGCCGGCGGCGGCGAACGCGTCAGCGAGCAGCTGTCGCGCGCGCTCGGCCACGACGTGCCGCTGCTCGCCCGGTTGCCGCTCGATCCGCGCATCCGCGAGATCGGCGAAAGCGAAGGTCGTCCCGCCGTGCTCAACGAGGACGGCACGCTGCGCGACGACGACTTCGGCGACACCTTCATCCGCCTCGCGCGCACGCTCATCGATGCCGATCCCTCGCCGGCCGCCGCCGGTCCACGCTGACACGGACGCCCGACGTCATCGACGACGTCCCCGCGCGGGGAAACCGGCCCGCCGCGGGCGGCGGCGCGGAGGACGCGGCGGCACATGTCCGCCGCGTCCTCCGCGCGTATCCGTCACGCCTCGGCGGACACGCTTCTTTCGTCGGCGTGCACTTTCCTGACGCCTTCGACGTCGCCGGTGGCGAGCAGTTCGTCGAACTGCCGTTCGTCGATCATCGGGATGCCGAGCTCCTCGGCCTTGGCCGCCTTCGACCCCGCGTTGGCGCCGACGACGACCCAATCCGTCTTCCTGCTGACCGATCCCGCGGCGCGGCCGCCGCGTTCCATGATCGCCTCCTTCGCCGAATCGCGCGAATAGGTCTCCAACGAACCGGTCACGACGACGGTCTGCCCGGCGAGCGTCTGCGGCAGGTCGCTCCTGTCCGCCTCCATGCCCACGCCGGCCTTCTTCCATGCGGCGAGCACCTTGCCGCGCCAGCTCGTAGGATCCTTCGCCTGGGCGAACCAGTCGACGACCGATTCGGCGATCTCGGGGCCGATCCCGTCAATCTGCATGAGCTCGTCGGCGGTCGCGTCGCCGATCGCGTCGAGCGTGCCGAAATGCTGCGCGATGAGGCGCGCGGTCGGCGGTCCGAGCCGGCGGATCGACAACGCGACGAGCACGCGGTCGAGGTCGGTGTGCTTGGCCTTGTCGACCTCGTCGAGCATCTTGCGGGTCGTCTCCGTCGGACAGATGTAGATATCGCGGCCGCTGCGTTCGTCGACGCCGACGATGACGCCGTCGGCTGGCACCGGCTTCGCGTCGCTCGCCTTCGCCGGCGCCGTCCAGAACGCCGGCACCCGGTGCCACAGGCCCGAGCCGCCGATGCGTTTGCGTATCTTGCGGCGTCTGCCGTCCTCGACCCGTTCGCTCACCTCGATGATCGGCGCCTCGCGCCACACGTACACGTCCTTGAGGAGCCGCGCGTCGAGGTCGAACACGTCCGCCTCGCTCGAGAGCACCGGTCGCTGCACGTCGGGCAGCCCCAGTCCCTCCGGGGCGCTGTACGGCTCGGGTTCCTCCCCCGGGCCCACGCGCACCTCGACGAGGTCCGGCGCATACGCCTCGACCGAATCCGGCCTGTCGGCCTCCGGGTTCGTCAGCGCGATCGCGCTCTGCTCGCCGAGATGCTCGATGTCGAAGGCCTTGCGCGAGGCGAGGTTGATGATGCGTTCCGTCAGCTGCGCCGGGCACGATTCAGCGTTCGGACAGCGCAGGTCCTTGTCACCCTCCTTCATCTGGCGAAGCAACGTGCCGCACGACGGGCAATGCGTCGGCATGTGGAACTCACGCAGCCGTCCTTCGCGTCCCTTGCGGCGCGCGAGCACGGGGCCGACGAGTTCGGGGATGACGTCTCCGGCCTTGCGCACGACGACGACGTCGCCGATCAGGATGCCTTTGCGTTTGACCTCGTACCCGTTGTGCAGCGTCGTGCGCGAGACCGTCGAACCGGCCACGTAGACGGGCTTGAGGATCGCGACCGGCGTGACGCGCCCGGTGCGGCCCACCTGCACGACGATGTCGAGCAGCTCGGTGTTCACCTCCTCGGGCGGATACTTGTAGGCGACAGCCCAGCGCGGCGCGCGCGACGTGGCGCCGAGCCGGCGCTGCAGGGCGAGGTCGTCGACCTTGACGACGATGCCGTCGAGCGCGTGCTCGATGTCGTAGCGGTGCTCGCCGTAGTATTCGATCATCGCGATGATCTCGTCGAAGTCCGTCACCTCGCGCGTGTGCGGCGAGACCGGCACGCCCCATCGCTCATACAGCGCGTATGCCTCGGACTGGTCGTGCACCTCGTCGGCGACGTCGACCGGCTTGCCCGCGCCCCAGACGAGCTCCCCCAGACCATGCGCGTAGAAGCTCAGATGCCTGCCCGCGGTGATGCGCGGATCCTTCTGGCGCAGCGAGCCCGCCGCCGCGTTGCGCGGATTGGCGAACGGCGCCTTGCCTTCCTCCTCCTGACGTTCGTTGAGCGCACGGAAGTCGTCCCAGCGCATGAACACCTCGCCGCGGACCTCCACAAGTTCGGGGATGTCGCCTTCGGGGCCGCCGAGCGTCGCGGGGATCGTCTGGAACGTGCGCACGTTCATCGTGATGTCCTCGCCGGTCACGCCGTCGCCGCGTGTCAGCCCCTGCGTGAGCACGCCGTCGCGGTAGATGAGGTTGAGCGCCAGACCGTCGATCTTGATCTCGCAGGTCATCGGCAGCGGCTTGCCCTCGGGCCAGTCGAGCGCCGCGCGCACGCCGTCGTACCAGGCGCGCAGCTCCTCGTAGGAAAACACGTCGTCGAGGCTCATCATGCGCGACGGATGGCGCACCGAGGCGAACTCGTTCGAGAACGTGCCCCCCACGCGCCGCGTCGGCGAGGACGGCGAGTCGAGCTGCGGGAACGCCGCCTCGAGCCGCTGCAGGCAGCGCATGCGCGCGTCGTAGGCGGCGTCGGAGGAGACCGGGGCGTCGTCCACGTAATAGGCCATCTGGTCGGTCTCCACCCACGCCGCGAGCCTCGCCCACAGCCGCGCCGCCTGTTCGGCGGTCAGCGAGTCCACGTCGAGGTCGTCGAGGGCCATCGCGTCGCTGTCGTCGTATCGGAGCGCGTCGATCCGCATGCCGGATCCGATGGCGTCCCCCGTGTCCCTCATGTCCCATCCGTCCGCATCGTGTCGAGCTGCCTGCATCTGCCGCCCCTTTCCGTCCTTGTGCCTTGGCCGGCCGGCACGGCGCCGCGGGCGCCGAAAGCCGCCGACCCTCTCCAATATATCGACCGCGCTGCGCCGACCCGCCGCCGGCCGCGCGAAAAACCTTACGCGTTGAGCGAGCGCAGGAACTGCAGCTGCACGATGTCGGTCTCGTCGCCGACGAGGCGCATCGCGGCGACGACGAGCGTGCGCGCCGGGACGAACATCGCGCGGTCGACGCATACGCGCGCCGCGTCGAGCACGATCGGCACGACCTCGGTGCGCGGCCACACCGGCACGTCGTGCGACTCGAGCGTGTCCATCGCCTCCTGCAGCGTCATCGGCAGGCGGATGCACTGCGATCGGGCGCGCGCGCCCACCTCGTTCATCTCGGTCGTCCGCGTCGCCGTGTCGTCGCCGATCGCCCCGCTGAGCATATATGCGGCGTAGGCGACGTCGAACTCGTCGTGCATCCACGCCGCCTGCGCGAGGCGGTAGTAGGCGTAGGCGGCGTCGGAGCGGTCGAGCGAGACGCGCAGCGCGTTCAGGCAGGCCGCCCTCGCCGAATCCCAGTCCTCGTTCTGCGCGAGCTGCACGGCGAGTTTGAGATGCGTGAGCGCGTAGGACGGCGCATAGGCGACGAGCGCGTTGAGATGCCTGAGCGCGGCGTCCGGCCCCTCGATCTGCCCGAGTGCGTCGGCGAGTTCGAGATGCGCGTAGAACAACGCGTCCGGGATGAGCACGGTGCGCTCGTCCGGCAGCGCGAACAGCCGGTTGTAGACGACGCGGTCGGCGTACGAATTGAAGTAGCGCGGCACGCCGTCGATGCCGCGGTACACCTCGTCGAGAGCCTCGACGGCCCGTTCGACGCCGTCAAGCGCCTGTTTGGGCTGTCCGGAGAAGAAGAGGTCGCGTGCCTTGAGCCGCGCGTCGTCGAGGTCCTTGAGCAGCGTCGAGGTGAGATCGGGCGTGTCGTCGCCGTCGATGAGCGCCGCCGTGACGTCGGTCGCGCGCTCGAGCAGTTCGGGGTCGCCGATCCGTTCGATGATGTCCATCGCCTGCTGCGCCTTGAGTGCCGAAGGCATCCGTGTGTCGGATGCGAGCGTGTGGAAGCGTCGCAGCGCGCTGCCGATGAGGTCGTCGCGCTGTATCGCCAGCCCGAAGGTGTCGTCGGCTCCGAGCACATGGGCCGCACCCGGGTCGAGCCTCCTGTCGTGCTCCTCCGGGGCGTCCTGCGCGCCTTGCGGCGAGAAGCGCGCGTCCGAGATCGAGAATCCCGGCTCCACGGGCCCCAGTCCGCCGTCGGCGTCCGGCGAGAGCGACGCGCCGAACATCCGGTAGGTGCCGAACGGATCGGCCAGACCGTCCGCCTTCAGACGTTCGAGGAACATGCCGCGGGTGAAGACGACCGTCGTCAGCGCGCGCATCGTCGGCCCCTGACGCAGCCATTCGATCGCGTCGCCGCCGGCCGCGGCGTGCTCGTCCCGCGCCTCGCGCGCCGCGTCGAACGGCGGCGCGGCGTCGGGACGGTCGTCGCCGTGGATGTCGTCGAAGGCGAAGGAGACCTCGTCGATGCCGCCGCCGTGCATCAGCGCGTCGAAGTCCTCGTCGTCGTCCGCGCCGGCCTCCTGACCGCCGTCCCCGCGCGCCGCGTCCATCGGCGCGACGTCCATCGGCGGCACGGACGGAGGCGTCATGATGCGCGTCGGGTTGCCGTGGCGGTCGCCGTCCTTCGGTCCGGATTTGCCGCGGATACGGTCCGCGCCGGCGTCACCGAGCCGTTCGAACGCGCTGAGCGCGTCGCTGATCGTCGAATGGATGACGTCGTCCTGCTCGGCGATCGCCTCCTCGAGGCCGGACGAGTCGATGCGTACCGCCACCTCGTCGATCCGTTCGTCGGCCCCGAACACAAGCGCCGCGAGGATGATGCCGACGCGCAGGTTGTACCGCGCGCTCATCCGTGCGCGCCATGCGTCGTCGGTCCGCGTCCATCCACGTCGGCCGGTGTCGTAGACGCCGCGCGGCATGAGCGCCGGACCCGCGGCCGTGAGCGCGATCGCGGCGGCGCCCCCTTCGGGGTTCAGCCGAAAGTCGCAGTCGAAGCGGTATGGCAGCCGCATCGAACGGATGAGCCGTGCGAGCGTCTGGCGCACGACCCATTCGCCGTGCCGACCGTCGGCTCCCCCGTCGTCGGACGCCGCCTCGTGCAGGTCCTCGGTGAACAACGCGCCGCCGTTCGCCGCCGGCTCGCGCACCGGGTCCGGATGCTGCATCGCGATCGCCTGCGCCGTCAGCGCGGACAGGGGGACGAAGCCTTCCACGACGCGGAAGTCGGACTCGCCGGGGTTCACGTCCTGCGACATGTCGAAGGCGACGAGCGCCGGATTCTCGAGGAACGCGCGGTCGACGAGCGCGATCTGCGCCGCCGTCGCCGTGTCCTCGGTCGGCCGCGCGCCGCGCGCCGCGTTCCCGTCGAGCCATGCGCGCAATGCGGCCACGCGGTTGAGGGCGCCTTCGATCTTGAGCGACGTGAGCGCGGCGTCGAAGGGCATCGGCGTGTCCCACGTCAGGAAGTAGCCGCCCGAATACGGCGAGCGCAGCGTGTGCATCGGTTCTGCGCCGTGATCGGGAAGCAGCCCCGGCACGTCGTCGAGCGCGCCGGATTCGCGCATGAGCCGCATCGCGTATTCCTCGAGTCCCGAGACGCGCATGCCGAGCATCCTCGTCTCCTCCTCGTCGCGCACGCTCATGCGGATCGCGCTCAGCGGCGCCTGCCGAGACAGCCGCCAGATCAGATCGCCGGCTCCGAAGGGGATGAGCCGGCCGCGCAGCCGAGGCTGCAGGTAGTCGGCGAAGAAGGCCACCGTCACCGCGTCGCGGTAGCCCAGTCCGGTCCGCAACGCGTCCGGCAGGTCCGCGCGCATCGATTCGAGTGTGTATCCGGAGCTCGTCTTCGTCCATCGTCCGACGACGACGCCGCCGTCGTCGGAGGCGGTGAGCGTGCCGCGTCGGACGCCGTCGCGCCGCGCATGCGCATCGTCGGCCTCGAGCACGAGCCGCGGTTCGAGACCCTGCAGGTCGGCGCGCGGCTCGCCGGTCGCGAACACGCGTCCGCGGTCGTCGGCGAGCGCAAGCTGCACGAAGCGGTCGCGGCGCACGAACAGGCCGATCGCGAAGGTGCGCGTGCCGGGGATCTGCAGCCAGCCGGGGAGGGCGTCGTGCCGCTCCATCGGGAATCCTTCGAACACGCGGCGGCGCGCGAAGGCACCGACGCGGTAGGTCTGCGCGTCCGGCGCAACGTCGTCGCTCCAGCGCAGCATCGCGCGCAGCGAGCGCAGCATGCGCTCGAGCGGCGCCGGCAGCGCATTCTCGTGCGCGTCGCCGCGACCCCGTCCCTCGAGCCGTCCCCGTCGTCCCTGCGCTGCGTGCCGTTGTCTCATAGGACTAATGTACAACGTCGCCGCCTATACCCATGGTGCCGTTAGAATAATGGCTGTGATTTCCCGCTCTGGTCATCGGCCGCGTCCGATGCGCATCCTGCGTGCCGCGCTCGTCGCGCTCGCGCTCGTCCTCATCGTCGAATGCGTCGTATGCAATCTCGCGCACTGGCGGTCGATCGGCGCGTCCACCGATTCCACGTCGGCCGCCAACGCCCTCGGTCCGGGGCTGTCGCGCACCGCGCAGGGGCTGCTCGAGGTGCGTGATCCCGCCGGCGCCTATGTCGAGGTGAAGGCGGACGGCAGCAGCGAGTACTGGCGCGCCGACGCGACGCCGGCGGCGCATGTGCAGGCCGTGCGCGACGGCGCGCGCGGCGACGACGTCGTCTCCACCGTCCATCTGCGGCTGGCGACGCGGGACGGCGACGGCTGGGACATGCGTTCCCCGTCCGTCACCGTCTCGCCGGCGACGCCGTCGGCGCTGCTGTTCCGCGCGCCGGCGCGGGGCCCCGTGCGCATCTGGATCGAGGAGCCGCGCGGCGCGCTCGTGCCGATCGAGAACTTCCGCGCGAACGCGCGCGTGCCGTTCGTCTTCGACTGGGCGCGCGTCGCGGCGATGGCGGCCCTCGCCGCCTTCGTCGTCCTGCTGCTGCCGTCGACCGGGCTGTGGGGCGTCGCGCTGGACGTCTCAAACCGCCGACAGCGGCTCGCCTTCGCGCTGGCAGCCGCCTCGGTCGGAGTCTACGCCGTCGTCCGCAGCGTCGTCATCATCGGCTACGCGCAGCCGCTCGTCTTCCACAAGGACGGCGGCTACACCTTCGATTTCGATCAGTACGGCCATCTCGCCGACGCGCTGCTGCGCGGCCGCGTCTGGCTCGACCTTCCCGTCCCCGCCGAGCTCGCCGACGCCCCCGATCCCTACGACGCCGCCGCACGCGCGCGCATGCTCGCCGACGGCGTGACGCCGATCTACTGGGACCATGCGTTCCATGACGGCCGCTGGTACTCGTATTTCGGCGTGCTGCCCGCGGTGGCGCTGTTCGCGCCGTTCCGCGCCGTCACATCATGGTTCACGCCCGGCGGCCTCATGCTGCCGGCGACCTGCGCGCAACTGTGGCTGATGGCCGGCGTGAGCGTCGTCGCCTGCCTGCTCGTCATCCGTCTGCTCGACCTCGTCGCGCCGCGCACATCGCTCGCCGCCGTCGTGCTGCTGTGCATCGCGATGATGCTCGGCGCGAACCTGCCGTATCTGTGGTTCCGCACGAACTTCTACTCGATCCCCTTCTCCTCGGGGCTGCTGCTCGCGATGCTCGGCCTGTGGCTGTGGCTCGGCGCCGTGCGGACGGAGGGGGGCGACGGGGACGCCCCGCGCACGCTGGGGATCGTCTCGATGCCGCGCGTCGCCTGGGGCGCGCTGTGCATCGCGGCGACGATCGGATGCCGTCCGACCTTCGCGTTCACGGCGCTGTTCGCGCTGCCGCTGTTCCTGCCCGACCTGCGCCGCTCGGCGCGGAAGCGCGAGCGCGGCCGCATCGCGCGCCTCTGGACCGCGTTGCTGCTCCCCGCGCTCGCCGCGGCGGCGCCGGTCCTCGTCTACAACCAGCTGCGCTTCGCGTCGCCCTTCGACTTCGGCAACGCCTACCAGCTCACCGTCACCGACATGACGCGCTTCCACACGCCGGCCGCGAACATGCCGCTGACCGTCTTCTACTACCTGTTCCTGCCGCCGCGCCTCACCGACTCGTTCCCGTTCGTCGCGTTGTCGCCGACGCCGCTGCCGCGCTGGTCGTTCACCGAGCCGTGCGTCGGCGGCCTGTTCGCGTTGATGCCGCTCGCGTTGTGCGCGTTCGCGCTGCCGTGGTCCGCCGTGCGCCGCCGTTGCGGTGTCTGGTGGCCGATGCTCGCCACGGCGCTTGCGCTCGCGACGCTCCTCGTCGTCTTCGACGCGTTCGTCGGCGGTCTCGGATGGCGTTACATCGCCGATTTCGGATGGCTGTTCATGGTGGCCGCCGTGCCCGTCGTCGCGCTGATGATGCGCCGATGGCCGTGGACGCGCGCGCTCGTCGCGATCGTCGTATGCGCGGCGCTCGCGTTCGCCGTCGCCTCCTGCTTCGTCGTCGGCCGCGACGACATGCTCGTCGCCAACGACCCGGCGCTCTTCCACCGCGTACGCAGCTGGTTCACGCTGCCGTAGCCGGCCGCTACCGGCAACACCGCTCCGCTACCGGTCGCACCGCGTTACGGGCAGCACTTCGTGACCTGTGGCGTCCGTCGATGCCGCCTCCGTAAGATCGCCTGTCACCGATAGGCGAGGCTGCCGCCCGTAACATCGGCGCGCGCACATGCCGACGGCTCATGGAGGCGCATGGATACAATGGGCCCCATGAGCGTTTTCGATTCGTTGTTCCCCTCCCGCCGGCGACGGCCGCCCGCCAAGACCGTCGACATCGAGCTGCGCGGCGCCGGCTACGTCTATGCGGACGGCGCGGTCGGCTGCGAGCCCACCGACCTGCGCATCATGCACGACGGCGGCAACGTGGCCGTCATCGGACTCAACGGCGCCGGCAAATCGACGCTCATCCGGATGATCGGCGCACAGGAGTCGCCGACGTCCGGCGCCGTCGCCTACGTCGTCGACGGCGAACCGCGCGACCCGTCACGCCGCGCCGACCGTCCGGCCATCCGATCGGCGATCGGCTACGTCGGCCTCGACCATGTGCGCGCGCACTTCCAACGTGCGAGATCCCTCGAGGACGCGCTCGACGGCTATCTCGAACGCCACCATGTGCCGCCGACCGAACGCGCCGCGCGCATCGGCGACCTGCTCGCCGCCTTCGATCTGGGCGACGTGCGCCATATGCGGCTCGACACGCTCGACGGCGAACGGCTGCATCTGCTCGCGATGGCCGTCGCCTGCTGCCACCTGCCGGCGATGCTCGTCGCCGACGAGCCGACACGCGGCCTCGACGAGATCAGCTCGGCGCATGTCGCGCAGCGGCTGTTCCGCTACGGTAGGCCGGTCGTGTTCACGACGCACGACGTTGATCTCATCGCCGACGAACGCTATGAGATCCGCCGCGTGCTCGTCATGGACGAGGCGCACATCGTCTTCGACGGCGACCCGCAGCATGCGACCGACTTCTACACGCAGCTCATCCGCAGCAAATATCAGTCGATGTCGAGCCGCTGACGCACCGCGTCGAGCACGGTCGCGACGTTGCGTGCGAACTGCGGGGGTTCGGGCAGCAGCGAGATCGCGAGGTAACCGTTCGACGTCATGTCGAAGAAATACCCCGGCTGCCCGCTCGTACGGGCGTCGTCGATCATCGACAACACAAGGTCGTTCTCGTCGATGACGCCGGGGAACCGCAGCAGCACGTTCCAGCCGCCCTCGGCGCGCAGCACGTCGACGACGCCGAGCTCATCCCCTTCGAGCATGCGGTGCAGCGCCCCCAGGTTCGCGCGGATGCGCGCGCCGACGGCGTCGAGCTGACGCGGCGCCTCGCGCAGCATCGTCGGGATCTCGCGGGCGACGAATTCGCTCATCGGCAGGAAGTCGTCGGCGATGACGTCGAGCCTGCGCCGCGCTTCGCGCACGTCATCGACGGGGCCGGACACGCGGATCCCTCCCACCTTCGCATGCGGCGCGGCCAGCGTCTTCGAGAATCCGTCGAGCGCGAAGGTGAGCACGCGCGGCTCGCCGCTCAGGCGCCGGTTGCCGTCGAACGGCTCCAACGGGTAGTCGAAGAACACCTCGTCGGCGATGATCGCGATTCCGTACCGGATGCACAGCGCGACGAGTGCCTCACGCTCCCCCGGCTTGATGTAGGAACCGGTCGGATTGTTCGGATTGATGACGACGAGCGCCCGGATGCGACGGTCCGTGTCCTCGGCGAGCATCCGTTCGATCTGCGGGACGTCGATGAACCACGAGCCGTCGAAGCGCAGCTGGTAGAAGCGCACCTCGACGCATTCGAGCCGCGCGATCGATTCGATGAGCGGATAGCCTGGCTTCGGCGCGAGCACCGCGTCCCCGGCGTCGCACAGCAGCTTCATCAGCCACGCATACGCCTGCGACGTGGAGCTGAGCAGATACACATCGTCGGCATCCACCGTCCGCCTCGCCTCCCCCACCGTCCCTTCGTTACGGGCGGCGGTCCGGTTGTCGTTACCGGCGGCGTCTTCTTCATCCTTATCGGCGGCACCGCCATCGTCGCGGGCGCACCCGTCACCGCGCGCGGCGGAATCCTTATCGGGGGCGCCGTCTCCGGCGGCGGCACGCTGCATGCCCTCACCCATGCCTTTATATATGCGACCATCCGCACATGCCGTCCCACAGACGTCGTCATCGGCGGCGCCACCCGTAACGACGCCGGACTCGCCCGCCTCGTTGGCCGCATCGGCGCCGATGCGATCGTCGGCGCAATCCAGGATGCCGCAATCGCCGGCCGCGTTGATATATGCGGCGATCGCCTCGCGCGCGTAACGCTGTCCGCGCGGCTCGGCGTCGTAGACCGACGGCAGCGATGACGGCGCCAGGCCGTGCCGCGTCGGATTCGAATCGTTGAGCGCGAGCGGCTGTATCCCCGCCGCCTTCAACGCGGCCTCGGCCTTCGCGATCGGATTGGGTTCATTGATGTCTACTCTTCGGGAAAAACGCACGTCCCCAATCTACGCGCACCTCCACATCTTCGTTCGGTTTTTCGCCGGCCTTCGGCGAGGGCGTCCATCCGCCGCCCGTAGCGACCTCCCGTAGGCCGTCGCCGCCGCCCGTAGCGATCGTCGCTTCGAGGGTCCTTCGCCGTTCTCTGCATGCCGACGACCTCCCCGTAGCGACGACCACCCATAAGAACAAGTCATCCGCGGCAACGACCACCCGTAAGCACGACCACCCGTAAGAACCGCCACCCGTAAGCACGACCGACGGTGACGATGGGCGACATGCGTGCTCCGGGGCGCATGGGCATAGGAAAGGGCGGCCGCCGGAGTGTTCGCTCCGGCGGCCGCCCTCACAACATTTCGGCATCGCGCACGACGCCTTGGACGTCTGCCTGCTCAGTCGGCGTTCTCGTTCTTCTGCATCTGCGTGCTCGCGTGGTACGCGGCGCCGATGATGCCCGCCTCGTTGTGCAGCTTCGCGGCGACGATCGGCGTCTTGATGTCGATGTACGGCAGGAACTTCTCCGAGACGCGGCTCACGCCGCCGCCGACGACGAACAGCTGCGGGCTGAAGTACAGCTCCATCAGGCTGTAGTACTTCGTCAGGCGCTTCGCCCACTTCTTGTAGCCCATGTCGAGCTTCTCACGCACCGAGGAGGCCGCGTACTTCTCGGCGTCGCCCTTGCCTTTCGGCAGCTGGATGTGACCGAGTTCGGTGTTCGGGATGAGCACGCCGTCGTAGATGAGCGCCGTACCGATGCCGGTGCCGAGCGTCGTCGCGATGACGAGGCCCTCCTGACCGGCCGCCGCGCCGAAGCGCTGCTCGGCGACGCCGGCGGCGTCCGCGTCGTTGACGACGGTCACCGGACGACCGCAAGCCTCCGAGAAGACCTCGGTGACGTCGACGCCGATCCAGGACTGATCGAGGTTGGCCATGTAGTCGAGCTTCTGTCCGGGCTTGATCGGCGCCGGGAACGCGATGCCGACCGGGACGTCCTCGGGCACCTCGAAGTGCTCGAGCTGCTGACGGACGATGTCGCCGACCGCCTTCGGCGTCGAATGCTCCGGAGTGAGGATCTTCAGGCGCGGTTCCGCGAACTCGCCCTTCTCCAGATTGACCGGCGCAGCCTTGATGCCCGATCCTCCAATGTCCACGCCGAACGCCTGTGCGGTCTCAATCATCGTCAACCTTCCTTACCGTTTCCAGGGTGTCACCCAGTGATCCACCATCTCGGGCCCGTCCGCGGATGCGCCATGCGTCCGCGGATGACGGCCTTACTACATGATATATTAGTTCAACCGATAAACATTCATGTTTTGCAAACTATCCACATTATGGAACGATGTTTTCTGATAACGATTGCCATGTTGCGTTTCCTCGCACTTGCGCGTCATACAAGGGGTTTTCACGACCATCGTTTGCCCGTCGCCCTCCCGTCCGCCCCGTTTTTCGACGCGTCCGGGGAGGTGCCCGCATCCGTTTATCCCGGCCTACGTATACAGATGGGAGACGTAGTTTCAGGGAAGGTGCAATTCCTTACTGGCGGTAGCGCCGCGCATCCGATGCGCCCACGGCGAAGCCCGCAACCCGCGAAAGCGGTGGATTCGGTCGGATTCCGAAGCCAACGGTGACAGTCCGGATGAAAGAAACGGAGCTCTGCGATGAGCACAATCAACGATGCCCTCACACCCGCATCCAATCAACCGACCGACGACGCCCATCCAATCACCGACGACGCCGCCAAGTCCCCATCCCCCGCCCCTACCGGTAGCACCACCAACACCACGTCGCCATCCGCTTCCGACAGCACGGCGTCATCCGTTACCGGCAGCACGTCCTCCCCCACTACCGATAACGCATCCGCTAGCACTACCGGTAGCACGTCATCATCCGCCGCCGATACCGCTACCGGCGGCACATCCCGCATAGCCGACGCCGCCACGCCGACCCCATCGACGCATTCCACGCGCGCATCGCGCGACCACCGTCCCGACGACGCGCATTCGACGGGCGTCGGGGACGTGGGCCGCTGGTCCACGCGCCGCATCGCGATGTACGCGCTGTTCGTCGCGCTCGCGATGGCCGTCAGCTTCATCGAGTTCCCGCTCATGCCGGCGGCGCCGTGGCTCAAATACGACCCCTCCGGCGTCGTCTGCCTCGTCGCCGGCTTCGCGTTCGGCCCATCGGCGGCCGCGATCGTGAGCGTCCTCGGCTTCCTGCCCCACCTGTTCACGAATCCATGGGGCACTCTGATGTCCGTGCTCGTGGCGCTCGCCCTTTCCGTACCCGCCGCCCTCATCTACCGTCGTCGCCGCACGCGCGCGTCGGCGCTCGTCGGCATCCTCGTCGGCGCACTGCTCGCGCTCGCGGTCGCCATCGGCGCGAACCTCGTCATCACGCCGATGTACGCGCACATGTCGATGGCCGACGTCGCGAAGCTCATCGTCCCGGTGCTGCTGCCGTTCAACCTCATCAAGTTCGCGCTCAACGGCGTCATCACGTTCGTGGTCTACAAGCCGGTCTCCACGCTGCTCAACCGGGGACAGCAGTGACGGCGACCCCACACGCCGTCGTCGACATGCGCGGCGTGCGGTTCAGCTACGACGGCGGAACGACATGGACGCTCGACGGCGTCGACCTTCTCGTGCGGGAGGGCGAACGCGTCGCGCTCGTCGGGTCGAACGGCTCGGGCAAGTCGACGCTGTCGCTGCTCGCCGCGGGACTCGCCGCCCCCGACGGCGGCACCGTGGAACTCGCCGGCGTACCCGTCTTCGACGACGCCGTCGGCGCGCGCGCCGACGCCTACCGCCGCGCGCGCCGCGACATCGGCATCGTCTTCCAGAATCCCGAGGACCAGATCGTCACGACCGTCGTCTCCGAGGACGTCGCGTTCGGCCCGGAGAACCTCTCGACTCCACGCGAACAGATCGGCGAGCGCGTGCACGACGCGCTCGCGACCGTCGGCATGACCGCGTTCGCCGAGGCGAATCCGGCGGATCTTTCGGGCGGACAGCAGCAGCGCGTCGCGATCGCCGGCATGCTCGCGATGCGTTCGCGGCTGCTCATCCTCGACGAACCGACGGCGATGCTCGACCCGGAGGCGCGCGCCGACGTGCTCGCCGCGCTCGACGACATCCAGGCCCGCGGCACCGCGATCATCATCGTGACGCATGACGCCGCCGAGCTCGCGCATGCGACGCGCACACTGCGTCTGGAGCACGGGCGTCTGCATCCGGCGGACGACCATTCTTCGCCTGCATGCACCCATCCGCTACCTGTAGCAGCCTCTCAGCCTCCACTACCGATGGCAGCCGATGATGTACCGCTGCCGGCAGCATCCGCTCTCGCCGATTCCCTACCGGCAGCACCTGCGACGCCCACCACGCCGCCCTCCGCCTCGCCATGGGATGTACCGCCAACGACCAGACCCTTCCTTGCCGACGCCCTACCGGATGCACCGTCGACGCATGTCCACGACGTGCCGCCCTTAACGATGCAGCCCGTAACGTCGGCGCCGGCCGTCGTCTTCGACCATGTGACCTTCCGCTACCCTGGTTGCGCCACCGCGGTACTCGACGACTTCTCACTGCGGGTGGCGTCCGGATCGACGCTCGCGGTCGTCGGCAGGAACGGTTCGGGCAAGACGACCTTCGCGAAGCTGCTGTGTGCGCTGCTGAAGCCCGACGCCGGTTCGATCCGCGTCGCCGACGTCGAACTCGTCCACGCGAACCGCAGGGAACGCGCAGCCCTGCGCCGCCGGCTCGGCTTCATCATGCAGCATCCCGAACGGCAGTTGTTCGCGAGCACCGTCGCGCAGGACGTGGCGTACGGCCCGCGCAACCAGGGGCTTCCCGACGAGGACGTGCGCGCACGCGTGGACGAGGCGTTGCGCCTCGTCGGCGCCGGACATCTGTCGGACCGCGACCCCTTCACGCTTTCAGGCGGCCAGCAGCGGCTCGTCGCGATCGCCGGAGTGCTCGCATGCCGCCCGAAGGTGCTCGTCATGGACGAGCCCACCGCATCGCTCGACGACGCCGCCCGCGTGCGCGTCCGCGACATCATCCGCAGCATGCGCGCGCGCGGCGTCACGATCGTCATGATCACGCACGACCTCGCGATGGCGCACGCACTCGCGGACGTCGTCGTCGAATTCCCGCCGTCCGACGGCGTCGGCGAACCCTGCGAGAACGTTACGGGCAGCACGGACCGGTGCGACCGCCCCCTCCGCGACGCGAGCGGCGGCATCGCATCCGCCCGGGCCGCCGGTAGCGGCGACGCGGATCGGGACGACGGCCCGCGCCCCTGCGATCAATCGTCCCGTCCGATGCCGTCGGAGACGATCTCCATGAGCGACGCCGACTATTCCTGGATCTCCTCCCTCGATCCGCGCGCGAAGATGCTCGGCATTCTCGCGCTCATGTTCACGGCCTTCGCGATGTCGACGTGGCCGCAACTCGCCGTCGGCTTCGCCGCGACCGCCGCGATCACGCTCGCGAGCCGCGTCGGCGTGCGCCGGCTGCTCACGTCGGTGCGCGTCTTCCTGGCGCTGTTCGTCGTGACCGGACTGCTCAACCTCGCGGTCGTCCGCGACGGCACGCCGCTGCTGCGCGTCGGCGGATGGGCGATCACCACGGGCGGCGTGCATGTCGCGCTCCTGTACATGCTCCGCTTCGCCTTCGTCATCGTCCTCGGGGCGGTCGTGCTGCTCACGACGACGCCGACGGCGATGTCGAGCGCCTTCGAACGGATGCTGCATCCGTTGCGCCGGTGGATCCATGTGCAGGAGATCTGTCTGGTGCTCTCGCTCGCGCTGCGGTTCCTTCCCACGCTCGTGCGCGAAGCCGTCTCGATTCGCGACGCGCAGGCGGCCCGCGGCGGCTCGATCGAGTCAGGCGGTATGGCCAAACGGGTGCGTGCGATGTGCGCGATAGTCATCCCCGTGTTCGCCGGCGCGATCCGGCACGCCGACAACCTCGCGCTCGCATTGGACGCCCGCTGCTACCAGGAGGGCGTGCGGCGCACGCAATGGCATCCGCTGACGATGCATACGCGCGACTGGCTGTTCTGCGGCGGCGTGGCGCTCACCATCACCTTGGTCATCGTGGCGCATGTGTTCAATATGTGAACAAAACATGTGAGGCAGCTCACGGTATGGCATGATGTGATTCAGCGACAAGCGAACAGCTGATGACACAATCTTCATCTGTTCGCGAACAGAAGACGATAACGTCAACGGAGCGGAGTCATCGCCCACGGTTCCCACAAGGAACAAGCCGTGCACGGGCTTCCTTCGCGAGTCGTATATGTGCGGCCGTCCGGCAACCACGGGCAGCCGCACATCCTTTTTGGCGCATCCGTCCATGCACGATCCCGGATATTGCACCGCGCGGCATCGCCACCCGTAAGCGATCGCCCGTAGACGATCGATCGCCGCGATGCAGGATGCCTCCACCGCACATAAGCGCCCATAAGCGATTCGATATCCGCAGGCGCTGCTTCCCGTAGGCGTCCGCCCCCCCTAAGTGGCGGGCAGCCACCCGTAGCGAACGGCCGCCCCAAGCGAACGCTTCCAGTAAGCGGCCACCTTCCGTAAAACGGCTACGGACCGTAAGCGGCCGCTCAGCAAACCGCCATGCACCTCCGGACGACGCGTACCGCCCGTAAGCACATGACGTCTTCGGCGCGGCGAGGACGTCATGGCCGAGATACCGCCCGTAGGCGATGCGGGGAGGCCGCCGTTCCTCGCATCGCTGATTGCGACGCATACGCTGCGGGCGCCCCCTACGATAGGACGCACAGGAACAAGTCCCTTCGGGCCGTCCGCGCATCATCCGGCGCATCAGGCGCACATGACGCGCAGCCGTCCGAGGGGGCGTCGCAGCGAACGAGGAATCGAGGAATCGTGAAGCCCACCACACATGACGTCGTACTCAACAACGACGTGCTCATCCCACAGGTCGGCCTCGGCGTCTTCCAGACGCCCGACGGCCAGACCACCGTAGACGCCGTGCATGCGGCGCTCGAATGCGGCTACCGTCACATCGACACGGCGAGCGTCTACGGCAACGAGAAGTCGGTCGGCGAGGCCGTCGCCACGAGCGGCGTGCCGCGCGAGGACGTGTTCATCACGACGAAGCTGTGGAACGAGGACATCCGCAAGCACCGCACGATGGACGCGTTCCAGGAGAGCCTCGACCGCCTCGGCACCGACTACGTCGACCTCTACCTCATCCATTGGCCGGCGGAAGGCTGGCAGGACGCATGGGACGCGATGCAGGAGATCTACCGCAGCGGCCGCGCGCGCGCCATCGGCGTGAGCAACTTCGCGAAGAACCACCTCGACGAGCTGCTGGCGCACACCGACGTCAAGCCGGCGGTGAACCAGATCGAATCCTCCCCGACCTTCCCGAACCAGGACATGGTCGACTACTGCCATGCGCTGGGCATCGCCGTCGAGGCGTGGAGCCCGCTCGGCGGCACCGGCAGCGACCTCCTCAAGGACGAACGGCTCATCGAGATCGGCGAGAAATACGGCAAGTCGTCGGCGCAGGTCGTCATCCGCTGGCATCTGCAGCGCGACGTGATCGTGCTGCCGAAGTCGGTGCACGATACGCGTATCCAGCAGAACATCCATGTGTTCGATTTCGAACTCGACGACGAGGACATGCGCAGGATCAGCGCGATGGACACCGGCAAGCGCAACGGCGCCGACCCGAACGACTTCGACTTCTGATGCCGTATGGCGACGCGGATCTGCGCCGGCCGTCGATCGGGTGCGTCGGATATGATGGCGCGGTTACGCACTTGATGAATCGATGAACCACGTCACAGAAGGAAGACGACACCCATGGCATTGACGAAGAAGCAGACGAAGCAGCTGCGCGCGATGGCGAACCAGCTCAAGCCGCTCGTGTACATCGGCAGGAACGACCTGACCGAATCCGCGATCCGGCAGGCGGACGAGACGATCGAGAAGCGTGAGCTGATCAAGGGGCAGGTCCAGGACGGCTCCGGCTTGGACGCGCGGGAGGCCGCCGAACATCTCGCAGCCGCGCTCGGCGCCGAGGTCGTGCAGGTCATCGGCAACCGCTTCGTCCTGTTCCGCGTCTCGAAGCGCAACGACGTGGAGCATATCCGCCTCGTGCGCGAGTGACGCGCACCGAGCGAAGCGCATATCAGAAGGCGTGAGGGGTGCGGTTCACCGATCAAGGCGAACCGCACCCCTCACTCCGTTCCGGGCTCCTCCCCTCCGCGGCCGTCACCGATCCTTCGCCGATCGCCGGCCGCCCTTTTACGGGAGGAACCTCTTACGGGAAGCGCCTCTCCCTGCGGGAGGCGCCAGAGCGACCGCCGCGAGGTCACTGCGCGTCGAGCGCCGCCCACTGCGGCTTCCAGCTCATCTGCTCGTCGTACGCGCTCGCCCAGAACATGTATTCGTTCTCGACGCCGTGAATGAACAGTTCGACGAGCCGTTCGCGCTTGTCTTCGTCGGCGTGCGCGACGAGACGTTCGATGTGCTCGAGCAGCCACGCCGACGACCGCCAGAACTCGTCGGTCTTGTAGGTGTCGATCCAGCTCTTGTACGGGTTGTCGTCGAGCGTGTCCGCGAACTCGGCCGCGAGCCGCTGCCCGTAGTCGGCGTACACCCACGCGCATGGCAGCACGGCGACGAGCACGTCGAGCAGGTCGCCGCCATAGGCGACCGAGAGCATATGCGTCGTGTACGCACGAGCGAACGCCGACTGCTTGGCATGGGCCATCTCCTCGGGCGTGATGCCGTATGACGCCAGATAGTCGCCGTGCAGTGATTTCTCGACGTCGAAGATCGCACGCTGCACGTCGACCATGAACTTCATGATCTCCGCGTCGTCGGTCTTCGTGAGCGCGAGCGCGTGCACTTTCGCGTAATCGTTGAGATAGAGCTCGTCCTGCTTGAGGTAGAACGCGAACTTGCGCGTCGGCAGCGTGCCGGCGCCGAGTTCGCGGATGAACGGCTGCTGGTAGCCCTCCTCCCATACCGGATTCGCCGCGTCGCGCATCCGCTGTGCGAACGGCGGCAGATTCGTCAACGTGATGGCGGAGGCATCGCCGGATTCGGCTGTGATCATAATCGACTCCCTACGCTGGTATCAACCAACAGGTTCAAAGGGTCAGACCGAGGTCTTCTCAACCCCGGACGCGACGGCCGCGGGGTTCCCCTGCGTGTGATGTACTGCGCATGACGCGCGCCCCCAGTATGTCAGCATTCCGCGACGATTCGCTTCGCGCCCCCACCGGCGGCCGCCCTGCAGCCGGCCGATCGCTTGCGGACGACGGCATCGGACATCCTTCCAGAGCGACCGCCCGTAAGACGGTACGGCCACCCGTAAGCGGCGACTACCGATGAGCGGCAGGCGCCCGTATACTGCTGGTATGAGATTGATCGGCAATATCCTGTGGCTTATCCTCGGCGGCCTGGAGATCGCGTTCGCGTGGCTCGTCGTCGGCCTGGTGCTGTGCGTCACGATCGTCGGCATCCCCCTGGGGGTGCAGGCGTTCAAGATGGCGAAGCTGACGCTGACCCCCTTCGGCACGCATGTCGTCTACGGCGGCGGCGCCGGATCGCTGCTGCTCAACATCATCTGGGTCGTGCTCGTCGGCGTATGGATGGCGATCGGCTACTGCATCGCCGGCCTGCTCAACTGCATCACGATCATTGGCGTCCCCTTCGGCATCCAATCATTCAAGATGGCGAAGCTGTCCCTGTGGCCCTTCGGCTCGCAGATCGTCTGAGGCATATCGGATCCGCACGGAACGACGAGGGCGGCGCGTCGTCCGGACAATCTGCCGCGCCCATCCCATGACGCCGTGCGAGGACCGATCGACGGACCGGGCACTCGCACGCCGGTCAGTAGCCGTGCGAGTGCAGATACGCGTCGTCGAAGCCGAAGTAGTGTCCGATCTCGTGCAGCACCGTCTTCTGGATCTGCGTGATGAGCTCCTTGTGCGTGCGGCAGACGCGCTCGTGCGGGCCGCGGAAGATCGTGATGACGTCCGGCAGCTCGCCGGCGAAGCTGAACCCGCGCTTCGTGATCGGCGTGCCCTGATAGAGGCCGAGCAGCTCGCCGTGTTCGGCGTCGACCGATTCGAGCTGTTCCTTCGTCGGTTCGTCGGCGGTCGTGATCGCGATGTTCTGCAGCGCGTCCTTGAATCTCTGCGGCAGCCCCGCGATCGCCTCGCGCACGGCGGCGTTGAAATCCTGTTTACTGATCTGCATCGTCGTCTCCCTCCGCGCCGCCGTGCATGGCGGCGGTCGCCGTTGCGTCATCGGCGTGCGAGGCCTCGATGGCCGCGACCGCCGTCTCGACCTCGCGCAGCCGCATGCGCAGGTCGCGTTCGATGTCGACGCCGTCGCGCGCCGCCTCGCGCACAATCCGCAGGATCCGGTCGGCGTGGTCATGCATGAGCGCGCTCGGTGCGTCGAAGGCGGCGTCCAGTTCGTCCGCCCGCTGCGACTTGCCGACCCTCGAAACGACCTTCGCGGCGCGCGGCAGCGCGCCCTGCGCCTTCGAGATTCCGTCGAGCACCGACGCGCGACGCTTCTCGCGTTGCTTCATCCGCTCCCACAGCGCGAGCGTCTCGTCCGCCCCGAGCGCCCGCGACGTCCCGTCGTCGGACGCGAACACCTGCGGATGACGCGTGATGAGCTTGTCGACGAGCCTGTCGCACACCTCGTCGAGGTCGAAGGGGTCCTCCGGGTCCTCGGAGCACACTTGCGCCTGGAACACCGACTGCAGCAGCATGTCGCCGAGTTCCTCGCGCATGTTGTCGCGATCATCGGTCTCGACGGCGTCGATGTATTCGTACGTCTCCTCGAGCAGCGGCTTGAGGAGCGACTCGTTCGTCTGCGCGCCGTCCCATGGGCAGCCGTCGGGGCCGTGCAGCACCGCCACGAGCGCGCGCACACGCCCGAACGCGTCCGGCGCCTCGCGCACCGGGTCGAGCTTCGGGCATCGTTCATAGCCCTCGGGCAGCCGGTGGGCGCCTTGGGCCTCCTGTTTGTGCATATGCGCCATCGTTCAGTCGCGACCGAGCGGGTTGACGCCTTCGTTCGCCGGCGACGTCTCGTTGTCATAGACGAAGGCGTGCAGATGGTCGTCGAGCGCGTCGTGTTCGGCGTGCACCTCGGCGTCCTCCTTCGGCGTATGCGGTTCGTTGTCGAGCACGATCGACTCGGCGCGCCGCGTCAGGCCGGCCTTGTCGTAGAACGAGTAGTCGCACGCGCTGTCGGTGAACAGGAAGTAGCGTTCGACGCCCGCCTGACGGAAGCGGTCGG
The DNA here is from genome assembly GCF_002286915.1 of Bifidobacterium italicum. Lineage (GTDB taxonomy): Bacteria > Actinomycetota > Actinomycetes > Actinomycetales > Bifidobacteriaceae > Bifidobacterium > Bifidobacterium italicum. The sequence goes on along the minus strand of NZ_MVOG01000011.1, from coordinate 44,768 downwards.
TCATCCACTCGAACAGATGGGCGCCGACGCCGTTGCCGCGCATGTCGGGCCGCACGAGCAGCAGCACGAGCTCGCCCTGATAGGCGTGGCCGTCCTTCTTCGCCTCGGCGATCATCTTCAGGTTCGTGTCTTCATAGTGCTTCATGTCGAGCAACGCCTTGCGGCCGCGCGACGACGCGAGCAGCGACGTGAGCAGCCTCATGTTGCGCACATGGTGGCTGTTGAGCCCGTTGCGCGTCTCATGCGAGTCGATCCTGCCGAGTACGACGCCGACGACGTCGCCCGCGCTGACGGCCACCTGCGCGGCCGTCGCACGGCCCAGGCAATGCTCCAGATCGATCTCGGCGAGCTTCATCTCCAGATCGTGGTCCATCGTCGGATCGGTGTGCCATGCGTCGCACAGCATCTGCGTGATCGCCGGGTAGTCCTCGCGGCGCAGCGTCCTATACGTGATTGCTTCGTTCATACCTCACATGCTACGCGCCGGACGCGTCGCCACGCCGCGATTCACCTTCCGGCGTGGGCGCCGCCCGACGATGCCGGCGACGTCCGCGCGATGTCCGCGGCATCGGCGCGGGACCGTGTCACACGAGCCGCCCGCTGACGCCGTCGATGTCGCGCAGCCGCCTGAGCAGCCGCACGAGGACCCCGCTTTCGAGGCATTCGGCGAGGTAGCCCTCGTTGCGGCGCTCCCGGTAGACGATCATCGTGACGAGCGCGTCGATGAGCTCGGCGTCGAGCGTGTCGACGTTGAGGATCGGGATCGACACGTCCTTGTCGAGCCCGTATCTGCGCAACGTGCGCACGTAGTCGTGATCGCCCTGGTTGATGACGATGTCGATGAAGCTCAGGACGACCTCGTTGTACACGCAGTATCCCATGTTGTGCATCGCGAGCGGCGCCGCCGTGAGGAACTCGACGTGGTAGAGCGGCGCCGACGGCGTCTCGAAGGGTTCGATGTACGCGGTGAGCCAGTCGTAGCGCGGACCGTCGATCTCGTCCTCGCGCATCACGTCGAGCACGTCCGCGTAGTGGCCGAACATGGCGCGGTCGACCGTCGCCGCGCCGCCCGGCCGCGTCATCGCGCCGCCCGTCGACTCCGCGGGCGTCGGCAACGCGATGCGGAAACGGTAGCGTCGCGCTATCTCGAGCACCATCGCGACGATGTGCGCGCACACGTGCCGCGACTGCGCGACGTCGCAGGTGCAGGTGACCTTCGCGACGACGTCGTGGCGCGTGAGCAGCTCCACCTGCTCGTCACGTCCCGCGTCGCGCACGACGGCGTGGCGTATGCCGAAGGACGTGTCGACGAGTCCGACGACGGCGTCCTGATCGAACAGCTGGGCGCCCGCCGCGAGCGCCTCCGGTCCTGACCATGACGCGAGCTCGCGCATGCCGCGTCCGATGATGATGCCTGATTCGATGAGGCGCAGGCGTGCATGGTTGCCGATGCGCAGCGCGGCGCGGCGTTCGTCGGGGATCTCGAGTTCGCGCTCGGCGGCCATCTCGATCGTGTCGCTCGCGCCGTGGCGCAGCGGATCGGCGTTGAGGCCGTTGATGCGCACGATGTCGGAGTTCTTGATCGCCGTCCCCGGGACGCGGTGCCAGGCGCTGACGATCTGCAGCACCTTGGAGTCCTCGTACAGCACGATGAAGTTGCGGCCGATCGACGCATACCACCATTCGTCGAGCGCGTTGTTGGCGACGTCCAGCATCGCGTCCTTGGCGACCTTCCAGCTGGGCATGTGCCGCTCGTCGGTGTGGAACAGCTCGGCGAGGTTGGTCCGGAACGCCTGCGAGTACATGACGCCGCCGGTCACACCCGAGGACATGAGCGCGCGGAACGACCGGTAGGTCACGGGCACGGACGCGATGTCGCACTGTTCGTAGACGGTCCCGGGCCCGTAGGTGATGAGCGGGTCGTCGCCGCGTAGCGAGCCGTCGAGCGTCGGGTATTCGCACAGCGTCATCGCGCCGCATGTCAGGCAGTGCTCGAAGACACGGCCGCCGGGCAGCGTGACGCCGGTGTCGAACTCGCAGTCGTAGTTGTAATGGGCGAGCGACGACGAGGGGATGAACCCGAACATCTGCGGACCCTGCGTGTCGAGTCCGTGCAGCGGGGCGCCGCATATGCACTGTCTCCTGACCAAGCATGCCTCCTTCACCGGTCTACGAGCGTAGGGGCATTATCCCTTGTGCCCCGCCTTTCAAGGAAATGATTATCGGCCACCAGCAAAACAGGGCGATCAATAGTCATCATTCAGTATTAATGCTGCATTTAGTATAGCAGTTTGTTCTCTGATAGCGAACTACGCGCGTCGGCGCGCGACACGCACGGGACGCGCTCCGGAACGCTCCGGGAACGCTTACGTAACCGTAGGGAAGGGACACGTCAGGCCACGCTTTTGTATCAGCGATCGAGTAATCGTATACCTATGAGCGAAGACAACACGAAGCGCGTCGGGCGCACCGACGACGAAGCCACGAACGCGACGGCGATCGTCAAGGAGTACACGACGCCGTTGCACAAGCCGATCGACCCGGACATCAACCTCTTCGACTTCCTTGCGCGGCGCGTGCAACGCGACGCCGACGGTTCGATGGTCTGCTACAAGGACGACGCCGGCGCATGGCGGACGTTCTCGGCCGCCGAGTTCCGCGACAAGGTCATCCAGATCGCGAAGGGCCTCATCGGATGGGGCGCGCGTCCGGGCGAATCGATCGCGATCATCGCGCACACCCGTTGGGAATGGGTCGCGCTCGATCTGGCGATCATGGCGATCGGCTGCGTGACGGTCCCCGTCTATGAGACGAACTCCCCCGCGCAGATCCGCACCGTCTTCAACGACGCGTCGGTCGTGCTCGCGTTCGCCGAGGACGACGGCCAGCGAGACAAGGTCGAATCGATCAACGCCGACGTCGCGTCGCTGCGCGCGACCTACATCATCGAGTCCGACGCCGTCGGCGCGATCATCGCCTTCGGCGCCCACGTCGACGACGAGGAGTTCGAGAAGCGCCGCAAGGCCGCGCACGGCGACACGCTCGCGACGATCATCTACACCTCCGGATCGACCGGCACGCCCAAGGGCATCGAGATCAGCCACCGCAACATGGCGGCCGAATGCATGCACGCGCTGCAGTACATGCCGCGTGCGATCGACATCCCCGACCGGCGTCTGCTGCTGTTCCTGCCGATGTCGCACGTCTTCGCGCGCTTCATGACGATCGTCGCCTTCGCGGGTACGCTCACGCTCGGCCTGAGCAGCAACATGAAGACGATCATCAAGGACTTCGAGAACTTCGGCCCGACGCTGCTGCTCGCGGTGCCACGCGTATTCGAGAAGGTGTACAACGCCGCGTCGCAACGCGCCGGCACCGGCCTCGCCGGGCGCATGTTCCTGCGCGGTGTCCGGGCGGCGCAGGACTGGTCGTCCTACGAACAGTCCGGCGAGCGCATGCCGATGTCGGTCAGGATGCGGCACGCCTTCTACGATCGGGTCGTCTACAGGAAGATCCGCACCGTCTTCGGGCCGAACGCCGACTTCGCGATCACCGGCGGCGCGCCGATGGACCCCGATCTGGCGCACTTCTACAACGGCATCGGCATGCCTCTGCTCGAGGGGTACGGCATGACCGAGACCTGCGGACCGGTGAGCGTGAGCCTGCCGGAGAACAACCACATCGGCACGATCGGGCAGCCGCTGTGCGGGACGACGGTCGGCGTCGCCGAGGACGGCGAGCTGTGCTTCAAGGGTGAAAGCGTGTGCATGGGCTACCACAACCAGCCCGAGGTCACCGCCCAGCAGATCGTGGACGGCTGGCTGCACACCGGCGATCTGGGTGATGTGGACGACGAAGGCTTCATCACGCTCACCGGCCGCAAGAAGGACCTCATCATCACCGCCGGCGGCAAGAACGTCTCCCCCGGCCAGCTGGAGACGACGGTCATGACGTCGCCGGTCGTCGCGCAGTGCCTCGTCATCGGCGACCGCAAGCCGTTCATCGCCGCGCTCATCACGCTCGACCTCGACGACGCGAACGCATGGCTCACGTCACAGGGCGCCGAGCCGGCCGCCTCGCTCGAGGAGCTCTCGAAGAACCCGATCGTCTACGCGGAGGTCGAACGCATCGTCAACAAGGCGAACGAGGGCGTCTCGCGCGCCGAATCGATCCGCAAGTTCGAGATACTGCCCGACGAGTTCACACAGGACAACGGCATGATCACGGCAAGCCTCAAGACGCGCCGCAAGCAGATCATCGACCACTACCGCAAGCTCATCGACACGGTCATCTACGTGCCGCGCAAAAAGTAGTCCAACGGTGCACGCGGACGGGACGGGGGCGGTTCAATGAATGAACCGCCCCCGTCCGTATCGTATCCGGCGTCCGGGCCGCCGTCAGCGTCCCCGCAGCCGGAAGGCGGCGAACAGCAGGCACCATGAGACGATGACGATGAGCAGCATGACCCCGAAAGTCCAGGCGCCGCCGACCGCGGTCGCATGCGCGAACCGCGCCGTGCCCTGGGCTCCCGCACCCGCCTGCGCGATCGCGAACACGGTCGAGAACAGCGTCGTGCCGGCGGCGCCGCCGAACTGCAGCGACGTGTTGAACACGGCGTTGCCATCGGGGGAGAATTCGGGAGCGACGCCGCGCAGCGCCGAGGTTAGGATGTTCGAATAGCCGAGCGCGTAGCCCACACCGAAGACGAAATACAGTCCGGCGAGCAATGCGGGAGTCATGTGCATGGAGAACGCCAACATCAGCGCGACCGCCACGATGCAGGCGGTGAACGCGGCAAGAATCGGGCGCCGCGCACCATAGCGGTCATAGAACATGCCGCCGACGGGTGCGAAGAACGCGCCGATGAGCGCGCCCGGCAGCACAAGCAGGCCCGCGACGAGCGCCGTCGTGCCAAGCGAAAGCTGCGCGAGGTTCGTGATGACGTAGCCGAAGCCGATGCCGACCATCGGCATGAGCAGATAGGCGGCGAGATGGAACATGACGACGCGGTCGCGCATCCATCCCAGACGGATGAGCGGCGAATACGACCGCTTCGTGGACCAGCCGAAGAACACGAGCGAAGCGGCGCCGACTATGAGCGACGCCACCGCCACGACGATCGTGGGCACCGCGTCCTTGCCGGACACGGAATCGCTGATCGCCACACCGCCCTGGTTGATCGCGAGGATGAGCGCGGCCAATCCGACCACGATCGCAAGGAACTGCAATGGGTTCAGCCGCGCCTCCTCAAGCGGGCGCCTCTGCTGGATGCACACCAATCCGATGGGCAGCGAGACGATGAGCACGATGGGGATGACGACGACGAAGATGCTGCGCCACGGCAACGCACTCGCCGTCGCTCCGCCGACCGTCGGGCCGATCGCCGGAGCGACGGTGATGACAAGGGACCCCACGCCCATGAGCCTGCCGACCTTGGAACGCGGCGACTGCTGCAGAATGATGTTCATCATCAGCGGGGTCGCGACGCCCGAGCCGACGCCCTGGATGACACGCGCCAGCAGGATGACGGCGAAATGCGATGTGAAGACCATGATCGCCGATCCGAGGACGGCGAGCGCCACCGCCGCCACGAACGTCGACTTCATCGTGAACCGGCGGTTGAGATACGAGGACAGCGGCATCGTGACGCCGACCGAAAGCAGATAGATGGTCGTGATCCACTGTACGGTGGCCATGTTCACGCCGAATTCCTCCATGAGCTGGGGGAACAGCACCGTCATGACCGTTTCCGTAAGGATGCCGATGAACGCAAGCGAGCCGACCGCGATGATCGAGCCGATGAGCCTGCGTGGAATCCGCTCGTCCCCCGGCGTGGTCTCGACCGGCGTACCGTCATGTACCGCGGCGCTGGTGGCCCTGGTTCGCTGTTCGCGCAAAAGAGGCACACTCCTTCCTTCCCGGCGGCACCCGAAAAACGGAACGGTCCCGCCGCGCAGATGTCAATGGTTGGACGTGCCATCACGTGGCTTCGAGTCACCGGCTGAATCAGCCTGACGAAGAATCGATCGGATGGCGTCGAGACGGGGGCCGAGCTCGCGCTCGTACCCTCTGTCATTGGGATGATAATACTGCCGCCCTACCAATTCATCCGGCATATACCGCTGCGCGGCGACCGCCCCGGGGGCGTCATGCGCATATTGGTACCCCTGATGGTTGCCCCAGCTTTCCATCAGCTTCGTCGGCGCGTTGCGCAGATGCAGCGGCACCTGCCCGATACGGCCGGCGTCCACATCCGCGAGCGCGTCGTTGATCGCCCGGTAGCTCGCGTTGGACTTCGGCGCCGTCGCCACGGCGAGCGCGGCCTCCGACAGGATGATCCGCGCCTCGGGCATGCCGACCATCGCCACCGCCTGCGCCGCGGCGACAGCGACCTGCAGGATCTGCGGGGCCGCCATGCCCACCTCCTCGGCGGCGGCGATCATGATGCGCCGGGCGATGAACCGCGGGTCCTCCCCCGCCCGGATCATCCGCGCCAGATAGTGCAGCGTGGCGTCCGGATCCGATCCGCGCATCGATTTGATGAACGCGGAGATGACGTCGTAGTGGTCGTCGCCGTCCTTGTCGTAGCGCACCGTGGCGGCATCCATGACCTGCGCGACGATCTGCGGCGTGATGGCCGGCTTCGCCGTGCGCGAACCGTCCTCTGCGGCGTCCCGCGCACCGTCAAGCGCGCCGGCGGCGGCCTCGAGGATCGTCAACGACTTCCTCGCGTCGCCTCCGGCCATGCGGATGACGTCGTCGAGCGCCGCGGCCTCGATCGCGACCTTCCCGTCGAGGCCGCGCGGATCGTCGACGGCGCGCGTGACCACGGCCCTCAGTTCGTCCGGCTCGAGCGGTTCGAGCTTGACGACGACCGATCGGCTCAGCAACGGCTTGATCACCGAGAAGCTCGGGTTCTCTGTCGTTGCCGCGATGAACGTGACGTCGCGATTCTCGACGCTCGGCAGCAGCGCGTCCTGCTGCGATTTGGAGAAGCGGTGCACCTCGTCGATGAACAGCACCGTCTCGCGCCCCTCGGTCACGAGCCGCTCATGGGCGCGCGAGAGCACGGCGCGCACGTCCTTGACGCCGGACGTGACCGCGGACAGCTCCTCGAAGACGCGCCCCGACTGCTGCGCGACGATGTACGCGAGCGTCGTCTTGCCCACGCCGGGCGGTCCGTACAGGATGATGGAGCTCGGCGCCGTGAGCGAACCGCGCGACGCGGGGTCGGCGAGCCTGCGCAACGGCGAGCCGGGCGCGAGCACGCGCCGCTGTCCGACGACGTCGTCGAGCGTCGTCGGGCGCATGCGCACGGCGAGCGGCCGCACGAGTTCATCATCGGCGTCGGTGGCCGAGAACAGATCTTCCGTCATGTCCTCCAGTCTAACGTCTTCCATTTCGAACATTTGTTCGACACGCCGCCCGGGCTCACCACCCCGACCGGCATTAGACTGGACGGTATGACGGATGCAACGAAGTACGGTTCCCTCGGCGAGCTCGCGCCGAGCTGGGGATCGCAGATGGAGCCGCTGAGCGACGACGAGATCTACGAGCGCTTCTTCACGTGGGTCAACGACGTGAAGGGCGTCGAGCCATGGCCGCATCAGGAGGAGGCGATCATGGACCTGCTCGCCGGCGACCACGTCATCCTCAACACGCCCACCGGCTCTGGCAAGTCCCTCGTGGCGCTCGGCATGCACTTCGCCGCGCTGTGCACCGGCAGGCGCTCCTACTACACGGCGCCGATCAAGGCGCTCGTCTCGGAGAAGTTCTTCGACCTCGTCGACGTGTTCGGCCGCGACAACGTCGGCATGATCACCGGCGACTCCCATATCAACGCCGAGGCGCCGATCATCTGCTGCACGGCGGAGATCCTCGCGAACCAGGCGCTGCGCGAGGGCGTGCACGCCGACATCGGCTGCGTCGCGATGGACGAGTTCCATTTCTACGGCGACCCCGAGCGCGGCTGGGCATGGCAGGTGCCGCTGCTCACGCTGCCGCAGACGCAGTTCCTGCTGATGAGCGCCACGCTCGGCAACGTGGACGCGATCGCGGACAAACTCGAGGCGATGACCGACGCGGACGTCGACGTCATCGCCGATGCGCCGCGACCCGTTCCCCTCTCCTACGAGTACACGCTCGATCCGCTCGAGAGGACCGTCGAACTGGCCATCTCGAAGCACGAGACGCCGATCTACGTCGTTCACTTCTCGCAAGACGCCGCCCTCGACACCGCGCAGTCGCTCGCGAGCGCCGGAGTCTCCAGCAAGGAGCAGCGCAAGGCGATCGCCGAGGCCATCGCCGGCACGAAGTTCACGACGGCCTTCGGAAGGATCCTCAAGCGCCTGCTGTCCAACGGCGTCGGCATCCACCACGCCGGCATGCTCCCGCGCTACCGCCGTCTCGTCGAGCAGCTCGCGCAGAAAGGGCTGCTGCCGGTGATCTGCGGTACCGATACGCTCGGCGTCGGCATCAACGTGCCAATCCATTCCGTCGTGCTCACGCAGCTCACGAAGTTCGACGGCTCGCATATGCGCCGTCTGCGCGCCCGTGAATTCCATCAGATCGCCGGCCGCGCCGGCCGCAGCGGATTCGACACCGAGGGGCTCGTCATCGCCGAGGCGCCCGAATACGAGATCGAGAACGCGAAGGCCGTCGCGAAGGCGGGCGATGATCCGAAGAAGCTGCGCAAGATCAAGCGCAAGAAGGCGCCGGAGGGTTTCGTGACCTGGAACGGGCAGACCTTCGACAAGCTGATCGACGCCGCGCCCGAGACCCTCGTCCCCCAGATGAGGATCACGCATGCGATGGTGCTCAACGAGGTCGAACAGGGCGGCGACGCGCGCCGGCGCATCGACGCGCTCATCGATGATTCGCAGCAGACCCCCGAGCAGAAGGACCAGCTGCACACGCGCGCCGATGAGATCTTCACGACGCTGTTCGACACCGACGTCATCGAGACCGAGGACCGTCCCGACGGCGGCAAGGATTATTACCTGACGGTGGACGTCCCGCGCGACTTCGCGCTCGACCAGCCGCTGAGCCCGTTCCTGCTCGCCGCGCTCGAGCTGCTCGATCCGAACAGCGAGACCTACGCGCTCGACGTGATCTCGATGGTCGAGGCGACGCTCGAGGACCCCAAGCAGGTGCTGCGCGCCCAGGAGCGCCATGCGCGCGACGCGGCGATGGCGGACATGAAGGCGGACGGCGTCGACTACGACGAACGCATGGAACGCATCCAGGAGATCACCTATCCGAAGCCGCTCGCCGAACTGCTCGACGCCGCCTTCGCCAGATACCGGCACGACGTGCCCTGGGCGAACGACTACTGGCTGAGCCCGAAGTCGGTCGTGCGCGACATGGTCGAGACGGCGTCCGATTTCACCGGATACATCGCCCGCTACAACATCGCGCGTTCCGAAGGCACGCTGCTGCGCTACCTGTCCGACGCCTACCGCGTGCTGTCGCGCACGGTGCCCCCCGAGAAGCGCGACGAGCGGCTCGACGACATCATCGCATGGCTGCGCGTCGTCGTCCGCTCGATCGATTCGAGTCTGGTGGACGAATGGGAGAACGCCGGCCGTCTCGACGCCGGCGAAGCGGCGACGCTCGCCGCGCCCGCCACGACGGATGCCGTCGTCGAGGACCGCCGTGGGCTCACCGTGCTCGTGCGCAACGCGCTGTTCCGCCGCGTCCAGCTCATCGACCTCGACGATCCCGAGGCGCTCGGCACGCTCGACAAGGACTGGCATTACGGCGTGCACGAATGGGAGGACGCGCTCGACGCGTTCTACGACGAGCATGAATACGTCGGCACCGACATGAAGGCGCGCAGCGGCGAGTTCTTCATCATCGACGACCGCGACGAGAAACGCGGCCACACATGGACGGTGCGCCAGATCCTCGACGACTCGGACGGCGACCACGACTGGGCGATCACCGGCGTCGTCGATCTGGACGCCACGCAGGAGCAGGGCGAGGTCGTCTTCCGGGACTACAGCGTCAGGAACATGACCGAATCCGACTGAGCGGCGCGGGGGCGCCGGCGGAGGCGGGCAGTCCCGATCACGAATCGGCGTCGAGCCTGCGGATGGCCTCGTTCCGGTCCACGTCGAGCGGCGGCCATGTCATGTTGAAGTTCTTCATCGTCGTGCGCAGCAGCTCGGAGACGACGATGCGCGAATACCAGCGCTTGTCGGCCGGCACGAGATACCACGGCGCATAGGAGGTGCTCGTGCGCTCGAACACGTCCTGCCATGCACCCATGTAGTCGTCCCAGCGGTCGCGCGCGTCGAGATCACTCGGATCGAATTTCCAGTATTTGCGCGGATCGTCGAGACGATCGAGGAAATGCTTGCGCTGGGCCTCCTTGCTGGAGACGAGGAATATCTTGATGATCGCGCAGCCGCCGGCGACGAGGTCGCGCTCGAAGGCGTTGATCTCATCGTAGCGTCCCTTCCACACCTCCTCCGGAACGGTCCCGTAGATGTGCGGCATGACGATGTCCTCATACTGCGAACGGTCGAAGATAGAGATCCAGCCGTTTGCCGGCAGCTCCCTGCGGATGCGCCACAGGTAGTCGTGGCGGCGCTCCTGCGGCGTGGGCGCGCCGAAGCCATGGTAGTGGATGCCCATCGGGTCGACCTGGCTGAACACATGACGGACGATGCCGCCCTTACCGGAGGCGTCCATGCCCTGCAGCACGATGAGCAGCCGGTGATGATCTCCGCGTATGCCGTTGGCGTACATGAGCCGCTGGTAGCGCGCGATCTCGTTGGCACTCAACGCGATGAACCGCTCTCCGTCCTCCTGATCGCCGTCGAATCCGGGGGTCGAGCCGGCGTCGACGGCGGTGAGCTCGGTGTTCGCCGAGAACCGCAGCCGCTGCGCCGGCGGCAGCGTCCACACCGAGCTGAGCATGTCGCTGGATTTCGCCGCACGCGCGAGGCGCTCGGTGATCGTGTCCGCGTCCTCGACGCCCTGAGCCTGCGAGGCGATCCGCTTCATCGTCTTCTTGATGTTCTTCGACTGCTTGTCCTTCGCCATATCCCCAAGTCTAGCGTCCGATCCACGGTGCGCCCCATCGTCCGAAACGCCCTCCCCTCCCATCCTTCCCTCGCCAGCGCTTACGGGCGGCATCTCCCCCGTCACCGCAAACCTTCCCGGATCCCCGCCGGCGGCGTATCCGCATGCCGATGCCTCCCATGACGGCCGCCGATCATGTCCGCCGGTGAAAACGTCCGCCCATAAGGATGCACCACCCGTAACGACGTCGCCAACCTATAACGACAAGCCATCCGTAACGACGAAAACGGCCGCGGACGCAACGGGAAACGGACCCCGTTGCGTCCGCGGCCGTCTTGGGACCGTGGACGCCTCACTGCATGTCGGGGTCAGGCCTCGTACGGCCGTTGCGCCCCTTGTGGTGATGCTGATGGCCATCCCTGGCGATCTGGCTTTGCGGCTGCGTCTCGTCGTAGCCCTGCGTGTAGCGCGTGCGCCTCCAGTTGTGGATCGACGCGTTCGTGCCGCGGTGATGCACATGGTAGAGGCGCTGCGAACCACCCAGCGGGCGTTCCTCGCGCGCGACGGCGATCTGGTTGACGTTCGACGGGTCGAGGATCGCGATCGGCGCGACCGGTTCGGGCTCGGCGGGCGCCATCGTACGCTGCTGCATGCGCACCGGCAGCCATTCGGCGAGCCGCGACAGCAGCCAGCAGAGGATGAAGTAGACGACGCCGGCCACGACGAGCGTCTGCAGGATGTTGAAGTACATCGAGCCCAGCCGGCGCGATTCCTGCAGCAGATCGGTGTACATGATGATCGAGCCGAGCGCCGTGTCCTTGAGCACGACGACGAGCTGCGTGACGGCCGCCGGCATCATCGCGTAGATCGCCTGCGGCACCTCGACGCTCAGCAGCGACTGCGTACGCGTCAGGCCGAGCGCGACGGCCGCCTCATGCTGCCCGTTGGGAAGGTTGCCGACGCCGGAGCGCACGAGCTCGGCGACGACCGAGCCGTTGTACAGCACGAGCGAGATGACGACCGCCCAGTACGCCGGGCTCGGCAGGTCCATGAACGCGAACCAACGCCAGAAGAAGATCATCATGATGAGCACCGGCACGGCGCGGCAGAACTCGATGACGACGCCGCACACGCCGCGCACGACGGCGTTCGGGATGAGTCGGCCCACGCCGAACAGCAGGCCGAACACGACGGCGCCGATCACGGCGAGGCACGTCGCACGCAGCGTCGCCCACAGGCCCGGCAGATAGAAGTCGGCCCACGCCTCGCCGTCGAGCGCCGGCTTCCACAGCTCCCAGCTGAGCTGGTTCTCGCCATCCGGCGGGTTGTGCAGCCGCATGATGATGAGGACGGCGATCGCGACGAACACGATCGCGGCGACCCAGTTGATGATCTTGATCCTTCTGAGCATCCTCGGACCGGGCTGGTCGAAGAGCAATGCGCTTTCATTTGCGGCCATGACTCACCTCCGCACCGCGAGCTTGTTGGACAGGAACGTCGTCAGCAGACCGATCGGGATGATCAGGATGACGTAGCCGAACGCGAAGATCAGGAAGATCTGGATGATGACGTCCGGTCGGAACTCGATCATCTCGCTCATCAGCGACGAGGTCTCGGTGGCGACCGATGCGGCCGCGGCGACCGTCGAGTTCTTGAGCAGCGCGATGAGCGTGTTGCCGAGCGGCGCGACGGAGCCGCGCAACGCCTGCGGCATGATGATGAGCGTCGCCGACTGCATGAAGTTGAGCCCCATCGCGCGGGCGGCCTCGGCCTGTCCGAGCGGCACCGTGTTGATGCCGCTGCGCAGCGACTCGCAGACGAAGGCCGCCGTGTACAGCGACAGGCCGACGACCGCGAGCCAGAAGAAGTTCGTCTCGAAGTTGTCCGAGAAGCTCAGCTTGAGCTGCGCGAACGCGCCGAGCACCATGAAGACCATGATGATCGTCAGCGGCATGTTCTTGAAGAACTCGACGTAGCCGCCCGCGACGTGCCGCATCGACGCGATCGGCGAAATGCGCATGAGCACGAGGACGATGCCGAGGATCGCCGAGAACAGCGCCGACCAGAACGTCAGTTCGAGGTTGACGAGGAACGCGGCGGGCACGTTGTACTGCTGGAACAGCGAGATGAATCCTTCCATGTCACTCCCCCTCGTCCGGTTTCGGCGGATTGTACTTCGGGTTCGGCTTGTAGCCGGTGCCCTCGGTCGCGTTCTCGATCGCACGCTCCCATTCGCCGGTCTTCTCCATCTCCTCGATGGCCGCGTTGATCTTCGTCGCGAAGTCCTTGGAGCCGGCGTCCTTCTTGATGCCGACGCCGTAGTACTCCTCGGTGAACGGCTTGCCGACGACCTTGAGCTTGCCGCGCGAGGCCGACGCGAGACCGGCGAGGATGATGTCGTCGGTCGTCACGGCGTCGACGATGCCGGAGAGCAGCGCCGTCGCGCATTCCGCGTATCCCGGCTGCTCCATGAGCTGCACTTCCTTCGCGAACTTCTCCTTGACGACCTTCGCCGACGTCGATCCGGTGACCGAGCACAGGCGCTTGCCGTTGAGGTCCTGCGGACCCTTGATCGAGTCGTCGTTCGCGCGGACCATGAGGTCCTGTCCGGCCACGAAGTACGGGCCGGCGAAATCGACCGCCTTCTTGCGCTCGTCGGTGATCGAATACGAGGCGAGGATCATGTCGACGTCGCCGTTCTGCAGCATCGCCTCGCGCTGCTTGCTCGGCGCCTCCTTGAACACGATCTGCGAATCGGTGTAACCGAGCTGGTTCGCGATGTAGCGGGCCACGTCCACGTCGAAGCCCTCATAGGTCCCCGACTTCTTGAAGCCGAGCCCCGGCTGGTCGAATTTGATGCCGACCTTGATGACGTCGCCGTCGCCGTCGTCGGCGCCCGATCCGCACGCCGCCACCCCCGCGGCGCACGCGAGCGCGCACAGCGCGGCGAGCCCTTTGCGCAACAGCGTGCGCATGGTTGTTCGTTGGGTCATTGTTCCTTCTTTGCTTGCTTTCGTTCGCGGTGCGGCCCCGTTCCTCCCAAGGGAGCCGCCGGCTGCGTCAGTGGGTGAGGATCTTCGACAGGAAGTCCTTCGCGCGCTCCGTCTGCGGATGCTCGAAGAACTCGTCGGGCGTGCCGCGTTCGAGGATCTGCCCGTCGGCCATGAAGATGATGCGGTCGGCGGCCTTGCGCGCGAAGCCCATCTCATGGGTGACGCACAGCATCGTCATGCCTTCGTGGGCGAGCTCGACCATGACGTCGAGCACCTCGTTGACCATTTCCGGATCGAGCGCCGAGGTCGGCTCGTCGAAGAGCATGACCTTCGGGTGCATCGCGAGCGCGCGGGCGATCGCGACGCGCTGCTGCTGGCCGCCGGAAAGCTGAGACGGCATCTTGTTCGCCTGGGAGTCGACGCCGACGCGCGCGAGCAGGTCCATCGCCTCGCGTTCGGCCTGCGTCCTGTCCATGTGGCGGACCTTGATCGGCGCGAGCGTCACGTTGTCGAGGATCGTCTTGTTCGCGAAGAGGTTGAAGGACTGGAAGACCATGCCGACCTCGGCGCGCAGCTGCGCGAGCGCGCGGCCCTCCTTCGGCAGCGGCTGGCCGTCGATGCGGATCACGCCCGAATCGATCGTCTCGAGACGGTTGATCGTGCGGCACATCGTCGATTTTCCGGAGCCGGACGGACCGACGATGACGAGCACCTCGCCCTTCTTGACTTTGAGGTTGATGTCGCGCAGCACGTGCAGATTGCCGAAGTGCTTCTCCACGTGCTCGAGCTCGACGAGGTAGCGGTCGTCGCCCTGCGCGTCCTGTTGTGTTGCTGTAGTTGCTGTCATAGGCGCACAGTCTAGGGTTTGTGTGTTTCATATGGCAAACGCGCAGACCCCCGTTCGCCGATTCCGAATATTATCCGGTCATATCGTGAAACGGTGTATCATTATCGGCCCCGCATGGCGGACGAAGCGGCGATGATCCCGCGGATCCGCGTGCCGGCGCGGCGGCCGGTTCAGACGATGCGCTTGTGCGACGAGAGGAACTGCACGGCCTCGGCGACGGCGGCGTCGCGGTCGGCGCCGGTGAGGGGATGGCCGAGGTGTGTGTACAGGCTCACCGCGCAATTGGGCATCGCCGCGCCGTACTGTCTGGCCGCGCCGTCTCCGACGACGGCGTCGTCCTCGCCCTGGATGGCGAGCGAGGGCCCCCGGAACATCGCCGTCGTCTCGTAGATCGGCAACGTCTGCGCGATGCGCACGTATTTGCCGGCGACGTCCTTGCCGTTCCTGAGCGTGATCTCGTCGGGGACGTGGTTCGCGTCGAAGGGCACGCCGAGCAGCGTGCCGCGCAGCGCGTCGTCCTTGATCGTCGCGGCCGGCGCGAGCATGACGAGGTTGTTGATCACATCGGAGTACATGCCCGCGGTCATCCCGGCGATGACCGCCCCCTGCGAATGCCCCATCAGCGAGATCTCGGTCGGCTGGATGCGTGTGCGCACGTCATCGAGCACGGCGATCGCGTCCTCGATCTGGTTGAACACGTCGGAGTCCTCGAAGGCGCCGTCGCTGCGTCCGCGCCCGTTGAAGTCGAAGCGCACGACGGTGAAGCCCTGCCCGACGAGCCCGTCGGCGATCTGCTGGTAGACGTCACCCTCTTTGGCGCCCATGTCGCGCATGAAGCCGTGCATGAAGATGACGGCCGGCCCGTGCGGCGCATCCCCCGGCCGTTCGACGAGTCCGCGCAGCGTGAGCCCGTCGCGCTTGACTTCGATTTCCTCGCTTGTCCTGTCCGTCATCTGCTGTCCTCCTGACCATTGGCGTGCACTACCGGCCATCGTAGACGCCGCAGCCGCGGGACGACCGCCGTCATGCCGAGGGCCAACCCGGGCCGACGACCGGCGGCGGACACGCCAAATACCGCCGCCGATAAGCGTCACGACCGCCCACAGGCCCGCAACCGGCAGCGCATATGCGCCGGGAGAACCCGCCGGCAGCGGGGCGTGGCGAGCATGGCGAAAGAGGGCCGGGTGCGGTTTGAACCGCACCCGGCCCTCTTCGAATCAGTCAGATCGGCCGAATCGCCCGAATCGGCGCGGACTCAGTCGTCCTCCTCCGGATCGTAGTCGACGCCGGTCTCCGCGCGCTGCTCATCGCTGATCGGCGCCGGCGCACCGGTGAGCGGGTCGCGGCCGCCGCCGGCCTTCGGGAAGGCGATGACGTCGCGGATCGAGTCGGCGCCGGCGAGCAGCGCGACGGTGCGGTCCCAGCCGAGCGCGATGCCCGCGTGCGGCGGCGCGCCGTACTTGAAGGCCTCGAGCAGGAAGCCGAACTTGTCGTTCGCCTCCTCGGGCGTGATGCCGAGCACGTTGAGCACGCGGTCCTGGATGTCGTCGCGGTGGATACGCACCGAGCCGCCGCCCATCTCGTTGCCGTTGCACACGATGTCATACGAGTCGCTCATCGCGTGCTCCGGATCCTGGTCGAAGGTGTCGATCCAATCCTTCGACGGCATCGTGAACGGATGGTGCATCGACGTCCACTTCGAGTGGCCGACGGCCACGTCGTCGTCATCCGGATCGTCGGTGCGCTTGAACAGCGGGAAGTCGACGACCCATGTGAACGCGAACTCGTCGGGCTTGAGCAGGCCGGCGCGCTCGGCGAGCTCGACGCGCACGGCGCCGAGCAGCAGCTGAGAGGATTCGCGCGCTCCCGCGGCGAAGAACACGGCGTCGCCGTCCTCGGCGCCGACGGCCTCCTTGAGCCCGGCGCGCTCAGCCTCGGAGAGGTTCTTCGCGACCGGTCCCTTGAGCTCGCCGTCCTCGGCGAAGACGACGTACGCGAGACCCTTCGCGCCGCGCTGCTTCGCCCAATCCTGCCATGCGTCGAACTGACGGCGCGGCGTGGCGGCGCCGCCCCTGAAGAGCACGGCGCCCACATACGGGGCTTGGAACACGCGGAACGGCGTGTCCTTGAAATAATCGGTGAGTTCGACGAGCTCGTTGCCGAAGCGCAGATCCGGCTTGTCCGAGCCGTACTTGTCCATCGCGTCCTGCCAGGTGATGCGGTCGATCGGCAGCTTGACGTCGTAGCCGTCGGCCTTCCAGATCGCCGCGATGACCTGTTCGGCCATCGCCATGACGTCCTCCTGGTCGACGAAGGCCATCTCCATGTCGAGCTGCGTGAACTCCGGCTGGCGGTCGGCGCGGAAGTCCTCGTCGCGGTAGCAGCGCGCAAACTGGTAGTAACGCTCGACGCCGGCGACCATGAGCAGCTGCTTGAGCAGCTGCGGCGACTGCGGCAGCGCGTACCACGAACCCGGCACGAGGCGCGCCGGCACGACGAAATCGCGCGCGCCCTCCGGCGTCGACTTGATCATCGTCGGCGTCTCGACCTCGGTGAAGCCGAGTTTGTCGAGCTCGGTGCGCGCGGCGCGCATCATGTCCGAACGCAGCTTGACGTTGCGCTGCATCGCCGGACGGCGCAGATCGAGATAACGGTACTTGAGGCGCACATCCTCGCCCGGCAGCTTGTTCTCGGACTCGTTCTCGAGCGCCGTCGACACCTGGAACGGCAGCGCGTCCGACTTCGCGAGCACGTCGATGCGGTCGGCGACGACCTCGACCTTGCCGGTCGCGAGATGGTCGTTCTCGTTGCCCTCCGGACGCAGGCGCACCGCGCCCTCGACCTCGATGACGTATTCGCTGCGCAGCGGCCGCGCCATCTCCTCGTCGTTGATGACGACCTGCACGAGTCCGCTGTTGTCACGAAGATCGATGAATGCGACGCCGCCGTGGTCGCGGCGACGGTCGACCCAACCGGCGAGCGTGACGCGTTCGCCGACGAGATCCTCGGTAACCTCGGTGGCGTGATGGGTGCGATAAGCCGTCTGGCTCATACTTCCTCTATTCTGTTCGTTTTTCGGTTGTTGTGGTTCCTTCGTCGCGCCGGCGCGCCCGCATCCGCGGAACGTGCCGGCGCGGGCGGCTCAGGCGTTCGTCGTCACCGTTTGCTGGGCATACACAGTATCCGGCTCCCATGACCGTGCATCGGCGTCGATCTGCTCGCCGCTGACGATGTTCTTCACCTGGTCGGGGCCGTCGTCCGCGGGGTCCTCGTTGGGGAACCACACGTATGGGATGCCGAGTTTGTCGGCGTATTTGATCTGCTTGCCGAGCTTGGCGGCGGTCGGCGCGACGTCCGCCGCGATGCCGCGGGCGCGCAGCCGGCGCGCGACCTCGTTCGAGTCGGCGCGGTTCTCCTCGTTCCACACGGCGACGAGTACGCATGCCGGCGAGATGCGCGACGCGGTCGCGCCGGCCGAATGCAGCATGTAGGAGACGAGCCTCGACAGGCCGATCGACAGGCCGACCCCCGGGTATTTGCGGCTGCCCTGCGTAGCGAGGTTGTCGTAGCGGCCGCCCGAGCAGATCGAGCCGAGCGAGTCGGCGCCGTCGAGGAAGGTCTCGTAGACGGATCCGGTGTAGTAGTCGAGTCCGCGGGCGATCTTGAGGTCGGCGATGACCGAGCCCGGGCGGATGCGCGCGGCCCCGTCGACGATCATCGTCAGCGTGTCGAGGCCCTCCTTCGCCATCGCGTAGTCGTCGCCGTCCATGTCGATGTGGTGGATCTCGCACAGGCCGTCGAAACGGTCGATGAGCGCGGCGCCGTCGGACGCGGTGATCTGCGCGAGCTCGAGGCACGCCTTCGCCTGGTCGGGCGTCGCGCCGCATTCGGACACGAGCAACGAGGCGACCTCGTCGGCGCCGATCTTGTCGAGCTTGTCGATCTCACGCAGCACGCCTTCGATGTCCGTCAGGCCCAGGCCGCGGTAGAAGCCTTCGGAGAGCTTGCGGTTGTTCGCGTGGACGGTGGCCTTCGGCAGGCCGAACCCACGCAGCCGCTCGAGCGCGCCGACCATGACGAGCGGCAGCTCGACCTCGTAGTGCTCGGGAAGCGTGCCGTCGCCGACGACGTCGATGTCGGCCTGGACGAACTCGCGGAAACGGCCCTCCTGCGGGCGCTCGCCGCGCCACACCTTCTGGATCTGCCAGCGTTTGAACGGGAACGGCAGCTGTCCCGAATGCTCGACGACATAGCGGCTCAGCGGCACGGTGAGGTCGAAATGCAACCCGAGACGCTGCTCGACGGGGGTGTCCGACTCATGGCCGACCTCCTGCAGGCGCGAGAGCAGGTAGATCTCCTTGCTCGTCTCGCCCTTCTTGAGCAGGCTCGACCCCTGTTCGATCGCACGGGTCTCGATGCCGATGAACCCGTTGAGCTCGAATACTTCACGGAGCGTGTCGATGACACGCTGCTCCACTACGCGTTCAGAGGGGAGCCACTCTGGGAAACCTGATATAGATGCACCTTTTGCCACGGTTCCACATCATAAGGGATGTCGCGGAAAATGTATCGATACCATTGCCTACACTAAGGGCGTAAGAGTGTGAATACGTTCCCATTCTTACGTGTCCACCAAGCCTAAGGAGCTGACCATGGCCGACAACAACGTCACCGAACCCCAGACCAACGACCCGACGCGGCAGACGGGCGCCACCGAAGCGGCGAAGAGCGCGAAGGCGGCGCCGACGCCGGCGGCCATCAAGGCCCATGCTCCCTCGCCGGCGGCGTTCGCGAAGAGCGCGGCGCACGCTCCTGCGGCGAAGACCGGCGGCTTCGGCGAATCGGAGATCAAGGACGCGGAACGCTTCGGCCGCGTCGACGACAACGGCACCGTCTACGTCAAGGACGGCGACGAGGAACGCGAGGTCGGCCAGTTCCCGGACGCCTCGAAGGAGGAGGCGCTTTCGCTGTACGCGCGCCGCTACCTCGACCTCAAGGCGAGGCTCGACCTGTTCGCGCAGCGCCTCAAGTCGAACTCGATCAAGCCGCGCGAGATCGACGAGACGGTGACGGCGCTGGGAGAGGAGCTCGTCAAGCCCGACGTCGTCGGCGACATCCCCTCGCTGCGCGGCCGTTTCGAGGAGCTCAAGGCGAAGGCGCAGGAGAAGAAGACGTCGATCGCCGCAGCACGCAAGGAGGCGGTCGCGAAGGCGGTCGCCGAGCGCACGAAGATCGTCGAGAAGGCGGAGGAGCTCGCCGCGGGCCTCGGCGACAACACGAACTGGCGTTCCACGGCGGACAAGTTCCGTTCGCTGTTCGACCAGTGGCAGCAGCATCAGCGCACGACGGTGCGCATCGACAAGGCCGACGCGGACGCGCTGTGGAAGCGCTTCTCGTCGGCGCGCACGACCTTCAACCAGTCGCGCCGCAAGTGGGCGCAGGCGCGTGACAACGAACGCGCGGCCGCGCGCAAGGCCAAGGAGGCGATCATCGCCGAGGCGAACGAGCTCAAGGATTCGACCGCATGGGCGGAGACCTCGCATCGCTTCAACGACCTGATGGCCCGCTGGAAGCAGGCGGGACGCGCCGGCCGCCAGGAGGACGACGCGCTGTGGGCGCAGTTCCGCGAGGCCGCCGACACGTTCTTCAACGCGCGTCAGGCCGACCGCGATCAGATGAACAGCGCTGAGAAGGAGAACCTCGCCAAGAAGGAGGCGCTCCTCATCAAGGCCGAGGCGCTCGTGCCGGTCAAGGACGAGGCGCAGGCGAAGCAGGCGCGACAGCAGCTCGCCGAGATCCAGGAGGAATGGGATCAGATCGGCTATGTGCCGCGCGAGGACATGCGCCGCATCGAATCGCGTCTCGACGACGTGGATAAGCAGATCAAGGCCGTCGAGGACGCCGCGTGGAAGCGCACCGATCCGGAGGCCGACGCCCGCAAGTCCAGCTTCGAGGGCCAGCTCAAGGCGCAGCTCGACGAACTCGACGAGCGCATCGCCAAGGCGAGCGACCCGAAGGTCAAGGCGAAGCTCGAAGCCGAGAAGGCCACGAAGGAGCAGTGGCTCAACGCGATCATGTGATCGCCGCCAGCCGCATCGCAGCCAATACAAAGAGAAGGGATGCGCCCAAGGTGCGTCCCTTCTTTTTTGTCTTTGTGCGTTGTCTTTGTCGCCCTCCCCCGCCGCCTTCCGCTACCGGTAGCACTGCTCCCCAATCCTTACGGGCGGCTCGCATCGCACGCGACGCTTACGGGCAGCATTGTCTTACGGGCAGCATGGTCGTATGGGCACGGTCTTCTTACGGGCGGTATCACTCACGCATCATGCTTACGGGCAGCACTACCCGAACGCACACATGTCGTTGCCTGCGATGACATGCGCGGAGACAACAACAGTGCAGCGGACACCCGAATCGGATGTCCGCTGCACCATGAAGAACACTGCGATCGATAAGAAATCGCAATCACAAAAACAACGCATAATCAGCGCATCGCAGGCAGCGCCCCGTAAGCGAGAAGGTCGCCGCCCGTAAGTGCCACCCCTAGGCGATGCTACCGCTAAACAGCACCGCCCGTTATCGGTAGCGCGCGCCACCAATAAGCGCCGCTGCCGGTAACGCGATCGCTACCGGCAGCACCACCTCGTCCGTTACCGATAACCACCGCTACCGGTAGCGGTCGCAGATGTCACTCGAAGAGAACCATGTTCGGGTCGTCGGTGGCGGTCTCGTACTTGGTGCCGTCATAGACGAGGAAAGCGCCGGACTGCATGTCCTTGCCGCTCAGGTGCTCCATGTTGACTTCGCTGATCTCGTTGACGATGGCCGCGAGCGCCGGACCTTCCTGAATGTACTGCGCGGCGTTGAGCGAAGCCTCCTGCTCGTCACGCGGCGCGGCGGCGAATACGTCGTCGGCGTAGGCGCCGATCGCGGTGCGCAGCGGATCGTCGGCATCCTCGAACTGCGCGCCGAGCCACGACTTCACCGTCTCATGGGCGATCGTGAGCAGCGGCGTGCGGAAGCTGTCCGTCTTCAGCGACGAGCGCATCGTGTCCACGTCCTGCGCGGCCGTGTCCTCGTTGATGAACGACGTTTCCTCATCAGATCCGACATGTGCCGCGATCGTCGAGACCGCCGCCTTGACGAAGTCCGACGCGAGCGCGCCGACACCTTCGCTGTCAGGGAAGTATCCGTCGAAGGCGTCGTGCTGATACGCCTCATATGCGCGCGTCAGCGCCTCCGTGTCGATTGTCTGCGAGTCAATCGTGCCAAGTTCCAAAGCAGCCATAGTGCAAGTCCTTTCGTATTCATCGTCTTTTTCGATGACTACTGATGATGGTAGGCGCGCCGCCCGTGACCTCCAATGATTCTCCCCATCAGGGGAATCGCCAGATATGCACGGCCATTTCGGCATGGTTCTGCCGCATTTTCCGGGCGCCGCATTTACGCATGGCGAACCGACCTGCATGCGGCGTCGCGTTGTGCAAGGGACCGCGCATCCGGTAAGCATGAACGATGTGCCGCCCGTAAGAACGACGCCGCCTATAAGAGTGACGTGCTGCCGATAAAAACGATGCCACCCGTAAGTGCAAGGTGCTGCCTGTAAGAATGACGCTGCCCGTAAGAACAACGCCGCCCGTAAGAGTGAGGCTGCCTGTAAGTACAACGACCCGTAAGGATGACGTACCGCAAGAACGACGTGCTACCCGTAAGAACGACGACTTCCCGTAAGAGCCACGTCTTTACAGCCCGGAAAAACGTGAAAGGGCGCGCACCGGAGTGGTGCGCGCCCTTTCGCGTAGGATCAAAGGCCGTCAGCGGCAGATCATTCGGCGCCGCCAACCGGCTGCGGCTCCTCGACGACGACGTCCTTGCTCGCGTCGCCCTCGCCTGCCGCCGGCAGCTCGAAGGGTTCGCCCTTGAAGGTGAACTCGCCGAGGATGCCGTCGCCTTCGGCGTCGACGACCACACGTTCGTTGTCGTTGAGCTCGCCCATCAGGATCTTCTCGGAGATTGTGTCCTCGATGTCGCGCTGGATGACGCGGCGCAGGGGACGCGCGCCGAGCAGCGGGTCGAAGCCCTTCTCCGCGAGCAGGTCCTTCGCCTTGTCCGTCAGGTCGAGCTCCATGTGGCGCTCGAAGAGACGGTCGTTGAGCTGCTTGACGTCCAGATCGACGATCTGGCGCACCTGCGGCTCGGTGAGCTGGCGGAACACGATGATGTCGTCGAGACGGTTGAGGAACTCGGGACGGAACTGCTGCTTGAGCTCGTTCGAGACCTGGTCCTTCATCCGCTGGTAGCTCGACTCGGTGTTGTTGCCCATGTTGAAGCCGGTGTTCGCCGCCTTCGCGATGTCGCGCGTGCCGAGGTTCGTCGTCAGGATGATGATCGTATTCTTGAAATCAACCTTGCGTCCCTGACCGTCGGTCAGATGGCCGTCGTCAAGCACCTGCAGCAGCGTGTTGAAGATGTCCGGATGCGCCTTCTCGATCTCGTCGAAGAGCACGACCGAGAACGGCTTGCGACGCACCTTCTCGGTGAGCTCGCCGCCCTCCTCGTAGCCGACGTATCCAGGAGGCGCGCCGAAGAGGCGCGACGCCGCGTACTTCTCGGAGAACTCCGACATGTCGACGCGGATGAGCGCGTCCTCGTCGTCGAACAGGAACTGCGCGAGCGTCTTCGCGAGCTCGGTCTTGCCCACGCCGGTCGGGCCGGCGAAGATGAACGAGCCCGCCGGGCGCTTCGGATCCTTAAGTCCCACACGTGTGCGCCGGATCGAACGGGACAGTGCGGAGACCGCCTCATCCTGGCCGATGATGCGCTTGTGGAGCTCCGATTCCATCGACATGAGCTTCTTCGATTCCGCCTGCGTGAGCTTGAACACCGGGATGCCGGTGCTCTGCGAGATGACCTCGGCGATGACGTCCTCGTCGACGACCATGCGGACGTCGGATTCACCTTCGCGCCAGGCCTTCTCCTTCTCCTTGCGTTCGCCCTCCAGCTTCTCCTGGCTGTCGCGAAGCTCGGCGGCCTTCTCGAACTCCTGGTCCTTGATCGCCTGATCCTTGTCCTTGGCGATCTTCGCGATGCGGTTGTCGAGCTCCTTGAGCTCCGGCGGCGCCGTCAGGCGCTTGATGCGCAGACGCGCCCCCGCCTCGTCGATCAGGTCGATCGCCTTGTCCGGCAGGTTGCGGTCCTGGATGTAGCGCGCGGAAAGCTCCGCGGCCGACTGCAACGCGCCGTCGGTGATCGTCACGTGATGATGGTTCTCGTACCGTGCACGCAGGCCCTTGAGGATCTCGATCGTCTCGGCGATCGACGGCTCGGCGACCTGAATCGGCTGGAAACGGCGTTCGAGCGCCGCGTCCTTCTCGATGTACTTGCGGTATTCGTCGGTCGTCGTCGCGCCGATCGTCTGCAGCTCGCCGCGCGCGAGCATCGGCTTGAGCATATCGGATGCGCCGAGCGCGCCGTCCGCGGAGCCCGCGCCGACGATCGTGTGGATCTCGTCGATGAACAGCACGATGTCGCCACGCGTCTTGATCTCCTTGAGCACCTTCTTGAGGCGCTCCTCGAAATCGCCGCGGTAGCGCGATCCCGCGACCATCGAGCCGAGGTCGAGCGAATACACCTGCTTGTCCTTGAGCGTCTCGGGCACGTCAGCCGAGACGATCTTCTGCGCGAGTCCTTCGACGACGGCGGTCTTGCCGACGCCCGGCTCGCCGATGAGCACCGGGTTGTTCTTCGTACGACGCGAGAGCACGACCATGACGCGCTCGATCTCCTTGCTGCGTCCGATGACCGGGTCGAGCTTGCCCTCCTGCGCCTCGGCGGTGAGGTTGCGACCGAACTGGTCGAGGATGGCCGAGCCGCTCTGGCCGCGCTTGTCCTGCACGCCGCCGGCGTTCGCCATGTCGCCCTTGTCCTCCGAACCGTTCGAATTGCCCCGGATCATGTCGATCGTCGTGGTGCGCAGTTCCCCGAGGTCCACGTCCATCTTGATGAGGACCTGGGTGCCCACTCCCTCACCCTCGCGGATGAGGCCGAGCAGGATGTGTTCGGTGCCGATGTAGCTGTGCCCCAGCTGCAGCGCCTCGCGCAGCGAGAGCTCCAGCACCTGCTTGGCGTGCGGCGTGAAGGGTATGTGGCCGTTCGGCGCCGCATTGCCCTTGCCGATCATCTCCTCGACCTGCTTGCGCGTGTCCTCGAGCGTGACGCCCTTGGCTTCCAGGGCCTTCGCGGCGACGCCCTCTCCCTCACGAATCAGGCCGAGCAGCAGATGCTCGGTGCCGATGTAGTTGTGCTGGAGGGCACGAGCCTCTTCCTGCGCGAGCACGATGACGCGCCGCGCACGGTCGGTAAACCGTTCGAACATGCTTGTCCTTCCATGACTTGGTAATTCCACATCACTCTACAGATTTCTGATGACGTTTATTTCCATGCCGTCCGAGTTTCTCCGCGGGACGACTACGTTATGCTTGAAGACGGTGAGCGCAGCCGCGCGGGGCGCGGCGAGGAACAAAGCAGGCCGCACGCGCACGCCCCGGCCCATCCACCAACGAAGGAGCAACGCATGAGCGCAACAATCGATTCTCTCAATCCCTCCGGGGACATCGTCGTCGGCGTCGACGGCTCCCCCGAGTCGTTCGCGGCGCTGCGCTGGGCGCTGCAGCAGGCGCGGCTGTCCGGGCAGCGCGTCAACGCCGTGTACGGATGGTCGTATTCATGGGACATGGGTCCCGAACCGGCGAACAAGGAGGAGGCGGACGCGCTGCGCAAGCGCATCGCCGACGAGCTGCATGTGTGGGTCGAGGCGGCGTCGAAGGACATGGATCTCGCCGACGAGCAGATCGAACTGACGTCGTTCCGCGCGGCGGCGAGCACTGCGCTGCTCGAGATCGGCGCGAACGCGCAGCAGATCGTCATCGGAAGGCGTTCGATGAGCCGCGTCGCGCGCTGGCTGCTCGGATCGCTCTCCTCGTCGCTCGCCGAGGAGGCGAAGGTGCCGGTCACGATCATCCGCAGCGCGCAGGACGAGGACATCGACGTGCAGGACCAGATCGCGAACGCGCTGTCGCCGAACGACCAGGACGTGCATTTCGTGACGCCGCATGTCGAGATCCCCCGCACGGCGCGGCCGATCGTCGTCGGCGTCGACGGCTCGGACACGTCGCGGCGCGCGCTCGTGTTCGCGGCAGGCCTCGCCAGGCTCAACGACGCGCCGCTGCACGTCATGTTCTTCTGGAGGATCAAGGATCTGGGCACGGTGCCCGGATACGAGACGAGCGTCGCGCCGATGGACGTCGCCCAGCGCTACGCGATGCGCCGCCTCAAGGAGTTCATCGACGGCGCGAAGCTGCCCGGGTCGATCGACGTGACGCCGAACGCGTTCCACATCTCCCCCGGCAAGGGCCTCGTGAGCGCGTCGCGCTACGCGCGGCACGTCGTCGTCGGTTCGCGGGGCCTGAGCGGCCTTGATGCGCATTTCCTCGGCTCGGTCTCCAAGCAGGTGATCAACTCGGCCGAGTGCAACGTCACCGTCGTGCACTGAGCGGCGCCCGTCGGATGCGGGCGCCCGCGGTTCACCCTGAGCTCAGCGACGCGGCGCGTCCGCCGGTGCGGCGCATAGACTAAGTGCATTCGGAAGGCTGATGAGGACACGATGACGAACGACATGCACACACAGGACGACGGAACGACCGATGAAACGGCGTCGGCGCACGAGATCGAGGAGTCCATCGCATCGTATGACGCGACGCGGGAGGCGTCGGGGGACACGGCCGAGTTCGGCAGGCAGTCGCCTCCCTCCTTCGCGCCGCACGACGACGATGACGATGGCGACGGCGAAGGACGCAAGTCGGAGCGCGCGAACCATCGGGACGGCGACGACCATCCAGACCATGAGGACCGCTCCGAGCTGCGCCGTTCGGCGAAGAGGCGGCGCCGCCTGCCGTGGCTGACGATCGTCGTCGGCGTGCTCGTGCTGTGCGCGGCCTTCGGCTACCTGTACGCGAACGGCAACATCAGCGGTACACTGCGCGCGCAGGCGATGTCCTCGTGCCAGACGCAGGCGGCGAGGGCGACCGAGGCGAAGCGGCTCGCGGACATGGCGATCAGCTCGACGAAGGCGTACATCGACGATCCGAAGACGCAGATCGACACCGACGACCTGCGCAGGCTCAACGTCCTGATGGACGACGCCGGCAAGGAGCCGGCGATCCCTGCCTGCACGATCACGACGCGGGACAACGACCTCAAGGCGCACGCGAAGACGGCGAAGGAGTTGCACGACGTCTACATCACGATCGCGAAGGAACTGCTCGCGATCACCGGCGGCACGATTGACGGCCTCGTCGCCTCGGACTCCTTCGATGCGACGACGCCGCAGCCGACCGCGACCGTAACCGAGGAGCCGACGCCGACGCCGAGCGCGACGGGCGCCCCGTCGGCGAGCGCGACGCCGACGCCCGACGAGACGGCCACATCCTCGCCGGAACCGAGCACGTCGGACTCGTCGACCTCCTCGCCGAGCGCGTCGGCGACGCCTACGGCCAGCCCCTCGCCATCGCCCGGTTCCTCGGCCACCCGGCGGTCGGCGGCGACGCAGTCGGGCACGCAGTCCGGCACGACGGGGCGCGATGCGGCGCCGTCGACGGACCGCTGACGGCGGGAGGAACCCAGGATTCACGGATACGACGGGGGCGTGTGACGAACGATGCCGTCACACGCCCCCGTCGTATCCGCCGTCATTCGCATCGGCGGCGCCGCGGATCAGTCAGTCGTGCGCCTCCTGATACGGCTCGATGACGTCCTCATCCTCCTGCGTCGCGTCGGATGCGGTCTCGGCGATGTTCTCGACTTCGATCTCGGCACGCTCAAGTGTTTCCTGCCGCGCAGCGTCCTCCGGCTGCGCCGTATCTTCCGACTGAACAGCGTCTTCCGGCTCGACGGCGGCCGACTCCCCGGCGTCCGCCGTCGTCGCGGCGGCATCGGCGTCCTGCGCCGCCTCGGACGCGTCGGCCTTCGCCTCGAGCGCATCGACGAAGTCCTCGCCTTCGTCCTCGGCGTCGGTCGTCAGTTCGGCGACGACCTGCGTCTGGCCGATCGTGTCCTCGTCTCCCGTGGCGACGACCGTCTCATGCTGTTCGTCGGCGACGATGTCGTCGGCCGCGTCGACGATCCGCTGCGCCGGCTCGCGCAGCGTCGTCCCGGCCGCGCCTTCGTCCGCGATCGTCGCGTCGGCCGCCTCACGTTGCGTGTCGGCGTCGGGCATCGGCACCTCCGCGTCCTGCGCGGCGCGCCGCTCCTCGCGGCGCGCGTCGTCGCCGTGCGCCGCGTCCGCGTCGTGCCGGTCGTGCTTCTTCGCGTCGACGACCGTTTCGATCAGTTCGACATCGCCGCGTTCCTCGCGCGGGCTCTGCTCGACGATGTCGATGTGCACGTCGTCGTAGGCGGGTTTCGTCTGGATCCACAGACGGCTCGGCTCGGGCGGTTCGATCTGCGAATGCTCGCCGCAGCCGTGGTCGAGCGAGACGACGCGGCCGTCATCGGGGCTCCAACGGTTCGCGCAGACGCCGAACATCTCGGACAGGTCCCCGCGCAACGGGATGAAGAAGCCGCAGGTCGAGCACAGGTTGCCGTTCGCCGTCTTCGTCGAAAGGGACTTCGGGCCGTGCGGACCGTCGTACCAGCGCTGCGCCGTCTGCGCGCGCCCAATCGCCGACATCACCGAGCGCCGCGACAGGTCGAACTCCTCGATCGCGTCATGCAGGTCCTGCTGCGTCGTCGTCGAGCAGGCATCGCCATCCGCCCCGTCGGGGCGGCCGTCGGCATCCCCGACGTCCTCGGTGACGTCCTCGACGTCCTCGACGGCCTCCGTCACGGTCTCGGCTCCTTCGACGACCGCCGCGGCGTCGTCGAGGCGCGTCTCGGCGGCCTCCTCGGCCGTCTGCGGCTCCCCGGCCGCGTCCTGCACGGCGTCGTCGTCGACGGGACCATGCGTCGTCTCGATCCGCTCGATCGTCTCCTCGGTGACGCCGGCCTCGAGCCGCTCGTCGTCGGGCTCGGTGCCGATCGAATCGGTCACCGACAGGTCCGATGGTTCGAGACGGTTCTTCCACGGCACCCATGGCGGCGGCAGCAGCGCCTTGTCGGTCGGGATCAGGGACGCCTCGTCGACGGTCCATCGGTCCGCCTCGACGTCGTGGAACAACGTGACCGACCATTGCCAGCCCTCATAGCCGACCATCGTCGCCACGAAACGGAAATCGGTCACACCGTCGCCCGTCGTCTCGCTCGTCACGAAGTCGCCGACGTGGGCGGCGTCCTGGGCCGTGTCGATCGCGACGGCGCGCGCGAGCGCCTCCGGGTCAAATTCTTCTGCCATCGTTCATTCCTGTACGTCGAAGTTGTCCGCGACGGCGCGCAGCAGCTGCGCGAGCTTGCGGCTGTCCGCCTGCGACGGGTAGCGGTGGCGGCGCAGCTGGTTGCCGGCGCCGTCGAGGAGCTTGATGAGGTCCTCGACGATCGCGGCCATGTCGTCCGGCTTCGGCCGCGTCGCCTTGACGAGCGACGGAGCCGTCCTGACCGGCGTCACGCTCATCGCGACCGGTCCGCGGTTGCCGTCGACGACCGAGTACTCGACACGGGCGCCCTTGCGCAGCTCGCTCACCCCCGCAGGCAGCGAGGTCTGCGGAAGGAACACGTCCGGACCCTCATCGCCGGCGATGAATCCAAATCCCTTCTTCGCATCGAACCAACGTACACGTCCGCTAGGCATGTCCACCTCTCACTGTTCACCAGATTGTCTTGTTGCTGTTGCCGTCCTGACGCGGGGACATCCCCCGCGTTCTTACCAAATCTTCATTCTACCGCACCGCCTGCGCATCCGTCGAGCGCTTGCGCTCGGCATAGGCGGCGCATGGGGCCATCACGCGCCCTACGCCGTCCTTCGCCGCCCGTCGGCCTCGGCGCCCTTCCTTGCGCCGCCGGACGATGCGCGCACCGCGGAGGGATTCGTCTCGCCGGCGCCCCCATGGTGCGCGACGCCCTTGCGTGTCCTGTCCTTGCGCGCCGTGTCCTTGCGCGCCGTGTCCTTATGGGCGGCGTCCTTGGTATGCGTCCGGTCCGCGTCCGCCGCGTCGTCCAACGTCGCGTCGCCGGCGCGCGTGAGCGGCAGGACGAGCGTCAGCGTCAGGCCGCCGCCGTCGCTCTCGCCGGCGCAGATGAAGCCCTGGTGCGCGTTGATGACCGACTGCGCGATCGCCATGCCCAGACCGGTGCCGCCTTTGAGGCGCGCACGGGAGGGATCGGCGGTGTAGAAGCGCTCGAAGATCTTCGCGCGCGCCTCGGCCGGCACGCCGGGACCGTGGTCGGCGAAGCGCGCGACGGCGACCATCATGCCCCGGTTCGTCGTCGTGTATTCGGCGGCCGCGCGCAGCACGCGCGCCATCGACTCGTCGTCGGGCGGCAGCTGCGCCAGCTCGTCGACGTCCATCGCCGCGCCGATGACGCCGAGCGACATCTCGACCGGCGAATCGTGCGGCGTGTAGCGGTGGATGTTGCCGACGATGTTCGTGACGACCTGCTGCAGCCGCGCGCCGTCGGCGACGACCGTGACCTTCGGCAGCGGACCGTCGGTCATCGTCAGCGCCGGATGCGCCGGATCGGACATGTCGAGGCCCACGACGCCGGTGCGGATGCGGCGTTCCGGGTCGAGCGCATGCAGGTCGCTCGCCGAATCCGCGAGGACGGTGCCGAGGTCGACGCGCTGCGTGATCGAGATGCCGCGGCCCTCGTCAAGCCTGGCGAGAGAAAGCAGGTCCTCGACGAGCACCGTCATGCGCGCGCTCGACGCCTCGATGTGGTCGATCGAATCGTCGGCGCGGGCGAGCGCGTCCGCTGCGTCTCCGGCTCCGCGCTGCATCTTGTACAGTTCGGCGTAGCCGTGGATCGCGGCGAGCGGCGTGCGCAGCTCATGGCTCGCGTCCGAGACGAAGCGTTTCATCTTGTCGGTCGTCGCCTGCTGCTGGTGGAAGCTGCGCTCGATCTGCGCGAGCATGAGATTGAGCGAACGCGACAGCGAGCCGATCTCGGTGCCCTCCGGCGCCGACGGGATGCGCTGCGACAGATCGCC
The DNA here is from genome assembly GCF_002286915.1 of Bifidobacterium italicum. GTDB lineage: Bacteria > Actinomycetota > Actinomycetes > Actinomycetales > Bifidobacteriaceae > Bifidobacterium > Bifidobacterium italicum. Next base: position 13,768 of record NZ_MVOG01000011.1, on the reverse strand, counting down.
GTTGGCGATCTTCGCGGCCGTCTTCTCGATGCGCTTGAGCGGCTCGAGCGTGCGTTGCACGAGCAGCGCGCTGACGACGCCGCCGAGCATGACGACGGCGATGCTCACCATGACGCAGAACTTCGTCAGATTGTCGATCATGTCGATCTGGTTGCCCAGCGACAGTCCGATGTAGATGATGCCGCGGTCGTGCTGGATGCCGTTCGCGTCCTCGCTGATCCAGCGCAGCGCGACGACGCGCCACGGATACTCGGCCATCGTCATCGTCGAATGGTCGGGCGTGCGCGTCGCGTTCGACGTGTCGACGATCGCCGGCGTCGTGTACGGCTTCGCGAGTTCATGGCCGGCGAGGTCGCCGTTCGCCGGCAGCCGCGGGCGGGAGACGACGCCGTCCTTGTAGACCGGCTGCAGCAGCACCGTCGACGTGTGCGAGGCCGCGTCGTAGGCCTGCACGTAGTAGCTGATCATCGGGTTCGACGCGTTCGCCTTGTCGTTGAGCAGCACCGTGTTCTTGAACACGAGCTCCGCCTGCTGCAGCAGCTGGCTGTCGGTGCGCTGCATCATGTAGTTGCTGACGAGCTGCGTGATCGCCAGCGAGATGCACACGGTGCCCACCGACAGCAGCACGATGATCGAGGCGACGAGCTTCGCGCTCAGCAGGACATGGGCGAGCGGCCCGCCCTCGCCGCGCGAGGCCGCGCCCGTGCCGGTCCTGCCCATCGTCCGTGCCCCCTGTCGTTCCTTGCCGTTCGTCGTGAGGATCCACCCTCCGTCCCGGGCGCGCTCAGCTGCGCGGGACCCTGATCATGTATCCGATGCCGCGCTTCGTCTCGATGAGCGGCTGCACCTTGTGCTTCGTGCCGTCCTCGTCGGTCACCTCGAGGTCGTCGACCTTCTTGCGCAGATAGGAGATGTACGATTCGACGATCGCCGCGTCGCCGCCCCAGTCGTACTGCCAGACGTGGTCGAGGATCTGCGCCTTCGACAGCACACGTCCCTCGTTGTCCATCAGGTAGCGCAGCAGCTTGTATTCGGTGGGGCTCAGGTCGATCGGCCGGCCGGCGCGCGTCACGTCGTGCGAGTCCTCGTTGATCTCGAGGTCGCCGACGCGGATGACCGGGTCGTCCTCGACGTGCTCGCGGGTGCGGCGCAGGATCGCACGGATGCGCGCGACGACCTCCTCGAGGCTGAAGGGCTTGGTCACGTAGTCGTCGCCGCCGACGGTCAGCCCCATGACCTTGTCCTGCGTGTCGTCGCGCGCGGTCAGGAAGAGGACCGGCGCGTCGATGCCTTCCTGGCGGATGCGGCGCGTGACGGTGAAGCCGTCGATGTCCGGCAGCATGACGTCGAGGATGATCAGGTCCGGCTTCGTGCGTTCGATGACCTCGATCGCCTCGGACCCCGACGCCGCGGTCTCGACCTCGTAGCCGGCGAAATGCAGCGACGCGACGAGGAGCTCGCGGATGGACGGCTCGTCGTCGACGACGACGATCTTCGCTTCAGTACCTTTGCTCGCGTTCATACCGCTCATGATGGACTCGCCGTCTGAAGGTTTCCTGAATGTCCTCTGTGAGTTCCGTCGCGTGCCGGCGCATCCCCGCGACAACCGGCTCATCCCTTGTATTTCGCATGCGGATCGACGGCGGTCACGGCCTGCGTATCGGCGGCATCAGCGGCATCCGTGCTCTCAGCGGCATCAGCGGCATCAGCGGCGTCAGCGGCGACGGCGGACTCGTCGTCATCCGGGGTCGGCCCTTCGTCGCGGACGTCCTTCTCGGCGTCGGAGTCGACCTCGCGGCGACGGCGCACGACGATGACGACGCCGACGGCGACGGCCGCGAGCGCGACGACGCCGACGAGCGCGACGACGCCGATCGAGACGGCCGAACGGGACGTCGCCGTGTCTTTCTCCTTGGCGATGACGTCCATCATGTCGATCGCCGAACGCGCCCAATCGGGGCTTTCCCCGGCCTTGACGCCGGTGAGCGGCGCCGAGGCCGCCTCGGAGAGCGCGTCGACGCTCTTCTGGCTGCCCAGCCATTCGTCCGAGCCCGGTGAGACGACGACGGCGAGGTTGCCGTCGTTCGTGGCGACGGCGAGCAGCACGGTGTTCGGACCCGGATCGAGCGACCTGAGGGTCTGGCGCGCCCACTCGTCCGGCGAGTCGGTCGAGTTGAACGAATCGACGTAGATGAGGCGCACCTGCACGCCGGTCTGCTCGCGCGTGCGCGTGATCGCGTCGGAGACCTTCGCGATGTCGTTGCCGAGCAGGTTCTGCGTGTCGAGGATGTAGCCGCCGTTGGGGTCGACGTCGGCGGCCGCGCCGTCGGACGCCTGCGACGTCGACGTCGACGGCGACGGCGACGGCGACGGATCGTCGGCGAGGGCGGCCGGCGCGATGGCGCCCGCGGCGGCGAGGACGAGGGCGAGCGTGGACGCCGCGCATCGACGCGCGAGGCGACGCATCACGCCGTCGGTGGAATGTGGACGACCGTCCCGTCCGTACACAGAGGTCGTCTCGCCTTGGTTCTCGATTCGCGTTGTCATACATTCCACAGTACCGGTCGGCGGTCACATGCCCTCCGGGGTTCCGCCGAGGCGGAACGGCAGGTCATCGGCACAACGGAAGAAAGGAACAGGGACGATGCCCCAGTATCAGGTGGATTCGGAACGCATCCAGGCGTCGAGCGCGGCTGTGTGCTCGTCGGTCGCGCAGATCAGGCAGGCGGTGGGCGGCATGTACGCGAACCTCAACGCGCTGCAGGACTGCTGGCACGGCGCCGCGGCGACGCAGTTCACGGCGCTCGCCGCGCAGTGGCGCGCCGCGCAGCAGCAGATGGAGCGGTCGCTGGAATCGATCCAGCAGGCGCTCACGCAGGCGTCGACGGTGTACGCCGACGCAGAGCACGCGGCCGCACGGCTTTTCGCCGCAGGCTGACGCGGCGAAAAGCCGTGCCGGACGACAAAGGTCCCGGCTCCCCATCGGGGAGCCGGGACCTTCCCACGGTCATGCGGCCATGGTCATCGTCGCACGGTCACGGGCGTGGATCAGTAGCCCATGTCCTGACCGGCGCCGGCGGCCGGGGCCGGTTCCGGCTTGTTCGCGACGACCGCCTCGGTCGTCAGGAACAGGCCGGCGATCGACGCGGCGTTCTGCAGCGCGGAACGGGTGACCTTGACCGGGTCGGTGACGCCGGCGGCCATCAGGTCCTCGTAGGTGTCGGTCGCGGCGTTGAAGCCCTCGCCCTCGGGCAGCGACAGCACCTTGTCGAGCACGACGTCGCCGGAGAGGCCGGCGTTGTCGGCGATCTGCTTGAGCGGGGCCTCGATGCCGCTGAAGACGATCGCGGCGCCGGTGGCCTCGTCGCCTTCGAGCTTGACGTCCTTCTCGGCCTTCGCCGCGGCCTGCACGAGCGCGACGCCGCCGCCGGGCACCAGACCCTCCTCGATGGCGGCCTTCGCGTTGCGCACGGCGTCCTCGATGCGATGCTTGCGTTCCTTGGCCTCGACCTCGGTCGCGGCGCCCACCTTGATGACGGCGACGCCGCCGGCGAGCTTGGCGAGACGCTCCTGCAGCTTCTCGCGGTCGTAGTCGGAGTCGGTGTTCTCGATCTCGGCGCGGATCTGCGCGACACGGGCCTCGACGTCCTCCTTCGAGCCGCCGCCGGAGACGATCGTCGTCTCGTCCTTGGAGACGATGACCTTCTTGGCGGTGCCGAAGACGGACAGGTCGATCGAGTCGAGCTTGAGGCCGATCTCCTCGGAGACGACCTGGCCGCCGGTGAGGATGGCCATGTCCTGGAGCATCGCCTTGCGGCGGTCGCCGAAGCCCGGGGCCTTGACGGCGCAGGACTTGAAGGTGCCGCGGATGTTGTTGAGGATCAGCGTCGGCAGCGCCTCGCCGTCGACGTCCTCGGCCACGATGAGCAGCGGCTTGCCGGTCTTCATGACGAGCTCGGCGATGTGGACGACGTCCTGCTGCGACGAGACCTTGTTCGACGTGAGCAGGATGTACGGGTCGTCGAGGACCGCGGTCTGGTCCTCGGCGTTGGTGACGAAGTACGGGGAGATGTAGCCCTTGTCGAAGCGCATGCCCTCGGTGAACTCGAGGTCGAGGCCGAAGCGGTTGTTGTCCTCGACGGTCACGACGCCGTCCTGACCGACCTTGTCGAGCGCCTCGGCGATCTTCTCGCCGACCTCGGGATCGGCGGCGGAGATCGTCGCGGTCGCGGCGATCTGCTCCTTCGTCTCGACCGGCTTGGCCGAGGCGACGAGCTCCTTGACGATGGCGTCCGAGGCCTTCTCGATGCCGCGGCGCAGCGCGATCGGGTTCGAGCCCGCGACGACGTTCTTGAGGCCCTCGTGCACGAGCGACTGGGCGAGCACGGTCGCGGTGGTGGTGCCGTCGCCGGCGACGTCATCGGTCTTCTTCGCGACTTCCTTGACGAGCTCGGCGCCGATGCGCTCGAACGGGTCCTCGAGGTCGATCTCCTTGGCGATGGAGACGCCGTCGTTGGTGATGGTCGGCGCACCGTAGGTCTTGTCGAGCACGACGTTGCGGCCCTTCGGTCCCAGCGTCACCTTGACGGTGTCCGCGAGCTTGTCGAGACCGGCCAGCATGCCCTGGCGCGCTTCCTCATCATATTCAATGATCTTTGCCATGTGTTCCTCCGCTATGGGATAGATACGTCATTACGACATCACCCGGAACATCGAAGCGGCCGCCGACCGTCAGCTTTCGGCGATCACTCCCATCGCCCGAGTGCTACATCGCAGATTAGCACTCTCACCGCTCGAGTGCCAACCCGACATGCTGCACATTGCGCTGTGGGCAAGATATGGGCGGCCGGATGTTCGGCGCGCGATGCCGGCGCATATCGGGGCGGCGCGGATACGACAAGGCCGGACGACGTTCCCGCGGGCGGTTTCATGCGGGTCGTCGTCCGGCCGGGACGGGCTTGCGTCCGAATGCTACCGATTGATCACCGATACCTTCGTCGCGCGAAGCCCCTTCGGCGTGTCCTCCAGTTCGAATTCGACGGCGTCGCCTTCGCGCAGCGTGCGGAAGCCCTCCGACTGGATCGCCGAATAGTGAACGAAGACGTCGTCACCTCCCTCCGCCGTCGTGATGAAACCATAACCCTTGCCAGCACTGAAGAACTTGACGGTTCCCTGTGTCATTTCCCTAATTCTTTCTTTAGCCAAACCATAGAAGACCACGATCGTCATGTCCCGTGACCTAAAACGTCCCCAATCATCGGGAATCAGAACGCAATCGCTACCCCAGTGTAGCCACCCATATGGCCGGGACATGTCGCACGCCCCCATTGTGTGCGCCACGGACGGCGTTTCGCCGTCCGTGGCGCACACGAAAACGGGTCCGCGCCCCCGAAGGCGCGCGGACCCGTGACATCCCTCCGCAAACCGCGGCTCACTGCATGAGCACGACGACGATCGGCGCCCCGATGCCGGGCGCCTGTTCGACGGCGGCGATGCCGAGCGTGTCGGCGACCGCCTGCGCCGTGGCCAGATCGGCGTCGTTCTGGTACCACACGACGGTCTGCCCGGGCAGCGCCATGTCGCCGGGGTTCATCGGCGTCGCGTTCGGATAACCGTCGGCGACGAGCTTCTGCGCCTCGGTGGATGCGTAGCCGTCCTGCGCGGTGCCGTTGACGACGCTGATCGCCGCCGCCTTGTTGACCTGCTGCGACTCCTCGGGGGTCGGCGCCTGGGACGACTCGCTCGGAGAGGCCGATTCGGACGGCGAGGCGGACTCGCTCGGAGAGGCCGACCCGCTCGACGATGCCGGGGATTCGCCCGAGGAGGCCGAGGATGCACCGTCCCCGGCGGCCGTCGTCGTCTGCGCGACCTGCGCGCTCGAGCTCGACGACGACGAGACGCGCCCGCGCAGCAGGCTCGCCGCCTCGCCGGAGAAGATGCCCCAGAACAGCACGCCGGCGGCGACCGCGGCGATGACGACGATGACGAAGGGCGTGAGCCGGACGCCCCACGAGCGTGCGCCCCGGTGCACGCCGACCGGCCCCTGGGGCGGGTCGTCGTAGGCGTCCTTCGGGTAGGAGTCGTAACCTTCGCTGTCCTTGCGAGCCATAATGGTCCTTCCGTGTCGTACGGGCGTGTGCGCGGCCGGCGCGGCCGTCAAGGCACGCGCACGACGTTCCCGCAATTCACTATAACGAAGGCACTGGGCACGCCGCAACGCCGCCGGACCCACGCCGCGGGTACGCTTGGAGCCATGAGCAGACCATGCAAGCCGTTGAACGAATCGATCGACCCGCAGTGGGCGCTCGCCCTCGCGCCCGTCGAGGAGCAGATCCACCACATGGGGGACTTCCTGCGCGAACAGGCCGCCGAGGGCAGGCAGATCCTGCCGGCCGCACACGACATCCTGCGCGCGTTCCGCGTGCCGCCGATGCGCGACGTCAAGGTGCTCATCGTCGGGCAGGACCCGTATCCGACGCCGGGATACCCGGTGGGCCTGAGCTTCTCGGTGGCGCCCGACGTGCGCCCGCTGCCCAAGAGCCTGATCAACATATATAAGGAGCTGCAGGACGACCTGCATGTGCCGCCGCCGCGCAACGGCGACCTGAGCCCCTGGACGCGGCGGGGCGTCATGCTGCTCAACAGGAGCCTGACGGTCGAGGCGCACCGTCCGAACAGCCATCAGGACAAGGGATGGCGCCCGGTCACCGACGCCGCCGTCAAGGCGCTCAACGCGCGCGTCGACGAACAGGGGCGCCCGCTGCCGCTCGTCGCCATCCTGTGGGGACGCAACGCGCAGACGCTTGCGCCGCTGCTGTCGAACGCCTTCATCATCGCCTCGGCGCATCCGAGCCCGTTGTCCGCCTCGCGGGGGTTCTTCGGTTCGCGCCCGTTCTCGCGCGCGAACGCCGCGCTCGAGGCGATGGGCGCCTCCCCGATCGACTGGTCGCTCTAGACGCCCGCGGCGCCTGCGCGGGGGCGGCGCCGCCCCCGGTGAACACGGCCCACGCTCAAGCATGGCAAGTACAATGTGCTCTCGAACCCATCCGAACTACAGAAGAGTGCATGCCATGGCCTTGTTCCACCAGCAACCACAGACGCCGCCGGCCGCCCCGCCCAGACCCGCGGCGCCGTCCTCCCAGGACGCGGCGCGCGCCCAGCAGCTCGTCGCACGGATCCGCAACCGTTTCGCGGGGACGCTCGTCGGACAGGACAACCTGCGCGAATCGCTGATCACGACGCTCGTCGCCGGCGGCCACATCCTCATCGAATCAGTGCCGGGCCTCGCGAAGACGACGGCCGCCCAGACGCTCGCCACGTCGGTCTCCGGAACCTTCAAGCGCGTCCAATGCACGCCCGACCTGATGCCCTCCGACCTCGTGGGCACACAGGTCTTCGACTTCTCGACGCAGCGCTTCTCGACGCAGATCGGCCCGATTCACGCGAACTTCGTGCTCCTCGACGAGATCAACCGTTCGAACGCGAAGACGCAGTCGGCGATGCTCGAGGCGATGGCCGAGGGCGCCACGACGATCGGCGGCCAGCGCATCCCGCTGCCCAAGCCGTTCATGGTCATCGCCACGCAGAACCCGATCGAGGAGGAGGGCACCTTCAACCTGCCCGAGGCGCAGATGGACCGATTCATGATGAAGGCCGTCATGACCTATCCGAAGCCCGACCAGGAGGTCGCGATGCTCGCGATGCTCACGCGCCGCGGCTCCGACACGCTCGACCCGACGGCCGTGACGCCGGACGTCGTCTCGATCCCCGACGTCGAGTTCCTGCGCGCCGCCGCCAGGAAGGTCCACGTTTCGGACCCGATCATGAAATACGCGGTCGACATCGCCGACACGTCCCGCGGCGGCGGCCCCAAGCCCGTTCAGGGGTTGTCGTCGCTCGTGCGACTCGGCGCCTCGCCGCGCGCCTCGATCGCGCTCGTGCGCATCGGCCAGGCCTCGGCGCTGATGGCCGGCCGCGACTACGTGATCCCGGAGGACCTCAAGCGCTTCGCCCACGAGGTGCTGCGCCACCGCATCCTGCTGACATTCGAGGCCCTCGCCGACGGCGTCGACGCCGATCAGGTCGTCGACCAGATCGTCAAGGCGGTCCCGGTTCCATGATCGACGCCCGCCGACACGAAGACCCGGTGCGCCGGCGCATCGAGGCCCTGGGCACGTCGATGTCGCTGCCGACCGTCGCGCGCGCTCTCGGCGTGCTCGAGGGCGAGCACCGTTCCCCGCGGCGCGGCGGCACCGACGACCTGCTCGACGTACGCGCCTACGAGATCGGCGACGAGGCGCGCCGGATCGACTGGAAGATCAGCGCGCGCTCAGGCCGCACGATGGTCGTGCAGCGCGAGCGCCGTTCGAGCAGCCGCGTCCATCTGCTGATGGACGCCGGCCGCGAAATGACGGCCACATGCCCGTCGGGCGAACATGCGTACGCCGTCGCCGCGAACGCGCTGTGCATGTTCGCGGCGCTGACGCTGCGCCGCAGCGACGACGTCTCCCTCGTCCTGGGCGACATGTCGCGCATCACCCGCGTGCCGTTCCACGGCGGCTTCGCGCAGTTCGAACGCCAGATCGACGAGGCGACCGACCGTTCCTGGTCCCGGCCGCGCAACCTCGGCGCACTGCTCGACTACGCGGTCCGGCTGCGCGACCGCCACGCGCTCGTCGTGCTGGCGACCTGCGGCGACGCCGTCGGCGACGACGAGCTGCGCCGCGTGCGCCGTATCGCGCAGACCCATCCCTTCGTCCTCATCGACGTCGCCACCGTCAACCCCTTCGCCGCCGATCCGGTCGCGGGCCGGCGCGGCGTGCGCGTCGTCGACGGCGTGAGCGGCCGGCGCATCCCCGCGTTCCTGACGCGCCGCACACTCGCCGACGAGGTCGCCACGCACCGCGCGTACCGCGTCTCGGCGCTGCGCCAGGAGCTGTCACGCGCCGGCGCACGCCTCATCCACGCCGATTCGAGCGAGGCGATGTTCCACGATTTCGTCCGTCTGATCTCGCTGAGCCGTCTGGGCGCGCCCGGCGCGCGCTCCCATCTGCGCGCCGGCGCGGCGCGGCCGCGCAAGGGGGTGCCCGCATGAGACCGTCCGTCATGATGATGCCGGCCGGCCTCGCCGCATCCGATGAGCTCAGGCCGGTTCCGGCGCCGCAGCTCGCAACGCCGCTGTGGATCTGCTGCGCCGTCGCACTCGCCGTCGCCGCCGTGTGCGTCGCGCTCGCGTTCATGCCGCGGCGCGGGGACGGGGTGGGACGCCCCGCCGGCGCGCACGCCGACGGCTCCGACCGACGCGTCTGGTTCGCGCGCATCGACGCCGTCGTGCATGACTACGACGCGCAGCGGATCACGGCCGACGAGGCCTATGCGCGCCTCGCCGCGATCGCGCGCGCCTTCGCGTCGGAGCGCTCGGGCCGTCCGCTCGCCGCGCGCACGCTGCACGACCTCGAGCGCGAACCGCGCGGCGGCGACGCCGGCAACTGGGATGCGCTGCGCATGACGATCGCCGCGCTCTACCCGCCCGAATTCGCCGACGCCGACCATCCGCGCGTCCGTGAGGCGTCGGTGGCGACGGCCGCCGGATGGGTGGCCGATCTCGTGGAAAGGTGGCGCTGACGATGCTGCACTGGCAATGGCCCTGGGCGATCCCGATCGCCGTCGCCGCGGCATGCGCGATCGGCGCGCTCGCCTTCTGGCTCAACGCGCGCGGGGGCGCCGACCCGGCGGATGCCGAGGCGTGGGACGTCGACGACGGCCTCGAGACCGAGCAGGGCGCCCGCCTGCTGCGCCTGTGGCGCAGGCTCAACCGCGCGGCCGCCGCGCTCATCGCGCTCGCGCTCATGCTCGCCTGCGTGTTCGCGGCGCGTCCGGCCCAGGTGGACGCTCAGTCCGAACGCAGCGCGACGCGCGACATCGTGCTGTGCCTCGACGTCTCCGGTTCGGCGCTCCCCTACGACCGTCAGGTGATCGACACCTACCGCTCGCTCGTCACGCGCTTCCGCGGCGAACGCATCGGCATGAGCATCTTCAATTCGACGTCGCGCACCGTGTTCCCGCTCACCGACGACTACGCGATGGTCAGCAGGCAGCTCGACGAGGCGAGCGAGCTGCTCGCCGGCGTCGAATCGCAGGACGACATCGACGGCATGAGCGATCGGCAGTACCAGCAGGTCTCCGACTGGCTCGCCGGCACGCAGAACCGCAGGAACGCGACGAGCCTGATCGGCGACGGCCTCGTCAGCTGCGCGGCGATGCTGCCCGGCTTCTCCTACGGACGCTCGTCCTCGGACATGAGCCGCGACGCCTCGATCGTATTGGCGACCGACAACGTCGTCTCCGGCACCCCCACTTACACGCTCGACGAGGCGCTCGCGATGACGTCGAAGGCGGATATCGCCGTCGACGGCCTGTTCTCCGGGCCGCCCCAGAGCGAAGGCGACGAGGCGACGACGCGGATGCGCACGCTCATCGAGGAGCACGGCGGCGTCTTCCTGACGCGTTCGAACGGCGATTCGGTCGACGAGCTCGTGCGCTCGATCGACGCGCGGCGTACGAAGGACGTCGAGGATGAGGGCCGCGCCGCGTGGACGGACGCACCAGGCTGGTGGACGCTCGTGCTCGCCGCGCTCGTCGGCGCATGGCTGCTTGTGGCATGGAGGTTGAGACGATGAACGGATTCACCTTCGCTCCCGCGCTCGGATGGCTCGCCGCGTCGGCGCTCGCGACCGCGCTCGCCGCGCTCGCCGTCGGCGTCGTCGCGCTGCATGCGCGCCGGCGTGGCGACGAGACGCTCGGCATGTGCGTCAGACGCGTCGTGATCTGCGTGCTGCTCGCCGTGCTCGCGTTCACGCCGAGCGTCGCCGCGACGACGACGAGCCGCGCCGTGAACGCGACCGACGTCGTGATCGCGGCCGATGTGACCGGTTCGATGGGCGTGGGCGACGCGACCTACGGAGACCGGCGCGATATCAGCCGCCTCGATGCGGCGAAGGCCGCGATCGACGACATCACGACGACCTACGCGAACTCGAGCTTCGCGGCGGTCAGCTTCGGCTCGGCGGGCACGCTCGACGTGCCGCTGACCCCGGACGCGGCGGCGATCGACCATTGGGCGGCGTCGCTGCGCCCCGAGGCGACGGCCGCCTCGTCGGGATCGTCGGCGGACGCGGCGATCGACCAGCTGCTGCTCACGCTCAAGTCGATCCGCGACGCGCATCCCGACGACCGCATCGTGCTGTATCTGATCACCGACGGCGAGCAGACGATCCCGACGTCGCGACGCACGTTCTCGTCGCTGCGCCGCTATCTCGACGACGCCTGCGTCATCGGCGTGGGCACCGAGTCCGGCGGCAGGGTGCCGAAGCCGGAGGCCGACGGAGCCGACGGCGGTTGGGTCGTCGACCCGTCGACCGGACAGCCGGGCGTCTCGATCATGGACAGGCGCCAGATCGAGTCGATCGCCGACGAGCTGAGCGGCACTGCGCTGTTCACCGAGGACGGCGGCACCGTCGCCTCGTCGGCGATCGCGAGGGAATCCCAACGCTGGCGCTCGACGACGACGTACAAGGAACGCGTGCGCGTGACGCCGGTCGTATGGCCGGTCGTGTTCGCGCTGCTCGCCGTCATGGCATGGGAGGCCGGCGCGTGGTTCGGCCGATCGAGGAGGCTGTTGCAATGACCGACGCATCATCCAAGGCGCCGCGCGCGACGCGGACACGGCGTCTGCCGCTCGCCGCCCGCATCGTCCTGCTCGTCGTCGCGACCGTGGCCGCGGCCACGGCGGTCTGGTCGCTGTGGAACATCCACGCGGCCGACGAGAACGCCGACGCCACGGCGACGCTGACGCGCACGATCGACGAGGCGTCCAAACCCGACGCCGACCTCAAGCGGCTGTTGACGCAGCAGCGGCGGACCGACGCGCGCTATGACGCGCTGCTGGCCGCGAAGGCGACGCTGCTGCCGCGGCTCGCCTCGTCCGTCGACGCGAACGTCGAGGTCTCCAGGACGCTGACGGGACGGCTCGAGGAACGCATCGCGCAGGAGGAGCGCGACAGCCAGCCGCAGGACGCCGACGGCACATCGACGCAGGACGCCGAACGCGACGCCGACCCGGCGCTCGACGAGCAGGAACGGCGCAAGCTCGAGGAGCTGCTCAAGAACAACGAGCCGACCGAGGGCGACCGATCCGACCCTGCGCAGGACGGCAAGCGCACGCAGCAGGGCGGCACGGGCGGCGATCGGGACGCCAAACCCTGGTGAGCCGCCCCTGCACCGACGCATCCGCATCCATGCCGCGGGCCCGTCGCATCCACATGCCGTGGACGCGACGGGCCCCTTCCACATGCGGTGTGGATGCATACGGCTGGTATCCACACGTCGTGTCGTCCACATTCCGGGGCCGAGCCGGCCTTCCGGTCACCGCGGCCGCCATGGCTGGACACGGCCGCCCCGCCCGGCGTCCAATGGAGTCATGGACACGACACAAGACACGATGCGGACGGCCGGTCCCCTCCACGGGCGCCGGCCGATACGAACGCTGGGCGCAGCCCCTACGCTCATGCCGCCGATGACCCCGGAACTCCTGCTGCGCGACGCCGACGCCACGGCGACGATCGAGAGGGCCATGGCCGACTGCCACCTGATCATGCAGCGGATGGCGCGCGAATGCGCGGCGACGATCGACGAGGCAGTCGCCTCGCTCGGCGCCTGCACGATCGACGGATGGCACGGCGAGGCCTGCGAGCTCTACCGCGAGCGCATCCGCGCGGCCTCGACGCAGGCGCGCATCGTGCGCGCGCAGGCCGAGCTCGCGCCGGCGATGCTGCTGGGGACGGGAGGCGCGCGATGACCAGACGGGTGACCTCCTCGGTGCACGGCGGCTCCTACGGCGTCGCCGACGACGGCGACTATCTCGAGGCCTGGGCTCGGCTCGAGGCGACGCACCGGGCGCTCGCGGCCTGCGCGTCCGCCTGGACGCGCACGGCCTTCGCGCTGTCGACGCAGCAGATGGACATGCTCGCGCGGCTGCCCGCCATCGAGACGGCCGGCGGCGCGGCGGCCGCTTCGGCGTCGGCGACGCACCGCATCACCCGCGCCGTCGACGCCTGCAACGACGTCGGCGCGATGCTGCGCCGCGTCGGCGATGAATGCGGACGGCTCGCCGATCTCGTCGCGCGCGCCCACGGTTTGTACAGCGCGGCCGAATCGGCCAACCGCGGATCGACGTCGAAGGCCGTGCAGCTGCTGACGACGCTCAATCCGCTGACGATGACGGTCGTCGGCGCCGGGGTCGGCCTGTGCGGCGCGGCGTACGGCTACGCCGCCGAGGGTTTCTTCGGCGTCGCCCATGCGTCGCGCGCCACATCGTGGATGCAGGAAGGGCTGATGGCCGGCGTCGGCGCGCATCTGTCCGGCATGGCGGCGCTTCCCGGACTGGTGGGCGCCGGCGCGCTCCGTGGCGACGGCCGCCATGTCGCCGCGGCGGCCGGACGGATCTCGGCCGTGAGCGGGCCGCTCAACGACCGCGCACAGGGCGACCGCCTCGTCGTGACGCGGACGTCGCCGGTTCCTTCCGAGCGGCCTGTGGGCTACGTCGACGGCACCGCCGCGGCGCTGCACGACCTGCGCAGGCTCGCCGCCGCGAACGGCGACGGCGGCCGCACGGGGCTGTCGTATGCGACGATAGCGATCTCGCGCTATGTGCGTGCGGACGGCACGAACGCGTGGCTCGTCACAATCCCCGGCACCGACGGTCAGCCGG
>NZ_MVOG01000010.1 GCF_002286915.1 Bifidobacterium italicum | reverse complement strand
CGCCGGCGCCGGCCGGACCGGCCGCACGCGCCGGGCAAAGGCGGCCGCGCTGGCCGCGCGCCGACTTCCCCAACGCGGCCGTGCACCCATACACGCACACGGGCCGCGACGGGCGGCGTTGGGACATGATGGGCGTGACCATCCCCGAAGGCGTGCGCCTGCAGGACGTCGACCTGGGCGGATGGCGGCTCAGCGCGTTCGCCGACCGGCGCAGCAGCGCGGACAAGGCCAACGGAGGGCCCGTCACGATCAGCTTCCGGCCCGACAAGCCCGTCGACCTGTACCGCGGCCGCGGCCCGGGACGCGAGACCATGCGCATCGACGACCCCTGNGACCTGTGCTGCGCCGTCAAGGCCGGACAGGGCCAACGAGCCGGCGCGCCCGCCCCGCCGCGCACGCCGGCGGACGACATGTTCGCGGACTACGGATGGCACGACGGCATCGACATCATGCGCGGCGAGCACTACACCATCCCCGACCCCGGCATGGCCGCGGCCGTCCCGCCCGCGCACGACGCGACCCGCTGACCGACGCCCGACCGAGGTGGCGCCTTGACACCATGGTGCCAAGGCACCACCTCCCGTCGCGCCGAGCGCGGAAAGCATCCCCCGACCCGGCCGCAGCGCCGCGCGGACGCCTACGCGTGTGCCGCGTAATGCGTCACCGGCGGCGACAATGAACAGAGGTTCCTCCCATGGCGAAGCGCGTCGGCGCGATGCGATGCGCGAACGCACCGGCATCGACGCCCCGGGGGACAAGAAGGAAAGGAACGAACATGGGCAAAGACCTGATACGGCGCATGTGCTCGGCGGCAGCGGCCCTGACCGCGACGGCGATGCTCTTCGGCGCCGCCTGCATCGCGGACACCGCGAGGGCGGCGGACGAATGGCGCGAAGGCGGCGGCCTGGCCTATCCGCTGGACCGCGACCTGGCCGAGATCGTGGATGACGGGGCCGCCACGTATGTGGGCGGCAACCTCAACATCATGGACGACCGCACCGATCCCGACCATTCAGGGACGCTCGTCGTCCCGTCGCGCGCCGCGGAGGCCGAGGGGCTGACCGTCGTGGATGGCTGGGTCCAGCTGGGCAGCCAGCATGACGGCGGATGGGACTGGAACAACCGCAGTTTCCGTTTCGGCGCCGCCGGACTGGGATCGGGCCACGGGCCCGCGCGCGGCGACGTCGTGCTCGCCGTCGGATCCGCGGCATGCGGCAATTCCATCTGGAACTACTACCAGTCCACCGCGTTCGTCGCCGCGTCCCGTTCGGACGATGCGGAATACCGCGCGAAGCTCGCCGTGGGACCGGGCGGTTCATGCGGCGCCGGCCGCACGGAGGACGTCCTGGCCGCGAACGCGGACGGGACGCGCGCCGATTGGATCGAACAGACAGACGACCCGTTGGCGGACGTCAACGGCGTGGACTACCGCGCCCACCGCCAGTCGATCCAGCAGCGGTCCGCGCAACTGGCCGCCATGAAGGACACCGGCGCCGTGGCGTATGGCGTCGCCCCCGCCGACGCGGACTATTGGAGGACGAACTGGCAGGCCGAGAACGTGAGCTATAAGTTCATCTTCGAAGGCGAGGACGGCGAACACCGGTTCGCGGAACGCCTGGTCACGTTCACGGGCGACGGCAAATCCGCCGTGCAGGTGTTCACCATGGACGCCGCACAGCTCGTCACGGAAGGCTGGCATGGCGTGTCGTGGCGGTTCGACGCCATCCCCGAGGACGCGGCCGTCGTGGTCAACGTGCGCGGCGCCGCGCAAGACGTCGTCTTCGACAACGGATGGCGGTTCTGGTGGAACGGCGTCGAGATCGGCAACGCGTGGGGCAAGGACGCGCCCGCGGACACCGTCGCGGCGTTCAGGGAGGCCGCCTCGTCGATCATGTGGAATTTCAAGGACGCGTCCAGCGTGCGCATCCAGGGCGGCAGGCTGAACAACGGCGACGGGCGGGACACGATCCTCACGCCCGGATCCGGCAGCGCCCGCGACCGCTGGGGGGACCCGGCGGCCGAGTTCATCGGCTCGATCCTCGTGCCGGATGGCGCGTTGACGACCGAGGCGTCCACGAACGGGCGCGTGATGACCGGAGGGGACTACACGATGGCGTCCGGCACCATAAGGAACGACGGCAGCACGTCGAATCCCTCGTGGAACACCCGGGCCAGCGTGCTGGGCATGGAGCAGGAGCGCCACAACTTCCCGTGGATCGGCCTGATGCATCTGGACGGCAGGGAGGTGTCGTGGCGCAAAAGCGACACGGAGGGCAACCTGCTGCCGGGCTCGCGGTGGCAGGTGTACGCCACCCTGGCCGACGCCAAGGCCCGCACGAACGCGCTGCTGTCCGTCACCGACAACGACGCCCTCGACCTGGACGGCCAGGACGGCGTGATCGCGGTGGGCAACCTCAAAGGGGGCCACGACTACTTCATCCGTGAGACGGCCGCCCCCAGCGGCTACGACATCAACGAGGGCATCTGGGCGGCCGACGCGGACACGGGCGCGCTGAGCGGCGTGGACGGCGCCGCGGACGCCGCCCTGGGCGCGGACAACACAATCGTGAACCAGCGGTCCACACAGGTGTCGTGGGTCAAGTACGACGCCTCCAGGCCCGCGGGCGACACGGAAGGCGTGCTGGCCGGATCGCAGTGGACGGTCACGCCCGACGGCGCGGAGCAGGGCACGCCGGTCGCGGACGCGACGGTGAGCGCCGAATCGGTGGAGGTGACCCGCCAGGGCGGCCGCGTGACCGCGCTGACCCTGTTCCAGGGCGAGTCGGCGCAGCTGTATGCGGAGGTGGCGCCCGCCGACGCGCCGCGCACCGTGCGGTGGACCAGCGCGGACCCGGCGGTGGCGAGCGTGGACGGCGGCCTGGTGACCGCAGGCAAGCCGGGCACCACCACGATCGACGTGGCCAGCGGCGCCGACCCGGCGGTCAAGGCCACGCTCGAGGTGCGCGTCACCGGCGATTTCACGCTGGTGAACGCCGGCACCGCATACGAGCCGGGCGGCGCATACGCGGTCGTGGCCGGCGAGCATCCGCTGACGCTGAGCGTGGACTCGGACCGCCTGCCGCATGTCACCAGCTCCGACACCAACGTCGCACGCGTGCGCGACGGCAAGCTCATCGCGGGCAACCCGGGCACGGCGCGCCTGTCGTACACCGTGGCCGGCCAGGCGCGCGAGTTCACGCTCACCGTGGTGCCCGAGGGCGTGACGGCCGTGTTCTTCGCCACCCGTCACGGCGACAACATCTACAAGACGACGCCGGACGGGCCCACGGGCGAGATCATCTGCCACGACGAGCGCAAACCGGTATGCACGCCCGAACTGACCGACGTCAGGTACGAGGACAACATCCTCAAAGCCCAGAAGACGGCGAACGACGCGGACTGGAGCGTGGTGTACGTGCCCAACGAGAACCTGGACGCGTTCGACTACGTGGTGGGCGCCAACGTGGGCCGGTACTCGTGGACGACCAACGGCGCGCCCATGCAGTCCGTGGAGATCAAGGCCATGCGCGGGCCGGACTACTCGAACTTCCACGCGCCGGCCGGACAGATCGCGGTGTGGATGGAGAACTGGGACAGCTCCGGCACGGGCGTGCCCGGACAGATGAAACCGTCCCGCACCGGCGACGTGCGCATCACGGACGACAAGGGCGACCACATCGAATCCGGCGGCATACAGGCGATGGACACCGGCTCCACGCTCAAACTGACGGCCCGCGTCGTGCAGGGCACCGGCGATACGGACGGCCGCGTCTACTGGAAGAGCTCGAACACGGACGTGGCGGCCGTCAGCGACGAAGGCGCCATCGAGGCGCGCAGTCCGGGCATCGCGGACGTCTACGCGATCGCGCCCACCGGATCGAGCCAATGGGTGCAGGTCCATGTCGTCGACCCCGGCGACATCGCCCTGTACATGTACACCTCCCAGCTGGACGGCCTGTGCGGTGAGGACGACCCATGCGCCATCCGCGAGAGCGACATCCGATACCGACAGTGGACGTATTACGACAACGACCGCATGCTGATCGGCGCCGACCAGTGGGATTCCCGAGATAAGACAGTGATCTCCCACGCGTACGACACGGCCCACGCAGACGGCGCATCCTCCACTCCGATCACCCGGTTGGACATCCCTCGCGACGCCATCCCCGGCAAATACGTCTATCTGACCAGCCGCAAGACCCAGACGGTCCAATGCTCGGTGCTGCAGGACGCCTCCCTGCGCGCCCGCTGCACCGACGAGACCGGCGGCTCATTCGTATCCGAATGGGGCATGGGCCCCTATGGGTTCACCTCGACATTCGGCCGGCACCGTTTCGTGCATCTCGACTACGTCGACGTCTCATCAGCCCGGATCCTCCAGCTCGGCGGGGAAGTGGCGTTCGTCCCATCCGTCGCGTTCCGCCCCGGCGATGCGATGCCCGGCCTTACCGACGAGGAGAAAGCCAGCATCGAAACCCCCGACGACGGCATGACGGACACACTGCAGACCCAGCCCAAGCAGGTGAACCCCGCATGGGAGGACATGGACACTCGCGCCGGCCATTTCCACATCGCGGCCGTCCAGGACGGCACGTACCGGCTGGAGGAAACGGCCGCCCCGACCGGGTATGCCAGACTCGAGGCCCCACTCCGGTTCGAAGTGCGCGACGGACAGGTGTTCTGGCCCGAGGGGCTGCCCGTGATCGAATCGACCGCATGGATCGCGAACACGCGCGCCGGCACTCCACCCGACATCCCGGCCGATTCGCCGGATACCTCCGGCGAATCGGGGCCCTCCGGCGCGACGGGGACCCCGTCCGGCAAAGACGATCCCAAGGAGCCCGGCGGCCGGCCGCAGGTCAGCGCGGACGACATCTCCGGGATCACCTCGCTCGCCGCCACGGGTATGGAAGTGAGCGTGGCCGGTGTGGTGGCGGTGCTGTCGGCCGCATTGGCGATCGCGGTATTGTCCGTGCGTGAACGGCTGCGGCCGCACGGACGTCATGCCGGCGAGCCCCGGGCCTAGTCGCCGTCGGACCGGCCCATGCGGGACGGTCCGGCGGCCGGGTGAGGCGATGCCGGTGCGGTCGGGATTTCCCGGTCGCACCGGCATCGCGGTTTCAGACGGCAATCCTCGCAGCGGTATCACGGAACCGCCGCCGGCGGCCGCGCCGGGGACCGGGTATGATGGGGTGACGCGTTTCAACGAACGGAGGCGGAGGCATGGGACTGGACACGAAACAGTTGGCGGGGCTGCTGTACTCCATGGGGCACACGTTCGACAACCTGTCGTCGACCTACATCGCCACGGAGGAGTTCCTGCGTACGAACAATCCGAGGGTGATCGGCTCCCGCGCCGACCTCGCGTTGCTGGAGGACCTCAGGGACGCGTCGTCGTATGCGCTGCATGAGCCGGCGCCATTGGACGCGGCGTTCGTGAAGGGCGTCAACGCGAGGCTGAGCCGTACTGCGGCGCTCGAACCGGGCGTGCTGCGCACGGACCGCAACATCATGGTGCGCACATCCATCGGCGACTACATCCCCGAAGTGCCCGACGAGGAGGGGATGGAATCGGTTCTAGCCGAAGCACGACACGGAGATGGGGGCCTGTTCGGTGCGGCGCAACTGTTCGCCCGGCTCGCCCGGATGCAGCCGTTCGGTGACGGCAACAAACGCACTGCGCTGCTCGTCGCCAACCGGCTGCTGCTGGACCATGGCACGGGTCGCACGCTGATCGTGCCCACCCAGGATCCGGACCGCCGCACGTTCAACGATCTGATGGGCCTGTGGTACGTGCGGGAGGACGTGCGCGTCATGCGATGGCTCGCCGACTACAACGAGGACATCGCGGGCCTCGACGAATACGGCCGCCCCATCACGCGTGCCGGCTGCATGCCGCGGCCGTGCGGTGCGATGGGGCGTGACGGATCGCGGGAGGGCGAAGACGGATGAACGTATCCGGGGGAGCACGGTTGTGCGAATGGTTGCGCAGGGAACGCGACGAGCATATTTCGGGTGGATTGTTCGAGACCACCCAGGTGCTGTTCGCGTTCAACTCGAACCATATGGAAGGATCGACGCTCAGCGTTGAACAGACCTCCGACCTGTACACGACGGGAAGCATGTCGCCGGCGGACGGCATGGACGCGATCAGGCTGGACGACGCGATCGAGACGCGCAACCATTTCCACGCGTTCAACTGGATGCTGGACAGGGTCGACCGGCCGGTGGACGACGCCATGATCTGCAGCATGCATGCCATCCTCAAACGCGGCACATCACAGGAGCAGGACCCGGACAACAATGTGGGCGCGTATAAGGCCCGTCCCAATGTCATCGGCGGCCTTCTGCAGGAGCATACCGTCCTGGCCGCCGACGTCCCCGCCGCCATGCGGGAGGTGATCGCGGCGCATCGGGAGCTGAAGGACGACCCCTTCTCCATCGCCTTCGCGCATTGGCTCTTCGAGACGACGCACCCGTTCTTCGACGGCAACGGCAGGGTCGGCAGGCTGCTGCTGTTCAAGGAGCTGCTGCGCATCGACGCGATGCCCATGGTGATCCAGGACCGCAACAGGGGCCTGTACGTCCGCGGTCTGCGTGAGTTCGGCCGCACGCCCGGATATCTCATCGACACGCTGCTCGCGGAACGGGACGTATACCGCGGCATCGTGGAGACCATGGCTCCAGATCGCACATCCTACACCTACCACGATGCGTGGGACGGCGTCGTCGCAAGAAGAATCGAGAACCCGTACCTCAAGCATGCATGGGACGAGCTGGACATATTCGGCGCCTGCGGGGACGGCGCCGTCCCCGGTCCGCCGATGCGGGGCGACGTCCGGGGCCGCGCATAGGGGGAGGCAGATGTCCTGCTTGTGGCCGGCCACGTCCCGACGGGAGCGTGACCGACGTCGTTGCGTCAGACGAGCCCGGCCCATCCCGACCGTGAGGGCAGCGCGGCGCTGTGCGTGGCCTGCCATGGTGTGGTCGTGGACTCGACGATGGCGGTCAGATCGGCGTCGATCAGGCCGATGTAGCGCATCGTGGTCTTCGAGTCGGCGTGGCCGAGCAGGCGCGCCACCGCGAGGATGTCGTGGCTGTTGGCGTAGGCGACGGTCGCGAAGCGCCGGCGCAGTGTGTGGGGCGGCCAGCCGCTGCCGCGTTTGATGAGCGTGTCCACGTAGTCGACGCTGCATTGCGGGTGGATCCGGCCCGGGATTAGGTACGGGCAGCCGTTCTGGGCGGCGGCGAGGGATTGGATCTCGAGGCGCAGGCGCATGGGCACGGGCAGGTCGCGTCGGCGCCTGCCCTTGCCGTCGACGTGCAGGACGGTCTCGGCCCCGCGGGTCTCCATGTCGGCGGGGTGCAGGCGGCTGATCTCGATGCGGCGCAGGCCGAGCCATCCGGCGAGCATGCACACGACCCTGACGCGCGGCTCCTGGTGCGTGACGGCGCGCGCCAGCGCGTCCTCGGGGCAGATGAGGCCGCCTCCCGGCGCGTCCGGCATGGGCGGTACGGCCCGGGCGGGGTTGGCGTGCACGTCCCGGACGGCCTCGATGTCGATGACCCACTGGTAGAAGCCCTGGATCGCGGCGCGCAGCCCTTTCCTGGCGCTCAGGCCGAGGTTCGGGTTGGATACGGCGTCGACGACGTCCATGCTGGTGACGCGTTCGATGGGTTTGCCGACCATGCGGCTGAAGCGGCTGATCTGGTACCATCTGGTGCGGATGGTCTCGCGGGTGCGCCCTATCGCCTCCAAATACCGGCACCATGATTCCAATGCGCCGTCCCAGTCGTCGCGCGCACGCACATGGTCGACCGCATAGGTCCCCTTGTACTCGTTCCAGCTCATATTGCTATTCCTTTCCGTCGATGATGGAGGACGGCGGGATCGCCGTTTCTGCTCCCCATTGACGGGCATGCGTCGGATACGCGCCGCATATACGTAGACCCGTATTCCTTTACGCGATTACGTAAGGAAATACGGGCCTATGGGCGATGCGGACGACAGGGTATGATGGGGGATATCAGGAGCCGTCGGCACACGGTCGATGGAGTGCACATGGGGTCGCGAAAGGAGGCGTGGGCATGCGTTACGTGTCCGGTCTGCCGGCGCTCAACCTGGGCGACCGCAGCGTCACACCGGGCGACTGGCATCATAGCTCCATGGACTGGGAGCGGCCCTTCATGCTGGACACCTCGGCTTCGCCGTACGGGTGTTGGGGGATTGGCGACGAGCCAGTGCCCGGCCATGGTCCGATGCCCGTCGCGAACCATATCCGCGCGTGCCTGGACATGATCGTTCTGGGGTGTTTCGGCGATGTGCAGGGGATGCGTGAGTATTTCCTCGCGAACCCGGCCACCGACGGCGTCGTCATGCGGCAGGTGTGGAAGCTGCGCGGCAGCCGAAACTGGCCGTCCATCGACGCGTTCATGGGCCGTGAGTACTCGACGCGATGGCTCGACTACAAACAACGGCAGATGCAAACGAACAGGGGCGAGACAGTATGAGTGCGCAAGAGAACGGATACAGGCCTGAGCATCGTGCCGCCATCGAGACCATCATGCGTGACATGAACAGGTCGGAGGACAACCCCTACATACTCAAAGGGGGTACGGCGCTCATGCTGTGCTACGGCCTGTCACGCTTCTCCGAGGACATCGACCTGGACGCGCAACGGGCCGCGGTGCCGGCGGCGCGGTTCTTCAGGTTCATCGAGCATACATGCCGCGAACACGGGTACGATTGGCGCGAGGGGAAGAACACCCCGACCGTGCAGCGCGCATTCGTCAACTACGGCCGTGAGGACACGCCCTTGAAGATCGAAGTGTCCCACAGGATCAAAGTGGTGGACCCCGATGCCATCACCCATGTCGACGGCATCAAGACCTACACCATCAGCGAGCTGTGCGAGTTGAAGGCGTCCGCCTATCAGAACAGGGACAAGATCCGTGACCTGTACGATCTGACCTTTATCATCGAGCATTATTACGACGAACTGTCCAAATCCGCCAGGAAGGCGGCACAGCGGGCGTTGGAATACAAGGATGTGGAGCAGTTCGACTACCTGACCCGCACGCAGCATGATCCGCTCATAGACGTCGACCGTCTCGCGGACAGCTTCCTCAACGCCCTTGACATGGTCGGACTCACCACGGACGCCGGCACGGCCGGGGAAGAACCGGTCGATGACGGTGAGATCGACGTCCTCATGGAACGCTTCTCGGGCAGCTACGGCATGGACGACAACACCTCTGGCCACACTCGGTGAATCCCGGCCGCAGAGACGCACGGTAGTGGTCTTTACGCATTACAGGGAGTTTTGGTGCATGAGCCATTTACTTCTAAGAGGTCATGCGGGAAGATCACCGGTGTTGTCCTCGATCCATTCACAGACCAGATCGATCATGGCCGTATCATGGATCAGCGCATGGTACTTGAGACGACGGTGCAGCTCGACCGGGATGCTGAACGTGGTCTTGACGACTTCACGGGATTTCGGAATGGTATCGGTTTCCATGGTTGTCCTTCCTACGAGCGTTTCGGCCCATAAGCCCTTAACCACGGCTCAACGGGGATACGGGGATAAGGGTCTATGGGAGAAGATCACCGGCTATAGGCGGTTGGCGTCTCCCAGACGTTCGGCTGTGGTCCGAAGGCGCGTTCCCATGGCTCGTCGAGCTTCGCCCGCAGCCGCTCGACGGTCGAGGACAGGTCCTCCGTGTCCATCTGCACCGACATCGACGATTCGTCGTGGATCGTCACGATCCACTGGTTCTCGGCGACGGCCTCTATGCTGAAGCCGGGTGCGCGACGCTCGTACAATTCGGGATGCTCCTGCTCGGGATATTTGTCGTTGTGCCAATCAGGGATATTCGGCACGTCCTCGCCTCTGAGGCGCGCGTCGGCGAGATCGACCAGATTCTCCAGATCGATGTCCCAAAGATTGCGGGACCATTGCATTGATCCGGCCGACACCTGCAGCCTGAACGCGGATCCCCGGTAATCCCTCTCGACAAACTCGCATGTGATATCCGTCATCGTTCAGCCCTCCACCGCGTCGTCTCGAACGATGCCGGCCTGTACAATGGAAGACAGCGCCATCAAGGCGATCATCAGGGCCGCTGGGGCTGACCAGAGATCGGACGGTCACTGGTTCAAGCCCAGTCGCAGGAGCCAGCAAGCCGCCTTCGGGCGGCTTTTTCATTTCAGCGGACGGGACCGGGCGGCCACCGTATGATTCCGCCGACGCCCTGCTCCGCCGTGCCGGACGCATCTGCCATGTTCCTCCGGCATGCAGATGCCGGGGCGCCGAATTCAGCCGTCTCCATTACGATGGGACACATGAACGAACCGAACCATACGGCCGCCGTGGCCGATCCGTGGCCCGCGCCGCTCGCGACCGCACCGTTGGACGCGACCGTCACGATCCCGGGAAGCAAATCGCTTTCCAACCGTTATCTGATCCTCGCCGCGCTGAGCGCCGACCCCGTGCACATCCACGGGCTGCTGCGTTCGCGCGACACAGACCTGATGATGAACGCGTTGCGTGCGCTCGGCGTGACCTGTCAGGAGGACGCCGACGACCCGACGACGGTCACGGTGACGCCGCCGCCGAACGGCGTGTTCACCGGCGACACGGAGGTCTACTGCGGCCTCGCCGGAACCGTGATGCGATTCGTGCCCCCGCTCGTGCTGTTTGCCGATGGCCCCGTACGCTTCGACGGCGACGAGCAGGCATATGCGCGGCCGATGGAGCCGTTGCTGTTCGGCCTCAAACAACTCGGCGCGCATATCGAATACCACGGTCAGGAAGGCTGCCTCCCGTTCACGGTGACGCCTCCGAAGCGGCTCGGATCGGCCGATGGCAAGCCGATCAAGATCCGCGTCGATTCATCGTCGTCCTCGCAGTTCGTCTCCGGCCTGCTGCTCGCGGCGTCCCGAATCCCCGGCGGCGTGCTGTTGCGCCATACCGGTCGGACATTGCCGAGTCTGCCGCACATCCGCATGACGATGGAGGACATCAACGCAGCCGGCGGCGACGTGACGATGCCGGAGCGGGGACGCTGGCTTGTGCAGCCGCGCGAACTCGACCTGCCGCGGACCGTGGCCGTCGAACCCGACTTGTCGAACGCCGCACCGTTCCTGGGGGCGGCGCTCATCGCCGGCGGCGACGTGCGCGTGCCGAACTGGCCGGCGCACACGACGCAGCCGGGTGGTCTGCTGCCGTCGATGTTGCATAAGTTCGGCGCGACGATCACGCTCGACGGCGAACCATTCGACGAGATCAACGATTGCGAGATGTTCGACGACGACTTCTCCGGAACGCTGTGCGTGACCGGCGACGGGGCCATCCGCGGACTCGGCGAGCTCGACCTCTCCGCGGCGGGGGAGATCGCGCCGAGCATCGCCGCCATCGCGACGCTCGCGGACGGCCCGTCGGAGCTCGTCGGCATCGGGCATCTGCGCGGTCATGAGACGAATCGTCTTGAGGCGCTCGTCACGGAGATCGAACGCGTCGGAGCGCACGCCGAGGAACTCGACAACGGCATCGCCATCGAGCCGGTCGGCGACGACGCGTTGCACGGAGCGGTCATGGAGACCTACGCCGACCATCGCATGGCCACCTTCGCGGCGATGCTCGGGTTGCGCATCCCCGGCATCGAGATCAAGGACGTGCAGACGACGCGCAAGACGATTCCCGACTTCACCGGGATGTGGACGGCGATGCTCGCGCAGCATCGGTGATCCATGCGCCGCCCGTTGCGGGCGGCGCCCCACCATCGCGGCGGACGGCTTTCCCATAGGAGGCCGCCCGCCCATTCATATGCGGCGCCCTTTTCGTTCGTCGCCGTCCGTCGCTACGGGCGGTCACTCTCACTGGAAGCCGTCGCCGCAGGAAGTCGTTCTTACGGGAAGCGGGTGACCTCCTCTTACGGGCGGCTGTTCCTTATGGGTCGCATCGTCCATGACGGGGATTTCCTGCATCCAAACGGAGTCGGAATGCGGGGGAGGAGGGGTCCTGTGACCGAGAAGAGCGGACACTACCTGTAGGGTTTCGTCGACGGGATGCGCGCCGTGAGCCTATGCAATCCGTAACGAGATGTCGTGCACGTCATCGAAAAGACATCCCGAACGGGATATACGTCATATGCACATGCTGCCCGTAAGCGATGCGACGTCCGTAGCATGCTGCGGCGATGTGCGGGAGCGAACGGATTCATGGGCGAACTCATGAACGAGCAAACGAAAAGGAGGGACGACCCCATCCGGGTCGTCCCTCCGCGTCATATGCGACACGCGGCCCTCACGGCCGACGTTGCGGCGATCGATGCGCTCAGGCGGCGATCTTGTTGCCGTACGTGTCCTCGCCCTTCTCGACGATCGCCTGCGCGCGCTGCGCGATCGCGAGCTCCTCGTTCGTCGGGTAGACAACGACGGTCACCGAGGAATCCGGCGTGGAGATGATGCGCGGTTCCTTGGAACGCGTGTCGTTCTTCTCCATGTCGAGCTTGACGCCGAACGGCGCGAGCTTCTCGCACACCATGCGGCGCACGATCTCGTCGTTTTCGCCGACGCCGGCGGTGAAGGTGAGCACGTCGAGGCCGCCGAGCTGCGCGGTGTAGGCGCCGATGTAGCTGACGATGCGGTGGACGTAGACGTCGAGCGCGAGTTTCGCGTTCTCATCGCCCTCGGCAATCAGACGATGGACCTCGCGCATGTCGCCGAAGCCGGTCATGCCCATCATGCCGGACTTCTTGTTGAAGAGGTCGTCGAGCTCGTCGACGTCCATGTGCGCGTTGCGCATCAGGTGGAAGACGGCGGCGGGATCGATGTCGCCGGTGCGCGAACCCATGACGAGGCCCTCGAGCGGCGTCAGGCCCATCGACGTCTCGATCGGACGGCCGCCGAGCTCGGCGGATGCGGATGCGCCGTTGCCGATGTGCAGCACGATCTGCTTGAGGCCCTTCGCGGCCTCCGCGTCGATGCCGAGGAACTCCGGGATCTGCGAGGAGACGAACCAATGGGAGGTGCCGTGCGCGCCATAACGGCGGATCTTGTACTTGTCGGCGACTTCCTTGTTGAGCGCGTAGGTGCTGGAGGCCTTCGGCAGCTGCTGGAAGAAGGAGGAATCGAAGACGTACACCTGCGGCACCTCCGGCATCAGCTGACGCATGACGCGCGCGCCCTTCGCCTCCGGGCCGTTGTGCAGCGGGGCGAGGACGGCGAGCTCCTCGACCTTCTCCGTCGTGGCCGGGGTTACAAGCGCAGGATCCGGGAAGGTGTTGCCGCCCTGGACGACGCGGTGGCCGACGGCGATGATGCCCGCCTCGTCGAGTTTCGGGCCGTATTCGTCGAAGAAGCCGAGCACGCGCTTGAGGCCCTGCTCATGGTTCTCGATGCGCTCCTCGAGCTCATGCTTTTCGCCGTTGTATTCGTACTTGTAATGACCGTCGATCGGCTCGCCGATCTTCTCGACGAGACCCGACGCGATTCCCTCGCCGGTCTCGAGGTCGACGAGCTGGTACTTGATCGAGCTGGAGCCCGAGTTGATAACAAGGACGGTTTTCGCCATTGTGGCATCCTCCATTGGGTTATTGCGTTCGCCGCGGTTGCGACTTTCCACAAGACAGATTACTCAACGAATGCTACAAACAGACGAACTTCATGACCGAATATGGACATCCCGCGGTAACCGGCGGCGCCCGTCATCACGTTACGGGCGGTACGCCGCGTCCGTAACGGGGACGTGCGACCCGTAGAGCCGATGGGGATGATGGGGATGATGGGGATGAGGAAGCCCGTAGAGGGAAGTTCCCTCTACGGGCTGCATGGCGTGGATGGATCGCTCAGTCGT
Organism: Bifidobacterium italicum; assembly: GCF_002286915.1. Lineage (GTDB taxonomy): Bacteria > Actinomycetota > Actinomycetes > Actinomycetales > Bifidobacteriaceae > Bifidobacterium > Bifidobacterium italicum. The sequence goes on along the minus strand of NZ_MVOG01000010.1, from coordinate 52,628 downwards.
TCTGCTGGGCTTCGATGGCGGTCAGCGCGATCGTATTGATGATGTCCTGGACGAGGGCGCCGCGTGACAGGTCGTTCACCGGCTTGTTCAGGCCCTGCAGGATCGGACCGATCGCGACGGCGTTCGCCGTGCGCTGCACCGCCTTGTAGCAGATGTTGCCCGAATCGAGATCGGGGAAGACGAAGACGGTGACATGTCCGGCCACCGGGTTGCCTGCGGCCTTGACGGAGGCAACCTCGGACGACCATGCCGCATCGAACTGGATCGGGCCGACGAGCTCGAGGTCCGGCGCCTTCTGCCTTACGATGTTCGTCGCCGAGTCGACCAGATCGACGTCCGGTCCCTTGCCGGAACCGAGCGTCGAATAGGAGAGCATGCCGACGCGCGGCTCGATGGAGAACGCCTCCGCCGTCTGCGCCGACTGCAGCGCGATGTCCGCGAGCTGCTCGGGGTCGGGATCGAGGTTGATCGCGCAGTCGGCGAAGACCGAGACATGGTCCTTGAGGCACATCAGGAACGCGCCGGACACCGACTTGATGCCGGGCTTCGTCTTGATCAGCTGCAGCGCCGGACGCACCGTGTTCGCCGTCGAGCTGATCGCGCCGGAGACGAGGCCGTCGGCCTGCCCGAGCACGACGAGCATCGTGCCGAAGTAGTTCGGGTCCCGCAGCGTCTTGCGCGCCACGTCAGGCGTCATGCCCTTCTTCGCGCGCAGCTCGCACAGCCGGTCGATCATGACGGCGAGCAGCTGCTCGTCATCCATCGACTGGAAGCGCGCCTTGGCGAGGGAACGCAGTCCGAGCCTGCGTCCGCGTTCAAGGATGTCGTCCTGCTCGCCGATGATGACGAGGTCGCACACGTCGGACTGAAGCAGGTAGTCGGCGGCCTGGATGATGCGGTCGTCCGAGCCTTCCGGCAGCACGATCGTTTTGCGGTCCGCCTTCGCGCGCGCGAGCAGGTCGTACTGGAACGCATAGGGCGTCGTCGGCGGCACGAAGGGGGAGTCGAGCGTCTCCAACAGCTCGTGTTCGGGGACGTGCTCGTCGAACAACGCGATCGCGTCGTCGGCGTGCGACAGGTCGGACAGGTCGATGAACGGCAGCGTCCACACGCGCACGGCGTAGTCCTTGAAGTACTCCTTGAGCGTTGACGCCTGGTCGTCCTTGCAACCGGTGACGAATACGCCGATGACCTTGGTGCCTGCGTTCGTGACGACCTCGGAGCATGATTCGATCGTTTCGAGCACCTCGTCGGGCGTACGCCCGATCGTGCACACGGTGAGCAGGACCGGCGACTGCAGATCGGCGGAGACGTCCGCATTGAACGAGAAGCGTTCGGGGTCGCCGACCCTGGTCTTGTCGGAGCCGATGATGACGCGCGCCTGCGACCTGAGCACGGCGTTCGTGTCGATGAAGTTGGCGACGATCTGCTCGCGCGCCTCCTTCTTGCGCAGCCGCGCCGTCTGCAGCGTGACGCCGACGGCCTGTGCTCGCGTCTGGTCCGACGACGTGTACTTGAGCAGCGTATCGGTGAAGGTCTCGTCAGGGGAGACGGCGGGACGGAAGATGCTGGTGCTCAGATGCCTCGAGAGTGCGTTGACGACTCCGAGCGCCACGGCGTTGCGTCCGTTGCCGGGATTCGGACTGAGGATGCTGACGTTCTTGAGACTCACTGTTCGCTCCTTCTGCGGTTTGCAAGTGCGGTGATGCCCCGGGCCAATGTGGCGCCGGCGGGCAGCGTGACGGCGTTGTTCACAACCGACCATTCTACCCAGCGTGGATGCGCGCAAGCCGCCCGGCGCGCGCACACCGGACGCAAATGTGAGCTAGATAACATCCGCGATACGAAGAACGGGGATCCGGAGCGATGTCCGGATCCCCGTTCCTATCGACTAGACGATGTCAGTCCTGAAAGGGACTCACTCGTTGTCGCCCGCGGTGGCCGCGGTGGCGGAGAGCATCTGCGTCTCGTCGACCTTGACGTCCGGGTACACCCAGTCGGTGAACTCCGGGATGTCGTAGCCGTTGTCGACCGCGAACTGGAACGCCTTCTTGCGGAACTCGTTGAGCTCGTTGATCTTGTCGGCGTACTTGTCGGCGTCGATCAGCTCGAGGGCCTGAGCTTCGAGCGCGTAGCGATCCATGTCGTTGACGCGGACCATGTCGAACGGCGTGGTCGTGGAGCCCTGCTCCTTGTAGCCGACGACGTGGAAGTTGTCGTGGTTCGGGCGGTCGTAGATGAGGCCGCGGACGTCCTGGGCATAGGAGTGGTACGCGAACAGGACCGGCTTGTCGGCGGTGAAGAGCTCGGCGAAGTCCTCGTTGGACATGGCTTCGTCGTTGTTCTCCGGGGACTGCAGCTTCAGGAGGTCAACGACGTTGACGACCTTGAACTTGATGCCTTCCTTGTTCAGGGCGTCGGAAGCGGCCATGATCTCCTGCGTCGGAACGTCGCCGGCGGCGGCGAGGACGACCTGGACCTCGTCGTTGCTCTTGGCGTTCGAAGCCCACTTCCACTCGGCGGCGCCGGCCTCGAGCTCGGCGCGAGCCTCGTCGAGGGTGATCCACGTCGGAGCCGGCTGCTTGCCGGAGAAGATCGCGTTGATCTTGTTGGTCGACTTGAAGCACTTCTCGGCGATCGCGAGCAGCATGTTGGCGTCGGTCGCGAAGTAGATGTTCGTCACGTGGTCGTTGTTGAACGTCTTGTTGATCAGGACGGAGGTGACACCCGGGTCCTGATGCGAGAAGCCGTTGTGATCCTGACGCCACACGTGCGACGAGATCAGCAGGTTGACCGACGAGATCGGCTTGCGCCACGGGATCTCGCGGACGGTCGCCTCGAGCCACTTCGCATGCTGGTTGAGCATCGAGTCGATCACGTGAGCGAAGGACTCATAGGTGCTCCACATGCCGTGGCGGCCGGTGAGGATGTAGCCTTCGAGCCAGCCTTCGCACTGATGCTCGGAAAGCTGCTCGACGACCTGGCCGGTGACGGCCATGTTCTCGTCGACGAGGGCCGACAGGTAGCCGTTGTCCCACTGCTTCTTCGTGACCTCGTAGGTCGCGTTCAGGCGGTTGGAAGCGGTCTCGTCCGGTCCGAAGATGCGGAACGAATCCGGGTTGTTCTTGATGATGTCGCGGCTGTATGCGCCGAGCGAGCGCGGAGCCTCGACCTGGCCCCAGCCGTGGCCGTATTCCTTGACGCCCTTGATCTCGTACTGGTCGAGATCCGGGAGGTTCAGCTCCTGGCGGATGCGGCCGCCGTTGGCGTTCGGGTTGGCGCCGATGCGCAGTTCGCCCTTCGGCATGAACTCGGTGACGTCGTCCTTGATCGAGCCGTCGGCGTTGAAGAGCTCCTCCGGCTTGTAGGACTCCATCCAGCCCTTGAGGACCTCGAAGTGCTCCTCGGTGTCGCGGGCGGAAGCCAGCGGGACCTGGTGTGCACGCCAGGAGCCTTCGGTCTTCTTGCCGTCGATGAACTTCGGGCAGGTCCAGCCCTTCGGGGTGCGGAAGATGAGCATCGGGTAGAACGGACGCGTCATGTCGTCGGTCTGGGCCGCGGCCTTGATGTCGCAGATCTCGTCGAAGATCGTCTCGAAGAGCTCGGCGAAGCGGCGGTGGATCGACATGTGATCCTCGTTGTCGAAGCCGGCGACGAACTCGTACGGGTGGTAGCCCATGCCGCGGAAGAAGTCGTGCAGCTCCTCGTCGGAGATGCGGGCGAGGATCGTCGGGTTCGCGATCTTGTAGCCGTTGAGGTGCAGGATCGGAAGGACGACGCCGTCGGTGCGCGGGTTGACGAGCTTGTTGGACTGCCAGCCGGTGGCCAGCGGGCCGGTCTCGGCCTCGCCGTCGCCGATGATGCACGGCACGAACAGGCTCGGGTTGTTCATCACGGCACCGTAGGCGTGGGAGAGCGCGTAGCCAAGCTCGCCACCTTCGTGGATCGAGCCGGGGGTCTCCGGGGCGAAGTGCGACGGGATGCCGCCCGGGTAGGAGAACTGGCGGAAGAACTTCTGCAGGCCAGCCTCGTCCTTGGTGATGTTCGGGTAGTACTCGGTGTACGTGCCGTCAACGTAGGACTGCGCGGTGCCAGCCGGGCCGCCGTGGCCAGGACCCATGATGAACACGGTGTTCTGCTGGTGATCGGCGATGAGGCGGTTGATGTGGGCCAGAAGGAAGTTCAGGCCCGGGGTGGTGCCCCAGTGGCCGACCAGACGGTGCTTCACGTCGTCGCGGGTGAAGGGTTCCTTCATCAGCGGGTTGCTACGCAGATAGATCTGGCCGATGGACATGTAGTTGGTGACGCGCCAGTACTTGTCCATGCCTTCGATGGCTTCTTCGGAAACCGGACGATCCAGCTTCTGCCACGGGGTGCCAATAACAGGATTTGTCATATGTACTCCTGTACTCCTGCACATAGTGTGCGATTGATTCTTTCGGTGAGGACGCGGGATCCGCATGCCCCTTCGTGAGGAAGGGACCCCGTGTCCGGTCGAGGAACATGTTACGCGGACTCGCTGACGTTTTGCGTTCTTTTGGTTAGGTATGAGTGAAAATGTTAGATTTCTTACGCATTTTGGAAGATTCTGCCGATGAAATGTGAATTCGGCCGATGACTGAATAATGCTGAGAATCATTGGAATCATTGGTGTTTCAGGTGATCCTGGATTCGTTGGCCGTTCGATTCCATGTGCGAATCGCGGCGTGTTGCATATGGGCGTCCGGATGCGTGCGCAGCCCTTGCGCCGTACGTGCTTGACCGCTTCAGGGGGCGCCCCGCACCTTCGCGGGGCCGTCCGGGCGCCGCGGCCCGCGGGGACCGCGGTCAATGTCTCCTCGCGGCAGCACAATATCTATGGTGTAATGCCCGCAAGAGCGCAATCCGTCCACCAAAGGGAGTTGTATGGCAACCGGTCCTGTCCTCGTCGTTGATTTCGGAGCCCAGTACGCGCAGCTCATCGCGCGCCGCGTACGTGAGGCCAATGTGTATTCCGAACTGGTCCCGCATTCGATGCCCGTCGACGAGATGCTCGCCAAGAAGCCCTCGGCGATCATCCTGTCCGGAGGCCCTGCATCCGTCTACGAGCCCGGCGCCCCGACGATCGACCCGAAGGTCTTCGAGGCCGGCGTGCCGGTGCTCGGCATCTGCTACGGGTTCCAGGTGATGGCCCATGAGCTCGGCGGCGACGTGGACAAGGCCGCGCTCGGCGAATACGGCAAGACCGAGGCCGTCGTCGACGACGCCAGCGGCATCCTCGACGGCTCGCCGTCGCTGCAGACGACGTGGATGAGTCACGGCGTCGCCGTGAACAAGGCGCCGGAGGGCTTCGAGGTCCTCGCGCACACCGAGGGCGCGCCCGTCGCCGCGATGGAGGACGGCTCCCGCAGGCTCTACGGCGTGCAGTGGCACCCCGAGGTCCGCCACACGCCGCTCGGCCAGGATCTCATCGAGAACTTCCTGCACGGATGCGCCGGCATCCCGAACGATTGGAACGCGAAGAACATCATCGACGAGCAGGTCGAGGCGATCCGCGAGAAGGTCGGCGACGCGCAAGTCATCTGCGGCCTGTCCGGCGGCGTCGACTCCGCCGTGGCCGCCGCGCTCGTCCACCGCGCGATCGGCGACCAACTCACCTGCGTCTTCGTCGACCACGGCCTGCTGCGCAAGGGCGAGGCCGAGCAGGTCAAGCACGACTTCGTCGCCGCGACCGGCATCAAGCTCATCGCCGTCGACGCCTCGGAGGACTTCCTCGATGCGCTGAAGGGCGTCTCCGACCCCGAGACTAAGCGCAAGATCATCGGCGAGAAGTTCATCCGCACCTTCGAGAAGGCGCAGCGTCAGGTGATCGAGGAGGCCGGCGCCCAGGGCAAGGAGGTCCGGTTCCTCGTGCAGGGCACGCTCTACCCGGACGTCGTCGAGTCCGGCGGCGGTGACGGCGCCTCGAACATCAAGTCCCATCACAACGTCGGTGGCCTGCCCGACGACATCAAGTTCGAACTCATCGAGCCGCTGCGCTCGCTGTTCAAGGACGAGGTGCGCGCCATCGGCACCGAGCTCGGCCTGCCCGACGAGATCGTCTGGCGCCAGCCGTTCCCCGGGCCCGGTCTGGGCATCCGCATCATCGGCGAGATCACGAAGGAGCGCCTCGATCTGCTGCGCGACGCCGACGCGATCGCGCGTGAGGAGCTGTCGAAGGCCGGCCTCGACCGCGACATCTGGCAGTGCCCGGTCGTGCTGCTCGCCGACGTGCACTCCGTCGGCGTGCAGGGCGACGAACGCACCTACGGTTCGCCGATCGTGCTGCGCCCGGTCAGCTCCGAGGACGCGATGACCGCCGATTGGTCGCGCGTGCCGTACGACGTGCTCGCGACGATCTCGACGCGCATCACGAACGAATGCCGCCAGATCAACCGCGTCGTGCTCGATTGCACGTCGAAGCCGCCGGCGACGATCGAATGGGAGTGAGTGCAACGCTCTGGTCTGGGAACACTTCTGAGTTGCCCCTCCATCGAGCATGATTGGGTCCATTCCATGGGAGAACGCATGAACTGCCGCCCTTATGGATTGTGCTCCGCATGACGAGGCCTGCCGAAGTACGTTCGGCAGGCCTTTCTTTTTGGATGAATGCGCACTGTGACAGGCACCGTCTGGAACGGGAATTATATATTCGTCGACGGCTTGGTGCGGTTGGTTGCCGGTGCTTCATCGGAGGAGGCATGGCGTTCCAGAAGTGAGAACAGCACGGTGCAGCATACCGCGAAGAGCACACCAATCATGTTGTCGTAGATCCGCAACGTCACGGATCCGGAGACGCCGTAGACGCTCTCGGCAAGCAGGAGGGCGCCGAAACAATTGAGGGCGTTGTTTACCATGTACTTGCTGGAGAATCCCATGCAGATGCCTGCGATGGGGCCGAACAGGATGCGGGACCCGGCCGGTACCACAAGCGAGAATCCGGCATATAGCAATGATCCCACGACAACTCCGCCTATGCGCTGCAGCGCTCGCATTGGCAGGCTCGTTCCCGCTTCGCCGAAGGGGAGAAGCACCGACATGCAGGCATAGCCCACCCATACGCCTCGGGGCAGTCCTGCCAGTTCCCCGATGAGCAAAGCCATGGCCACCCCTGCGGACAGTCTGATCTGCCAGAGTCCCTTTGCGCTGGATACGCTGAATGCAGCCAGCATGTCATACAAACGAACATTCTGGAACTTCCCGTGGTGCTTGTGCAGGAGCACGGCGCTGCATGCCAGCCACAGCAGCAACGCCAGCACACACCGGCTTGCGAGCGCTTCCCCGTTCACAGGCGTCTGGCTCACGAACAGGTATCCGAACACATAGAGCCCGGCGTTGCCCATCAGTGGCTCGTCGGCAACGAGTACCAGGATGACGGTGATGAGCAGGAAGTTCACCATCAGACAGGGGACTGGCGGCCATGCCTGGGCCGCCAGTCCCCCACACACCATGGCCGCTAAGACGAACGCCAGAGCGATGACACTGTCCGTGGCGCGGTATCCATAAGGAACATGCTTGATGCCGAGCAGGATGCAGAATCCCGCCACGGCCAGTCCGGAGTTATCGGGGCCGAACACCGCCGACAAACCGCCGATGAACACGACGGCGAAGGAGACGAGCAGAATGCTCCTGACTGACATGGCGAAGATGAGACGAGCCTTTGTTCGCGGTTCCGTGGTCGCCTTCACTTTCGCCCATAGCCCATGGGCATCCATCTGAAGAAGCTGATAGAAGGCTGGTTCGTTGATGGCGCATCTCCTGTTCCGGGTGATTTTTCAGCTTCATGATAGCAGCCGCATGCCGCCTGCATGGACCGGGATGGACAAAAGGCCATGGCATGGTAGGGGATATGAGACGCGTACTTGTCATCGGATGCCCCGGCGCGGGCAAAAGCACGTTCTCGCGTCGGTTGCGGGACGTGACCGGCCTGCCGCTGCATTATCTGGACATGCTGTGGCACAAACCGGACCGGACGAACGTCAACCGTGACGAATTCGACGCGCGCCTGCGGGGGATACTCGAACGGGACACCTGGATCATCGACGGCAATTTCGCCAGAACGCTGCCGGAGCGCCTCGAACGCTGCGACACCGTGTTCTTCCTCGATGTGCCGACCGAGACGTGCCTCGCCGGCGTCGAGACGCGCATCGGCACGCAACGCGAGGACATGCCATGGGTCGAGCATGAGTTCGACGAGGAGTTCAGACGGTACATCATCGACTTCCCGCGCGAGCGTCGCCCGCAGATCATCCGCATGCTCGCCGATGCGGCTGCGCGCGGCGTGCGGGTGCGCACATTGCGCTCACGCGGCGAATTCGAGACGGCGCTCGCCGATGCGCGCACGCAATATGGGTGATGGCGACGACGCTGATCTGCCGCGTGGGCATCAGCCGCGCATCGCCCGCCGTATGCAGGCGATCAAGGCCTGCGGCACCTCCGGCGCCACGGCTCCGATCATGCGCTCGACCGGCACGCCGAGCCCGATGGAGCCGCGGTAGGCCATGAGCCCCAGAATCGCACTCGACGCGTACGTGAAGATGACACGCAGCGCGAGTTCGTCGCGGCCGTCGTCGCCCGGCAGGGCGGCCACGATCGACGGGTAGACCTCCGAAAGCGCGTCTCGTACCTTGCGCTCCGCCAACGCGCTGTTCGGCCCGTTGAGCAGCAGACAGAGCGTGTCGACCTGTTCCGGGACGACCGTCGCATGGTCATGGAGGAGTTCGTCGAAACGCTGCGGGGACGGTGATGCGTCCGTATAGGCGACCATCATCGACGCGATGGCGAGCGGCAGCTCGTATGGTATCGCCCGTTCGACCGCGGCGTCGGCGATCTCGTCGACGCCGTTGAAATGGTAGTAGAAGGTGCTGCGGTTGCAATGCGCGTCCGCGATGAGCGCGCGCACCGTGATCGCGGCGACCGGCTCGTCGAACATCCGTCTGAGCATGGCGCGCTCGAGCCGTTCGGATACCGGCTGCTCTGCGCTGTCCTTACGTGGCCGTCCCATCGCCGCCTCCCGTCGCCGCTGAACGGAAACCCGTCACGAAACCGTGGCGTAGTGGTTTTATCCAACATCATGTCCGATTATATTGTGGCGTCGTGAACGAACGACGAACCAACGGACGACCGGCCGACGGGAGACGAGCCGCGGCGCGGCCGGATGCGGGCGCGCATGTGATCGACGTGCGCGATGTGGGTTTCCGGTATTCGCGGAGCTCGGAACCGGTGCTCGATGACATCTCGCTGACCGTCGACGCCGGCGAGATCCTCTGTCTGCTCGGCCCCTCCGGCGGTGGCAAGACGACGCTCGTCGACGCCATCATGGGCGTGCGGATACCGCAGCGCGGCACGATCGAGGTCTTCGGCGAACGGGCGCCATACGCCCACGTCCGGCGCAGGATCGGCTTCATGCCGCAGGAGACGGCGCTCTACGAGGACATCAGCGCGCAGGACAACCTGCGCTTCTTCGGCGAACTGTTCGGCATGCGCGGCAAGGAGCTGCGCAGCCGCGTCGATGAGCTGCTCGAGCTGACCGATCTGCAGGAGTCCCGCAGGAAGCTGGTGCGCGATTACTCGGGCGGCATGAAACGGCGGCTCTCGCTCGCCGTCGCGCTCGTGCAACGGCCCGACCTGCTGGTGCTGGACGAGCCGACGGTCGGATTGGACCCCGAACAGCGGGTCTTCATCTGGCGGCATCTGCGCGCATTGGCCGCGCAAGGCGCGACGATCCTGCTGACGACGCATGTGATGGACGAGGCGCAGCGTTGCGAGCGCATCGCGATGATCAGAAACGGCCGCGTGATCGCCGACGATTCGCCGGAGCGGATCTGCGAGCGCACGCGCACGGGCACGCTCGAGGAGGCGTTTCTGGCGCTGGAACGGCATCGTGCGGATGCCATGGAACATGAGGAGGTCCGCCATGCGTAGGATTCGGGCGCTGTTCATGCGCATCCTCACCCAGTTCGGCCATGACCGACGCACGTTGGCGCTGCTGTTCGTGGCTCCGGTGATCGTGCTGTGGCTTCTCACGGTGATCCTCGACGGCACGGCGGCCTCGGTGCATGTCGCCGCCGTCGATCTGCCTGACGCATTGAGCGCGCAGCTGGAGAAGACCGATGCGCATATCGAGACCGTCGACGGGGAGCGCGCCGGCGAACTCATCGCCGACGGCGATGTCGCGGCCGTATTGTCGATGGACGGCGGCGCATTGCGCGTCGAGCTTGAGGGCACCGACGCCGGCAAGTCGCAGCAGGTCATGGCGGCCGTCAACGAGGCGATGGCGGGGCTGCGCGAGACGTACCAGAACGATGTCGAGGCCGCACGGCGCAAGGCCGGATCGGACGCCGAGGCGAGCATGGAGCGGCTGCGGCGATCGATGGCCTCGCAGCCGGCGGATCCGCACATGGTCGAACAGCTGGAGCGGATAATGGCGTCGTCGCAGCCTGAAACGAAGTCGATGGCCGTCTCCGGCGTCGACGTCGTCCATCTGCACGGCGGCGAGGACTGGAAGGTGTTCGACTACTACGGTCCCGTCTTCATCGGCATCTTCCTGTTCGTGTTCACGTTCATCACGTCTGGCATGTCGCTCGTGACCGAACGTACCGGCGGCACGATGACGCGTTTCCTGACGACGCCGATCAACGGCGTGCAGATCCTGGCCGGTTATGCCGGCGCGTTCGGCGCGCTCTCGCTCGTGCAGTCGTCGGTCATCCTGTGGATATCCGTCAGCTTCATCGGATTCCCCTGTGTGGGCGTCGTATGGCTCGTCGTGCTCACCTGCATGCTGCTGGCGATGGCGTCGGTGAGTCTGGGCCTGCTCGTCTCGGCATTGTCGAAGACGCCGTTCCAGGTCGTGCAGATGATGCTGCTGTTCGTCGTGCCGCAGATCCTGCTGTGCGGCCTGTTCGACCTGTCCGGCTCGCCGTCGTGGATGCAGGCGCTTGGGCGGTGCATGCCGTTGACCTACGGCGTCGACGTGCTGCGCGACGTGATGCTGCGCGGCGAAGGATGGGGCGGCGTCTGGCCGGATTTGCTGACGCTGTTCGCCTTCCTGACCGTGTTCTTCGCGCTGGGCGCCGTCGGATTCCGCAAGAAGCGCGCCCGCGTCCGGCAGAGGTGACCTGCGCCAAGCCGCCGTCCCCGGCCATTCGCGGGCGGGCGCGGCGCCCCCGTTGCGCGCGATGTGCTCCGGCGGATCTCCGTCATGCTGCATGATCGTGATGAGCTCGTCCCAACCGTCGCCGAGATGGTGTTCGGGGACGAGCACGTCGATGTCATGCGCCTCCAGGTCCATGCCCAGCCGCAGCCCCAGACCCAACGGGCCGAACGGCGGCGGCGCGAGCCCCGGTTCCTCGTTCAGGCGAAGCGCGAGATGAAGGAACTCGTCCATCATGGCGTCGTCGCCGTGTATGCAGTCGGATCCCATGCGTGTCCATCGACTCATACCGGCAGAGTTGCATCCGGCTCACGCGAGCATCATGACCGCAACGAAGCCGCCGACGATGAGCGCGATGAGGATCGCGAGCATGATCCATGTGGTCGGACGGCCGAGGTTGACGGTCCATCCGACGCCGAAGCGCTTGGGGACGAAAACACTCGCGTCGTCATGGTCGACGTAGAACACCCCCAGTTTCCAATGCGCGTCGTCGTCGCGCGGCATGCCTGCGCCGTCGTGCGTTCCGAGCGAGATCCTGCTGCCGTTCTGCCCGAGCATGACGCTGAGGGTCGCGCTGCCGCCGATTGCGATGATCAGCACATTGAGCACGATGACCATCGCCTGTCGTGAAGCGATGACTCCGGTGAAGGTCAGTTCCATGACCGGGGCGAGCATGCACACGATGAGCCCCGCTATCAGCGTGAAGACGCTCCATGCGCGGGCATACAGCCCGTAGGCGCGGGCGCTGCGCCGCGGGTCGTCCGGGTCGACGCCTTTCTTGGAGTGCACGATGACGTATTGCGAGTACACGAGCACCAGCGCGAGCAACCCGAATATCAGCGCCGGGAGCCAGATGGCCATCGGCGACTTCGCCATCGAGCGCGTCACCTGCCCGCTGAGGTTCACCTGCAGCGGGATGCGTTCCGGCATGCGGTCGTATCCGGCGTACCCGATGGCGAGCGTCAATGCGAAGACCGGGACGTACAGCAGGTTCCACCGCATCGAGATGGGGTGCGGAACGTCGCCGTCCGAACCGATGATCGCCACTGCGCGGTGCTGCTCCGCATGCCAGCCGCGTTCCTGTTTGACGTGCTGCACCTTGACGCGGAACACGAGCATGAGCGCGTACCCGAGGATGAACAGCGCGGGCAGGCCGATGATGAAGCACGGCAGGAAGGCATGATCCGGGTTGAGGCGCGCCGCGACCATGCATGCGGCGGTCACGGCGGTGGTGCACGCGACCATGATGCCGCAATACATGCGTCGGTATCCGACGAGTGTGCGGTCGTGCGACCGCGCCGAGGGGATCGTGACGGCGAAGCATTCGCCGGACGGCATCAGATACGGTGTGATCGCCAATATGACGCCGGATACAGGGATGAATGCGCTCAGGATGAGCAGAAGGGTGGTGGTTGAGGTGTGCATGTCATTGTGCCTTTGCTAGTCGGGTTGTGGGGCCGTTTGTGGAGGCGTAGGCCTGTGCCGCCTGCGCGGCTGCGTCGTCGAGGAACTCGCTCATCGAGCGGCCTCGGGCACGGTAGGCGAGCGCGAGCGCATGCAGTTCCTCCAGCATGCGCCGTGCGGGGGCGTCCCGTTCGGTGTCGTCGCCCGGGTCGGGTTCGGCGACCGCCGCGCCGGCGCGGCCCCTCATCGTGATGTACCCGTCGTCCTTGAGCAACGTGTACGCCTTGTGCACGGTGTGCATGTTGATGCCGAGGTCGCCGGCCAGTGCGCGCACCGTGGGCAATGGGTCCGCGGGGCGCAACGCGCGTGTGGCGATGCCAGCGACGATCTGTCGGTAGATCTGCTGGTACAGGGGTTCGTGTGAGGTCTTGTCGATGGTGAGCAGCATATCGTCTCCTTTTTGTTATATCTCGACTATAACCAAGAAACGAGTGTTGTGCCAGTTCATCTAGAACAAAGCTGGATCCCCGTCGATCGGCGCCGCGGCGCGCGTCATCTTGGCCGCCGGCGGTCCAGCGCCGCTCAACCGTTGGTTGAGCCGGCCGATTCAACCAACGGTGTGTGCGAAAGATGGATGTCGGCGCCGTCTTGCGGTCCGGATGCCTGTAGCGTGAATGGCGAAAGGAGCGAAGACGATGAATCAGACAACGATCGGCGCGTTCATCGCCGCACGTCGCAAGGCGAGGGATCTGACCCAGCTGCAGTTGGCGCGCAAACTGAACATCACGGACCGCGCGGTCTCGAAATGGGAGACGGGCAAGAGCATGCCCGATGCTTCCATCATGTTGCCGCTGTGCGACATATTGGGCATCACGGTGAACGAACTGCTCAGCGGGGAGGAGCTGACGCAAGAGGAGGCGGAGGGGAAGGCGGACGAGAACCTGCTCGCGCTGCGACGCAAGGACGAACGCGCCGTGCGCTGGAACCGCGTCACGGCGATCGCGCTTTCCGCGCTGATGCTTGTGGGCATGCTGACCTGCCTGATCTGCGACCTGTCGATATCGGGGACGCTTACATGGTCGTTGGTGCCCGTCAGTTCCATCCTCTACGCGTGGATGGTCATCGTGCCGGCGATGCTCATGGGAGGCAAGGGCCTGTACGTCGGCCTGGGCGCGTTGACGGCGCTCACGATTCCGTATCTGTTCGTGCTCAGCCGTCTGCTGCATGTCGCCCGCGTGCTGTCGATCGGGGCCGCGGTGGCGGCCCCCGTGCTCGTGTTCCTATGGGCGACGGCCTTCGTCTTCCGGGCATACGGCGGACGCCGTCGGCTGATTGCGTGGGGTGTCTTCTGCACGCTGGCGGCGTTGCTTGAAATCGCCATCAACCTCACCCTGTCGCATATGCTTGACGAGCCGGAGTTCGGGATCTGGGATGCCCTCACCATCGCATTCCTGCTGCTCGCATCGGGCGGCTGTCTCGTCCGGTATGCCGTTAGGGGGCATTCCGCGGCCGGATGATTGCAGTGCCGTGCGTTGTGAGGGGCATGTAGCCGGCGACTGCGTGTCCCTCGCGCATGGGAATGGCGGTTGTGGTCGGTGGTCGGGATCCTTGCGCGGTTTATCATCGCGGAAATGAGACGGTGACGATCGGGCTTCGGGCGCTGCGCGATAATCGTGCATGATCGTAAGGGGGTTTCCCTGAAGGGAAGGAGATGGGCGATGGTGATCAGGGAAGCGCGTGAGGAGGACCTTGACGCATTGCTTGAGCTGTATCTCGATCTGCATGAACAGTCGATTCCGGAACACGACGGGCGTCTGCGCGACACGTGGGTGCGCGTCCTCGCCGATCCCGACCATCACCTCATCGTATGCGAGCACGATGGGGACATCGTCTCCTCGTGCGTATGCGTCATCATTCCGAATCTGACGCGTGGCGTACGTCCGTATGCGTTCGTTGAGAACGTCGTGACGCGCGCCGATGCACGTGGACAGGGGTACGCGACCGCGTGCCTGAACCATGCGAAGGCGCTCGCGCAGCGGGCCGGCTGCTACAAGATGATGCTGCTCACCGGCTCTGATGATCCGAAGACCCTCGATTTCTATCGCCATGCCGGCTACAACAGCACCGACAAGACCGCGTTCATCCAGTGGCTGTAGGATGGGGGCGCGTCAGCCTATGGAATCTACCAATGCCGATATCCGTTTGGCATCGCTCAACGGCGGGATGATGTGGCTGTCAACCGGAAGTGAACGTAGGATGCGCAGCTCCCGCTCTCTGCGCTCTTCAAGGCACGCGATGTACCCTTCGTATCCGCGCAACCCATGCGCTTCCCCGTACCCTTGTGCCGTGTGGTAATCGATGACGGCGTTGAGCCAACCATCACCGCGCTCCTCGAGGACACCATCAATCACTGCTTTCGCATCCGGTGCGTCAATGTAGATGACGACGGGATGCAGCGGTGCGATGATCGCCGTGAT
Source organism: Bifidobacterium italicum (assembly GCF_002286915.1). Classification (GTDB taxonomy): domain Bacteria; phylum Actinomycetota; class Actinomycetes; order Actinomycetales; family Bifidobacteriaceae; genus Bifidobacterium; species Bifidobacterium italicum. The sequence goes on along the minus strand of NZ_MVOG01000010.1, from coordinate 37,577 downwards.
TTCACCGATATACCGTCGTGACTCATCCTCGTTCATGCCGAACCGCATCATCGTCTCGCACATCGGGTTCTGCAGCAGGACGCAATTGAACACATAGGTTGTATCAGGTTCGGCGCGGGCTGCGAACGCGCGCCATGTATCGAGTATCGTGGCGCGTTCGCTCGCGAAATCAGGGAAGTCGTAGTCGCCGACATCGGCGGGGTGGTTCGCGGCTCCTTCGTCGACGCAGACGACGTCCTTCCCCCGCGCTTCGAGTTCGGCGGCGACCATTGCGGCCGTCGTGCTCTTGCCGCTGCCGGGCAGCCCTTCGACGATGATCAGACGGGTGTTTATCTCATGTGCGCTCATGATGTCATGGTACAGCGATGGATATGTGGTGTGTACGGACATCCACGAATATACGGTGATATAACCGAATACAAGGTGATATATGGTGATATATCGAAATGAAACGACATACAACTCGGTCGAGAGTATGCTGTTGCCTTTCATGAATTCATGATGGTCCTGAGGGAATCGTTGTTTTGAGTCCAAGGATGGTCGATGCACTCAAGCACGCGTTGCCGGTGTGTGTCGAACCATATGAGACCGGCGAATGATGATGCATATGGCATGATCACAGGCCGTGCTGCGTGCGCCACGCGGCGAGCTCCTCATGGAGCTGCACCTTGCGCCCATCCGAAGCGAACGACGCGTCGATCGAGTTGCCGGCGAGCGCCGCCAATTCCTCCATCGACATGCCGATATCGGCGAGCGCGGCGTAGTTCGCGGCGACATAGCCGCCGAAATACGCGGGATCGTCCGAATTGACCGTGCACATGAGTCCTTCGTGCAGGAACTCAGGGATCGGATGCTTGCGCATATCGTGCACGACCTGCAGCCTGAGGTTCGACAACGGGCAGCAGGTGAGCGGGATCCCATCGCGCACAACGCGCTCGAGCAACTCATGGTCGTTCTGGATGTGGATGCCGTGGTCGATGCGCTCGGCGTGCAGCAGATCGAGCGCATCGCGGATGTATGCCGCCGGCCCCTCTTCGCCGGCGTGCGCCACGCAATGCCAGCCAAATCTCCGCGCCCGCGCGAATTGCTCGACGAAGCGGGCCGGGGGATAGCCCACTTCCGCTGAATCCAGGCCGATGCCGAGGATCTCGTCTTTCCGCGGCTGCGCCAGATCGAGGATCATGTCCGCTGAATCGATATCCATGTCGCGCACGATACTCAGAATGAGGCCACCGGTGATGCCGAAGCGCTCGCGGCCTATCATCATTCCCTCAAGGAGGCCGTCGAGCACCATGTTGAAATCCAAACCATTCGTGCATACATGCACCTGCGGATCGAAGAAAACCTCGACGTGCTTGACCCCATCCGCGTTCGCCCGTGTGAGATAGGCGACCATGAGGTCCTTGAAGTCGTCCTTCGTCTTCAGCGTCTTCATCAACGCATAGTAGAGGTCGAGGAACGATTGCAGATCCCCGAACTCGTACTGCGTCTTGAGCTCGTCGACGCTCTCCCACGGCAATGCGACCCCGTTGCGCTCGGCCAACGCAAACGCCAGATCGGGTTCGAGCGTCCCCTCGATATGCAGGTGCAGTTCGCATTTCGGCATCGTTGCGAGCGCCTGTTGCATTGCTTCATCCACCATGATTCCTCGTTCCCTGACGGCATCGGATACGGATTCCCATATTCTACCTGTTCCGTGCTCCGCCAGCGCGGCACCGAAGCCTCATCCACCGTTCGTGAACGCGGTGAGGAACCTGAGCTTGTCCAACGTGACACGAGGACGCCACCAATTGCGGGCCTGCGCGAAGGCCTCCGGGTAATCGGTATGCCACTGCCAGCTGATGTCGAACCCGCCGTCCGGAGCCTGCCGTGCAGGCAGTGTCTCGAGTTCGGCTTGAATGAACGGTGCGAAGGACTCCACGAGGAACGGCGAGTCGGCACTGCGGAAGAACGTGGAGGGCATCGTCACATATTCGGTGCTGTAGCGTGCGGTGTCGCGGCATACGGTGGCGTCAATCGCGCGGATGATCGCGGTACGTGCCCGTTCACCATCAATGATGCCTTCGATCTGCTCACGGTTGAGCAATTCCCACGCGAACATGAAGCAGGTGAGTTCATCCCCGGAAGATGCGCCGGACTGCACCAACGTATCGAACGCCTCGGTGAGCAATGCCTCCCAGGGGCCTTCCGCATGCATGCAGACAAGGAACGCGGCCAACGAGACCGTGGGATTCCACCCGAAGATGCCATCGCCGCGGCGTTCCCACCAGATGGCATGCGGATGGTCGATATTGCCACTGACCGCGAAGCGCCACCGCATGGCGTGAGCGTCGAATTCCGCTCCAGACAGCAGATACTGCGCGATGTGCTTGGCGGTGCCCGAATTGAGGTCGAGCGCTCCGGCGTCATACAGCCGCAACAACGCATCGTTCGTGGTGATCGGTGTGGAGTCGGGATTCCAATTGTCCGGTTCGAGGGCATGGCCGAAGCCGCCGTCGGCATTCTGGAATGGAAGCAGCGCGTTGACCACTTCATTCGGGTCGCCTTCGGCAAAGAAGACGCGGTATTGCGCGAGTTCAAGTGGACGGGCGTGCTGTTCGACGAAACGCGCGGCTGCCTCGCGCATCGGTTCCTGCTGCGGTGCTGCGGATTCCATGCCCATAGGATACACGGTGTGGCGGGAATGATCCATCGCACTATCCGAAACAGGGCTGTAATCGGCTCGTCACCGGTTGCATGCCGAATCCGGATAGGTTGGGATGCGGCCGTGCCGATTCGAGCATGAGGAGGATGTGCATGAGACCCGTGATCGCCGTGATGCCGCTCGTCGATGACGAGCGCGAAAGCCTGTGGATGCTGCCCGGCTACATGGATGCGCTGCGCGAGGCCGGCGCCGTGCCGTTCATGCCGGCGTTGACGACCGACGATGATGAGATACGGCAGATCTTCGACCTGTGCGACGGTCTGCTGATGACCGGCGGCCATGACGTCGATCCGCGACGCTACGGGGAGCGGCCCAGATTCGACAACATCGTGTGCAGCCGCGCGCGCGACTCGATGGAACTCGCGCTGCTGCGCCTCGCGCTCGGGCATGGCAAGCCGGTGTTCGGCATATGCCGCGGGTTGCAGATCATGAACGTGTGCTGCGGGGGCACGCTGTACCAGGATCTGCCGAGCGAGTGGCCGGACGGTGTGGAGCACCATCAGCGGCCGCCGTACGACCGTCCCGTCCATCGGGTGCACATCGTCGCGGGGACGCCGCTGCACGAGGAGCTGCATGCCGACGGCCTCGCCGTCAACAGCTACCATCATCAGGCGATCCGTACGCTCGGCGATGGGCTTGAGGCGATGGCGGTCAGCGAGGACGGGCTCGTCGAGGCGGTCCACAGGCCTGCAAGCTCGTATTTCCGGGCCGTGCAGTGGCATCCGGAGTTCCGGTACGGGACGGACGACGCCAGTCGGCGGCTGTTCCGCTCCTTCGTGGACGCCTGCGCGCGCTGACGGCGCCGCCCGCATCGCAAGCTACGGGCGTAGAGGTGGCGCATACGGCTAGCATGGAACCGAGGATGGACGGCAGCGGACCCAATGGATGCGCATGACTACGAAGGGTGCGACGGATATGACGGATGCGGCGGCGGGCGCGAGGCATGAGACGATGCTGCAGTGCTTCGAATGGTATCTGCCGAAGGACCATCGGCTCTGGCGGCGGCTCTCGTCGCAGGCCGCACGGCTGATCGACGACGGGTTCACGGTCGTCTGGCTTCCCCCCGCATACAAAGGTGTGGGCGGCGACGCCGACGTCGGCTACGGGGTGTACGACATGTACGATCTGGGCGAATTCGACGCCAAGGGATCGATCCCGACGAAATACGGCACGCGCGACGAGTACCTCCAGGCGATCGGCGAGCTGCGGCGCCGCGGCCTGCGCGTCGTCGCCGACGTCGTCCTCAACCACCGGATGGGCGCCGATGGCGAGGAGAGGGTCAGGACGCGCATCGTCGACGTCGACGACCGCACCGTCAGCGACGGCACGGCGATCGAACGCACGCTCGACACCGTCTACGACTTCCCGGAACGCGACGGCGCGTATTCGACGTTCCGCTGGAACTGGCGCGACTTCACCGGCACCGACTACACGGCGAATGACGGAAGCACCGGCATCATGCGCTTCGACGGCAAGCGGTGGAGCGACCATGTGAGCCATGAGCGCGGCAACTTCGACTACATCATGGGCGACGACGTCGATGTCAACGACCCCGTGGTGGCCGGGGAACTGACCGATTGGGGTGTGTGGTACACCGAGACGACCGGCGTCGACGGATTCCGCCTCGACGCCGTCAAAAGCATCGACGCCCGCTTCTTCGCGCCGTGGCTGCGCACGATGCGTCGGCACGGCAGCCATCCCGACCTCGCCGTCGGCGAATACTGGTCGGGGAACGTGGATGAGCTGACCGCCTACCTGCATGACTGCGGCCACTGCATGACGCTGTTCGACGTCGCGCTCCACTTCCGTTTCGAGCAGGCCTCGAAGAACCCCGACGGGTTCGACCTGCGCGGATTGGACGCGGGCACGCTATACGAACGCGAACCGGCGTATGCGTGCACCTTCGTCGACAACCACGACACGCAGCCCGGGCAATCGCTCGAATCATGGGTGGCCCCTTGGTTCAAGCCGTTGGCGTACGCGTACATCCTGCTGCGCGACTGCGCGATGCCGTGCGTGTTCCTCGGCGACTACCACGGCATCGCGCATGACCGCATACCCCCGATGCCGATGCTGAGGCGGATGGTGTGGATCCGCGCGCATCTGCTGGGCGACGCCATGGCGGCGCAGCCCGGGGACACCGCCCATTCGCTGTGCTGGATCGTGGGCGGCGACCATCCGGTGTGCGTCGTGCTCAACACCGCGCAGGAGGCGACCGAACGCGAGGTGTCCGATGCGGCGCTCGCGTCGCGCATGCTCGTCGACGTCTGCCATCCGCAGGCCGCGGTCGCCGTAGGAGACGATGGCCGTGGTTGGTTGCGCTGCCCCGCAGGGGCGTGCGCGGTCTACATCGACGCCGGCGACTACGAGGGGATGCGTACGGCGCTGGGCGAGGGATGAGCGCGGCGCCGCACGCCGCGAACGGCCGTCCGACGGCGCAATCCCTCTGAGAGCATAGGCGCGGCGCGTGTCGCCGCGCGTCTTCTAGACTGGAACGAACGAGGCCGATGATGCAGGGCTGCGGCGGCCATACGGCGATCGGACAGACGGGCGGCATGGGAGAGGGTGCGATGATGACGGAAGAGGCAGACGGCGGCGATACGCACGCGACGGCGGGGACGGCGCGGATACGGGAGGAGATCACCGCGCAGGCGCACGACGCCGCGGTTCGGGCGCAGGCGAGACGCACGCAGAGATTGGCCGAGGAGGACGATCGTTTCGGATACGACCATCATGCGACCAACCGGGCGCTGCGGATCGCGAACGGTGTGGCGATCATCATCCTCGGATTTGCGGCGGGCAGGTTCCTGCAGGCGCTTCCCGAACGCAACACCGCGGATGTGCAGGAGGTGATCAGGGGACTCGACCGCCTGATCGGGCTCATGACCAAGGAACTGGTAGAACTGCCGCATCTGCAGCGGCATCCCGAATCGTTCATCGTCGAGATCGTCGCCATACTGGTCGGTTATATGCTGCTCAAGCGCACGCATGAGGACGCCTTGGAATACGATGCCGCCTTCAACCGCATCGAGCAGTTCTACACCGCGGCGCAGCGGCGGCAGGGATGGATTCGCGGGGCCGCGCTCGTGATGCTGGGGACGGCGGTGATCCTCATCACGCACGGGGTGCTGCTCGCCTACGGACATGCCATGCCGGACGACGTCGCCGCCGGCGTCGCGCAGACGAGCATCGCGGCGGGGGTGTGGTGCTATGTGTTCGGCGGTCTGTACGCGACGCGCACGGACCTGTTCCTGTACAACTTCCGGGCGTTGCGCAACATCAACGTCTACGAGCTGGGCAAGAGCGAGACCGACGAGCGTCGCGAGATGCGGCTCGGCGAGAAGAAGCTGTGCGACCTGTCGTCGTCGCTGACCAACTTCGCCGTGGCGATCGGCGTGCTGGGTGCGCTCGGCCTGTACTTTCTGCCCAGCTTCCGCTCGCCGTACTTCTGGCTGCCGCTCGTGGTGACGGCCGTCGTCGCGCTCGTGCTGCGCTGGTGCGTGATCCGCGTGGCGCGCCGCCGCTACGAGCCCGACTTCGACTGACGGGGACGTATATGCGGCATGCCGGGGTCACCGGTCGGCCGCCTCAGCGCCGCGCATAGGACGCGGCGCCCTCAAGCAGACGGCGCACGCCGTCGATGACCAGACCGGCGCATGTGCCGAGGTTCATGCGCAGGAACCTCGAACCGTTCCCCCCGTAGATGCCGCCGTAGGAGAGCACGAGCCCGGTGCGTTCGCGCAGATGCTCGCAGAAGCGCTCGGCCGTGATGTCGCCGACGCGCCCGAGCAGGCCGGAGCAGTCAATCCACGCCAGATAGGTGGAGTCCGATGCCACCATCCGCAGCAGTTCGTCGGCGTCGGCGTCGAGACGCGCCGCCACATAGTCCTTGTTGCGCTGCACGACGCGGCACAGGTCGTCGAGCCATTGGTCGGACGCGGTGTATGCGGCGATTGTCGAGAACACCGCGAAATCGTTCGGCTCGGCGACCTCGTCGGTGTTGACGCCGCGCACGGCGCGCGCCCTGAGGCCGGCGTCGTCGCAGATGAAATACGCGGACTGCAGCCCGGCCACGTTGAACGCCTTCGAAGGCGACGAGCAGGTCACGCAGATCGAACGGTTGACGTCGTTGATGGCGGCGAAGGGCGTATGGACGACGCCGGGACGCACGACGTCGCAGTGCACCTCGTCGGAGATCACCGTGACGTCGTGCGCGGCGCACAGCGCGCCGATATGCGCGAGGTCGTCGGCGCTCCAGACGTTGCCGCTCGGGTTCTGCGGATTGCACAGGATCATCAGCCGCGTCAGCGGGTCGACGAGCTTGGCTTCGAGGTCGTCGAAGTCGATCGAGTAGACGCCGTCGGCATAGCGCAGCGGGTTGTCCAGCACGCGCCGGCCGTTGTTGACGATCGAGTTCGTGAAGATGTTGTAGACCGGCGGCTGGATGACGACCTTCTCGGCGACGTTCGTCAGCGAGCGCACGAGCGAGGAGATCGCCGGGATGACGCCGGTCGTGAACGTCACATGCCCGGGGTCGACGTCCATGCCGTAGCGCCGTCGCCACCATCCGGCGACGGCGTCGTTCCATGCGGCGGGGACGTCGGTGTATCCGAAGGTGCCGTTGGCGACGCGTCCGGACAGCGCCTCGCGGATCGCCGGCGCGGTGCGGAAGTCCATGTCCGCTACCCACATCGGCAGCTCGCCGTCGGTCACGTCCCATTTCATCGACGAGATGCCGGAACGGTCGACGGGGAGGTCGAACTGGGGGAGATGTTCGCTGATGTCCATGTCGTGCCTTCCTTCCTTCTACGCGCGGGCCGTCTTCGTCGTGTCGACGAGCCGGACCTTGCTCGTGTCGATCGCCGGATCGTCCTGCACGACGTCGCCGAATCCGGCCGCGCGGATCGTGCCGGAGACCGGGTTGACGACGCCGTCGACATGCGTCGTGACGTCCGCGTCGATGCCGGTGCAGTATTCGGACGCGCGCGTCGTGTTGATCAGACGGCAGTTCCTCATCGTCAGTCTGTCGATGTAGCACAGGCCCTGCAGGCTTTCGATCGTGCAGTTCTCGAAGGTGATGTTCCTCGTGTTCCATGCGAGGTATTCGCCGCTGATGAACGAGTCGCGCACCGTCACGTTCTCGCAGTTCCAGAATGCGTCCTTCGACAACAGCCGCGCGCGTTCCACCGTGATGTCGCGCGCGCCGTCGAAGCAGTAGTTGCCGGTGAGCTGGAAGTCGCTGATGTCCATGTCCTCGCAGTTCATCGCGAAGTAGTCGCCGCTGGCGCTCACATGGCGCAATGTGACGTCGCGGCACTGCCAGAACGTCTCCGCCGCGTCGGTGAATGCGGTGCGTTCGACGGTCACGTCCTCGTTGCGGCGGAACTCCTTGGGCACCTGAATCGTGCAGTCGGCGAAGCGCATGTGCCTGGAGTACCAGAACGCGGCGTGCGCGTTGAACTCGAACAGGCTGTTCGTCACCTCGACGTGGTCGCCGTACCACAGCGGGTACTTCCAGCGGAACACCGTGTCCTTGACGGTGACGTCCCTCGACTCCTTGAGCGGGGATTCGCCGTCCTCGAACACGCAGTCCTCGATGAGCGCGTCACGCTGCGCGAACAGCGCGCGTTCGCCGGTGAGTCGTTGTCCACGGATTTCCTGAATCGCTATGTCTTTCCTTGTCCTGTGTATTTTCAAGGTCCTCATGCCGTGCGCCTGCGGGCGGTGTCGGCGGCCTTGTGCGCGCCGGCGCGTCCCATGGGCGGCCGGATTCACGAATCATTGTAGGGACGGCCCTCGTGGACGGCGCCGATGTTCTCCCGGCGACGTATTCGAAATCGGCAAGGCCGCCATTCGTCGCCGGCATGACGCCGGAGGCGGTAGCGAAGGGATATGCATCCCGTAGGGAATCGCGTATCGGTGGCGGCCCGGCGAGACGCTACCGGTAGCGGGCGGCACGCGGTGCATCCCGTAAGGGATCGCGTATCGGCAGTGGGTGATTGCGGCTGCCGGTAAGAGGGACATGCGATGCGCGTCCTGTAGGGAGGCGCTTATCGGTAGCGGGGAAGATGGGTGGGCGGCAACAGGGCAGGAACGACGAGGGGTCCCGCCGCGTTCTGAACTGAATGAACCGCACCTCCAAAACCAGATCGGAATATTTCCGATCCGACTTTCGGGGTGCGGTTCAATCGCGACGGGACCCTCGCAGCGGCCGTCGGATCAGCTCACTTCGTCTGCTTCGGCGTGGCGAGGAAATGCTCCTCGCTCGGCAGGAAGACGTTGAGGATGACGGCGACGACGAAGGCGACGGCGATGCAGTTCGACGCGAAGATCGACTGGAACAGCGGCGGGAAATGCTCGAAGATGCTCGAGACCTGCGTGAAGCCGATGCCGATCGTCAGCGACAGCGCGGCGATCGTGATGTTGCGCTGCGTGTAGCCGGCGTCGGAGATCATCTGGAAGCCCGAGAGGATGATGTTGCCGAACATCATGATGGTGCAGCCGCCGAGCACCGCCTGCGGCATCGAGTTGAAGACCTCGGAGATGGCCGGCACGAAGCTCGCGAGGATGAGCAGCACGCCGCCGGAAAGGATGACCTTCCTGTTGACGACCTTCGTCATCGCGACCAGGCCGATGTTCTGCGCGAACGACGTCAGAGGCAGGCAGCCGAAGACGCCCGACACCGATGAGATCAGGCCGTCGCCGGCAATCGCGCCGGCAGTCTCGCGCTGCGTCGGCTCGCGGTCGAGACCCACCTTCGTCAGCGCGGCCGTGTCGCCGAGCACCTCGACCGACGAGACGACGTAGAGCAGCCCGATCGAGATGATCGCGCCCCAGTCGAATTCGGGCTTGAACGGCATGACGGACGGCAGGCTCACTACCTGCAGATGCGCGAATCCGCTGAAATCGACCTTGCCGAAGCACAGCGCGGCGACGTAGCCGATCAGCAGGCCGAAAAGCACGGACAGCTGCTTGGCGGTGCCCTTCATGCACAGTTGGAACACGAGACAGGCGACGAGCGAGATCAGGCCGAGCGTGAGGTTCTGCCAGCTGCCGAAGTCCTTCGCGCCGGCGCCCCCGCCGAAGCTTTCGGCGCCGACCGACAGCAGCGAGAAGCCGATCGCGGTGACGACGATCGCCGAGACGATCGGCGGGACGAAACGCTGCCAGTACTTCGCCGTCAGGCCGAGGACGACCTCGAGCAGGCCGCCGACGATGACGGCGCCGACGACGGCGCCGTAGCCCTGATGGGAGACGATCGCGATGGCGGCGGCGACGTAGGTGAAGGAGATGCCGGTGACCATCGGCAGACGCGAGCCGAAACGCCACACGCCGTACAGCTGCAGGCAGGTGCCCAGGCCGGCGACGAGCAGGCCGGACTGGATGATCTTCGCGGAGTCGGCCGCGGACATGTTGCCGGCGGCGGCCACGAGGAAGATCGGTGCGAGGTTGGCGACGAACATCGCGAGCACATGCTGCAGGCCGAAAGGTATGCCCTTCCAGAAGGAGACCGGCGCGTCGAGGCTCGAGAGCGTCTCGAAGGAGACGCCGGAGCGCTTCGCCTCGCGGCGCTCCTCGGCGGCCGTGGCCGCCGCCTCGTCGCGCTTGAGCTCGTCGGTGACGACGGTGGATTCGAGGGTTCCGGCCCCGTCCGACGGATCGGGGTCGCTCGTCGGTGCCGTGGTGTTCGGATCGTCGGTGGGTGTCATATCGTCTCCAGGGGTAGTGATGGGGGAAAAAATGATGGCGGCATGGGAAGGTCGGCGCGGAGTATGCGGTGCGGACTATGCGGTGCGGACTATGCGGTGCGGGGCGGCCGACGGGGGGATCGCGCAATGACGATGAGGATGAAAAACGGAAAAACGGGAATCGTGCAGACGCAAACGCGGAAGAAGCCGGAGGCGATGACCATCGGCCTCTTCCCAGTGTCTGCGCGGCGCCCCGCAGGGAAGGGGCGAGCTGCGCTATGCGCGGAAGGCCACGGTGCCGGTCTCGGCGTCCATCGAATCGATGATCGCGAGCGAATCGAGGTCGTAGCCCTCGGCGCGCAGGCCGTCGCCGCCGCCCTGGAAGCCCTTCTCGATCGCGATGCCGATGCCCTCGACGGTCGCGCCGGCGTCCTCGCACAGTTCGATCAGGCCGGCGAGCGCCTGCCCGTTCGCGAGGAAGTCGTCGATGATGAGGATGTGGTCGCCCGTGTTGAGGAACTTCTTCGAGACGATGACCGGGAACTCCTTCTGCTTGGTGAACGAGAAGACACGCGTCACGTACTGGTCGCCGTCGAGGTTGATCGACTGCGCCTTCTTCGCGAACACGACCGGCACGTTGCCGAAATGCTGCGCGGCGATGCAGGCGATGCCGATGCCGGACGCTTCGATCGTCAGGATCTTCGTGATCGTCTTGCCGGCGAAATGCTCGGCCCACGCGGCGCCCATCGCGTTGAACAGCGCGACGTCGCACTGATGGTTGAGGAACGCGTCCACCTTGAGCACGTTGCCCGGCTTGACCGTTCCCTCTCGCGCGATGCGTTCCTCAAGTTCCTTCATCGATGCCGTTCCTTTCCTCGGATGGTCGTGCGCGTCCGCCGTCGCGTATGCCCATGCGGGGCCGGATCGGGGTGCGGTGCGCGCGGGACGTGGTGATGGCGTCCCACCTTACGCCGTGCAAATGACGAGGCGGAGGAACGTCGGAGCGTCGAGCAGCAGCGGGCGCTTGCGCTCTCCGGATCGACGAGCGGCGCGATTAACGGGGCATGTCCCGACACGCGGAGCGAGCCCATCCGGGTTGGACTACGACGCCATGAATAATTAAGGTGAAGGCAAAGGCAAACGGTTGATTGAAGGGAACAATCATGGGTGAATTGACTTCGGCGAAGAACACCGACAGCCGCAAGAAGAAGCGGATCATCATCGGCGTCTCGGCGCTGCTGGTCGCCATTCTGGCCGCCGGCGGCGCGGTCGCCATCTACCAGCATTCCGCGTCCGCACAGCTGGCGGAGGCGAAGGAGGCGTGCGCCCAGTCGAGCGAAGCATTGCGGGTGGCGCGCAACAAGTACGACACGCTGCACGACCAGGACGCGGCCGAGGCCGTGAAGATCACCGACAAGCAGGTCGAGGACGCGGCCGTCGTCACCACGCTCGCCAAAACCTACAAGGAGGAGACGCCGGCCTTGGCCGCATGCAACGTGTCCGGCGTGGACGCGCTGCGCGAGGCGAAGGAACGCATCGACAAGAACACGGCATGGTATGACACGCACACCGCCGACCTGTCGAAGGCAGTGGACGCGGTCAACCAGTCGCATGACGCCAAGACCCTCGCGGATGCCAAGACCGCACTCGACAAGCAGGTCAAGGCGGCGACCGCCAAGTACAAGGCGACGGACGGCAAGGTCAAGGACGACAAGACCCGCAAGGAGCTCAAAACCCTGATCGACAAGGCCACCAAAACCAAGGACGGCGAAGACGTCAAGGCGATGAACTCGCAGGCGAAGCAGCTCAAGGACCTCATGGGCAAGGTGGACGCGAGTGTGAAAGCCAAGCAGGACGCCGACAAGAAAGCCGCCGAGGAAAAGGCACGCAAGGAAGCCGAAGCACAGGCCGCAGCTCAGGCGCAGGCGAACGCTCAGGCTCAGGCCCAACAGTCGTATACGGCACCGCAACAGTCGTATACCCCCACGTACACGGCACCCGCCACACCCCAGTACACGGCACCCGCCGCGCCCCAGTACACCGCTCCACAACAGACCACACCGAAACCAGCAGCACCCAGCACGGGCGGCAACACTGGTGGCGGCCCTGTCAGCGGCGGACACGGATGCGGTTCGCTATGCACCAGCACAACCGATACATATGACCGCTAACGGTCTCTAGTTGGGCGGTAGGAGTGTCTTCTATCGCCCCCACTTTCCTTTCTGGGCGGTTCCGGCATTGCCGGTGCCGCCCTTCGCCGTTCAGTGGGGGGCGTGGGCCGTGCGTGCTGGGCCGTATGTTGTGTCCATGGGCGGGGACGCGCCCTAGATATAGATTTGTGCCGCCATGGCGTGTCGTGGGATACTGGAGTCGTTCAATGGCACGGGAACCGTAACGGCATGAAAAGGGCGGAGAGTATCATGGCCAACGTGTTCGACGTCGCCGCGTACATCCTGCAGCAGCAGGGGCGCATGACGACGATGAAACTGCAGAAGCTCTGCTATTACGCGCAGGCATGGCATCTGGTATGGGCGGAGAAGTCGCTGTTTTCGGAACGGATCGAGGCGTGGGCGAACGGCCCCGTGGCGCCGGAACTGTACCGGCTGCACAAGGGCAGGTTCGACATTGACGCATCCGAGCTTGCCAAAGGCGACCCGCAGAATCTGACCGAGGGGGAGCGCAAGGACATCGATGAGGTGCTGCGCTTCTACGCGCCCATGGGCGCCTATCATCTCAGTGAGCTCACCCACCATGAAGCCCCATGGAAGGATGCGCGCGGGGATCTGCCAGTGGGCGCCCGGTGCACCAAGACGATAACCTTGGCCGCCATGGCCGAATACTATGGTTCCCTCACGGACTGATGGCACGTCACAAGCCTTCATTCGGCCGTGTGAAGCCGCAGAGTCCCATGGGACGGGTCCCGCAGGCGGCGCTTGGCAGGGCGGCCACATGCAGGGTACCCAAGAACGCCGATAGTTTCGACGGCCGGCCAAACACACACCATATCGTGTTCCGCTTCGACTGCGTGGACATCGCCGAGGATTGCCCGTGGTCGTTGGCGAACATCACCCAAGCCGATCATGTGAACCTGCTGAGCAAGCTTCGGGAGTTCGAACGCTGCACTCTGGGCGAGATACTCAGCCCTGACTATGGGGCTTTCCGCCTGTATACGAATTTCAGTGATTGCCCGAACAGGAGCGCGCGGCAACGGTTGGGCGAACGTTACGAGTGCGACGGCGATTCCATAGCCAGGTTCCGTCTTGGCGGAACGGCACGATTGTACGGTTTCCTTGTCGGCCATGAGTTCCATATCCTGTGGTGGGACAAGAACCATGAGGTGTGGCCGAGCAAAAAGAAGCATACCTGACCGGTCCGGTCCATCCGCGGGCTCATCACGTTTCCCGCGGGACGATGGGGAGGGGCGGGATTTGGCGGCCTGCCGCCGACGGGCGGGTCGTCGTTGCACGGTTCTTGAGGGCGGTGGCCTCGTGGAGGCTACGATGGAACCATGAGGCACATGATGCGATTGACGACGATTCCCGGACTGGCTGATTCCTCCCGGCTGGAGGAGCTTCGCGGGGAGTCGATGCGGACGGCGCAACGGAACCTGAGGAAGCAGGCGCAGGCCCGTGCGGCGGCGTCGATCATGACAGGGCTGGCCGCCCGGAGGAAGGCGGCGCATAAGAACGACTGAAACGGTCAGCCGCAGCGCACGGCACGAACGGCAACCCCGCGCGCATGGGGGGCAGCTTCCCACCTAGCCATCGCAACACGAAAGACAAGAAACCATGGCTGATGTGTTCGACGTCGCCGCGTACATCCTGCAACAACAAGGACGCATGACGACGATGAAACTCCAGAAACTCTGCTACTATGCGCAGGCTTGGCATTTGGCATGGACAGGGCATTCCTTGTTTCCGGAACGGGTCGAAGCGTGGATGAACGGCCCGATCATGCCGGACCTGTACCACGAGCATCGCGGCATGATCAGCATCAGCCAACCACCCGCCGGCATCGGAGACGCTTCGAACATCACAGCCGACGAGCGGGAAAGCATCGACGCCGTGCTGGACGCCTACGGCGACCTGAAGCCTTACGAGCTGATCAATCAGACCCGGTCGGAAACCCCATGGCTGGACGCCCGCGGGGGAGTGGCTGAAAGTGAATTGTGCGTGAACCGGATAACGAATAAGGCCATGCGCGACTTCTATGGTCTTCTCGCGACTGCCGAAGGCATGAAGAGGGCGCGCGCCTAACGATTCCTGAGTACGGCAATTCGCTCGATTGTCTCTGGGCACATCGTCGCCATGGCCGTCGGCTGCTGACCAAAGCGTGTGCTAGAAATGAAAGCCGGTTTTCGTCAAGTACCACCTGTAACGAGCGGGTGAAGCGCCGTGCGTGATACGTACGACTGATGCCGCCCGTAACGGAGACCACCCATCCGTAGGGGCGCCGCCCGGGACGCAGGCGCGCGTCCCCGGGGAGGGCACGGCGGACACATGCGAACGCAGGCAACGAAAGGACACGACAGTGCACAACGATCCGGAGGTCATCGTCCGCTCGCCGCAGGAACTCATCGGCGATCTCAACGAGCAGCAGGCGCAGGCCGTGCAGTTCCGGGGTCCCGCGCTGCTCATCGGCGCGGGCGCGGGATCAGGCAAGACGCGCGTGCTGACGCGCCGCATCGCATGGATCCTCACCCGCTTCGGCGCATGGCCGAGCCAGATCCTCGCGATCACGTTCACGAACAAGGCCGCCGCCGAGATGCGCGAACGCCTGTCGACGCTCATCGGGCCGGTCGCGCAGCGCATGTGGGTCTCCACGTTCCACTCCGCGTGCGTGCGCATCCTGCGCCGCGACGGAGAGAGGATCGGCCTGAAATCCGGGTTCACGATCTACGACACCGCCGACTGCGAACGCCTCGTCAAGCTCATCGCCACCGACTTCAACATCGACGTCAAGCGCTACACGCCGCGCCAGATCCTCGCGCGCATCTCCGACTACAAGAACGGACTCACCGGCGTGCGCGAGACGCTCGCCCAGTACGCGCCCGACTTCCGCCCGGGCACGCGCGGCTTCCGCATCGGGCACATCGGCAACGTCGAGGAGCTCTACGCGATCGTCTACGCCGAATACCAGCACCGGCTCGCGCTCGCGAACGCCGTCGACTTCGACGACCTCATCGTGCGCACCGTCGAACTGCTGCGCACGCAGCCGGACGTCGCCGAATACTACCGCCGCAGGTTCCGTTACATCCTCGTCGACGAATACCAGGACACGAACCACGCGCAGTACGTGCTCGTGCGCGAACTCGCCGGCGTCGACTCGGGGGAACGGCCGTCGTCGGACGCCGTGGGGGCGGGGCGCCAGGGGCCGGCGTGGATCACCGTCGTCGGCGACTCCGACCAGTCGATCTACGCGTTCCGCGGCGCCGACATCAGCAACATCCAGGATTTCGAGCAGGACTTCCCGGATGCGCGCACGATCATGCTCGAGCAGAACTACCGCTCCACGCAGACGATCCTCGACGCCGCGAACGCCGTCATCGCGCACAACGAGGGACGCAAGCCGAAGAAGCTGTGGACGGCCGCCGGCAAGGGCGCGCCGATCACCGGCTACGCCGCCGACACCGCGCAGCTCGAGGCGCACTGGATCGCCCACGAGATCCGCCGGCTGCACGAGGAGGAGGGCGTGCGCTACTCCGACGTCGCCGTCATGTACCGGGCGAACGCGCAGTCGCGATCGCTCGAGGAGGGGCTCATCCAGGCGCATGTGCCGTACCAGCTCATCGGCGGCACGAAGTTCTACGAGCGGCGTGAGGTCAAGGACGCGCTCGCGTACCTGCAGGCGATCGTCAACCCGGCGGACGGCATCAACATGCGCCGCATCCTCAACGTGCCCAAGCGCGGCCTCGGGGCGCGCGCCGAGTCGATGGTCACCGTCTGGGCCGACGAACGCGGACTGACCTTCTGGCAGGGCATCGAGCAGGCCGACCGGATCGAGGGGATGACGACGCGTACGCTCAACCCGCTCAAGCGCTTCGCGGCGATGATGACGCAGCTGCGCACCTTCGCGGCCGAGCACGACCGCCAGCCGTCGCAGGTCGTCGCCGAGGTGCTCGCGCAGAGCGGGCTGCTCGAGGAGCTGCAGAAGTCGACCGACCCGCAGGACCAGTCGCGCGTCGAGAACCTCTCGCAGCTGCAGTCGGTGGCCGCCGAATACGAGCAGAACACGCCCGACGCGACGCTCGCCGGCTTCCTCGAGACGACGGCGCTCGTCGCCGACTCCGACCAGCTGCCCGACGAGGCCGAGGACACCGGCAAGGTCACGCTGATGACGCTGCACACGGCGAAGGGCCTCGAATACCCGGTCGTCTTCCTCACCGGCATGGAGCAGGGCACGTTCCCGCATTCGCGCGCGATGGAGGACACGAGCGAGCTGAGCGAGGAACGGCGTCTGGCCTATGTGGGCATCACGCGCGCCAAGCGGCACCTGTACATCACCCGCGCCGCCGTGCGCGCGCAGTGGGGCAGGGCGAGCGAGATGATGCCGAGCCAGTTCCTCGACGAGATCCCCGACGAACTCATCGACTGGAAGCGCCGTGAGGCCGGCGTCGAACGCATGCGCTCGGGCTGGGGACGCGGCTCCGATGGCGGCTCGTCGTACGGTCGCGGCGACGACTGGGACGCCGGCCTCGACGAGTTCGGCGGCTGGGACGACGGTTTCGCCGAGCCGTCCTACGGCGGATCGGCGTACGGGCGTTCCTCGTATGGTTCGTCGTCGTACGGTTCGTCGTCGTACGGCGGATCGTCCTATGGCTCGTCGTCCTATGGTTCGTCATCGCGCGGCCGGTCGTCCAGCAGCGCCGCGGCGCCGCGTTTCGGCTCGGCCGCACGCGAGCGCTCCTCCTCGTCCTCGTCGGGCAACGGCGGCGCCCATTTCAGCTACGGCGTGAGCGGCTCCTCCCCGACGTCGACGCGTTCGTCGTCGCGCTTCGGCTCGGCGGCGTCCGCATCGTCGCGCTCGGGGAAGGTGACGACGCGCAGGACGTCGCCGAAGTCGTCGCCGAAGCCGGCGTCGGCGCTCGACAAGGACAATCGTCTCGACATCAACGACTTCCACGTCGGCGACAAGGTCTCGCACGACAGCTTCGGCCTCGGCACCGTCCTCGAGACGCAGGACAAGGGCCGCAACTCGATCATCACCGTCGACTTCGGATCCGACGGCGTCAAGAGGCTCATGCTGCGCGTCGCGCCAATCGAGAAGCTCTGAGGACCTTCCCGGCGGCCGGCCATGAGGGCGCCGCGCGTTCGTCCATGGCTGCGGTGTACAATCGACGATTGGTGCCGTTTCGAATGGGACGGCGCCGTCTGGAGCCTTGGCCCGTCAGCGGATCGGCGGTCCGTCGCGGATCGTTCGTGCAATGCACGGCGAAGCGCTGGAGAGGCTGGCTCGCATGGCGTGGGACCCACGCCGTGTTCCGTTCAGACAACGACAGAACAAAGAAGGATAACCAATGACGAACGTTCAGCGTTCCCGCCGTCAGGTGCGCCTCTCGCGCGCCCTCGGCATCGCACTGACCCCGAAGGCTCAGCGCATCTTCGAAAAGCGTCCGTATGCCCCCGGTGAGCACGGCCGCACCCGTCGCCGCGCAGAATCCGATTACGCGGTCCGTCTGCGCGAGAAGCAGCGTCTGCGCGCCCAGTACGGCATCTCCGAGAAGCAGCTGCGCGCCGCCTACGAGAAGGGCACGCACACCGCCGGCCAGACCGGCAACGCGATGCTGACCGATCTCGAGACGCGCCTCGACGCCCTCGTGCTGCGTGCCGGCATCGCCCGCACGACCGCGCAGGCCCGCCAGTTCGTGGTGCACCGCCACATCCTCGTCGACGGCAACATCGTCGACCGCCCGTCCTACCGCGTCAAGCCGGGCCAGACCATCCAGGTCAAGCCGAAGAGCCAGACGATGGTCCCGTTCCAGATCGCCGCCGAAGGCACGCACCGCGACGTGCTGCCGCCGGTCCCGGGCTATCTGGACGTCAACATCGCCCAGCTCAAGGCTACGCTGACCCGCAAGCCCGAGGCGGAGGAGATCCCGGTGCAGGTCAACATCCAGTACGTGGTCGAATTCTACGCCCGCTGATCTGGATTCACATACTGTAAACCGATACAGTATAAGGACATACAGCGTAAGGCCCCGCGATGCAGATCGCGGGGCCTTACGTGTTGGAGGGGAACGGCGGCGATGATCAGGAGGAGAACGCGGCGCTGACGATGCCGCTGACGATCGACATGATCAGCGATCCGAGCACCGCCCACAGGAAGCCGTCGATCGTGACGCCGACGCCGAACAGGCTGAGCGCGAGCCATGAGGCGAGCTCCATGAACAACCAGTTGATGACGAGGGCGAGGAGACCGAAGGTCAGGATCGAGAACGGCAGCGCGAGCATCTGCACGACCGGTTTGATCGACGCGTTGAGCAGGGCCATGAACAACGAGAACGCGGCGACGCCGAGGATCGGCGGGGCGCCCACGGCATGCATGCCCGGCAGCAGCACGACCATGACGCCCGCGGCGATCGTCAGGATCGCCCAGCGAATAAGGAAACCTTTCATGAGCCGATTATAGGGCAACCTGGTGCGATAATCAGAAACCATGATCCTTCATCTGCATCTCGTCCGCCATGGACAGACCCTTTTCAACCGCTACAACCGTCTGCAGGGTTGGTCGAACTCGCCGCTGACGGCGGCGGGCCTCGATGACGCGACGCGCGCCGGCGAACTGCTCGCCGGCGTCGACTTCGCCGCCGCCTACTGCTCGGACACGACGCGCGCGCAGGTAACCGCCGAACGCATCCTCGACGTCAACGAATCCCACGGTCACGCGCGTCCGCCGCTGATCGCCGACATGCACTTCCGCGAGCAGTGCTACGGCTATTGGGAGGGCCAGGACATGGACATGGCGTGGCTCGCCGCCGGCGGCCCGCACGGGGCGCCCTCCTACAACGCGATCGTCGAACGCTACGGCGTCGCCGCGACCCGCGACTTCCTCAAGGAGGCCGACCCCTTCCACGACGCCGAGTCGGACGCCGAGTACTGGGAGCGCATCGCCGGCGGCTACGCGCTCATCGCGGCGAACCCGGCGCTCGAGGACGGCGACCACGTCCTGCAGATCTCCCACGGCAACACGCTGCTGAGCCTCATGCAGCGCTTCGCCCCGGAGGGCTACGCCCTGAGCGAGCGGCCGGCGAACGGATCGGTCAGCGAATTCGATCTGGACACCGGCGCCGACTTCGGCTCGGCGCTCGCCGTCGTCTCCTACAACCGGCGCTGAACGCCCCGTCTGGGCGATTGGGTACCCTAAGGCGGGTAGGAAAACGTGCCGTGACATGCACGTCGTGACAGGAAAGAGGTGCACGAGAACATGGGTGCTGGAGAAATTGCTGGTCTGATCGCGGCGATAGCGTTCGCCGTGCTCGCCGGATTCCTGATCTATCCGCTGATCCGTCTGGGCAAGCTGTTCGACCAGCTGGCCGACACCGTCAAGGAGACCGGGGACCATGCGCTGCCCGCGCTCGACGAGGGTGTGACGACGGTGCAGCAGGTCAACAAGTCGCTCGCCGACGTCAACGAGATCTCGTCGGCCGCCTCGAGCACCGCCAACAACATCGGCGCGCTGACGAATCTGTACGGCTCCTTCCTCGGCAAACCGATCATCAAGCTCGCGTCGACCTTCTACGCGCTGAGGACCACGGCACGCTCGTTCATGAACAAGGGGCAGCAGCCGGCGCAGGCCGCCAAGGCCGCCACCGGGACCAAGGGGGAGTGAGCCATGCGCAAACGTCTACTGTGGATCGCGCTCGGTATGATCGCCGGCGTCGTCGCCGTCAGCAAGGCCAACGCCTACGTGAAGGCCAATACCCCCGACAAGGCGCGCCAGTTCCTGCTGGGCCCCGACCAGGAGCATGTCGGTGTGCGCACGCTGCAGGGGCTCGTCACCGAGTTCACCGACGTGCGCCGCGCCCGCGAGGCGGAGCTCAACAGCCGCTACATGGATAGGCTCTCCTGAGCCGGACGCCGGCGTGGCGCCCGGGCGCGGGCTCGCGCAGGAGAGCGGCCCGTCCCTGGCTTTTTCATTGTTCAACATTGTTCATCATCCATCCACGGACACCAAAGTACATAAGGAGCCGCAAGCAATGCGCACCGCGGAGATCGCCCAGCGATATCTCAACTACTTCAAGAAGCAGGACCACCTCATCGTGCCGTCCGCCTCGCTCATCTCGCCGAATCCGACGACGCTCTTCACGATCGCCGGCATGGTGCCGTTCATCCCGTACCTGATGGGCGAGCAGACGCCGCCGAGCCACCGCATGGCCAGCAACCAGAAGTGCGTGCGCACGCTCGACATCGACGAGGTCGGCAAGACGACCCGCCACGGCACCTTCTTCCAGATGCTCGGCAACTTCTCCTTCGGCGACTACTTCAAGGAGGAGGCGATCCACTACGCCTACGAGCTGCTGACGAGCCCGGTCGAGCAGGGCGGCTACGGCTTCGACCCCGAGAAGCTGTGGATGACGACCTTCACCGACGACGACGAGGCGCGCGCGATCTGGAAGAACGAGGGCGTCGACCCCGAGCACATCCAGATCCTCGGCATGGAGGACAACTTCTGGACGACCGGCGGCCCCGGCCCCGGCGGCCCGTGCTCCGAGATCTACGTCGACCGCGGTCCCGAATACGGCAAGGAGGGCGGCCCGATCGCCGACGAGAACCGTTATATCGAGATCTGGGACCTCGTCTTCGAGAACTACATGGTCGACAACGTCAAGTCGAAGACCGAGCTGCACATCGCCGGCGAGCTCAAGCACAAGAACATCGACACCGGCGCCGGCCTCGAACGTCTCGCCTACCTGCTGCAGGGCAAGCAGAACATCTACGAGACCGACGAGGTCTTCCCGGTCATCGAGGCCGCCGAGAAGCTCTCGGGCATCAAGTACGGAGAGGACAAGGATGCCGACGTCAAGATGCGCGTCGTCGCCGACCACGTGCGTTCCGCGCTGATGATCATGAGCGACGGCGTGCGCCCGAGCAACGCCGGCCGCGGCTACGTGCTGCGCCGTCTGCTGCGCCGCACGATCGAGGCGATGCGCGTGCTCGGCGTCACGACGCCGGTCATGCCCGAGCTGCTGCCGGTGTCCGAGGCCGCGATGGAGCCGAACTACCCGGAGCTCGCGAACACGTTCCACGACGTCTCCGAGGCCGCCTACGGCGAGGAGGACGCGTTCCGCCGCACGCTGACGAACGGCATCGAGATCTTCGACATGGCCGTGAACAAGGCGAAGGACGAGGCCGGCAAGCGGGACGGCGCGCAGCCGGTCGTCTCCGGCGACGCCGCCTTCACGCTCCACGACACCTACGGCTTCCCGATCGAGCTCACGCTCGAGATGGCGGCCGAGCAGGGCGTCAAGGTGGACGAGGAGAAGTTCCGCGAGCTCATGAACGAGCAGAAGTCGCGCGCCCGCCAGGACGCGCTCAAGAAGCGCCACAACGTGGACCTGAGCGAATACGACGACTTCAAGAACAAGCTCGAGGCGCCGATCGAGTTCCTGGGCTACACCGACATGACGTCGCGCAGCCGCGTCCTCGGCATCATGATGGAGGGCGTCGGCGCCGTGCCGGCCGTCTCCGCGCCGGCGACCGTCGAGGTCATCCTCGACCGCACGCCGTTCTACGCCGAGGCCGGCGGACAGCTCGCCGACCAGGGCGACATCGTCTCCGACGACGGCGCCGTGCTCGAGGTCGACGACGTGCAGAAGCCGATCAAGGACCTCATCGTGCACCAGTGCCGCCTCATCGAGGGCACGCTCGTCGTCGGCGCCGAGGTGACCGCCGAGATCGACATCGAGCGCCGCGGCGCGATCGCCCGCTCGCACACCGCCACGCACATCGTGCACAAGGCGCTGCGCGAGGAGCTCGGCCCCCAGGCCACGCAGCGCGGTTCCGAGGATGCGCCGAACCGCCTGCGCTTCGACTTCCAGTGGCCGAAGGCCCCGACGAAGCAGCTGATGAGCGCCGTCGAGGCGCGCGTCAACGACCGCGTGCGCGACAACCTGCACGTCTCGACGCAGGAGATGAAGTTCGACGACGCGATCGCGCTCGGCGCGATGCATCTGTTCGGCGAGAAGTACGGCGACGTCGTGCGCGTCGTCACGATCGGCGACGACGGCTGGAGCCGCGAGCTGTGCGGCGGCACGCACGTCGACTTCGCCGGCAAGATCGGTCTCGTCAACATCATGTCGGAGGCGTCGGTCGGCTCCGGCGTGCGCCGCGTGGACGCGCTCGTCGGCCAGGGCGCCTACGACTACAACGCCCGCGAGCACGCGCTCGTCTCGCAGCTGTCCGACACGCTCAACGCGCGCCCCGACGAGCTCGCCGAGCGCGTCAGCACGCTGCTCGCCAAGCTCAAGGACTCCGACCGCCGCCTCGCGGCGATGTACGAGGCGCAGCTCGCCGCGTCCGTCCCGCAGATCGTCGAGGACGCGAAGGCGTCCGACGCGCCGATCGTCGTCGCCGCGAAGAACGTCGGCCACTTCGGCTCCTTCGACGTGCTGCGCAAGACCGTCATGGACATCCGCAACCGCCTGGGCGACGACCGGCCGGTCGTCGTGGCGCTCGCCGGCGTCAACGAGGACGACAAGCCGATGGTCGCCGTCGCGACGAACGAGGAGGCCCGCAAGGAAGGCATCAAGGCCGGCGACCTCGTGCGCGGAGCGTCGAAGATCCTCGGCGGTGGCGGTGGCGGCAAGCCGGACTTCGCCCAGGGCGGCGGCTCCGACGCGTCGAAGATCGACGACGCCGTCGCGGCGCTCGTCAAGGACGCGCGCAAGGCCTGATCCGACGCCGTATGGTTTGGCTAGGCATCGATCTGGGGAACGCCCGGGTCGGACTCGCATTGTCCGACCCGGAGCTGACCCTCGCCCACCCCGCGGGGAACATCACCGTGCGCGGGGATTATTTCCAGGCTTTCGACGACGTCCTCAACGTCATCGAGGACGAACGCGTCGCATGCGTCGTCGTCGGCCTGCCGCTGCAGATGGACGGCACCGAGGGCAAAAGCGCGAAGAAGGCGCGCCGGTGGGCGAAGGCGCTCGGCGCGCGGCTCGAGGCCGAAATGGAAGACGATCTGTCCGGCATCGACTGGATGCCTGATATTATGCTCATAGATGAACGCCTTACGACGGTCGACGCGCATCGTCGGCTGCTCGATGCGCAGCTGGGCACCCGTCGGCACCGCGCCGTCGTCGACCAGCAGTCAGCGGTGACGATCCTGCAGACGGCGTTGGAGCGGGCACGGCGCTGACGCGCACGGTTCAGAGGAGTGAGAGTGCCTGAGGATTTCCACGATTTTTTCAGCGACGACGCTTGGGACGACGGTTCCGAAGCCGGACGGACCGACTCCGGTGACGGCCCGTCGATGCCGCCGGAGCCGCCGCGCTCGCGCCGCGACATGCGCCGGCGCCGCAAGCACAGGCGTCGCAAGCGCCTCGTCGTCGTCATCGCCTCGATCGTCGTCGTCGCGCTGTGCGTCGGCCTGGGCGTCCTCGCGGTCGGCAAGATCAAGCAGTGGCGCCGCGACACGCTCGCCGACACCTCGGTCGTCGACGACTATCCGGGGCCGGGGGATGGGGACGTCGCCTTCACCGTCGAATCCGGACAGGGAGTCGCCGAGATCGCCGAAGGACTGCGGCGCGCGGACGTCATCAAATCGGTCGACGCGTTCACGAGCGTCGTCGCGAGCAACTCCTACACGCTGTATCCGGGCACATACGAGCTCAAACACCATATGAAGGCGTCGGCAGCCGCGAAGATCCTCTCCGACGAGGGCAACGCGAAGGGCTTCGTCGAGGTGCGCCAGGGCGAACGCCTCGACGACGTACTCAAGACGGCCGCCGAATCCTCGGGCATCGCCCTCAAGGAATTCGAGGACTACGTGGGCGACGCCGCGAAGACGGGGGCGATCCTGCCCGCCTGCGCGAAGGGCAAGCTCGAGGGATGGCTCGAACCCGGCGTGTACAACATCGGCGACGACCCGACGCCGGCCTCGATCCTGCAGCAGATGGTGCAGGCGAGGATCGAGAAGCTCAACGCGCTCGGCGTGCCCGAAGGCGACCAGCGCGAGCGCATCCTGATCATCGCGTCGATCGTCGAGGCCGAGGTCAACTCGCAGGAGTACTACGGCAAGGTCAGCCGCGTCATCGAGAACAGGCTCAAGGACGACATGCCGCTCGGCATGGACTCGACGGTCGCCTACGGCTTCAAGATCAACGGCACCGAGCTGACGAACGAACAGCTCAACGACGGATCGAACCCCTTCAACACGCGCGTGAACAAGGGACTGCCGCCGACGCCGATCTCCAACCCCGGCGACGACGCGATCGAGGCGGCGATGCACCCCGAGGACGGCGATTGGCTGTACTTCGTGACGACCGACCTGAAGACCGGCGAGACGAAGTTCACGTCCAGCTACGACCAGTTCGAGCAGTACGTGCAGGAATACAAGGCAAACAACGAGCACGCGAACTGAGGGAACATCCGCACCTCAGTTCGCGACCGTGGAGAGCACGGCGAGCAGCCCCGCCGTCACGACCACCGGGACGAACGGCACTCTGGCGTCCACGCCGGGGCGCCGTTTCGCATACTGGGACCACACCGCCAGCCACAGCAGGCCGCAGACCCCCATGAGCAGCCACCATCGCGCGAAGGGGACGGGGCCGAACACGCCGACGACGCAGCCGACGAGCGCGCTCGCGGTGACGTCGCCGAAGCCGAGCGCGCCGGGGCGGATGAGGGCGAGCGCGAGCTGGACTCCTGCGCCGCACATCAGGCCGGCGCAGGCGCGCAACGGCGCGGATGGGTCGCCTGCGATCCACGCCAGCAGCACGCATGCCAGAAGCTGGGTCGTGATCCCGGCCATGATCAGCCGCCGCGGGACCGTGCGCCGACGCAGGTCGGTCACGCACGCCGCGATTCCACAAAGCAGTCCGGGCAGGCAGCAAAGGTACGGCATACCGTTAAGATAGTCACAGTTTTCCCACGGACCAAAGGAGTTGGCATGTTGCGTTGGCAGACCGCTGGCGAATCGCATGGCGAGGCGCTCGTCGCGATGATCGAAGGCGTCCCCGCAGGAGTGAAGATCACGTCGGACGACATCCGCGGCGCGCTCGCGCGGCGCCGTCTCGGCTACGGCCGCGGCGCGCGCATGAAGTTCGAGCAGGACCAGGTGCGCATGCTCACCGGCGTGCGCTTCGGCAGCACGCTCGGCTCGCCGATCGCGATCGAGATCGGCAACACCGAATGGCCGAAGTGGACCGAGGTCATGAGCGCCGACCCGCTCGACCATGAGCTCGCGCGCGAGGGCCGCAACGCCCCGCTGAGCCGTCCGCGCCCGGGGCACGCCGACCTCACCGGCATGCGCAAATACGGCTTCGACGACGCCCGGCCGGTGCTCGAACGCTCGAGCGCGCGCGAGACGGCGTCGCGCGTCGCGCTCGGCGAGGTGGCGCGCCAGCTGCTCGAACAGGTGGCCGGCGTGCGCACCGTCTCCCATGTCGTCTCGATCGGCGGCGCCGGCGTCGACGATCCGACGGCGATGCCGCTGCCGACGCCCGACGACGTCGACATGCTCGATGCGTCCCCGGTGCGCACGCTCGACAAGGACGCCGAGGCGCGCATGATCGCCCGCATCGACGAGGCGAAGGCGAACGCGGACACGCTCGGCGGCGTCATCGAGGTAATCGCCTACGGCATGCCGGCCGGCGTCGGCACCTACGTGGAGTCCGACCGCAGGCTCGACGCGGCGCTCGCCTCCGCGCTCATGGGCATCCAGGCGATCAAGGGCGTCGAGATCGGCGACGGCTTCCTCGAGGCGATGCGTCCCGGCTCGCAGGCGCACGACGAGATGGTCGCCGGCGCCGACGGCCGTATCGAACGTCTGACGAACCGCGCCGGCGGCATCGAGGGCGGCATGTCCAACGGTCAGCCGATCCGCGTGCGCGCCGCGATGAAGCCGATCCCCTCGATCCCGAAGGCGCTGCGCACCGTCGACGTGACGACCGGCGAGGCGGCGCAGGCGATCAACCAGCGTTCCGACAGCACGGCGGTGCCCGCTGCGGCCGTCGTCGCCGAGGCGATGGTCAGGCTCACGCTCGCCAAGTACCTGCTCGAGAAGTTCGGCGGAGACAGCGTCGACGAGACGCGACGCAACATCGAGTCGTACGTCGCCTCGTGGCCCGAGCACATGCGCTGAGCGCGCGGGAGGACGGCCAATGGCAACGCACAGCAGACACGACACCGGCGCGCGCAGGCGCCCGGCGGCCGTCATCGTCGGCATGATGGGCGCAGGCAAGACGCGGCTGGGCAAGGAGATGTCGCAGATGCTCGGCATCGGCTTCGCGGATGCGGACCAGCAGATCGAGGACGCGATCGGCATGTCGATCCCGAAGTACTTTGCGCGGCACGGCGAGGCGGCGTTCCGCGAGGTCGAGCGAAGGACCGTCGCCGAGACGCTCGGCTCCTTCGACGGCATCTACGCGCTCGGCGGCGGCGCGCCGATGACGCCGGCCGTGCGCGAGGCGCTGCATGACTACGCCGAACACGGCGGGCGCGTCATCTACCTGCTCGCCGATCCGTCGGAGGCGATGGAGCGCGCGCGCAGGGGAGGTGGACGCCCTATGCTCGACGGCGACGCCGACGCGCGCTGGATGGCGCTTTACGAACAGCGCGACCCGGTCTACAGGCAGGTGGCGAACGTGATCGTGCGCACGCACGGCATGACGCCGAAGGCAGCGGCAAGGAAGATGATCGAAATGACGAACGAGGGAATCGTCCATGTGGACGGCGCCGGCATCGAACCCTACGACGTGAGGATCGGCGAGGGCGCGCTCAACCATCTGCCCGACGTGCTCGGCGCAGGTCCGGTGCGCGTCGCGCTGATCCACACGCAGTCGGTACAGCGGCACTCCGACAGGGCGCGCGCGATCCTGCGCAAGGCCGGCTACGAGGTGAGCGACATCGTGATCCCGGACGCCGAGGCCGGCAAGACCGTGCAGGTCGCCGACGGCATCTGGCAGCGGCTCGGCAACGAGGGCTTCACGCGCTCCGACGCGATCGTCGGCCTCGGCGGGGGAGCCTGCACCGACCTCGCCGGATTCGTCGCCGCCACGTGGATGCGCGGCATCCGCTACGTGAACTGCCCGACGTCGCTGCTCGCGATGGTCGACGCCTCCACCGGCGGCAAGACCGGCGTCAACACGCCGCAGGGCAAAAACCTCGTCGGTTCGTTCTACACGCCCGCGGGCGTGCTCGCCG
Organism: Bifidobacterium italicum; assembly: GCF_002286915.1. GTDB lineage: Bacteria > Actinomycetota > Actinomycetes > Actinomycetales > Bifidobacteriaceae > Bifidobacterium > Bifidobacterium italicum. The sequence goes on along the minus strand of NZ_MVOG01000010.1, from coordinate 9,819 downwards.
ATTTGAGGACGCTGACGTCGCTGCCGAACGACATCTTCATCGAAGGCCTCGGCGAGGTCGCCAAGTCCGGCTTCATCCGCGATCCCGAGATCCTCACGATCCTCGAGGACCACGCCGACGAGCTGCGCGCCTTCGACGGAGAGGCCTTCCTCGACTCGCCGCTCAAGCCGGTCGTCGCCGAACTCATCGAACGCACGGTGCGCGTCAAGGCCCACCACGTCCGCGCCGACCTCAAGGAGGCTGGACTGCGCGAATTCCTCAACTACGGGCACACCTTCGGCCACGCGATCGAACAGCTCGAGCATTTCCGCTGGAGGCACGGCAACGCGGTCGCCGTGGGCATGGTCTACGCGGCCGAGCTGTCCAACCTGACCGGGCACCTCGACCGCCCGACCGTCGAATACACCTACGACCTGCTCGACCGTCTGGGATTGCCGACCTCGTGGAACGGCGCCGGATTCGACGAGGTGCTCGCGCTGATGCACCGCGACAAGAAGGCGCGCGGAAACACGCTGCGCTTCGTCGGCCTCGAGGAGATCGGCAGGCCGTTCCACCTCGACGACCCCGACCCGCAGACGGTGCGCGAGGCCTTCGAACGTGTGCGCCAGCAGGCATGACGCGCACGGCGCCCGGCACCATCGCGCACTATCATGGGGCTGACAACGTTTTCCAAGGAATGGAGTGGATATGGCCGAAAATGAGCCGGTCAACGTGATCGTCGTGAACGGGCCGAACCTCGGTCGCCTCGGGGTGCGCCAGCCGGACGTGTACGGCAGGCAGGACCTCGAGCAGCTGCGCAGGCTGTGCACGCAGTGGGGCGAGTCCCTCGGGCTCGACGTGGACGTGCGGCAGACCGACGACGAGGCGCAGATGGTGCAGTGGATGCACGAGGCCGCCGAGCGGCAGAAGGCGGTCGTCATGAACCCGGCGGCGTTCACGCATTATTCGTATGCGCTCGCCGACGCGGCGCACATGGTGCTCGATGCGGACATGCCGCTTATCGAGGTGCACATCTCGAACCCGGCGGCGCGCGACGAGTTCCGCAAGCGTTCAGTGATCAGCCCGGTCGCCACCGGCACGATCACCGGCCTCGGCTTCCTCGGCTACAAGCTCGCGCTCGAGGCCGTCGCCGAACTGACGAAGGGTTGAACGCGTTCGAAGCCGGAGTGCATTTCCTGAAGTCCGCGTATATCGCGGCGGACGACGTCGGGGTCCCGCAATAATCCAAGAGGATTGCGGGACCCGGACGTTTTTCGTCGTCCCACAGATACGGATGCCATCGGCGGTTTCCGAAGTGACTCCGGGTTGGCTGCCGCATGGGGCGACGATGGCTGAAGAGGCCCCAGCAAGGTGGTGGGGGAGGGGAAAGGGGGACGTGCATCGTCCACGCACGCGCGTTCCGGTGGATTTTTGCTCACAGCTGAGGTATTATGAGGGATGATTTCGCTGCAAACGTATGCACCATTCGTTGGCGAATGCCCCGGAAATCCTTGCATGATATGCAAGCGGGTCTGCATACATTGGCAAACCGGATGGGCGAGACGGCCGGCATCGCGATGCCGCCGGCGGACCTGGCCGGTCAGAGAAAAAGGGAATGACAACATATGGTGAATCAGCAGTTCCGCACTGCGATGCGCCGCACGACCGGGATGGGCGTGGCCTTCGCCATGGCCTGCTCGGGTGCGCTGCTCACGGTGCCGATGGCGGCCAACGCCGCCCCTGCCGACACGGGAAGCACGGCGCTTCCCGCGGCGACCGACGTGCAGGTCATCGCGTTCCAGCAGACCTGGAAGTCGATCGCGAAGGAGTGCACGAACACCTACGGGCCGCAGGGCGTCAAATACGTCGAGGTCTCGCCGCCGCAGGAGTCGATCCAGGGCACGCAGTGGTGGACGAGCTACCAGCCGGTCAGCTACAGGCTCGATTCGAAGCTCGGCACCGAAGCCGAGTTCCAGGACATGATCGAGACCTGCGACGCGGCGGGCGTCGGCATCATCGCCGACGTCGTGCTCAACCAGACGACCGGTTTGGATGTCGCTGCAGGCGAGCAGACCGGTGTGGCGGGCACAAAGTACAACGGCTTGACCGGCGACTATCCGGGCTTCACCGGCGAAAACGGCCAATATCCGCAAGGTGTGACCGCCGCCGACTTCCATGACTACAACAACGGCGCAAGCGTCTCCGATTACAAGAACCAGCAGGAGGTGCAGGAAGGCCGCCTGAACTCGATGTGGGACTTCGACACGTCGTCGGCCAAGGTGCAGGACATCCAGTCCGACTACCTCGCCAAGCTCTACAAGATGGGCGTCAAGGGCTTCCGCATGGACGCGGTCAAGCACATCAACAACGAGGACATGAAGGCCATCAAGGACCAGATGGCCACGAAGGTCGGCAAGAACGCCAACGACATCTACTGGATCCAGGAAGTCATCGGCAATGCGAGCGAAGCGCCCGGCATCCAGCCGCGCAATTACCTGGAGACCGGCACCGTGACGCAGTTCGACTACAAGTCGGACCTCAACGCGAAGTTCAAGGGCAAGATCGCCGAACTCAAGGACCTCTCGACGCGCATCGGCGACCTGTCGTCGAATCCGAACGCGATTGCGTCCAAGGACGCGAACGTCTTCGTGACGAACTGGGACACCGCTCGCAACGACGGTGCGATCACGTACAAGAACGATTCGATGTACGCGCTCGCGAACGCATTCATGCTCGCCTATGACTACGGCACGCCACGTCTGCTCTCCGACTACAAGTACGACGACAACGCCGCCGGCGCCCCTGGCGCGACCGAGACCTCGGTGCCGGACGTCGACTTCGACCAGGCGTGCTCGACGAAGGACGGCGACTGGAACTGCCAGCAGCGTTGGACGACGACGCGCGGCATGATCGCCTTCCACAACTACGTCGACGGCACGTCGGTCTCCGATTGGCAGGACGACGGCGCCAACAACATCGCGTTCTCGCGCGGTGACAAGGGCTTCGTCGCGATCAACAACTCGACCGAGGACAAGGAGGCCGAATACGCGACCTCGATGCCCGACGGCGAGTACTGCGACGTCTACGCCGTGCAGGACTGCTCGAAGACGGTCACCGTCTCCGGCGGCAAGGTCAAGACGACGGTGCCGGCGATGCAGGCCGTCGCGATCTACGGCGGCGCCACGAAGGCGACGCACCCGGCCTCCGACGTGGTCGTCGATCCGAGCACCCCGGACGTCGTGATCCCGGACACCACCGTCAAGCCGGACGACCAGACGACGACCGTCTGGTACAAGCCGACCAAGAAGTGGGACAAGGTCTTCGTGCACCACGGCGCCGGCAGCGACTGGACGGCCGCCCCCGGCGAGGAGATGGAAGGACCGGACGCGCAGGGCTACTACAAGAAGACGATCGACACCAAGGGCGAGGAGCACCAGATCTGCTTCAACGACGGCGGTAGCGACTGGGACAGCAACAACGGCTCCAACTACCTGATCGCCAAGGGCATCACGCAGGTCGGCGTCGAGAACGGCGCGCTCAGCGTGGGCAACCCGGAGGCGATCGGCGCGCAGACCCGTCTCGTCGTGCACTACAAGCCGGCGGCCGATGAGGCCACCGCGAACCGCGGCGTCTACGTCTGGGGCAAGGACACCGCCGGCGCCGACATGACGGCCGTGAACCATCCGTTCACCGGCGAGGATTGCTACGGCAAGGTCGCGGACCTCACCTTCGACGGCAAGTTCGAGGACCTCGGCTTCATCATCACGACCGAGGACTGGAACAAGTTCGGCGGCGACCGCAGCGTCACCGTGAGCAAGACCGGCACCGTCGAGGTGTGGGTCGACGGCACCGGCGACGCAAACGCGACGCTCACCGAGGCTCCCGCCGACTACAAGTGCAAGGCGGACAAGGTCGACGTGACCGTCCACTACATGCGCAACGACGGCCTGTACTTCGACGCCGCCGACGCCGACACGAAGGTCCCGCAGTGGGATCTGTGGATGTGGAACTCGAACAGCAACGGCTTCGCCGCGAAGTTCACGAGCCATGACGACTGGGGCGAGCTGGCCACGGCCTCCTTCTCCAACTACACCTACCAGGCTTCGAACGGTGACTCCGACTTCGGCCTGCTGCGCCGCTACGGCGTCGACGAGTGGAAGAAGAAGGACGGCTCTGACGGCGACATCAAGATGAGCGCCGACGCGCTCGTCTTCAGCAACGACGGCACCGCGAAGGCCGAGGTGTGGCTCATGCAGGACGACCCGACCGTCTACACGGCGCGTCCGGCGCTCGGCGCCCGCATCTCCACGGCCGAGATCGCGCAGAACAACGCGATCGACGCGAAGCTCACGAAGCCGGCCGACGTCAAGGCGTCGGACGTCAAGGTGACCGACGCCGACGGCAACAAGCTCGCGATCGCCGACGTGAAGACCGACGGCACCGTCGTCACGGTCACGCTCAAGGACGACCTCGACCTGACCGCGAAGTACACGGTGACGATCGAAGGCTTCGGCTCCGCCGACGCCGTCGCCGGATCCGTCGTGCGCACCGACGCATTCGACAAGGAATACGCCTACGACGGCGACGATCTCGGCGCGACCTGGGGCAAGGACGGCTCCACGTTCAAGTTGTGGGCGCCGACCGCGGCGAAGGTCGAGCTCGTCACGTTCAAGGCCTCCGACACCGCCGACGCGCCCGAGGACAAGACGGTCGCGATGAAGCGCGGCGCCAAGGGCGTGTGGTCCGCGACCGAGACGGTCGCGCCGGGCACCGCCTACGTCTACCGCGTCTCCTTCGCCGACGGCACGAAGAACGACTCGCCGGATCCGTACGCGCGCGCATCGGTCGTCAACGGCCGCCGCTCCGTCGTCCTGTCCGACGAGCAGACGACGGTTGAAGGCTCCGACCGCATGGCCCCGTTCTCGAAGAACACGGACGCGGTCATCGCCGAGACCCATGTGCACGACTTCTCGAGCAACGCCAACTCCGGCGTCTCGGAAGCCAACCGCGGCAAGTACCTCGGCATGATCGAGAACGGCACGAAGAACTCCGAGGGCAAGGCGACCGGCGTCGACTACCTCAAGGAACTCGGCGTCACGCATGTGCAGATCCAGCCGATGTACGACTACCTGAGCGTCGACGAGACGAAGCCGACCGACGACAACAACTACAACTGGGGCTACGATCCGGAGAACTACAACGTTCCGGAAGGCTCCTACTCGTCGAACGCGGCCGATCCGAAGGCGCGCATCGTCGAAGCCAAGGAGATGGTCAACGGGCTGCACAGGAACGGCCTTCGCGTGATCATGGACGTCGTCTACAACCACGTCGGCGACGTCAACACGAACCCGTTCAACCTGACGGTGCCGGGATACTACTTCCGCTACCAGAACGGCTCGCTCGTCTCCAACTCCGGCTGCGGCAACGACACGGCGTCCGAACGTGCGATGATGCGCAAGTACATCGTCGATTCCGTCACCTACTGGGCGAAGGAATACAACATGGACGGCTTCCGCTTCGACCTCATGGGCCTGCATGACCTCGAGACGATGAAGGCCGTGCGCGCCGCGCTCGACGCGATCGACCCGTCGATCGTCATCGTCGGCGAGGGCTGGGACATGAACACGACGATGGACAAGTCCCTCATGTCGATCCAGCCGAACGCCTACGAGCTCGACACCCACAACTCGACGGTCGCGTTCTTCAACGACTCGATCCGCGACGGGCTCAAGGGCTCCGTGTTCTCCGACGAGGACACCGGTTTCGCGACCGGCAAGGCCGACACCGAGCAGCTGATCCTCAACAACATGCTCGGCTGCCGCAACGGCGACGAGTTCGACGGCGCGTACTGCACGAACGGCAACGCCAACGTCAAGTACGACAACGCGAACCAGATCGTCAACTACGTCGAGATCCACGACAACCTGACGCTCAACGACAAGCTCAACGTCTCGATGTTCGGCGCCAAGACCGACGGCGAACTCGACGAGGGCCAAGTCGCGCAGAAGGTGGCCGCCTCGAAGCTCGCGAACTCGTCGGTCTTCCTCGCCAACGGCATCTCCGAGATCCAGCTCGGACAGGAGTTCCTGCGTTCGAAGGACGGCGACGGCAACAGCTACAAGAACGCCGCCACGAAGAACGCGCTCGACTGGGACCGCCTGAACGACGCCGCCTACGGCGACAACGCCCAGTATGTGGCCGACCTCATCGCGCTGCGCAAGAAGACGGCCGCGTTCCGCATCGGCGACTACGACGCGATCGGCAAGAACTCGAAGGTCCTCAAGTCCGCCGACGGCGTCGTGGCCTACGAGATCTCCGATGACAGTGGCACCTACGTCGTCGCGCTCAACAACAACGCCGACGCGGTCTCGCTGCCGGGAGTCACCGCGGGCGACTACGGCGTGCTCGTCTCGAACGGCCGCACCTACCGCCACGCCCCCGAGGCCGCGGCGCAGGCCGACGAGGCCGTGCAGGGCGTCGACGCGTCGGTCGCCGGAGCGAAGATCGCCGTCCGTGACGGCGACGCGGTCGTCGTGCCGGCCGGCAGCGCGCTCGTGCTCGGTCCGGAGTCGGCGCTCGTCGATCCGGTCGAGCCGGACGACCCGACCAACCCGGACCAGCCGGCCAACCCGGGCCAGCCGGGCCAGCCGGGTGCGAACGACCATGTGGACACCGGCTCCGACGGCGCGTCGAACGCCGCCGGCGCGGTGAGCGACATGGCCTCGACCGGTTCCTCGGTCGCCATCGTCATCGTCGTCGCCGCGGTCGCGATCATCGCCGCCGCCGTGCTGCTCGTGGCGAACCGCGAACGCCGCTCGCACTGAACGGCGGACGCTGACGTGACGCCGTCCGGCTGAACGGCGCCGCGCCGACCGGAAACGGGGAGACGGACCTTCGGGTCCGCCTCCCCGTTTCGCATATCGCGGCATGTCCGCACAGCTATGCATCGGCCACATGCCGTGGCGCCGGGGACACGTTGCGTGGCATGGGTGCAAACGTCGCGCGCAAACGGCCTGCCGGGGCCTTCCGGCATGCTAAGCTTGTTCGCCGTCAGCACAATGTCTGGCCTTTGCACCCCACCGGAACCATCCCTGAGGAGAACAATGACCACCAAACTACGCGCCGCCATCGGCGCGCTTTCGGCATGCGCCGTGCTCATCGGCGCTCTCGCCGGCCCCGCCGGCGCGCAGGAGACCGATCTTGACGGGCGCATCGCGAACGTCTACACGGCCGGCAACGGCATGGCCTTCCAGAAGGTCAGCCATCCCGAAAACGGTCTCGAGACCGCCGACGGCGTCGTCGACTACATCGGCAACGGCGCGATCTCGGCCAAGGACCAGGGTCAGGGCGACCGCGGCCAGTCCTACAGCTACGCGGCCGAATCGGCAGGCGACTGGGTCTACATCGGCACGATGTACGGCGGCCTCGGCGTGCAGGCGATCCTCAAAGGCAGCCTGTCGGCCAACATGGGCATGAGCGTCGAGGAGGCGACCGCGCTGATCCAGACGCTCTACGCCGGCAACATGTACCTCGGCGAGCCGGACGGCAAGAGCGCCGGCGGCGTGCTGTTCAAGTTCAACGTGAAGACCGGCGAGACGAAGATCCTCATGTCCCAGTCCGAAGGCGTCGACGGCGGCAAAGGCGTCATTCCGACCTTCCGCAGCGCGTTCAAGATGAACGGCAAGCTGTACTTCGAGGGCATGGTCATGGACACGAACAACACCGAGCTGACGGCCCAGGAGATCGGCACGGCGATGGCGATGCAGAACGGCTTCCCGTGTATCTACGAGGTCGACCCGTCCGACGGCGACCGCCTGACGAAGGTCTACGACAGCGTCGACGCCGCCGGCTTCCGCGAGCTCGTCAAGCAGAACGTGTTCACGTCGACGCGCGCGATCGGCTCGTTCAAGGACGCGCTCATCGCCGGCGACCTCAAGCCGACCGCCGACGGCAAGGGCGCGGCCTACCTCGTCGCATCGAAGACGCCGTCGGTGCCCGGCTCCTACAAGGTCATCGCCGACATGGACAGCTTCGACGGCCTGCCGGCGATCCACCGCTCCGACGTCAACGGAGGCGGCGGCATCTATCAGGTGCTCGAGTTCAACGGCAAGCTGTACGTCGTCGTGTGCACCGGCAGCGTCGAGACGCGCAACGAGCAGACCGGCACCGTGCGCTCCTTCGCGATCTACGTCGGCGAGAACAACGGCGACCCGACCGAGAAGGCCGACTGGACGTGGCGTCCGCTCGTCGGCGACAAGACGAAGGGCGCGAAATACACCTTCGGCATGGACGAGAGCCGCGTGAGCGCCGGCGCCTGCACGCTGCAGATCTACAACGACCATCTGTACATCGGCGACTACAACGACGTCTCGAGCGCGCTGCAGGGCTTCGCGCTGCGCATGAACTTCGTGACGCAGGCGACGAACCTCGAACAGTCGATCAACCTCTACCGCATGGACGCCAATGAGGACATCGAGATGCTCGTCGGCGACCCGAACGGGACCTTCCCCGACGGCGGTACGACCGGCCTGGGCTCCGGATACGGCAACCACATGAACCAGTACACGTGGCAGACGACCGTGCATGAAGGCAAAATGTACCTGTCGACGATGAACACGACGACGCTGCTCGAACCGATTGCGCAGTTCACGAACGGCGACGTCCTCAACATGAGCGAGAAGGACTGGAACAACACCGTCCACTACCTGCGCACCTTCATCGAACTCATCCTCGACCGCGACAAGACCGGCGCGGCGACGCTCGCCGCCGAGGACGACGGCACGGCGCGGGTGCCCGCGCGTCCGCGCTCCGACGACGCCGACGCCCTCGTCGACTGGGCCGTCGAGGCCGCCGACGCGCGCCTGCACATGGCGACGCTCGCCGACATGGACGGCGATGACGAGGCGGCGGCGAAGGTCACGCTGAGCGACGAACAGCGCAACGCGCTCATCGACGGCCTCAACGACGGATCGATCGTCCCCGGGAGCCTGTCCGACGAGGAATCGGCCGCGCGGCTGCTCCATGCGAACGACCTGCTCACCGTGCTCGGCGCGCAGCTCGACGAGAAGGCCTCCGAGGACTTCGCCGGGATGTACGAGGAGACCGAGCAGCTGCTCGCCTCCGTGCCGCAGATGCCGGAGAGCCTCAAGAAGGTCTACGAGACGCTCGTCAAGCTGCTCAGCGTCGACAACCTCAAGGCCTTCCTCAAGTCGCTGCCGTACCTGTCCAAGTCGAAGCGCGGCTTCAACCTCTTCGAGATCACAGAGGGGGCTGACGGCGGCGTCGACGTCGCGACCGTGTCCGACGACGGCTTCGGCGACCCCTTCAACCACGGCCTGCGCATCTTCGTCAACACCGACGACCACATGCTCATCGGCACCGCCAACCCGTTCTACGGCACCCAGCTGTGGCGCGTGGCGAACACGATGTTCCCGGTGCACGTCGGCGCCGGTGAAGGCGGTGCCGCGAGCGCCGACCTGACGCGCGACGTCGCGCCCGGCACGAAGGTGACGCTGACCGCGGCCCCCGACGCCGGCTGGCGCCTCGCCGGCTGGAAGGTGACGAAGGGCGGCGTCGACGTCGCCGCCGACGGCACCTTCACGATGCCGGGCGAGGCCGTATACGTCGACGCCGTCTTCGAACGCGTCGACACGCCGTCCGACGGCGATGACGACAACGGCGACAACGGCGACNGCGACGACAACGGCGGCGCGACGAAGCCGTCCGGCGGCGCCGCGGGCACGCCGGGCCAGAGCGGTCCGTCCCTCGGCGGCGGCGCGTCGTCGACGACCGACATCGCGAGCACCGGCTCGTCGATCGCGGCCGTCGTCGCGGCGCTCG
>NZ_MVOG01000001.1 GCF_002286915.1 Bifidobacterium italicum | reverse complement strand
GCTGCCATACCCGAACGAACCATCCGAATTACCCAGCGTAATACCCGCATTCGCGCACCACAGGATCTCCTTGGCGCCGAACGTACCCTGCTTCACATCAGAGAACCGACGGTAATCCGCAGCCGACGGCGCAAACGACGCCGCACCCTGCACACCGGCAAGCTTCGCATACCGATACAGGAACACCGCCATATCCTGACGCGTCAACTTGTCATTACCATTGAACCGGCCATTCGAACCCTGCGAAATGCCGTTCTTCGCCAGCCACAGGATCTCCTTGGCACCATACGACCCCTGCTTCACATCAGAGAACCGCTGGTAATCCGCAGCCGACGGCGCAAACGACGCGGCACCCGCCACACCATGCACCTTCGCCAGACGATACAGGAAGATCGCCATATCCTGACGGCTCAGATGATCACCATAACCGAAACGACCATCCGAATACCCATTCGTGATACCCTGCGCCGCCAACCACTCGATCTCATCATGGAACGCCACACCAGCCGGCACATCAGAGAACCGATCAGACGACTGACCCTTAGACACCGTCAGCACGATCGAGGAGTGCTTGCCGGAAGCCGTGGCAGTGATGACGGCCATGCCCTCGGCCTTTGCCGTGACCTTGCCGTTGCCATCGACCGTCGCCACCGCGGTATCCGAGGTAGCCCACGACACGGCGCCGATCTCGGCGTTGGCGGGCGTCGCCTTCACCGACAGCTGCGCGGTCTTGCTCTGCGCCAGCGTCAGCTTGTTGTTCGCGACACCGGAACCAGCGATCTGGATCGACTGCAGCGCCGGGCCGGCGTCCTTCACCGTCACGATGACGGAAGCCGACTTGCCGCCAACGGTCGCCATGACGACGGCCATGCCGGCCTTGATGCCACGAACGGCGCCCGTCGAGGAGACGGTGATGATGGAATCATCCGAGGAGATCCACGTCACGTTCTGATCGGTGGCGTTCGACGGGGTGATGACGGCGTTGAGGTTCAGGCCGGCGCCGACGTTGATCGTCGCCTTGCCAGCCGACACGCCGGTGCCCGAAATCGCGACCGACTGCACCGGGATGTCAACGACCTCCGGGGTCACTTTCACGGTCACCGAAGCGGACTTGCCGCCCGCCGTCGCCGTGATCGTCGCCGTGCCGGCCGCGACCGCAGTCACATTACCCGACGCGCTCACCGTCGCAACCGACGTGTTCGACGACTTCCAGGACACCGCACGATCCGTCGCATTCGCCGGGGCAACCGCCGCGGAGAGCTGCTTTGAAGCACCCTCCTTGAGCTCGAAGTCGCCACCCGAAATCGACACCGACGACACCGGCACGATCGTCACGCACGGAGCGACCGAACCGATCGTGCCGTTCTCGACGACGATGTTCGCGCCACTGGCCTTGTAGTTCTTCTCACCGTTGTTGTCCCACTGGCCGGAACCATTGTTGAACACGAACTCGACCTCGTCGCCTTCGGTGCCCTCGATCGTGTACTTGACGTAGCCGTCGCAGGCCGCTTCCATCTTGACACCCGGAGCGGTCGTCCAGGTGCCGGCCGCGCCACCCTTGTTCACACGGTAGTGCAGATAGGTGGAGTTCGCGCCGAACTTGGAGGCCGGATAGTAGACGGTCGTGTCGTGGACGACCGGCGCCTCACCGGTGACGTTGACGGTCACGGTGTCCGACTTGCCCCCGACGGATGCGGTGATCGTCGCAGTGCCCTTGGACAGGCCCTGCACGACGCCGTTCTTGACGGCGGCGACGCGCTCGTTCGACGAAGTCCACTTGACCGGCTTGCCGGCGGCCGCGGCCGGGGCGACGGTGGCGGTCAGCTGGGCGGTGGCGCCGGTGGCGAGATCAAGGTTGATCGTGCCGGCCGGGCTGATCGTGACCGAGTCGACGGTCACGGCGAGGCAGGAGGCCTCTTCCCAAGTACCGCTCGTGATGTTGCCGTCCCAGACGTAGGAACCGTCGATGAGCAGGCCCGCGGCGTCCACATGATCGTCCGGGTCGGTGACCGCGGAATCGCCGGGGAACTTGTTGCCGGCGATCTCGCCGGGGCCGCCGTTGTTGAAGATGACGCGAATCGGATCGTCACCGGCCTGATCGATGATATCCTCCGGGATCTCATAGACCTGGTCGGCGGTGCCGTCGCAGGCCCCGGATTCGGCGGTCATCAGCTCGCCCGGCCACGCGGCGTTCTGGATGACGGAACCCGCAGCGGCGTTGTTGTCCACATACACATAGGCGTAGATCTTGTTCCACGCCGCCGGCTTCTTCGCGTAAGCCGTGTAGGAGACGACCGCGTTCGGATCCTTCTTCGTGAAGGTTTCCTGGGCACGAACGGCGTTGCCGTCCTGATCGGTGCCGGTGAGCGTGACAGTGATCTGCGTGTTCACCGGGCTGTTGGCGCCAATAGTGATCGTCTGGCCGTCGGTGAAGGAGCCGGAGGCGCCTTCGGAGGTGCTGTAGCGCGCGTTGTTGACATTGCGCGCGTTGAGCGTCACCGTCGTCGTGGCGGTCTTGAAGGTCTTGGAACCCGTGACCGAGAGCGAGGCGCGCGGCGTGTTCGACGCGTTGAAGAACACGTGGACCTTGCCGCTCTTGACGGAGCCGGAGGTGATCTTCTTGCCGGAGACGGTGAGCTTGCCGCCGTAGACCTGATCGACGTATTCGCCGTCATCGAGCACCGTGTCCATGCCGGCGAGGTTCTTGTCGCCGTCCATGTTCACGACGGTCACGCCGTCGTTGTTGCTGTTGCCGTCGGACTTGTAACGCTCGATCATCAGGCAGTTGTTGCCCTGGCAGTTGCGCAGGTATTCGGCGTTGCCTTCCATCGCGTTGCGGAACTTGTTGACCCACTTGACTTCAGGATGCTTCCACTCGTCATCGCCGGCGTCACCGAGCTGCGAACGCTCGGCGAAGCGCGGATTGGAGCCGCCGGAGCCGACCGGACGGTTGAAGAACAACGGTGCGCCGCCGGCACGCGAGCCGACGATGCCCCAGCCCATGCGGATCTGCCATGCGGACAGCTGGCTGGAGTATTCGTTCGTGTTCGCGTAGGTGTCATGCGATTCGACCCAAGTGACAAGCTGGTTGTCACGCACACCATCGCCTTGCAGGCTGCCGACGCGGCCCGCATCAAGGTTCTTGTCCTGCACGACGGCACGCATGAGACCACCGTACTTGGATCCAGTGTTGCCGCCGCCGTTCGTCGAATACTTATTGAACAGCGCTGGGTACGCCGGAGCGTTCAAACCGTAGTCACCCTGGAGGACCTCGCCGTACTGGTACTGCGCGCCGTTCGGCAGGATTGTGTCATAGTACGGCGAATGGTTCTGGAACTCGTCAGGAAGCTCGATGTGCTTCGCGGCGTCATAGCGGAATCCGTCCACGCCATCAGCGACGGCGCGCACCAGATAGTCCTTCATGCCGTTGGCGACCGTCTGGTTCTCGGTGTTGAGGTCCCACAGGCTCAGCAGGTGGCAGTGCGTGACCTGCCAGCGGTTGCCGTAGTTGATCGCGGTGCCGTTTTCGCCGCAACCACCCTCCTGGCGTGTATGGAAGCGGCTGGAGTCCTTCCATTCGCCCTGGATCGCGTTCCAATCAGCGGTGAAGTGGTTGATGACGGCGTCGGCGATGACACGGATGCCGTGCTTGTGGGCCTCCGCGGTCATATCCTTGATTTCCTGCTCGGTGCCGATGACCTTGTTGCCGATGCCGGTGCCGGAAGGCTGATAGACGTAGTACCAGTTCTCGGTGAACTGCATGCCGTGCTCCGGACCCTTGATCGTGCTCATCGGCACGGTCTGGATCGACGTGTAGCCAGCGTCGGCGATCTCGTCCATATGCGCCTTGATCGTATTCGCTGACCACATCCACGCATGCAGGATCGCACCGTAGTTCATTTCCTTGGCCAGGCCATTGGCCTCGCGCGCAGCCTCGAATTGCGGGTTGCCGAGCGTGCGATCGTAGCTCGTCGTCGGGGCGTTAGCAGCGGACGCCGCCGGCGCGGCGACCATGCCGAGGGCCATGCCACCGGCGAGCGTCGCAAACGCCGAGACGCTGGCGACCGCCTTGGCGATGAAGCCGCGCCCTCCGGAACGCTTGGTCTTCCCGAGCTGCTGCTCGGTCTCAGACAGAGGAACCATACCACTGTCTCCTTTTCTTCTCTAGAATAAGGTGTTTTCTTTCCTTATGGCCACCCGTCCGCATAGCCGGATGGCACTGCACATGTCTGTTCGTCGTGAACATGAGGCATGTTCGCTGAGCAAACAGACACTTCAGTCGGCACAATCATTGTGCAACCGTTCGCATGACGTCTATTATATGCAAAAACTTCTACAGAACCAACACGCGGCCTCCAAATGGCAAACGCTGTCATCTGCATGCCGGATGCCATCGTTCGACATATGCGATCAATTCGCCCATCCGCCAATGACTTAACCGATTAAGTTCGCCGATGCCGAATGTCCCGTCCCGACGATGCGGACGCACTCCCCGACACGCCGAAGGCGCCGACGGCATATCGCGATGCCGCCGGCGCCCCCCCGGTCTTCTGATCGATGGAACCCCTTAGTCCGCCTTGCATTTCGGAGCGAGATAGGTGATGCCGTCGTCGACCCAGCCCATCGGCGTCTGGTCGATCGTCAGCGGCGACGTCGCCTTCTTCGAGACATGTACGTCGAAGGTGTAGGTCGCAAGCTGCCCCGGATTGACCTGCACGTAGGACTGATAGGCCTTGACACCGTCGATCGTCGTCTCTTGGGCGGCGTCGACCTTGCCGCCGAGCTGCATCAGATTCGTGATCGAGCCGCCTTCGGGCGCGTAGAACAGGATCTTCTCCATCGCCTTGCCGGTGTTGGCTGTGTTGTTGCCGGTGATGTACATCGGCAACGCCTTCGCCTCATCCTCCGTCATCGTGTTGCGGATCGTGAACTCCACATGGTAGAGGTCGCCGTCGTCGCAATTCACACGCTGGATCTTCGCCTCACGCTTGATGTACCAGCCCATCTTCGACGGGTTCTGCTCGGTCAGATAGATGCCGACGGACGGCTCGGTCTCGCTGTTCGGCGTCTGGCCGGTGAAGCCGGCGGCGGCGATGCCCTGCTCGATCCGCTCGTCGAAGGCGTACATCGTGAAATGGCGACCCTTCGCCATCGTGCCCATCATCTCGCCGGTCCGGTACAGCTTGCCGACGCTCATATCGGAGAACATCGACTCCATCGCCTGGTTCGCGACGACGCCGAACAACGCATCGGTCTCGTTTTTCGGATACTTCTGGTAGACGGTGTTCATCAGGAACTCGGCGGTGTTGTCGCCGGTGAGCACGGTGCCGTCGGGCAGCGTCACATTGCCGTTGATCGCGATGAGCTGCTGCAGGAACAGCGGATCGACCATGATGATGCCGGCGAGCGGCTGCTCCTTCCCCCACTGCGTGCGGTCCCAGATCGAACGCATCGCGACGGCCGAATCGGCGGTGTTCGGGAACACGGCCAGATCGCGGATATCGAAGGACATATGCAGCGGCCCTTCCTTCGTGAACACATGGTCCATGTCCTGCGAATGGTCGCCGATGCCGTAGGACAGGTAGTCGCCGTTCGGGCGGAAGTCGCCGACATGGACGGTGCCGTCCGAGGTCGTCAGTTCGCCGACCGAACCGATCAGGCCGCCCGACGAACGCATTTCGGAAGGAGTCATCGCCATGACGGCGTAAGTGCGCGACTGGCCGTCGCCCAGCAGCGTCGGAAGGATGCGGAACGCGTTCGACAACGCGTCGACGCGGTCGGCGACGGCGTTGAGCTTCGTCGCGCCGTCGTCATAGGCGCTGCGGATCATGCCGATGCTCGGTTCCTTGAGATCGTCATAGGCGCGCACCTGCTTTTGGAACGATGCGTTCGCCTTGTCGAGCGGCTCGGCAGCGGCGATGATCGGCTGCAGGTTGACGCCGTCGCCGCCGTTCGCGATCTGCGCCTCGCTGAGCGTCCTCATGACGTCGGCGAACTGCGGCATCGATTCGGAGACGATGCCGTCGATCGTCGTCGTCATGCCTTGGACGGTGGCGATGTCGTCGCCGACGAACGGCATCTTCGCGGCGAAGTTCCACAGGCCGCCGTGGGCGATGGCCGAAGCCTGCTTCGTCTCCTGCGCGATCCGTGGCAGCACGTCGCCGGCGTCGGCGAGCTTGTCGGCGTCGGAGGATGCGAGCTGCGACAGCATCGAGACGGCCTTCGATTCATGGGCCTGCACCTGCTTCGCCTGACGGAACAGCTGGAAACCGACGACGCCGCAAGCGACGAGCGCGAGCACGAGGACCGTCAGCACGCCGACGACCCACGGCCAGATCCTGCGGCGCCGATGATGGTGATGATGATGGCGGTGTGGCTGCGCGTGCGTGTGCGACATGGCGCTCCTTAGGCACAATGAAAAGCGCGGATTCCTTGGGGTTCAGGAATCCGCGGGACGAATCGGAATCGGTTACTTGAGAGAGAAGCGGCGCTTCTTGCGATGGTCGGTGCTGCGGCTCGAATAGTAGTAGTAATAATTGGTGTGTTCGAGCGACTTCTTCGAATCGCGCGCGCAGTTGAAGATGACGCCGGTCGTCGACAGGTCGAGCGTCGTAAGTTCCTCCGAGATGTCGCGCAGATCGCGCTTGAGCGTGTGGTCACGACGGCAGACCATGATCAATGAACCGCCACGACGCACGAAGATGACGGCGTCGTTCGCGACAACCATCGGCGCTGTATCGATGAGCACGTAATCGTACTGCTCCATCGCGTTGTTGAGCAGCTCCTCCATGATCGGCGAGTTGAGCAGCGTCGACGCGTTCGGCGGCTTCGGGCCGGCCGGCATGACATGCAGGTTCGGCTTCCAGTAGCGCTGCACGACGTCCTTGACCGAGGCCTGGCCGGACAATACATGGGTCAGGCCCGCCGAACCGTCGAGGTCGAGTTTCTTCGCGACCGACGGATGACGCAGATCGGCGTCGATGAGCAGGACCTTCGCGCCGTTCTCGGCGAGCGCGGCGGCGACGTTGACCGACATCGTCGTCTTGCCTTCGCTCGCGCCGGTCGATGTGACGACGATGAGACGGCAGTTCGTGCCGTCCACCGGCGCCATGAAGGTCAGGTTCGTGCGCACACGGCGGAAGTCCTCGGCGACCGGGCTGCCCGGTTCGCTGACGACGGCCGGCTTCGTGCCCTTGAGCAGCTCCTCCTCGGGGATGCGGCCGATGATCGGCGCATCGAGGTATTCGCCGACTTCATCGTCGTCCTGCACGCGCTTGGACAGCACGTCCTTGAGCAACGCGGCGAAGACGCCGAGGATCAGGCCGCCGACGATGCCGATGAGGATGTTGAGCTTCCATTTCGGCGAGCTCGGCGCGCTCGGCGCCGTGGCCGGCTGCACGATCGAGAGCTTGACCGACGAACGCGATCCGGATGCGTACAGCGTGTTCTCGACGACGGAGCTGAGCGACTTCGCGACGGCGTTGGCGATGTCGGCTGCACGCGCCGGATCGCCGTCGGTCACCGTGATGTTGACGAACGCGGTGTTGGTCGGATTGGTGACGCTGATCTCGCCTTTGAGCTGGCCGACCGACATGGGCAGCTTGAGGTCCTCGATGACCGGCTGAAGCACCGACTGCGTCGTCGTCAGCGCCGGATACGACTTGATCTGGCTCATGATGTACGAGCTGCCGCTGTTCTGCTCGGACGAGTTCGCGGCGCCGTCCGAAGCGTCGTTGTAGGTCGCGAACAGCTGGGACGTCGTCGAGTACTTCACCGGCGACATCATCGTCAGTCCGATCGCGGCGCCAAGCACGACGGCGAAGGTGACGATGATCGTGATGATGTGCTTGCGCATGATGCCGAACAGGCCGGACAGCGTCATGCCGTCGCTTTCCTGTTTCGCGGCGACGGCGCCTGCCGTCTGCTGCTCGATAATGTTTTCAGCCATCTAGGTTTGTTCCCCTCTGAGAGGTGAGACCGTACCGGGCGCCCCTCACGGCACGGAACGCGGTCGTCGGCCTGTCTCGTAAAATCAGCTTCTTTATCGTATCTGTCGCGCTCGACGCGATCACAGGCGCGCCACCTGCACGCCGAGCGTGTCGACGCCGAGGTGCAGGACGCGCCAATGGCCGGAGGCGAGTTCGGCGGCCGCCACGGCGTCGATCCTGTCGGCGGCGTCGCCGGCATGGAGCACGAGCACGCAGGGGCCGGCTCCGGAGACCATCGCCGCGTAGCCGTTCAGGCGCAACTTCTCGATGAGGTCGGCGGAGGGCTGCATCAACGGACCGCGGTACTGCTGGTGCAGCCGGTCCTCGGTCGCATCCATCAGCAACGTGTTGGCGTCGTGCGCGGCGGTGAGCGCGCCAGGGTTCATCGCGCCGATGAGCAGCGCCGCACGGGACACGTTGAACACGGCGTCCTTGAACGGCACAAGCGCCGGAAGCGCCTCGCGCGCCTCGCTCGTCGACAGTTCGAAATCGGGGATGAACACCGACGTCGTGATCGACGGGTCGACGATGTAGTTGACGGTGCGGTAGCCGGCGTTGATGACGGCGCCGTTCTCGAGCGTGCGTCGCATGCCGTCCTCGGTCCAGGACACGGTCATGCCGCCGTAGACGGCGGGCGCCACATTGTCCGGATGGCCTTCGATCTCCGCCGCGAGCGCGAAGATCGCGTCACGGTCGAGCTCGCCCTCATGGCTGAACGCGTAGGCCGCGCTGATGCCGGCGACGATCGCCTCGGCCGACGATCCCATGCCGCGCGCCTGCGGGATGTTGTTGTGCGCCTCGAGGATGAAGCCGGTCTTGCTCAGGCCGAATCGCGAGCATGCGCGACGGAACGTGGAGACGACGAGATGGGATTCGTCGCGCGGCAGCGTGTCCTCGCCTTCGCCGTCGATGAGCACTTGGGCCGCCATGTTGAGCGGATCAGAGCTCAGCGTGAACTCCAGTTCGTCGTGATAGTCCAGCGCGAGCCCCACGGTGTCGAAACCGGAGCCGAGATTCGCGCTTGTCGCGGGCACACGGACGTGCACCTTACGCGTTACCGGATCCATCGGATATGTCCTGCCTTACTTCGTCTCTCCAGGTCCGTCGCCACGGTCGGCGCGCGGACTACCGCCCCACCCAACGGCATGGACGGCGAATCATCGTTCATGATACACAGAAGGCTGGTCGCGTCCGTTGACGCGGCCAGCCTGCCATGGTCGTACGCCGGGCTGCGGAATCA
The DNA here is from genome assembly GCF_002286915.1 of Bifidobacterium italicum. GTDB lineage: Bacteria > Actinomycetota > Actinomycetes > Actinomycetales > Bifidobacteriaceae > Bifidobacterium > Bifidobacterium italicum. Next base: position 13,012 of record NZ_MVOG01000001.1, on the reverse strand, counting down.
GTCGAGCACGCGGATGATCGACGGATCGCCGGTCACGCAGTCGAGTTCGCACACCTCGGCGACGGTCGCGCGCAGCGTGGTCTCGTCGGTCATGTGCGTCACGAGGCGCAGCTGCTGGATCTCGCCGTCGTATCCCGGATCCTTGAGCGTCGGCTTGAGGTCCTGGTTGACGCCGTTGATCGAAACGCCGTTCTTCGCGAAGACCGCCGAGATCTGTGCGAGGACGCCCGGATTGTCATGGATCAGGAAGCGCACGGCGAACGCGGCCTTCGACGTGCTCAGCGGCGCGATCGGATAGTCGTTGTACATGCGGATCGCCGGTCCGGTGCAGCCGGACGCGATGTGGCGCGCGACGGTCACGATGTCGCCGACGACGGCGGAGGCGGTCGGCGCGCCGCCGGCGCCACGGCCGTAGAACATCAGATCATCGGCGTATTCGGCGCGCACGAAGACGGCGTTGAAGGAGCCGCGCACCGAGGCGAGCGGATGCTCGTTGCGGATGAGCGCCGGGTAGACGCGCGCGGAGACGCCATGCTCGTCCTTGCCGACGACGGCGAGCAGCTTGACGACCTTGCCTTCGGCGGTCGCGGCGGCGATGTCATCGGCCGTGATATGGGTGATGCCCTCGACGGTCACGTCGTCGATGCCGACTTCCGTGTGGAAGCCGAGCGTCGCCATGATCGCGGCCTTGTTCGCCGCGTCATAGCCTTCGATGTCACCAGTCGGATCGGCTTCGGCATAGCCCTTTGCCTGCGCGTCCTTGAGCGCCACGTCGAAGTCGAGGCCCTTCGTCGTCATCTCGTCGAGGATGTAGTTCGTCGTGCCGTTGACGATGCCGAGCATATCCTTGACCTGATCGCCGACAAGCGACTCGCGCAGCGGACGCACAATCGGAATCGCGCCGCCGACGGCCGCCTCGAAGTAGATATCGACGTCGTTGTCCTCGGCGGCCTTGTACAGCTCCGGGCCGTACTTCGCGAGCAGCGCCTTGTTCGCGGTGACGACGGACGCGCCGTTCTTCATCGCCTCAAGCACAAAGGTGCGCGCGACGCCGGTGCCGCCGATGAGCTCGACGACGATGTCCGCGTTCTTCACGACGCTCATCGTGTCGCTCGTCAGCAGCGACTTGTCGATCCACGGGAAATCGACCTCATCCGGGTCAAGGCAGGCGATGCCGGACAGCTCGATCGGACGGCCGATGCGCTGCGCGAGCTCATCCTTCTGTTCGACGAGCAGGCGCGCGGTCTGCGAGCCCACCGTTCCTGCGCCAAGCAGGCCGACTCGAATCGGTGCGTTCTGTTCTGCCACTGTCCGTTCCTTTCTTCGCGGCGGTCACTACCCGCCATATTGTACGGGCAAGCCGTGAGCGCGGCGCCCACGCTTCCGTTGTATGAAATGTATGCAATCGTTCGGGAATCACTCGCTCACATCGTAGGAGAGCAGGTCGTCGACGCTCTCGCGGCGCATCATCAGATGCGCGCCATGCGCGTCGACGCCGACGACGGCCGGGAAGAGCGCCATGTTGTAGTTGCTCGCCATCGCACGGCCGTAAGCTCCGGTCACCGGCACGGCGAGCAGGTCGCCGCGATGCACGTCCGCCGGCAGCATGACCTCGTCGACGACGATGTCGCCGGATTCACAATGGATGCCAACGACGCGCGACAGCCGCGCCGGCGCCTGCGAAACACGGTTCGCGAGGACAGCCGTGTACTGCGCGCCGTAGAGCGCCGGGCGGATGTTGTCGCTCATGCCGCCGTCGACGGCCACATAGCTGCGTTCGTCGATCGGCTCGCCGGCGCGGTCAGTGAAGCCCTCCCCCAGATGCACGGTCTTGATCGCGCCGACCGTGTACAGCGTGACGCCCGCCGGGGCGACGATCCAACGACCGGGCTCGAAGGAGATGACCGGCGCGGGCATGCCGAGCAGGCGGTTCGTCTTCGCGACGGCGTCGGCGAGGCGCGCGAGCTCCCTGTCCACGTCCATGCGGTCCTCGTCGTCGGTGTAAGCGACCGAATAGCCGCCGCCGAGATCGACCTCGGGCAGCGTGTAGCCGTTCGTCGCATAGAAGGTCTTGCGCAGCAGCATCATGCGGCGGCCGGCCTGGATGAAGGCCCCGGCGTCATGGATGTTCGAGCCGATATGTGAATGGATGCCGACGAGCTCGAGATCGTCGTACGTCGCGATGTCGCGCAGCACGGCGATCGCCGGGCCGTTCGCGACGAGCTCCATCGCCGCGGCGAGGCGACGGTCTCCTTCGGTCACATCCGCCGCATTGAGATCGTACGGGTAGCGCACGTCGTAGCGCAGCCGGCGATCGGCCTGCCGCTTCGTCTCGCCGGACTCCTCGAGCGCGTTCTCCTGCATCAGCGCGTTCGCGGCCGCCGGCGTGACGTCCTCGAGCGCGTCGATGCCGTCGACGATCGTCGTGTCCGCGCCGACCGGCAGAAGCGCGACGCCGAACTTCTGGTCCTCATGCGCCGTCGAGACAAACTCATGGCCGCCGGCGTGGATGCCCGAGGTCACGCGCAGCATGACGCGCGCGCGCTTGCCGAGCCGCTTGGCGATCTCGGCGATGCGCGCCGGCTCGTCGGGCGAATCGACGACGATCTTCGAGAAGCCCTCATTGATCGCCAGCTCGATCTCCTCGTCGCTCTTGTTGTTGCCGTGCAGCACGAGACGGCGACCGGGCACGCCGGCCGCGAGCGCGATCCGCATCTCGCCGAGCGTGCATGTGTCCACGTACATGCCCTCCTCGGTGACGATGCGCGCCATCTCCTTGCTCAGGAACGCCTTCGCCGCGTAGCTGACATGCGTCGTGCTGGTGGGGAAGGCCTGCGCGGCGGCCTTGACGAAGTGGCGTGCGCGGGCGCGCACCTCGTCGAGGTCGTAGACGTAGAGCGGCGTGCCGTATTCGTCGGCGAGCGCGCTCGCCGTGATGCCGTGGAAGGTCAGTTCGCCTGCGGCGTCGCGCGCCGTGTCCTGCGGCCAGATCGGGCTGATGGCCATGTCGGTTCCTTTCGTCGTGTCGTCTCGTGCTGCGCGTGCGGTCGTCGCAGCGTCTCATGCGATATGCGGCACGCCGGCGCCACCGTGTGGTGGTCGCCGGCGTGCGGAGGGTCACATCTTGTCCGGGGCGGAGACGCCGAGCAGGTCGAGACCGCTGGCGATGACGGTCTGCACGGCGTCGTTGAGCCGCAGGCGTGCGGCGCTGCGCTCCGGTTCCGGGCACTTCGCGATGCGCGTCGCCTCGCGGGTCGTCTCGTCGGCGCGTTCCTCGACCTCGGTGAGCGCCATCGGCACGACGCGTTCGACGTTGTACCACTTGTGGTAGGCGGCCGCGAGGTCCTCGAGGTAATGGGCGATGCGGTGCGGCGCGCGCAGGTCGCCGGCCTGGGCGAGCACGGACGGCCACTGGGCGAGCATCGCGATGACCTCGCCGTCGGCCGCGGTGTCGAGCAGCGCCATGTCGGCACCGTCGCGCGTGATGTTCGCGGCGGCCGCGTTGCGGTCGACGTTGCAGGAGCGCGCATGCGCGTACTGCACGTAGTACACCGGGTTGTCGTTCGAATGCGACGCGAGCAGGTCGAGGTCGATGTCGACCGGCGAGTTGTAGTCGGTGCGGACGAGCGAGTATCGCGAGGCGTCCACGCCGATCGCGTCGATGAGGTCGTCGATCGTCACGACGTTGCCGGCGCGCTTGGACATGCGCACGGCCTTGCCGTCCTTCATGACGTTGACGAGCTGGCCGATGAGGATCTGCATGTGCTCCCCCGGCTTGTCGCCGAAGGCGGCGCACATCGCCATCATGCGGCCGATGTAGCCGTGATGGTCGGCGCCGAGCATGTAGATCGCGACGTCGGCCGGATGGTCCTTGCGGTGGCGCTTGTTGCGGTAGTAGGCGATGTCGGCGGCGAAGTACGCGTAGTTGCCGTCGGACTTGATGATGACGCGGTCCTTGTCGTCGCCGTGCTTCGTCGACGCGAACCAGGTGGCGCCGTCCTTCTCGTAGATGTCGCCGCGTGCACGCAGGTCGTCGATGGCCTTCTCGACCTCGCCGTCCTCGTACAGGCTGTTCTCGTGGAACCAGACGTCGAAGTGGACGCGGAACTCCCTCATCGACTGCTGGATCTCCTCGAACATCATCGGCACGGCGCGCTTGCGGAACTCCTCGCGCTGCGCGGAGTCGCCCTCGCCGAGCGGTTCGCCGTTGTCATCGGCACCGCCGTCGACGCGCGGCAGGTTGAGGATGTCGACGCCATCGGCGTTCGCCTCGGCGATGACGCGGCGCGCGATCTCATCGATGTAGGCGCCCTTGTAGCCGTCGACCGGCGTCGGCTCCTCATGCGCGGCCGCGACGAGCGACTTGGCGAAGCGGTTGATCTGCTCGCCGTGGTCGTTGAAGTAGTATTCGCGCACGACGTCGGCGCCGTTCGCCTCGAGCACGCGGGCCATCGAATCGCCGACGGCCGCCCAGCGCGTGCCGCCGATGTGGATCGGGCCGGTCGGGTTCGCGGAGACGAATTCAAGGTTGAGCGTGCGGCCGCTCAGATGGTCGTTGCGGCCGAAATCGGCGCCTTCGGAGAGCGCCTGGTCGACGACCTGCGCGGCCGAGGCCGAATCGAGCGTGATGTTGATGAAGCCGGGGCCTGCGACCTCGACGGTGTCGATACCGTCGGCCTCATTGAGGCGCGCGGCGAAGAGCTCGGCCAGGTCGCGCGGCTTCATGCCGGCCTTCTTCGCGAGCTGCATCGCCGCATTCGAGGCCCAGTCGCCGTGCGCGCGGTCCTTGGGACGCATGACCGCGAATTTGGATTCGTCGGGGATCAGATCGGCGGTCAGGTCGCCCGCCTGGCCGTCGGCAACAAGCTGCTGGGCGATGCCGTAGATAAGTTCACTTAACGCTTCAGGACTCATTCCACCCAGTCTACCGTCCAAGCAGACAGATCCGGCGCCCCGGACGGACAACGCTGCCGCCCGACCGGCCAGCATCACGCCGGCGCCGGCGCGGTGAACGGCGCTATCGGGATCTTCCGGGCGCCCGGACGCCGGCCATGGACGTGCATCTGCGTTGAAGGAGAGCAACTTCCCTCAAATCCCCAAGTATCGAGGGGTTGAGTGCTTGGAATGACGCGCTTCCCGAAAGGCCTACCCGCCGATATGGCGGAAGATGCTCCCCCTCAACGCAGATGCATCCGCCGTAGACGCCTCACGGCGTGCGGATGGCGGTCTGCAGCCCGGTGAGCGTCGTCAGCGAGCGCGGCGGCAGCTGGATGGCCGTGGTTCCGATGCGCAACGGCGTCGGCGACTCATGTTCGTTTGTGACGACGGCGGCGATCGAACCGTCGGTTGTGCGGAACGCGGCCGCATGCAGGCCTGCGGCATGCTCCAGCCGATGTCCGAGCACGACGGATCCGGGCTGCACGAAACGCGAGCAGTGCGCGAGGATGTAGTAGTCGGCGTTGCGCGTGACCGTACGCGTCCGCCTGTCGATCGTCAGCAGGCCGCGGTTCTGTGAATGCCGGTGGTCGTTGCGCAGATAGTAGTAGTCGGGGCCGCCCCGCTCGTCGAGCGCGATGTTCCACAACACGACCGACTGCGCCCAGTTGTTCAGCATCGCGATGACGCGCGCCGAGGTCTGCACGAGCGCGGCGTCCCAGTTGCGCGGCCCCCATTCGCCGCCTGACGCTTCGGTCACCCAGATGCCCTTGTCAGGCCAGATGCGGTGGATGTCGCCCATCGTGCGCGACGCGCCGCCGTAGTAGTGCCATGCCGATCCGGCGACGGCGCGCAGCGCCCGCGGCCATGAGTACAGTTCGCGCACGAATCGGCCGTCGGGATAATGATCGGTCGAGTAATTGTGGTCCCAGCACAGGATGCGCACGTCACCGAGGCCGTGCGCACGCAGACGGGGCGCGAGGAAGTCGGCGATGAAGCGCGCCTGCTGCGCCGGCGTCATCGCCATCGACGGCCAGCGCGACTGCGGATAGTCGGGTTCGTTCGTCGGCGTGACGCCGAAGACGTGCAGGCCGGCGTCGCGGTAATGCGCGATGAACCGCGCGAGGTATTCGGCGTAGGCGCCGTACATACGCGGACGCAGATAGCCGGTCAGGCGCGTAAGCGGGCGTTTGCCGAGGACCGAACGGTTCGTCTTCATCCATGCAGGCGCGCTCCACGGCGAAACGATGATCGCCAGCGGCGTGACCGACGGATCGCCCGACGCGCGAATCGACTGCGCGGCCTTGAGACACGGCAGGATCATGCGCGCCTCGGGAGAGAAATCCAGCGAGCCGAGCCGCGGATCGGCGCGGCGGCGCGTGAAACGGTACGGGCGTGTCACATGGTCGGACGGACCGATCGGCTGACGCAGCATCGAGATGCCGATGCCACGGCGGACGCTGAACAGATCGGTCATCACGGCGTGCCGCGTGGCGATGGGCAGCCGGGAGATCAGCGCGGCCGAGGCCTGCGTAAGCGAGGCCCCGAAGCCGTCGATGCGCTGACGCGGACGGAAGGCGTCGATCGCCAGCGCGGGGGCATCGTCAGGGGCGTCGGGCAGCAGGAAGCCGGACGGCGGGATCTCGCGCAGCGCGGCGGCGAGCGCGGTGTCGTCGGCGTCGGCGTAGCTGGTGAACATACGCATGAGCACACTGTATCGCGCGGGCGTTGCGCAAACGATGCAGTGTGCTCAAAGGGTATCGCCGCAGGGCGGCCTACCGGTCGGCTCAGGCGGCGTCCGGGCAGGCGGCGATGACGTCGATCTCGACGAGCGCGCCCTTCGGGATCATGTTGTTGCCGAACGCGACGCGCGCCGGCTTGACGGTGCCGGTGAAGGTCTTCGCGTAGACGGCGTCGACGGCGGCGAAATCCTCGACGTTGCGCAGATAGATCGTCGCGCGGCAGACGTGTTCGACGCCACAGCCGGCGGCGGCGAGGATGTTCGTGATGTTCTTGAGCGCGCGGGCGGCCTGGTCGGCGGCTTCGACGCCGTCGAGCTCGCCGGTGGCCGGGTCGATGCCGAGCTGGCCGGAGACGAAGATGAATCCGTTCGCCTGCACGGCCTGGCTGTAGGCGCCGAGCGCGGCCGGCGCCTCCGTCGTCGCGATCGCCTTGAGATTTTCGTACATAACGGTTCCTTTCATCCAAGCGTCCCTGTGCGCCTGCTGCGACGTGCGGGAACATGGTCATTCGGCATCATAACGGCGTCCATCGCGCATGCGTCCCCAACGGCCACGTTGTGGTCAACGGCGGCGGGGCATTTGCCGTCGCGTTGCGAACGCGACCGTCGCAGTCGGCACCCGAATGGTTCGCAAACGCGCCCGATTGCGAACCTCCCTGCCGCAGTGCGCACCCATCACGTTCGCAAAGCGATGAGTTAGTGAACGTGATGGGTGCGGACTGCGTCCACGATGTTCACAGGCCGGGATCCCGGCGATCACGGCCGCCGCGCATTGCATGCGCGACGATCGCAAACGGCGCAGGACAGCGGAAAGCCCCGCCCTGAACGAATCAGGACGGGGCGTCGGTGGGCTTAATGGGGTTCGAACCCACGACCTTTCGCTCCGGAGGCGAACGCTCTATCCACTGAGCTACAAGCCCGTTTGCACCTCTCTACTGTACACGAAAGCCGGACGTAGCGAAACCCGCCCGTCCCAACCGCTCCCGTCCGGCCACCCCGCGCCGCGCACTACACTGGGATTATGGATATGACGATGGATGGCATGCCGCTGCTCGACGAATACCAATACGAGCGCCGCTTCTTCTGCAGAAGCATGCCGTCGGAGCTCGACGACGGCGACGCGCCCGCGCTCATCATCCAAAGCTATTTCGTGCATGCCGACCGGTACGCGTTGCGTGTACGCCTGATGACGCGCACGCTGCGCGTCCCGATGACAGCCGATCTCGACCCGCGCACCGTGCTCGCCGAGCACCGCGACGCGTTCCGCACGGCCACGCTCGGCGTCAAGGGGCCGTCGGTGGGCGGCACGCGCTACGAGGCGTCGCGCGACATCGACGCGCAGGTCGCGGCCTCCCTCGTGCTGCGCGGCGGCGACGTCATCATCAAGAACCGCTATACGGCGTGGATCGGCGCCGACGGCTGGAACATCGACGTCTTCGGCGGCATGAACGCCCCGCTCGTCGTCGCCGCCGCGCAGCGCAGCACGCCGGTGACGAACCTGATCATCCCGCGCTTCTGCGTCACCGAGATCACCGATGAGCCGCGATTCAGCAACGACGAGCTCTCATGTCGCCCGTTCGCGCAGTGGTCCGACGATTTCGAACATGAGCTCGAACATGACGGACCGTCATTCCAACAGTCGTTCGGCAGGAACACGATGGAATGACGGCCCATATCGTCGACGCCGAAGATCGGCGGAGGCTCAGTACATCAGCGTCGCGAGGCGGCGACGCGCACGCGCGACGCGCTCGTCGCCGGCGTCGGGGATGAGGAAGTACTCGAGCATGCGTTCGCGTGCCGGATCCATCTGGTCGCGGTGCGCGGCGGCGAAATCGAGCAGACGGCTGAAGGCGTCGTCGATCTGTCCGCCGATCATATCGACGTCGGCGACGGCGAGCTGCGCGTCGAGATCGTCCGGGGCGTCGGCGGCCGCCTGACGCACGGCGCGCACGTCGGCGTCGGCGGAACGGGCGAGCAGCAGCGCCTTCGCGCGTTCACGGCGCGCGAGGTCGTCGGACGGATCGGCTTCGAGCACCTGTTCGTAGGCGGCAGCCGCGCCGGCGTAGTCGCCCTCCTGCGCGAGGCGGTGCGCTTCGGCGTGCGCAGCCGGCACCTGCGTGGCCGCAGGCTGCTCGGCGTCGGCGGCGCCGGCGGCCGGTTCGATGTACGGGGCCGTGCCGGTCACGCCGGCCTGGGCGGCCACCTGCACGAGCTGAGGCAGCACATGCGTCGTGATCTGCTGGAGTTCGTCGTCGGTCGGCAGTCCCTCGAGGATCGGCATCGGGCGTCCGGCGATGAGCGCGAACAGCGCCGGCGCGCCCTGCACGCCGAAGGCCTGCGCGATCGCCGGATCCTTCGCGACGTCGACGCGCGCGAGCTGCAGCTGGCCGTTCATGCCGTTGACCGCGTCGCCGAGCGCACGCGCCATCGCGAAGCAGCGGTCGTCCGTCTCAACCCACATGAGCAGCACGATCGGGAACGTCGCCGATGATTCGACCATCGCCTGGAAGTTGCGTTCCGTCACGTCGATGACGTAGCCGCCGGCCGCGGGCGCGCCGCCAGCCTGACCTGGTTCCGCCTTCGTCTGGTGCTTGAGCCCTTCGAGGTCGACCGCCCCGGCGAGCGAGATGCCCGGCTTGAAATCCTGTGCCATGATTGTTTGCCTCTTTCCGTATGGCGTATGTCGTGTGTCCTGCTGCGCCGTGTGCGCGCCGTGGCCGTCAGACGGCCTCGACCTTGACGACCTGTCGTTCGGCGCCGACAGCCTGCACCTTCTGTCCCGATTTCGCCGGCGGTACGTAGATGGCGACGACGTTGACGTAGGTCGCCTTCATCGTGCTCGTCGCCTTGCCGTCGGCGAAGATCGCGCGTTCGGCGTCGGAGGCCGGTTGTGATTCGCGGCCTTCGCCGGCGGTGCGAGTCCACACCGAGTCGATCTGCGCGACGACGAGGTCGCCGCCGTCCGACGAACGCATGATCTGCATCTGCCCGTCGACCGGCGCGAAGGTCTGCTGCTGCGTGCCCTTGTTGCGCTCCATGCCCTGCTGCACGGTCGCGGACAGCTGCGCGAGGTTGTCACGGAAGTAGTCGTCGTCGAAATCGTTCGCGTACTGGCTCTTCGCGCCGTTCTGCAGCACGTCGGCGTAGCGCGTCACGGCCTCCTTCGGCGTCATGACGAGATTGCCGTCGTCCTCATGCCCCATCTGCGAGCCGATCGACGGCACCGTGAACTTCGGCATCTTCGCGCCCTGGAACAGGCGCGTGACGCCCCACAGGCGGTAGTTCTCGCGCGCGTCGCCCTGCGTGAACACAAGCAGACGCTCCGACTGCTGGTCCTCGGTCGTCGTCGTGATCGAGAACACGGCGCGCGGCCAGCCGTTGTCGGTCGGGATGACGGTCTGCGTCAGATCGTCCGGGATCGTCGTCTTCGGATCGAGCTTGCCGTTCTTCTGCGCGACCTTGAGTTCGCTCGTGCGAATCTCGAGTTCTGGCCCGCTCATCGCCTGCGCGAGGTTCGCCGGATCCTTCGTGTCGTTGCATTCCTTGATCGTGGCGAGCAGATCGGCGCGGATGCTCCGCTCCTGCGCCTCGGTCAGGTCCGGCGTCGCGGACGCGGCCGATGTCGGCGCGTTCACCGTCGGCACCGTTCCCTCGCATGCGCCGAGCGCGCACGTCATGCCGAGTGCGAGCGCGGCCGCCGTGACTGCGGTCAGTGAACGTCGTGTCATCAGTCGTTCTCCTTGTCCTTCGCGTCCGCAGCGGCGTCCGCGTCGGTGTCCATGTCGTCCGTCTCGTCGCTCGTCGGCGCATCGTCCGTACCGTCGTCGCCGGCGCCGTCCGCGTCCGTCTCGGATCCGGCATCCGCCGCGGCGTCCGGCTCGACGTCGGGGTCAGCGGCCGGCTCGACGTCCGCGGCATCGTCGGTTCCTTCGCCGGCGTCGACCGATTCGACGGTCACCGACGCCTGCTCCGCGCCGGCGTCGGCCGTCTCAGTCGTCGTTGTCTCCGTGTCGCTGGTCGTCTCCGTCGTCGTGTCCGCGGACACGGCCGGGATCGATCCGGTCTCCTCGCTCACGAGGCGCGCGAAGTAGGCCTGCAGCTCCTCCGGCGTGATGACGGACGTCGCCTCGTCGGACGAGGTCGCCGACGTCGTGCTGCGCGGTTCCGCGCCGTCCTGCGCGCCGGAGGCGTCCGCGTGGCGCGCCTGCTCGGCGACGAGGTTGCGCGACATCGGGTCGATGATCTGCGGCGTCCCGCCCGTCTCGTCCGCGGCGGCGCCGGCGTGGCGTCCATGGCGTCCGCGCGGCTTGCCGTTCGCGGTCTTCGTACGCTTGCGCGGCTTCATGCTCGCGAAGGTGCCTGCAACGGCGGCCGCGATCGTCGTCGTCTCCTCGACCGGCTCCTTCTCCTTGCGCGGCTTGATGACCTTGGCGAAGCGATGGCGGCGCGTCTCCGGATCCATCGCGAAGACCGACGCCGACAGAATCGCCAGGATGACGCACAGGCCGCCGCCGAAGTACCACGGCAGCGCGAAGTCCGGCACGCTCTGGCGCACCCAGTGCATGCTGATCGTGGCGTCCGACGCGTCGCCGCCGAAATCGACGACCGCGACCTGCGTCGCCTTCGCGTCGTCCAGACGCAGCGCCGCGCTCGTCTTGCCGCACGACGTGCTCGCCCACATGTCCGAATCGGCGAAGGCGACCTGCTGGTCGGAGGTGGAGGCGCTGCCGTGCGCCTTCTCGGCGACCGTCGACAGCGCGCTCCAGCTGTCGAGACCGGTCACTCGCGTGTACGCTTCGCCGGAAAGCCAGCCGGCGGCGTCCTTCGGACTGCCGATCGCGATGCAGGTCGACGGTTCGGCGGCCGGATCGTTCGCGGCCGTGCCGTTCGCGTCATCCGACGGCGCGGCCGTCGCGCCGGCGGACGGCTCGACGGAGGCGGCGTCAGCGCGGATCCGCACGCTCTTGTCGACCAGATCGAGCACGCCGGGGTCGATGACCGCATACCGTGTGCCGTCCAGATGCGCGACCGCCGTGACGTCCCGGCTCGGCTTCCAGATCGTCTGGTTGAGGATGCCGAAGACGATGCAGGTCACGGCGAGCAGGCCGAAAATCGGCGTCACGATGCCGCGCATGATCTTCGCATGCCGGGAAGGCACCGGATGCCTGCGCGGCACACGCGTTTCTTCTTCTTGACCGTCGTTCATCACGTATCCATTCTACAAGTCGCGGCCCTTCACAACTCCCTTACCATCCGGACGGATAAATCGGGCAGAGGCGTTACTGTGGTGGCTATGCAACATACTTCTCTAGTAACTTCTATCACACGCGCCGCATCAGTCGTCGGCGCGCTCGCTTTATGCGTAAGCATGGCGGCCTGCGGTTCGGGCTCGCCGAAGGGCGACGCGAGCGCCTCGTCGAGCGGTTCGGCGGGGGCATCCGCCTCCCCGACGAGCCTCACTGAGATCAAGGGCATCACGGCGACCGGCAAACCCGGAGAGAAGCCGACGGTCAAGTTCAAGGCGCCGCTTGACGTGCCGAACAACGGCTATGCGTTCCTGCAGGAGGGTGATGGCGCGACGATGAAGGACGGAGACCGTCTGTGCGCCCAAGGCATCTCGATTGACGCGAAGACCGGCAAGGAGATCACCGACACATGGAGCACCAACCGCCCCGACTGCTCGATCATCCTCACCAGCGACTCCACGAAGATGGATGCTGAACTGTTCCAGCTGCTGCAGGGCAAGAAGATCAATACGACGCTCGCGCTCAGTTCGACCAGCGGCGACACATCCGGAGGCGCCTATCTGACCGTCTTCACTTTCGTCTCGCAGCTCAAAGCGCTAACGAAAGCGGAAGGTGAGAAGGTCAAGGACGTGCCGGCCGATCTGCCGAAGGTCACGACCGCTGCGGATGGCAAGCCGTCAATCGATATGAACGGGTACAAGGGTTCGGACAAGCTCATTGCACAGCCGCTGATCAAAGGCAACGGCGAGAAGATCACTGCGAATGACACAGCCGTCGTCAAGTACAGCGGCTGGCTGCTCGATGGCAAGCAATTCGATTCCTCATGGGACCGCGGGGGCACCTTCGACGCGTCTATGAGCGGTGGCGTCATCCAAGGCTGGATTGACGGCCTCGTCGGCCAGACGGTCGGCTCGCAGGTGCTGCTCGTCGTGCCGCCGGACCTCGGCTACGGCAATCAGGCGCAGGGCGAGATCCCGGCGAATTCGACGCTCGTCTTCGTCGTCGACATCCTTGCGAAGTACTGACGCATGTCACATCCGATACGGCGGTGGGCGCCCCCCCCCCCCCGGGGGGGGGGGGCCCCCCCCCC